>NZ_JTJR01000055.1 GCF_001678475.1 Gallibacterium genomosp. 3 | reverse complement strand
TCTACTATACCTAAAAAAGCTAAGGATAAAAAATGAAACGAGATTGGGAGCTTATCCGTAAAATTTTGTTAAAGCTTGAACAAAAGGTTGATAATACACCATTAGACAGTGAAAGTATTAAAGGCTTTCCACCTGATGTAGTGGGGTATCATTATCAGCTATTATCTCAAGCCGAATTGATTTGTATAGAAGATAATTCCACAATGGGCGATGCGGATTTTGTTGCTATTAATTTGACGTGGCAAGGACACGAATTTCTTGACAAAATCCGTAGCGACACAGCGTGGAATAAAATTAAACAAATCATTAAAACCAAAGGGATTGATTTATCGTTTGATGCGATCAAGTTAGCGGGGAAAAGTTTATTGATTTCTTTGCTGAAATAGCTTGACTGCCCGTAGGGATTTGGTAGATTGAACTTATGAATAGGAGGTGGGCGATGAATGAATTTAGTACCTTTTTTGTTTTAGCAATGATAGGTTTTAAGAGAATATTTGCATTTATCTTGCTTCTTCTTGTCGGTATGACTTATTGGTATTTTGGTTCAGCATTGATTGATCTTATTCCGCTAAGTAATGAACATTATCGAGGGTTTATTATATGCGCTAATTTTACCGGGTATTCCTCTAATATTATGTGTTATTTGGATTATTAAAATTTTACGTGATCCAACGCCAACTAAAGAAGAAAAAATAAATCGATTATTTGGTCGATATTGAGTAATCAGTTAATAGACATAAGCTCGCTATTTAGCGGGCTTTTTTTATGGAGGCAAGAATGTCAACATTAGGTGAATTGGCGATTAAGCTAGGGTTGGATACTGTCCAATTTCAGAATGGTCTAAAAAAAGCAGAGTATGCTGCACGACAAACTTCAGAAAGAACCCAAACCTATCTCAAGAATATTGAAAAAGCGGCAAATTCATTAAATGATACTAATAAATGGGCGAGGTTGGGGTTTCTCGGGGGACAAGGGCTGAGTGGTGCGAAATCATTCTTAGCCTATGCAGAGGGTTATACTGAAATTGGTAACCGTATGCGTTTAGTACATAGCAATGCTATTGCAAGTACACAAGCACTTCAATCCGTCTTTGATATTTCAATGCGAACAAACCAGTCTGTGAATGCAACTTCAGAGGTGTATCAACGTTTTGCACAAAATGCTAAAGAATTAGGCATTAATCAAGCTCAAGTGGCGAGTTTAACTGAAACAGTTTCAAAAGCCGTAGCTATTTCTGGAGCAAGTACTGCCTCAGCTCAAGCAGCATTAATGCAATTCGGACAGTCATTAGCTAGTGGTATATTTCGAGGACAAGAATTTAACTCGGTAATGGAGCAAACACCGGGGCTTGCGATGGCTATTGCAAAAGGTCTTGGGGTAACGACAGGCGAATTACGGCAAATGGCAAATGATGGCAAGCTCACAATGGATGTAATTATTCCTGCACTTGAGAATGCTAAAGCCAGTGTAGATAAAGATTTTTCAACAAGGGTGCTTACCCTTTCTGCTTCTTTTGAAAACTTAAGAACACAAGCAATAAAATGGGCAGGAGAAGCTAATGAAACAACAGGAGCTGTTAGATTATTATCAGAAGCGGTTGGAGTGGCGTCTGAACATTTTGATTTTCTTGCTAGAAGTATGCTTTATATTGGTGGGGGAGCGATTGCAGGACGATTAGCAAATACAGTACAAATAACTCAACAACAAGCAATAGCTGCAAAAGTAGCTGCAATGAATGCTCAACAGAAAGCAACGGCAGATAAATTAGCCGCTCAATCAACAATGAGTCTGCTACGCGCACAGTTAGAGTTAACTACTGTTGAGAAAGAGCGAGCTATTTTGCACAACCAAATTGCATCACAGAAAAAAGAACTTATCAGATTAACTAATGTTGAAACCGCAGCAACACAGAAACTGACTGTAGCCAAGCGACAAGCCAATTTTATAACTCGGTCATTTAATAGTGTTTTGGGTCTTGTTGGTGGACCTATCGGTCTTGTAACAGGGGCGTTGACTGTTGGAGCTATGGCTCTGTATGAATGGTATGCCAAAACGGAACAAGCCAAATTAGAAAATTTAGATTTTGCAAAAAGTTTGGATGTGACGGCAGAATCATTAAAGCGTCTTGATAATGTACGTCTTGAATCAAGTATGGCTAAAATAAAAGAGGCTATTAAAGAACAGACATTAGAAGTTAGTAAGTTGACTCGGGAATATGATGAGTTATTGCAAAAATCTAAAGTTAAAGGTGTTTGGGCGGTAGATGATTATACTGGAAAAGATATTTATATTGACCAAAGTGGGCTAGCAGATGTTGCTTTAAATAAAGCTCGAATACAACGTGAAAAGTTAAAAGAGGCGGAGGAGCAATTAGCTAAGTCTAAAAAGGATTTAATTGCATTAGAAATTGAATTAGGTAATCGGTTATATGAAACAAACGGTATTTTAGGACAATATGCTCAATATTCAGATACGTTAAGAAACAAAACCTTAGATGCGATATCACCAATAGCACAATTTACAGATGCAATGGCAGGATTAGGTGCTCAAATACATTTAGTTAACCAAGCATCGTAGGGATTTAATCCAAAGATGTTAGTTATTAGAACATCTGAGGTGGCAAAATCTATCGCTAAATCACAAGAAAGTCTTAAATTAAATACGCTTAAAGGAAAAGAACTTGCAGCATATAAAGCTAAACTTGCATTAAGAGATCGTAAAGTTAATGAAGGAGATGCAGGATATAACGAAGCGTATAATGCTGAGTTACAGTATCAAATTAGTACTCTAAATAATAAACATAGTGGTCCTGATTACAAGAAACAATACACCGACCAGTTAACGGATATGCAAAACCGTATTGCACAGCTAAGAGCTGATACTGAGGATATTAAGCTGTTCGGTGAACCTAGCCAGTACCAAGAGTTTAATAAACTACAACAAGACATCACCGCTAATGCAGAAAAATATGTAGCCTATGGTGTGGAAGGTGTAGCGAAATTGAAAGAAATGGCGCGTCAAATTGATAGTGAAACGCAGAAAAAAGCGATTGCACAGTTCGGTATCAATAATAATCAACAGCTGAATGCAATGGAATTTGAATTGAGGTTGTTGGGTAAAACTCGTAAAGAACAGGATTTAATTCAGTATAACCATCAATTAGATCTTGAAGCTGCTCGCCTTAAAATCGGTATGTCAAAAGAGAATGCTGCACAATTAGATGCGGAAATTATCAAGCTAAAAGAGCGTAGAGCTGAAATTGAAAGACAAAAAGAGTTAGCACAGTCTAATTCATTACTAGGTTTGCAAGATGGTTTAAATCAATTTGGTGATGCAGCTAACAATGTCATGGGAAATGTCTCTCAAATTACGCAAAATGCACTTGTGGGTATGTCTGATGCGTTAACAGATTTTGTGTTGACGGGAAAAGCTAATTTTAGAGATTTGGCTCAATCCATTATCAAAGATATTGCTCAAATGACAATGCGGATGTTGGTTTTTAAAGCAGTATCTTCAGCATTTGCTTTATTCTCTGGTGGTGGTAAAGTTGGTGCGGCTGGCGGATATGATGCGTTTGGTCAGCTATTGTATAAAGGCGGTTTGGCTGGTTTTGATGTGGGAGGCTTTACTGGTTTAGGGGGCAAATATACTCCTGCGGGGATTGTCCACAAAGGCGAATATGTTATTACTAAAGAAGCAACAAGCCGTATTGGATTAGATTATTTAAACTATCTGAATTATGGTGGAGCTTTTTCGGGGCGCCGTGGTTTTGCCAATGGTGGCGGTGTCGCCGTGCCGAAAGTGCCTACATTTACACCGAAGCAACAGAACGCTAATATTGATATTAAAGTAATTAATAATGGTGAGCCAATGGATGCGAAAGTTACTCAGAAACAACAAAGAGATCAACTACACGTAACCGTTGAATTGATCCGCAAGATTGCAAAAGAAGAAGTCCGCACAGGAATTATGAATAACTTACGGCCAGGAGGAGTATTTGCATAATGGAAACGTTTAAATGGTGTGTACGTGTCGGTATGCAGATAGATAACCAACCAACGGTAAATGTGGTGAAGTTTGGTGATGGTTATGAACAACGCCAAGCGACAGGTATCAATAGCTTGCTACGAAGTTATCCAGTCGTGATAAGAGCAAAAAGAGGTGAAGAGCATCGAGAAATCGATGCTTTTTTTATGCGTCATAATGCAGTTACGCCATTTTTATTTAATGACCCGTACACAGGACAACAGAAGAAGGTCGTATGTGAAAACTGGAAAGCTACAATGAATGTCAGCACAGTAGAGTTTAGTTGTACGTTTAGAGAGGTGGTTGCATGAGTATCTACGGAACACTACAAGCGTTTGATGCGTCTGCATGGGTTGAGTTGTATGAATTAGACCTAACAAAATTTGGTGACGTGGTTTACCGATTCCATAATGGGATGAGTGAACTCAAGCAGGCGATTATCTGGCAAGGAAATGAATATGCGCCTTACCCAGTACAAGTTGAGGGATTTGCGGTTGATGGCTTAAATCCAGTTAGACCCACAGTGACATTTAGTAACTTAGGCGGTGCAATAACACTTGTGCTTGCAAAACTTAAAGGCATTGAGGGAGCTAAATTTATCCGCAAACGCACAAAAGTGATTTATCTCGATGCGGTGAATTTTGAAAACGGCAATTTAACTGCTGACCCATATGCACATCTACCAGATGATGTGTTTTATATCTCTCAAAAGAAAGAAGAAAACCACTTACAAGTGAGTTTTGAGCTTTTACCTGCGACCGATTTAGAGGGAGTGAAATTACCTCGCCGCCAGATTATTGCGGATTATTGTCAATTCCGATATCGAGGTGAACAGTGTGGCTATACAGGTGGATTACCAACTTGTGGCAAGACGCTAGATGACTGTAAAGCGCATTTTGGTGAATGGAGTGAATTGCCTTTCGGAGGTTTCCCAGCGGTTGCTTATTTGAGGATTTAAACAGATGGATAAACATATCAAAGCTGCAATACAGCACGCAAAAGAGTGTTACCCGCACGAAAGCTGCGGGTTTTTTATTATTAAGAACGGGCGAAAAAAATATATTGCTTGTGAAAATCTTGCCAAAGATGGGCTGGATGAATTTGTAATTGGGGTTGAAGATTACGAAAAAGCCGAGAAACAAGGTGAGATTGTGACTGTTGTTCATTCGCACCCTGATAGTGATTGCTTACCATCTGTTACGGATATAGATGCCCACGCAGTATCGGGGTATGAATGGCTAATTATTGGCGTAAATCAAGATGAGATTGAATTACACACAATGCCCGCCGTAACAAATATAAAGCTATTATTCGGACGGAAATTTATTCACGGCTTAACAGACTGTTATGCGTTCATTCGAGATTACTACAAACAAGAATTAGAGATTGATTTACCTGATTTCACAAGACTAGACGGTTGGTGGAATGAAGGTGGCAACCTTTATCTAGAGAATTTCGCCAAAGCTGGGTTTGTTGAGGTCGAGGACTTACAAGAAAACGATGTCATATTAATGACAATTAGCGCACCAGTGCCAAATCATGGTGCAGTGTATCTTGGTGATGGTGTGATAGGGCAGCATTTGTACGGGCGATTATCAAGTAAGGATATTTATGGACAATATTACAGAAACAGAACAACGCATATCTTGCGATATATTGCGCAAAGTTAAGCTAAGAGGTGAGCTGGGTAAACGTTTTGGCAAAGTACATAAGTTAGCCGTTGATACGCCTGCCGAAGCAATCCGAGCATTATGCGTATTACGAAAAGGATTTCGAGAATTCTTAGAAAAGTCAGAAAAGTACGGCATTCGTTATCGTTTTTTAGTCAAACAGCACGCATTATCTAGTGATGATGCAGACAGTTTTAATATGCAATACGGACGACAAACCGATTTTATCTTAGTGCCAGTATTACAGGGAAGAAAAAGTGGTGGTTTGTTCAATATTATTTTAGGGGCAGCATTGATAGGCTTTTCTTTTTGGAATCCTTTTGGTTGGTCGGCAATAGCGACTTCAGGCTTTTTTGGAAGTGTTGCTCAAATGCCTTTTTTAATGGGAACAGCATTGGTACTAGGTGGCGTATCGCAGATGTTAGCTCCAACGCCAAAAATGGACGGTCCGCAAGAATCGCCAGAGAACAAACCCTCTTATTTATTTAACGGTGCTGTCAATACCACGCAACAAGGACAACCAATTCCCTTATTGTATGGTCGTTTAGCGGTGGGAAGTGCGGTTATATCGGCGAGTTTGACAGATAAAGATATTCCGATAGAAACAGATATAAAATCAACGAATAATTCAACTCTTAATGGGGTATCTTCTAAGTGAGCGAGGTTATAGGACATGCAAATTGTTGGTCGTAAAGGTGGTGGAAAAGGCGGTGGTGGTGGCGGAAGAATACCTGTTGAAGCCCCAGACAGCTTGCGCAGTAAACAGTACGCAAAATTTGTTGAGGTAGTGTCATGTGGGGAAATACAAGGTCCAGTTAATGGTGCTAAGTCAGTTTATTTTGGTGATGTGCCATTACAAGATAGTAACGGAAATTACAACTTTAAAGATGTGGTGATTGAGTGGAGAAACGGTGCAGTTAGACAGTCTAGAACATCAATAGGTAATACGATTGAAACAACCTCAGATGTTAATACAGAAGTAAAACAAACTTATCCGATTGTACGGGTCATTACAGCGGAAGAAGCAGATTTTGCACGTATATCAATTAAAGTACCAAGATTAACTGTGCAGAATAAAGAAAATGGTGATGTTAATGGTACAACAGTTGATTTAAAAGTGGAGTATCAGCCGAATGGTGGTAGTTGGATTGATGCGGGAAATATCACGATTTCGGGGAAAACGACATCAACATATAGCCATACACACTCATTTAATTTATCAGGAAATGCGCCTTGGAATGTACGCGTTACTCGTTTAACACCAGATGCAAATACAGCCACTATCTAAAACCAAACTATTTGGGCAACTTTAACTACAGGTTTTTACGAAAAACTCACTTATCCGAGTACGGCTTATATCGCAGTACAAATTAATGCGGAACAATTTAGTTCTATTCCAACGCGTGCGTATGATTGTAAAGGTATAAAAGTCAGAGTACCGAGTAATTATAACCCAACAACAAGAGCGTACAGTGGTGATTGGAACGGGCAATTTAAGGTTGATTGGACGGATAATCCTGTATGGATTTATTACGATTTAATCACTAACGAGCTGTACGGTGCCGGGGAATATATTAAAGACTCTATGTTAGATAAGTGGTCTTTATATCAAATTGCTCGATATTGCGATGAATTAGTTCCCGATGGTTTTGGTGGTAGGGAACCTCGTTTTGCCTGTAATGTATATCTTCAAACAAGAGAAGAAGCCTATAAATTATTAAAAGACCTTGCTTCAGCGTTTCGTGCGATGAGTTACTGGGCAAGTGGAACGCTTGCTTTAGTACAAGATGCACCGAAAGCCCCAGTGTATCAATTTAATAATACAAACGTTGTTAATGGGACGTTTACTCGTGCGGGAAGCAATATTAAAACGCGACATAATGTTGCTTTAGTGACCTGGAACGACCCAAACAATATGTTTAAACAAGCGGTTGAGTACGTAGAAGATGCAGAAGCGATTGTCAAAATGGGCTATGTATCAGAAACAGAAGTGGTCGCGTTTGGTTGTACGTCAAGAGGGCAAGCAAGGCGTGTAGGGAAATGGTTGTTATTCACCGAACAACATGAGAGTGAAGTTGTAACTTTTAGTGTTGGCCAGGATGGTGTTATTCCTATGCCGGGTGACATTATCCAAGTATCTGATGTCCATCGGGCTGGAGAGCGAATGGGTGGTCGAGTAAAAGACAGCTCAACAACATCAACAATCTTGTTAGATGCAGAGATTACGCTTGAGCAAAATCAACACTATATTATTTGTGTAATTAATCAAGACGGCAAACTTGAACAGCGTAATATCACAAATCGCGGTACAGTATCTAGTATTAATGTAGATGCCGTATTTAGCACGATTGCACAGAATAGCACATGGATTATCTCGAAAGCGGATTTATTACCAGAGCTTTATCGTGTTGTTACCATTGCTGAAAATAGCGATAGTACATTTACGATTAGTGCAGTTGACCACAATCCGTCAAAGTATAACTACATTGAACGAGATTGGGCATTTAATGAACGAGATACAAGCAATCTTACGCTTAATACGGGAGTAAGAGATGTTGTTATTACTGACGAGATATATAAAGGTCTTGGAAATACTGTACTAACACGCATTGTTGTGAGTTATGCACCCGCAACTAGCACTACATCACGCTATCAATTAAGTTATCGTGAGGGTAACGGCAACTGGGTAACATTGCCAATTACCAATGATGCAACAATCGAGATTCCGAATGTTAAAGACGGTGGTAATTATCAAATCAAAATTGATACTGCGAACGTGCTGGGTACATGGACAAAAGCGATAACTACTTATAGCTATAATCCCATTGGTAAACTTAGACCACCAAATGATGTGACAGGGTTGGAGAGTTATGTCTTATCGCAAGAAGGCTGTTTTATTAGCTGGTCAATGGTACCAGATATTGACTTAGACCACTATGAAGTGAGAACGGGGCAATCATTCGAAGCATCAACATTAGTCGCAAAAGTTAAGGCGAATGAGCTTAATACCGGTTTTATCACAAGTACTACACATCGTTTCTGGGTAGTAGCGGTTGATTCGTCAAATGTACACTCTATTAATCCTCAGTTTATTGATGTGGCGATTAACTCAGGTAACGTACCAGAATTAACGGCTGAAATTGTTGGCGAGGAAGTATTGCTGACATGGTCAGAAGTAACTCACAATTCATTTGCTACGGAGATGTATGAAGTTAGACGAAATAACCAAGTCATCGCAACAGTAAAAAGCACATCGTTTAAGTTTAAGGCGGATTATTCAGGCAATGCACAATATTCCGTGACAGCGATTGACTTGGGAGGTAATCGAAGTGAATCGGCAAATGCTGAATTAGTGATTTATCCACCAAATTCCGTGCAAATCTCACAACAAGTGATTGATAACTACGTAATGTTGAAATGGACAAATGCGCGTACATCATTACCGATAGTTTATTACGAACTCTATAAAGGTGATGATTTTGCGACTGCTGAATTACTGACTCGTATTGATGGTTTAGCGTTTCCGCAATTCGAAACTAAAGCAGGACGTTATAAATATTGGGTGCGAGCGGTTGACAGCGCAAGTAATCGTGCGGTTGAGCAATTTATACTCGCAAATGTCAGTGAGCCACCAGATTACGTCCTGAAATACGATTATAACAGCGAGTACGGCGGTACATTTAGTAATGCACGTACTATTGATAACAATCTCCATTTACCAATCAACACGACGCAAACTTGGCGACAACACTATGAGATTAATGGATTTACAAGTCCGCAATCTCAAGTTAATGCTGGATATCCATTGTATCTACAACCAACAGAACAGGTAGGTAGCTACGAGGAGGTTATTGACTACGGCACGATTTTAGCATCAAGCAAAATCACAATTACGCCCAAAGTGATAAGTAGTGGCACTTATAAGATAGCGTATTACATTGCAGTACGAGGAGCAGAAACAGAAGAATGGCGAGAGCATACGGAAGCATCAATTTATGAAACGAAGTTTAGATATTTGAAATTTAGACTTACAGTAACTGAAGTAACAGAGCCTGTCATCATTGATGATATTAATATCAAACTCGATCAAAAAGTAAAAACTGATGGTGGAACAGTGCACGCAAATGCAAATGATACAAACGGAACGTGGGTAGATTTTAGTGTGCCATTTATTGATGCGAGCTTACCAGTACTGACACCACAAGCAACAGTACCAATGTTTGCAGTAAGTGATTTCAAAGATGAGCCATACTCGACGGGCTTTTATGTATTTTTGTTTGATAAAGATGGTAACCGAGCGAGCGGTAACGTTGGCTGGGTAGTGAAAGGAGTATAAATATGGCGGATTATAAAAAACCGACAGTAGATAGTAATTACATTGATTTTGTTGATGAATTGCATCAAGCGGTTAATGCAACCGCGACATGGAATGATGGGGATAATCAGAATATTCCGACTGGGGCGAAGCGATGGAATGATACTAGCAAGATTTTTGAAAAATTTAACGGCACTCAATGGGTGCCGTTGTCATCTAGTTATCATCTGCCTGTTGAATGGAGCAGTATTATTAATAAACCTATTTTTAGCTGGGAAAGTATTGCTAATAAACCATCTTTTAATAGTAGTGTAACAAGTGATTCGGAGCGGGATTTTGCAACGCCGAAAGCGGTTAAAACAGCGTATGACAAAGCTGTGGAAAGTAGTAATACTGCCAATACAGCACAAACAACAGCTAATCAAGCTGTGTCAAAAGCAACAGCAGCGCAAACAACAGCAGATAATGCACAAGCAACTGCTAATAATGCTATTCCAAATAGTAAAAAGTCCTCTAATACTAATTCAGATAGTGAAGATACTGTAGCGACAAGTAATGCAATTAAAAAAGTTTTTGATAAAGTTGTAGAAATGTCAAAAGGTACAATACAAATTGATGCAATGGTAGGGATACCTCTCCCGTACCCACTTGCTATAGTGCCAGATGGTTTCCTCGCGTTTAATGGACAGTCTTTTAATACAAGATTATATCCATTGTTAGCCAAAATATATCCTTCAGGGATTTTGCCTGATTTGCGTGGTGAGTTTATCCGTGGTTGGGATAATGGTCGAGGTGTTGATAGTGGGAGAAATTTATTGGATAACCAGCAGGGAACATTCATGACATTTACATCAGCATCAGAAGATCGATATAGACGAATTTCAGGTATAGGCTTATGGAATGGTGGTAGAACGGCAAAAGAGGGGGCTGAAATATTAAATATGGATACTTTTGATGCCTCACAATTAACTTCTGGATTTCCGGGATATTGGGCGTCTATTAATTATATTGCGCAGGGCGGGCTAAATGGCTCTTGGATTAGCACTACATCACAAAATAATATGGGGTATCAATCAATCTATCTTGGGCAAGCTAGACCGAGAAATATCGCATTTCAATATATCTGTTTAGCAAGATAAAGGAGATTAACAGTGACAATAAAATTTGATGAACAAGGATTTGCATTAGAAAGTGGAATGGTTACTGTCTATGTTACGGATAGTAATGGGCATTATTCTCACAGCGAAGAACAATTTGTAAGCATAGGTTGTAGTTTATCAGCGAATGCTTATCTTGAAAAACCATTAGAGAATAAAGAAAATTTTGTAATTCGCCGAGTCGCAAATAGTTGGGAATATGTCGAAGATCACAGAGGAAAGACATATTATTCTATTATAACAGGTGAGAAAGTGGAAATTAGTGATGTAGGCAAAGTTTCTGAAAATCTAACAGTGCTTGAACCGATGAACTGTCCGTGTAAATGGAATGGTGAAAATTGGGTGATTGACGAAGAAAAACAAGCTGAACTATTAGCGACACAGCAAGCTGAAATATGGGAACGTATCAAAGAATATAGATATAATCGTGGTCTAGGCGGTGTATATATAAAAAGCGTTGATAGATGGTTTCAGACAGGCGAAGAAGAGAAAACCAAGTA
>NZ_JTJR01000054.1 GCF_001678475.1 Gallibacterium genomosp. 3 | reverse complement strand
CCTTACGTCTATATTTAGGAGTAAAGACTATATGATATTTATAGTTCCAACGGGTGTGTGATAGACTTAAATCCTCATTAGCCTTAGTGGGCATTGATATTTCCTCCTATATTTTGAATTTTGGTTGTTAGCCTTATTCATTATATAGTGAGGATTTTTCTTTTTATCGCTTAAGCTTTTTGACTCCATACGCATAGTGTATGGTTTTTATAGCTAGACTTTGTCTAGCTATAATAAAAAAACTGCACCATTAAGGTGCAGTTTTTTTTTATTTTAATTATTAATGCAGATTAAGCTTGGCCTTTCACTGCTTTTAAACCTAAGAATGGTGCTTTATCACCTAAAGCTTCTTCGATACGAATTAATTGATTGTATTTAGCAATACGGTCTGAACGGCTCATAGAACCAGTTTTGATTTGACCTGCTGCTGTACCTACTGCTAAATCAGCAATGGTTGCATCTTCAGTTTCACCTGAACGATGAGAAATTACTGCTGTGTAACCTGCTTCTTTCGCCATACGAATAGCATTTAAAGTTTCTGTTAATGAACCAATTTGGTTGAATTTGATTAAGATTGAGTTAGCAATACCTTTTTCGATACCTTCTTTAAGAATCTTAGTATTAGTTACGAATAAGTCATCACCAACAAGTTGGATTTTGCCACCAAGCACTTCTGTTTGATATTTGAAACCTTCCCAATCTGATTCATCTTGACCATCTTCGATAGATTTAATTGGATATTCTTCACAAAGTTTTTCTAAGTAATGAGTGAATTCTTTAGAAGTGAATGATTTACCTTCACCTTTCATTTCATACATACCAGTTTCTTTGTTATAGAATTCAGAAGATGCACAGTCCATTGCTAAAGTCACATCTTTACCTAAAACATAACCTGCTTTTTCAACTGCTTCTTTAATACAAGCTAATGCAGCTGCGTTAGATTCTAAGTTAGGTGCGAAACCACCTTCATCACCAACCGCTGTACTTAAACCTTTTGTTTTTAATACTTTCGCTAAGTTGTGGAATACTTCTGCACCAATACGTAATGCTTCACGTAAAGTTTTTGCACCAACTGGTTGAATCATAAATTCTTGGATATCCACGTTGTTATCCGCATGTTCACCACCGTTGATGATGTTCATCATTGGTAATGGCATAGAATATTGACCTGGGGTACCGTTTAATTCTGCAATCCATGCATAAAGTGGTAATGCTTTAGACGCTGCTGCTGCTTTTGCATTTGCTAAAGAAACTGCAAGAATTGCGTTAGCACCTAATTTAGATTTGTTATCTGTACCATCTAAATCAATCATAATTTGATCGATTTCAGCTTGTTGTGCTGCATCTTTACCGATTAATGCTGGAGCGATGATATCGTTGATGTTAGAAACAGCTTTTAATACACCTTTACCTAAGAAACGTGATTTATCACCATCACGTAATTCTAATGCTTCGCGAGAACCAGTTGACGCACCAGATGGAGCAGCTGCTAAGCCAACAAAACCACCCTCTAAATGAACTTCAGCTTCAACAGTTGGGTTACCACGAGAGTCGATAATTTCACGGCCAAGAACTTTAACGATTTTTGCCATTTGTTTTTCCTCATATTTAAAGTTAATTTTCAAAGATAGAAATCAAAAACGCTGCTAATATTAAAACGATTTTTAATTTTTGTCTTGTAAAAAATGATGTGAACTTGATCACAATTAAGATTTTTTATTCTCCACTAAAATCCTTATATAATCCTTAGAAAAAGCAACAAATTTTTCGCTTTTTTCAATGGTTTCCTTGTATAATTGCCCACTATTCTAAAAATAGGCTCTTTTTTAATCACCAAGCATTATGTACATTACCCAAGCGCTTTTTTCTTTTAAAGGAAGATTAAATCGACAAGGTTTCTGGATTGGTTCTGGACTTTGTGCCGTCGTGCTATTCATTATTGCGAATATTCTTCCTGTCCAACAATGGTTACAACATACGACAACATCTCTGGGTGCAATTATTCCATTATTGCTGATTGTCTATTGCTGGCTCACTATTATTATTAAACGTTTACATGATCGTGGGCGTTCAGCTAAAGCCATCATCATCTTATTTGTTCCATTGTGCTGTGTCATGATTGCGCCTTATAGCCAAGGCATTATGCAATCTATTTTAGGTAAATTTTTTCCTATTTTTATTGTTGCAATGTTACTAATGGAGTGGGGAGTATTCCTCGGCCAACCAACTGCAAACCGTTATGGTGAAAAAGGCGAAACAATTACATTCAAAAAAGGATAATTATTGTGTCAACCAGTGAATTTAAACTCAATTACCATAAAACTCACTTTTTAATGAGTGCAGCGAATATCACTCAATTACCCGCAGATGCTGGTGTAGAAATTGCATTTGCAGGCCGTTCTAATGCTGGAAAATCAACGGCATTGAATACACTCTCTAATCAAAAAACTTTAGCAAAAACGTCTAAAACCCCAGGTAGAACACAACTGATTAATCTATTTGAAGTCAGTGAAAACTGTAAAATCGTTGATTTACCCGGGTATGGTTATGCTGCTGTACCAGAAAAACTAAAACTACAATGGCAAAAATCATTAGGTGAATATTTACAAAAACGAGAATGTTTAGGCGGGGTAGTTATCTTAATGGATATTCGTCATCCGTTGAAAGCTCTCGATCAACAGATGATTGAGTGGGCAGTTAGTGCTAATTTACCGATACTATTACTTCTCACTAAAGCAGATAAATTAAGCCAAAGTGAACGTAGCAAACAATTAAAAATGGTAAGAGAAGCAATCTTACCTTTCCAAGGGAATATCCAAGTTGAAGCTTTCTCCGCATTAAACCGTATTGGTGTTGATAAGCTTGCCCAGAAATTAGATGGGTGGTTTGCCACCACTGACTAAATAATCAATAAATAAGCCCAAATATTACATTTGGGCGTTATTTTTACAAAAAATACTTAAAGTTTAGAACGCATCAACTAACTGAATTGCCGCACCAATATAAGTTGCTGGAGTTAATTCTTTGAGGCGTACTTTTTCATCTTCTGGGATATCTAAGCTATCAATAAACTGTTGCATTGTTTGTTGATCAACTCGTTTGCCACGAGTTAATTCTTTTAATTTCTCATATGGTTTCGCAATCCCATAACGACGCATTACCGTTTGAATTGGTTCTGCAAGCACTTCCCAGTTTTGGTCTAATTCAGCACGTAAATGATCTTCATTTACTTCTAACTTGCTAATTCCTTTTAAAGTAGATGCATAAGCAATCAAACTATACCCTAAACCAACACCTAAATTACGTAATACGGTTGAATCTGTTAAATCTCGTTGCCAACGGGAAATTGGTAGCTTTTGTGCTAAATGTGCCATTACCGCATTAGCTACCCCTAAATTACCCTCTGAATTCTCAAAATCAATTGGATTCACTTTATGCGGCATCGTTGATGACCCAATTTCACCTGCAATAGTTTTTTGTTTGAAATGATTTAATGCGATATAGCCCCAAATATCACGATCAAAATCGATCATGATCGTATTAAAACGCATTACACAATCAAAATATTCTGCAATATAGTCATGTGGTTCAATTTGTGTAGTATATGGATTCCAATCAATTCCTAAACTTTCCACAAATTGTTGGCTAAATAAATGCCAGTCTAAGTTTGGATATGCCGATAAGTGTGCATTATAGTTACCTACCGCACCATTAATCTTACCGAGAATTTCAACTTTTTGTAGTTGTTGATATTGGCGTTGTAAACGATAAGCCACATTCACCATCTCTTTTCCTACAGTGGTTGGCGAAGCTGGCTGACCATGTGTACGAGAAAGCAATGGAATAGTTTTATAGGTTTCTGCTAAACGGCCAATTTCCGCAATAATCTTCTTCCATTCAGGCAAAATAACCTCTTCTCGTGCTGTTTTTAACATTAATGCATGAGAAAGGTTATTAATATCTTCCGAAGTACAAGCAAAATGGATAAATTCACTAATTGCTGCCAACTCAGGTAAAGATTGACATTTTTCTTTTAGAAAATACTCAACCGCTTTCACATCATGATTAGTTGTTGCTTCAATTTCCTTAATGCGTTGTGCATCCTGCACATCAAAATTAGCAATAATATCATTGAGGTAATCGATTGCTTTTTTTGATAAAAGGGGGATTTCAGAAATTGCACTGTTTTCCGCTAATTTTTGTAACCAACGAACTTCAACAGTCACACGAAAGCGTAACAAGCCAAACTCACTAAAAATTGAGCGTAAAGCATCTGTTCTACTTTGATAACGACCATCGAGAGGGGAAAGTGCAGTTAAAGCATTGAATTGCATGAAGAGTTACTCCGTTTATTAAAGGGATGAGTACAGTTGTTGAGCTGCTTGGATTAACTTACGACGTGAAAAAAGCAATTTCCATTTTGAACCGCCAACTTGACGCCATAATACAGCAGAGCGAATGCCCGCTAATAAGCAAGCTCGAATACAATTTTGAATTTCAGGTTGCTGTAAATATGTTGGGACACCTTTTACCTGAATTTTAGCCCCAAGAGGACTAATAATATCCACATAAATGCCAGCTAATACCGCTAACATAGAACTATCAGTTAAACCATCGTGAAATTCTAATTGAGTTGGTAAATATTGGATTCTATCAGCTAATTGCTGCTTCTTTTCGCCATTACTATTAAGTTTACTTTCTAAAGCAAGTAAACTTAACCAATAACGGCCTAATTCAGCATCTAATCTCCCATGCTGCCCATTAAGCTGTTCTAGTAATGTCGCTAATCCTAATTTTAAATTCTCTAAATTACCGCCATAAATATCTATAATCTCTTTTGGTTGAATGACCAATAAACTTTCTAACGTCACGAGTAAATCTTGTTCTGGCGTATTTCCTTGATGAGCTAATTGTTGAACTAACTTTGCAGACTGACATACGCCAGCTAAAGCTATTGCTAAATTCGCATAATCGACCATAAGGAGAAGAACCTTTCTTTATGTATTAAATTATTGATTTGAATATGAGGCAAAATAGGTGCAAGAATATAACACTGATCCTGCTTTTTTTAAAGCTATCTTCAGACTATATTGCGGAAAAAATTAAAGGCTGTTACAACTTAAATTGTAACAGCCTTCTTGAATTTGGCTCCTCCTGCTGGACTTGAACCAGCGACATATGGATTAACAGTCCACCGTTCTACCGACTGAACTAAGGAGGAATAGTGGTGCCCAGAGGCGGAATCGAACCACCGACACGGGGATTTTCAATCCCCTGCTCTACCGACTGAGCTATCTGGGCAACGTCTTAGTGGTGCGTATTAAACGTTTTTTTGGCCTTCAAGTCAACCACTATTTTGAAAAAAATTTCTTTTTTTCGTACGTTAGCCGTTTTTATGTCCAAAACGAATAAAAATAATACTAAAGCACCACGAAAACAAGCAAAATTAGCGAATTACTCGATAACTTTTTTGTGCTTTATCAACTTTAATTAAGTAGTTTCTCGCCTGTGCTGAAGGGTGTTTCGTTGTTAAAATACGATACACTTGCTCAGGTAATAAGCGATTAATCTTATTTACAGCAACATCTTTATCTTCATCAAAGATCCGTAATACTGCACCTGCACCACCGTTATAAGCAGAAATAACGGCAAAACGTCTTGAGGTAGGATCGGTAATCCCCGCTAAATATTTATTTTGTAATAGCCATAAATAAGAAACACCTGCATCAATATTCTTATACGGATCAAATAAATATTTCTTCGACGGTACACCACTTCTGCCTTTCATTTGGAATACATCTCGACCTGCAGTTTGCGGAACAATTTGCATCAAGCCCATTGCATTAGCATAGCTGATCGCATATGGGTTAAAGCTGGATTCTGTTTGCATAATACCGAGAATTAAACTTTCATCAATGTTGTAATGTCTTGCAGCTTTACGAATAAATGGAATATATTTTTGGGCACGAATTGCTACGTGGTTAGCAATCATTTGAATCACCACAAACTGCACAATATGTCCATTACTTAAACGACGACTCTGTAATTTATTATTAATCAAGTAATCTGCAAATGCAGAGGCTACCGCAATATTCGGAATTTGAGCACCTTGATGATCTAATACCTGTCCTAATAGGAATGGACGAGAACTAATCGGTACGTCACCATCGGCAAATAAATCTATACCATTAGCATCAGATCCCATTAATAATGTATATACAATCGCGTTTTTTAAGCGTGCTAAACTGGTTTGCGTTTCAATGGTAATCACACCTTCATCAAAACTAACATGGCTACGTGTATAGTATCTATCTGTATATTTAACGTAATCCTTTCTGCTTGCTACCAATAACTCGTTTACACCCCAAATACGATCAATATTATGCGAGAACTGTCCAGTGAGGATATCTAACGCACGGGTATCTTTAGCAAAAGCATCATCATAATCAATGCTATCGTTATAAGATGAACCACATCCTACTAAAAATAGTGCGAGTGCTGAGATAATAAAATATTTTTTTGCTTTCATATTTGATTACTTTGAAGGAGGAACATAACCTTCGATATGAACATCCTTACCTTCAAATAGGAAATTCACCATCTCTTGCTCTAATAATTTACGATGCTCTGGATTCATCATATTTAATTTTTTTTCATTCACTAGCATAGTCTGCTTTTTTAACCATTCTGACCACGCTTGCTTACTGATTGAATCAAAAATACGTTTACCTAATTCACCCGGGTAAAGTTGGAAATCTAAGCCTTCTGCTTCTTGCTTTAAATACTCACAAAAAACGGTTCTTGCCATAACATTATCCTTATTTCATTTGTTTAATTGCTAAATTTGCCGATAACTGACGCAGCAAATTTTTAACCGGTGTCGCCAAGCCAATTTTAGGTGGCGAAAAATCCGCTAGATCATACCAATATTCACTTTCATTTTGTACTCTCTGTTTATATTCTGCACAATTTTCTGCAACATTTTTATTCTCTAACGATAAACTGCTTAAATTCGTTACCACAATCGGGTGAATATCTAAGTGAAAATGACTGAAGGTATGACGAAATATTGATAATTCATCAACAATTTGTATTTTATTTTGTTGTACAAAACTCTCTAAATCATCCCGATTTTCAAATTGCGGAAAACAATAGAGTCCGCCCCATAATCCTTCTGCTGGACGTTGTTGTAATAATACCTGTGTACCTTGCATCCATAGTAAAAAATAACTTTCTCGTTCTGGTAACGCTTTTTTTGGTTTCTTTCCTGGAAATTGGGACCAACTCTCCTCATAGTATGCAATACAATTTTTGGCTAATGGACATAAACTACATTTAGGTTTAGTACGGGTACAAACCATTGCTCCTAAATCCATCATTGCTTGGTTAAACGCGGTGACTTGTGATTGAGGCGTGACCATTGCGCTTTGCTGCCATAACTGTGTTTCAACCGATTTTTCACCCGGCCAACCTTCAATCGCGAAATGGCGAGATAAGACACGTTTCACATTACCATCTAAAATTGGATATGGCGCATCAAGACAAGATGACAAAATTGCGCCAGCTGTGCTTAACCCAATACCAGGTAATCCAAATACCTGCTCAAATCTTGTTGGAAAATCACCTTGATACTGATCTCGAATTATTTGTGCAGCACGGTGCAAATTTCTAGCTCTGGCATAGTAGCCTAAGCCTGTCCATAAATGTAATACCTCGTCTAATGGGGCATTAGCCAGCGATGTAATCGTAGGGAATTGTTGAATAAAACGCTCAAAATAAGGAATAACAGTTACAACTTGAGTTTGTTGTAACATAATTTCTGACAACCAGACTCCATATAAGGACTTATTCACTTGCCATGGTAATGTCTTACGCCCATATTTTTCATACCAAGACAACACTGCACTTGCAAAAGGCGCATCTGGCGTTGATTCAGCTAGCCACATAAAAACTCTTCTAAATAATGAATGAAACGTGCGAGTGTACCATAAGGAATTTGATTAAAACATAACAAAAATGGCAGATTATCAGGTAAAATACACGCCGTTTTAATTGTAGAACCTTGTTGGATTTATCTTATTTTATGCAAGAAAATGCTTTAAATAATATTGCTGAACAAAAACGCAAAACGGTTAACACACCAGAATTTACGGAAGATGGACGCTATATGCGTAAAATCCGTAGTTTTGTATTAAGAACTGGGCGTTTAAGTGAAGCACAAAAACGTGCAATGAATGACAATTGGGATGATTTTGGTTTAGAACATCAACAAGATCCTTTTGATTTCAAAAAAATTTTTGGCAATGAAAATCCTGTTATCCTGGAAATTGGATTTGGTATGGGACGATCACTAGTTGATATGGCAAAGCAAAATCCACAATCTAATTATCTTGGAATTGAAGTACATACGCCTGGCGTAGGGGCTTGCATTGCTTATGCATTAGAACAACAAGTCACGAATCTCCGTGTCATTTGCCATGATGCCATTGAAATTCTTAACAATAATATTCCTAAGAATTCATTAACTGGTTTACAGCTCTTTTTCCCTGATCCTTGGCACAAAGCAAAACACCATAAAAGACGCATCGTCCAAACTCCTTTCATTGATCTTATTATGGAGAAACTTAAGCCAGAAGGATTTATTCATATGGCGACAGACTGGGAAAATTATGCTGAACATATGCTAGAAGTATTAAGACAACAGCCAAAATTGCGTAATACTTCTCTCACCAACGATTATATTCCACGTCCAGACTTTCGACCATTAACTAAATTTGAACAACGTGGTCATAAATTAGGTCATGGTGTTTGGGATCTCTATTTTGTTAAAAATCAATAGTCCAAAAAGGAGGATAATATGGCATATCAACGTAATCGCAGACAACGCAAAAAAATGCACATTGATGAATTCCAAGAACTAGGTTTTCTTGTTAATTGGCAATTTGCAGAAAATACGCCTGTAAGTGAAATTGATCAAGTTGTTGATCGTTTCATTGATGAAGTAATTAAACCAAACGGTTTAGCTTATGAAGGAAGCGGTTATTTACATTGGGAAGGTTTAATTTGCTTAGAAAAACTTGGTAAATGTGATGATTCTCACCGCCAATTAGTAAAAACTTGGTTAGAACAAAATGGACTTTCACAAGTTGAAGTTAGTGATCTTTTCGATATTTGGTGGGATTTCCCTGTTGCTGAATAAACTTTACGAATTAAAAATTGCCACTTTGAAAGTGGCAATTTTTTTATATTACTTTTTTGTCCTATATACCTTTTTATCCATCTTATTTTTATTATCCATTTCTATTTAGCAAAAATATTATTTTGCATAGCTCAATAAACAAAATATCTTTTTATTAAACCCTATCTAATTTAGATACAACTCATCCAATATTTCATAAGAATTTTAAGCTAATATTGAGAAAATATTCAAAATTATTTATTTAGTAACCAATCAATATCATTACTTTAGATGTACTCTTATCATTATCTTATTAACTAATAATAGATAAAGTCAATTTTCATCCTCTATGTCTTAATAACAACCCACTTTTAACTTATTAAACGATTATCCTTAACATTATTTATCGACTTACTTCACAATTTTGATATTTTAATAACAAAATATCTTTTATGTGAAATTTTTACTGTTATATTAAATCTAAGGTATTTTTATCAATAGGAGATCTTTATGGAATAAACAATCTTTTAACTTCCTTATATTTTCCCCACTATTCAGGAGATGCTTATGAAAAAACTAACGCAAACTGAAATCAATACAGCTTTTATCTGTCACAAGCTAAGTAAATTAATTGGTCCTGTCACAGCCAAAAGCCTATTCAATGGCTATGGTATTTTTAAGAATGAGCATATGTTTGGTATTTATCAAAAGAAATTTTTTTATATAAGAGCAACAGCACAATTTGCTGAGTTATTGCGACAAATTGGGGCAACACCTTGTCCTTATATCTCAACCACTTCAGCTCAATATTTTCATCTTCCCGATGAGATTACTGAAGATGATGAAAAATATAAATCCTATTTAGAACTCTCTATTGCTCAGGTTAAGTTTGAAAAAAGTCAAAAAAAGAGAAAAAAGCAATCTCAAATCAGAGACTTACCTAATCTCAGCATCAAACACGAAAGACTATTAGCGCGAATTGATGTCAAAAACGTGAAAGAGTTCAAAAGGAGAGGACCTGAAAAAGTTTTTGTTCAATTAAAAAGCATCATATTATTAGATGGTTTAGATTTATATTGGAAATTAGTGGGTGCGCTCTATCTCAAACATTATTCACTATTAACGCGTGAAGAGAAAGAAAAGCATCTAGTACTACTGAATATAGCACTAGCACAAGAAAACTATCCACCAGAGACCTTATAACTGAGCTATGTAAATGATTTATAGCCTTCTTAATTAGTACTATCCTATAATGTATAAACAGCTACCTTAAAGTGGCTGTTTTTTATAACTTTTCTAAATCATTTCTATACCTACTAAACAACATCCACCTAATCTTATTTAAGTATTTATACCCTCTTAACAGAATAATCAAAATATTTAATCGCATACAGTACAGAACTTTAATCTGATAGCAAAATTACTTCCACCTCAAGCTATTTTTTACTAATCAGCATTCCACTAAATATTAATTTAATATTAATGCCCTTGTTAGCTCGCAAAA
>NZ_JTJR01000053.1 GCF_001678475.1 Gallibacterium genomosp. 3 | reverse complement strand
GGTTAAAGTAGCTGTACCTGGTCCACCAGCCTTATCGCCCACTTTTAAGGTGCCTTCAGTCGCCAGTTTTCCTGCTGTTTCTACTGCTACACTACCTGATTTTATTTCAGTGTCGCCTTTAACCGTAGTCGTACCGCCTTTAACATTTACCGCACCACTATCAACAATTAAGCTACCTGCATTAGTAGTACCAGAGGAATTAATCGTCCCTCCCTCTGTTTTTAGCTCACTTGTAACTTTTAAGCCCTCTTGAACATCACCTGTATCGGGATTATCCACCACATTATTGGTTAAATTACCATCATTTTTAACTGTTACGCTAGTTGCTTCAACGCCACCTGTCCCTGAAATAGTGAGTTTTGCTGCATTATCTTCATCAGTGCCATCAGCATCTCCAACAGTAACAGCCCCACCATTTAACTTACCACCTGATACAGCGACTTCACCATCTTTAATGGTGGTTGAATCTGCACTTGTTGTACCGCCTTTAACATTCACTGCACCACTATCAACCGTTAAGCTGCCTGCTGTGGTTGTACCTGATGTGTCTAATGTACCGCCCTCAACTTTGAGTTCATTAGCCACCTTTAAGCCCTTTTGAACATCATCAGCTTCATTATCATCGGTTACACTATTGGTTAAATTACCATCATTTTTAACTGTTACGCTAGTTGCTTCAACACCACCCGTACCCGAAATAGTGAGTTTTGCTGCATTATCTTCATCAGTGCCATCAGCATCTCCAACAGTAACAGCCCCACCATTTAACTTACCACCTGATACAGCGACTTCACCATCTTTAATAGTGGTTGAATTTGCAGTTGTCGTACCACCAGTAATATTGACTGTGCCACTCTGTGCAGCGCCCTCCGCTTTATCAACAGTCAATGTACCTACACTTGTTGTACCAGATGATTCTAATGTACCACTTTCTACTTTTAACTCACCTGTAACAGTTAAACCATTTGCTGTAGATGTATTGGTTAATCTACCATCTGATTTAACCGTTACACTACCCGCACTTGCAGTACCTGCATTGGTAAACTTAGCTGTGTTAGCAGCATCAATACCATCACCAACATTCACCGCACCTGTCGTATTTAACGTACCACCACTTTTTACATCCAAAGTACCGTGGTTAATATTAACACCGCTGGTACCGCTAATACTTGCACCGCCGGCAACAGCTAATGTACCATTATCCACTGTGGTGGTGCCGGTATAAGTATTGTTTTTGGTTAAAGTTGTTGTGCCAGTGCCAGCCTGAATTAAATTACCAGCACCAGTAACTGCACTGTCTAGAGTATAATCACCACTGTGATTAACTTTTAAGTTAGCTCCGCTAGAAACATTAATTGTTTCACTTGCTAAATCACCCTTATCACCGCCGTTACCCAAAGACAATGTACCACCTTGAACATTCACTGCACCGTTAAATGCATTATCGGCAGTTAAGTCCAATTCACCCGCACCGGTTTTATTAAAGGTACCAGCACCACCAAAAGCTGCTTCAGCATTTTGCTCAACAGTAGCACCACTTGCCACATCGGCATTCCAAGTACCACTAATTGTGATAATGTCTTTTGCGGTTGATTGCTTAAACCCATTAAATAAAATATCCCCAGCAACAAGATTGGTCGTTAATGTGCCACCTTGAGCAACATTCACAGTAGCCAATTTATCCCCTGTGGTATCAGTTGATTTAATATTACCGACAGTTGCTGTGCCATTAACAGTAAATAAACCATTATTGATTTCTACATCACCAGCATTCGCGGTGGTTAAAGTACCATTAACTGTTAATTTCGCCTGATTTCCGCCATTTTCTGAATTGTAGATAACATTATTATCCACCAACACACTAGCAGTATTAGTAATACTAGCTCCAGACTGAATATCAACTTCTCCTCCAGTCACCTTAGTGATACCTGCAAAATTGTTCTCTGCAGTGAGGGTTAATTTACTATTGCCTGTTTTATTAAAGATAGCGGTGGTATCAGTACCTGTAAAGTTTGCTCCCGATTGTTGGCTAACAGTTGCATTATCAGCCACAGCCACATTCCATGTGCCATTTAAGGTAACTTTATCCGCTCCGAAACCTTGCAGGAAAGTGTCGCCATTCACCAAATTGGTGGTTAAAGTTCCGCCATTATCAACTTGAACTAAAGAATTACTTGATGGAGTAGCCTCTACATTATGGACAGTTACATTACCACCACTACCGACGATTAAAGAACCATTATTTAAAGCAACTTTACCTGTTATTCCATTACTTGGAGTAGCTGTGTTAAGTACACCATTAACGGTTAAAGTGGCATTTCTGGTCGATGAACCATTGACTGCCACATCACTGGTACCCTCAATTTTACCTCCTGCCGCAATAGTAAGATTATCTGCCTTAATCTCTGTACTGCCTGTATGCAAAAGACTTCCTGCTATTGTAGTAGTGGTTGGAGTAGTAACTCTAACAGCATTTCTTGTAGCACTTGCGGTAGTTTGAGTAGCTCCATACAATATTACATTACCTGAACCGCTTACAGTATTATTAATTGTCTTATCACCAAAATAACGTAGTTCCAAAGCTGTATTATCATTTAATACTATCTTACCAGCAAGGCTACCATCTGTATCTCCAGCACATAGAGCTGGACTTGTTACATCAGAGTTAATTCCACAACCACCCAATGCTAAAACACCTTCTCTTATAATAGTATCTCCTTGATAACTATTATTGGAAAGAATCATCAAAGTAGCAGCTCCAGTTTTAATTAAATTTGCTCCAATATTACCTTGAATATTTACATCTTTAAGAGCAATTGCTGCCTGGCTAAGGGATATTGTCGTATCCTTTAAAAGATTCACACTATTACCGCTGCTTGGAGTAAATCCCTGAAACAGAACAGCAAAATATCCACGAGAGGTTGGCCTAGTTTCAGAAAAGGATATCGTTCCCCCATTTAAATTAACACTACTACGACTACCATTTTCCGCTTTAAGAATATTGTATTTAGTTTGGTTGTTATCACTATTCCATCCAATGGATAGGGTACCACCTTGATTTAAATTCACCACAGCAGTGGAGTCTCGTTCAAAACTAAAACGCGTATTTGTTTGTAAAGTTCCATTAATATCCACTTTGCTACTGCCATATAAAAGAAACTTATCTTGTACAGCTAACGAACTGCCTCTATCAATACTTACCTCACCACCGACATTGCTATCTCCTAAGACCAAATGAAGGATATCTATTTGTGAATTATCTCGTAAATCCCATGCAACTCCATTTAGCCTAGAAGCCCCTGAATTTCCAAGATTTCCAACATTATTACCTGGATATTTACTCGCTATTGCTGCCTCTAGAGTATCTTTATTCGCTCCTGTTCCAGTCATTCTTAAAACAGAACCAGCTGCTGTAAATAAATTATATGCTGTTTGTTGATTACTATAAAAGGCATAATTAACCTTAGAATATGAAATATCATCAGGTATATCAAATGATGCTGCATAAGCCGATTGAATGGATAATGAAAGAAGAGTTAATATAAAAAAGCTAGTTACCCCCCCCCTCTTAGTAGGAGAATGGTGAAGATAGCTATTTTTAGTTTTTCCTTTTGCTATTGCTAACTCCGATACACATTGCCACAATCCTAATGTAGCATTCCAAATAACACGATAAACTTTATTCATATTATTATCCCTTTATTTATATTATAAATAATGAAGCAAACCTTATGATTGACACTGTAAATAGTCAAACTTATTTGACGTTTGCAACCTAAAAATCGCACAATTTTAGCTAAATTTTTATGAAAGTCTAGTAAAAAAAACAATCCTAAAATATCTATTATTTTAATAAGCCAAATAACTAACTACTTTTAGTTAGCTTTTGCTATAGGTGGCTATTTTTTCAGTTCTACTTTTTAAATCTAAGTAAAATTGAAATGATACCAATAAAGAAAATTTAGATTGCTTTTTAATAAAATTTTACAAGCTATCTTAAAAATAAAAGGGCAACACTCTGTTGCCCTTTATATGATTAAACAAATTTAATTATGCTTGCTGACTTTTTCTCTCTTCTTCAATACAAGCCGCTGCGGTAAAGATAACATCTGTTGATGAGTTTAGAGCAGTTTCGGTTGAGTCTTGTAATACCCCAATAATAAAGCCCACCCCAATAACTTGAGCTGCAATATCATTCGAGATCCCAAATAAACTACACGCTAATGGAATCAATAATAATGAACCACCCGCCACACCTGATGCACCACACGCACAAACCGTTGCAACAATACTAAGCAATAAAGCTGTTGGCAAACTCACCTCAATACCTAAAGTATGCACTGCAGCTAAAGTTAAAATAGTGATCGTAATTGCCGCACCGCCCATATTGATGGTTGCGCCTAATGGAATTGACACGGAATAAGTTTCTTCTTTTAAACCTAAACGTTGAGCTAACTCCATATTAACTGGAATATTTGCTGCGGAGCTACGAGTAAAGAACGCAGTTAAACCACTTACACGGATACATTTCCAAACTAATGGATATGGATTTGTTCTGGTTTTCCAAAATACTAAAATTGGGTTTACTATAAAAGCAACAAAGAGCATTGAGCCTACTAATACAGCTAAAATTTGAATATAACCACCTAAAGCAGCTAATCCTCTATCCGCTAATGTCGAGGCAACTAAGCCAAATACCCCTACTGGCGCAAACGCAATAACAATTTTTACTACCATTGAAACAGCTTCTGAAATATCGCCAAATACATTTTTGGTAGTTTCTGACGAATGGCGTAAAGCAATACCTAAACCAATCGCCCAGGCTAAAATACCAATAAAGTTTGCATTTAATAAGGCATTAAATGGGTTATCTACGATATTAAATAATAGCGTACTTAATACTTGTCCAACACTTTCTGGTGGTGCGATTGATTTTTCTGCTTCACCTAAAGCAAGCTCCGTTGGGAAAAGGAAACTCGCCACTACTGCAACCAGTGCAGATAGGAAAGTACCTAATAGATAAAGGTGAATAATACTTTTCAGATTATTCTTTTCCCCAACACGACGATTCGCTATCGCAGATACTACTAAGACAAAAATCAAAATAGGTGCTATTGAACGTAATGAACGCACGAAAAGTTGCCCTAGAAAACTAACATCCTCGGCTAAATTAGTTCCTAAAGTAGGTTCTAAATAAGGAGAAATCAAAGCAAGCAAAATCCCTAATAAAAGACCTGTTGCCACTCTTTTTACAAGAGAACCTTGAAAAAGTAATGCGGTAAAACGAGATGAAGTAACCATAATTATAATATCTATAAATGTTGTGTTAATAACAAAGAGGCTAATAAACCTCCGCCCATCGCTAAAGATAGCTGAAATTATAAATTATGCAAATAAAATAATTGTAAAATAATCTTTTTTCCTGATTGATAAAAAATATCTAAAAAACACCTATATTTTTTAGATATTATCAACTTATTTCTCTAATGAAGGGTCTACTTCACGTAATACTGCCAGTAATTGTTCCCCATAAGGTTGTCGCCATGATTGTAATAATTCAGGTTTTCGATCTTGCGGTTCGCCAGACCAATACCATTTTAAAAGTTGGTGTAATAATTTCTTACTAGCAATCACTTGGGTAGGTAGTTGATCTTTCACTAATCGTTTTAAATTTTTTTGTAATACATTAATTGCTTTCTTATATCCTGCTCGTTCTGAAATATTTTCAATTAAGGCTGGATAATCAGAAGCTGGGACACGTTTTGCTTGTTCAATCAATAACAGCAGCTTTTTACCATAGCGTTTGATTTCCATAGGGTGTAATCCTAACTCTAATAATTGTGAAGTATGTTTAGGTGAATGGATCGCTGTTTGGATTAAACCTTCATTACTCACAATAAAACTCAAGGCAAGATTACGTTTAATCCCTTCTTGTAAACGCCATTTAGCTAAAAATTTTAGATTATTTAATTGTTCTCGGTTAAGTCGCCACGCATTGCCAATATCTAAATAAGCATTTTCTGCTGAAATATGTTTACAGCGTTTTTCGGCAACAAATTGACACTCTTGCTCAATGATTTCTTGCCACGGTGAAGTTTGCATCGCCACTGCCATTTGTTGATAGACTGGTAATAAGTAATATACATCCGCAGCAGCATACTGTAATTGTCGATCTGTTAAGGGACGCTTTAACCAATCAGTACGCGACATTTTCTTATCTAATTCGATCTTTAGATAATGTTCAACCAATAAAGCAAACCCCACGGATAAAGGAAATCCTAAAAAATTAGCTGCAATTTGTGTATCAATAAGAGGCTGTGGTAATTGCCCAAATTGTTGGTAGAAAATCTCAATATCTTCGCCACTTGCGTGTAATATTTTTAACACGTTTTGATCCGCTAACAGGGTAATAAAAGGTTGCCACTCTGTAATTGTTAATGGGTCAATTAAAGCAACGGTTTCACCATAATAAAGCTGAATTAAGCCTAATTTCGCATAATAACTGCGAATCCGTTCAAACTCAGTATCTAACGCCACCACTGGAAATTGTTGTGCTGTTTGGCATATTTGTTGTAATGACGTATTGTCTTTGATGATTTGGTAAGGGATGTTGTTTGGGGTAAGTAGGTTTTGCATAGAGATTACCTAAATATTTATGCTTTCAGCTTAATGACAAAGGTTTATTTAGTGCAACTTTCTCTCTTAATTGTCATTTAAGTTTCGCCCTAAAGGGCGACTTCATTTTCTTTGTTCGTACAAAGAAAACGAAGCAAAAGAAAGTACGCCCTCGCACACTTGCTACTCCTCATTCCAATAAGATTTTCCGGGCGGCAAAAAACAGAGATTTTTCTCACTCCGTTCGAAAAATGATCACTTTTTTTGCCT
>NZ_JTJR01000052.1 GCF_001678475.1 Gallibacterium genomosp. 3 | reverse complement strand
AAGCAGACAATCCATTTGCAGGTCAAGTGAATGTTGATGGAGGTAAGCTCCAGATGACAGAGGGCGGAAAGCTAGGACAGGCAGATGTAAAAGTAGGGAAAGCGGGGACATTTGCAGTAGATAAGCCAGGTACAGAAGTTGGCACATTAGATTTAAGTGCAGGCGGGACATTATCATTAGTAGCGACACCAGAGGGCTATAGTAAGCTACAAGTGAATGGTGAAGATAAAGAGGATGAGAATGGAAATAAAATTCCGGCTGTGAACCTTAATAATGCCCACCTATTTACAGATATTAAAAATAGTAAAGAGGAAGAGTTAGCGAATTTACAGTTTGAGAATATATTAGCTACGCCAAATGGAAGTATTGAAGGTAATTTTGCAAGCTATGATGATAATAGTGAGCTATTTAATTTCATTCCAAAAGTAGTAGATGGAAAAGCTGTGAGTTTAACGCCTGTTTCAGCAAAAGGGAGTTTGATTGAGATAGCGACTGAGTATGGTTTATCGCGAGGATTAGATGCGGCGAGGGCATTAGATGCGAATTTTGGGCGTGCGCCAACGAATGAACTTTCACGTTTATTCTACACGATACCAGATAAGCAAGATGCTGCAACGGCGTTATTAGAATCGTTACCGACCTTAGCGGGGGCAAGTAGCCAAGTGGTTGCGGATACTAGCAAGCAATTAGCGAATTTAGCTGAAAATAGCAAAGGTTGTCGTGCCGGTGGTGCAGCAACAGAAGATAATCAGCTTTGGGTGAAAGCGACCAACAGCTGGGGTAACCAAGCGCAACATCAAGGTGCAACAGGTTATCAAAGTGAAAGCCATGGTTTTGGTGCAGGTGTAGAAAAATGTCAAGGTCAAACCCGTTTAGGGGTGATGGTTGGTTATGTATATAACCATGTTCATAGTCAAGAATCGGTATCAGACCAGACATTACGTGCAGATACGATTCAAGCGGGTATTTATGGTAATACACCAATTAGTGCTATTGCTGATTTAGACTTTAGAGCGGGAATTGGTTATAGCGATGTAAGTACAGAGCGAAACATTAAGTTTGCGAAGCGTACGGCACAAGGTAGCTATGGTAATAAGATTGGTTATGCAGGTGTAGGCATGGGCTTCAATGCGTTCAGCACTGAACAAGTTGAGGTGAAACCATTCATTCGCTTAGATTACCAAGTAGTACGTAATAACCATTACACAGAACGTGGTGCAGGTGGATTAAACCTTAATGTTGATGCAGGCACTAACCAATCCTTAGTGAGCCAAGTGGGTGTGAATGTAAAAGCGAAGATTGCGGATA
>NZ_JTJR01000051.1 GCF_001678475.1 Gallibacterium genomosp. 3 | reverse complement strand
GGGCAAGTGTGAGAGGGGACCCATTAAACATTTATTAAGATTTGTGATTAATTAACTATGCGGCAAATTAATAGCCCTTACCTGCATATTTAACCCATCGATCATCAATAAACGCCCACATAAAGAGGTACCAATTTGCAACAAGACCTTAATTGTCTCTAAAGCTTGAATTGAACCAACAATGCCAACAATTGGTGATAATACTCCCGCCTCAACACAGCTTAATACATTTTCACCAAAGAGTTGGCTAAGATCTCGGTAGGTTGGGGTATTTGGTTGGTAAGTAAAAACACTGACTTGCCCCTCCATACGAATTGCTGCCCCAGAAACTAATGGTTTTTGTTGTTGTTGGCACAGACGATCTAGCTGATTTCTCGTTTCAACATTATCGGTACAATCTAAAACAACATCATATTGCGCAATGAGTGAAGTTAATTGTTCATCTGTTAATTGGGTATTGGTTGTGTTGATCGTAATTAAGGGGTTTAATGCTGATAGTGTCTGTTTAGCTGAATCAACTTTGGCTAAACCAATACGGCTATCATTATGTAAAACTTGGCGTTGTAGATTAGAGAGTGCTACGGTGTCAAAATCTACTAGCATTAATTCGCCAACTCCAGCAGCTGCTAAATATTGTGAGGCGGCGCAACCTAGGCCACCTAACCCAATAATTAATACTTTACTGCCTTTTAAGCGTTCTTGACCGTCAAAATCAATAGATTTCATAATGATTTGACGGTTATAACGCATCATTTCATGATCAGTGAGTTCTATTTGCATCGTTAATCGAGTAAGTAATTAAATGGTTCGATAGTGACTGTTTCACCCGCAGCGACATTGCCGCGATCTTTTTCTAACACAATAAAGCAGTTACTTTGTACAAAAGAACTGAACATATGTGAACCTTGGAAACGTACTGGTGCTACTTCAATTTGGCCATTTTCATTTAATTGATAAAAACCGCGTTGGAAATCTAAACGACCTGGGCTTTTTTTCAAGGAAGTCGCTGCAATTGCATTAAATTGTTGTGGTGCTTTCCATTGACTAAATCCACTTAGTTTAGCAATCGCCGGTTGGACTAATTGATAGAACGTGACAAAAGCGGAAACAGGGTTGCCAGGTAATCCACAGAACCAAGCATTTTCTAATTTACCAAAAGCAAATGGTTTACCTGGTTTCATTAATAGTTTCCAGAAATTGATTTTCCCTAAGCGTTCAATCACCGTTTTGGTGAAATCGGCTTCACCCACAGATACACCACCACTGGTAATCACTAGATCAGCTTGTTGTTGAGCTTCACGAAAAGCCTGTTCAAATTGTTGTTCATTATCAGGCAAAATACCGAAGTCTAAGATTTCACAGTTCAAGCGTTGTAACATCAGCTTTACTGCAAAACGGTTAGTATCATAAATTTGACCTGCTTGTAGTGGTTGACCAACAGGAACTAACTCATCGCCAGTCGAAACAATCGCAACTTTGATTCGAGGAAAAACCTCTACTTTCTCAATACCAAGAGAAGCAAGTAATGGCAGAGAAGTGGCAGTGAGCTTAGCGCCTTTTGTTAGTACAATCTCTCCAACTTTAACATCATCACCAATACGACGAATATTTTCACCGCATTTGGGCATTTCGCTAAATGAAACGGAACCATCAGGATTCACTTGAACTTTTTCTTGCATTACAACGGCATCAGTTCCTTCGGGAACCATGGCACCAGTCATAATACGTACCACACTCAGTGGTTGCCATTCGCCAGTAAAAGGTTGGCCTGCAAATGCTTTACCCGCTACGTTAAGTGTCATTGATTGTGCTAAATCGGCTAAACGTACTGCATAGCCATCCATTGCTGAATTATCAAAAGCGGGTACATTGATTGGTGAAATAATATCTTTGGCACAAATTCGTTTATCTGCATCTGCTAATGAAAGCGTTTCAGTAGGACGGTTAATTGCAGAGGGGAGTTGTTCAAGAAGTTGACTGCGTGCTTGTTCAAAAGTGAGTAAATCTGACATAACGTTTCCTTATTCAAAAAGATGAGCGAAATTTTAACTCAACTTTGGGATAGGGTTAATACCAAATACAGAGGGTTTTAATTTTTATGAAGATAAACCTAAATTTAGTCGCAGATTTTAATAAATGTCTAATTAGGTTCCCTCTCACACTTGCC
>NZ_JTJR01000050.1 GCF_001678475.1 Gallibacterium genomosp. 3 | reverse complement strand
ACTTTTTTAGCAACCATTTTTCTACTATACCAAAAAGTCTAGCAAATTGCTAGACCTTAAACTTCAACGATAAAACTAATTAAAAGAATCTTTTAGACGTTCACTAGCTCGTCTTGCTTCTCCTTTATGTTGTAATTTATTAAGTTGGCGCTCTAATTTTTCTTGTACATCATTAATTGCACAATACATATCTTCATGTTCTGCTTTTGCGACTAGATCTCCGAACGGAGTTCCTATCATTGCTTCCACCCCAAATCCTTTTGGTAGTTTTTGTAAAATAAAATGAGGATTAATTAATTGGGTTTGCCATTTGCCTAATTTCGCTAAGCGTTCCTCAATATGAGAACGAATTGCAGGGGTAATATCCATTTGTTTACTAGTAATATTTAGGGTCATAACATTTACCTCTCATTGTATAAAAGCTGTTTCCAGCCAAGAAAAAATCCTGTTCTTGTTTAAGAACATAATGCCATCAAATTCTCTTTTCAAGCCTTTTTATATTTATTTTTCAGAATAGTGAAGTAAATCAAACTTACTGAATAAATTACTTCATCTTAAAATTTCTCTATTTTTTTATCCTATTAGATTTTTATGTTAGAATCCCGCAATTATTTTGTGCAACCAAGAAAATTATGCAAACTGATTTCTCTGACTTACAATACTCCACTCAATTAGAAAAGAAAAAAAATTATTTATCTCAATTATTTAAACCTTTTTTTGATGGTCAAATTGCAATCTTCCCATCTGAGAAAAAACATTATCGGATGCGTGCCGAATTTCGAGTTTGGCATGAACAAGACGAATTGTTCCATATTATGTTTGATCCTCAAACCAAACAACGTCAGCGCATTGATACTTTCCCCATTGCGAGCCAATTAATCAATCGCATGATGAGTGAGCTATTACCCTTATTAAAACAACAAGAATTATTACGCTATAAACTATTTCAGATTGATTATCTCAGTACATTAAGTAATAAAATTATTGTTAGCTTGCTCTATCACAAAACACTTAATGATGACTGGATTAGTGCTGCAAAAACCCTTAAACAAAAACTACAACAATTAAACTTTGATGTGCAAATTATTGGTCGTGCCAATAAGCAGAAAATCTGTTTAGATCAAGATTTTATTGATGAAGTACTTCCTATCAATGACAAGAATTATATCTATCGCCAAGTTGAAAACAGCTTCACCCAACCTAATGCGGGCGTGAATTGTAAAATGATTCAATGGGCTTTAGATTGTACTAAAAATGCACAAGGTGATTTATTAGAACTCTATTGTGGTAACGGAAATTTTTCTGTTGCTTTAGCACAAAATTTTAATCAAGTGCTTGCAACAGAAATAGCTAAACCTTCCGTTCATGCAGCACAATTTAATATTGCAGCTAATCAAGTCGATAATTTACAAATTATCCGAATGTCTGCGGAAGAATTTACCCAAGCATTGCAAGGTGTACGTGAATTTAATCGCTTAAAAGGGATTGATTTAAAACAGTATCAATGCCAAACCATTTTTGTTGATCCACCGCGTGCTGGACTTGATCCAGCAACATTAAATATGGTGCAACACTACGAGAATATTCTCTATATTTCATGCAACCCAGAAACATTAGTGCAAAATTTAGCGACACTCTCACAAACCCATCAAATTGAAAAAGCAGCGCTTTTCGATCAATTCCCTTATACCCACCATATTGAAAGTGGTGTTTATCTTGTGAGGAAATAATGGAAATTCAATTAATTAATGAAAGCCAACAATCCGAAAAATTTCAACAATTAATTGATAAATGGCAATTCTCTCACCATCAACAGGCATTATTTGCATTAGTTTTGACTGAACAACAACTAGAATTACGTAAAACTGATGAACCCAAATTAGGTGCTATTGCGGTTGATTTTGTACAAGGTACGATGGCACATCGCCGTAAATTTGGTGGTGGTCGAGGGGAAGCTGTTGCCAAAGCTGTTGGTATCAAAAAAGGTAAACTTCCTCATGTTCTTGACGCAACGGCAGGCTTAGGCAGAGATGCATTTGTATTAGCCGCTATTGGCTGTCAAGTAAGCCTCGTTGAGCGTCATCCCGTTGTAGCTGCATTATTAGAAGATGGCTTACAACGCGCCTATCAAGATGAAGAAATTGGTGAGTTTATGCGGCAACGAATGCAATTACTACCAATAAAAACTATCGCAGAATTAGATCCTACAACAGATAGATTTGATGTTGTTTATTTAGATCCTATGTTTCCACATAAAAATAAAAGTGCTTTAGTAAAAAAAGAGATGAGAGTATTTCAATCTTTGGTTGGTGCTGATTTAGATGCAGATGCCTTACTTGAGATCGCATTAAAATTGGCACATCGAGTAGTAGTGAAACGTCCCAATTATGCCAATTATTTGGCTGATAAAGCCCCTCATTTCAGCCAAAAAACGAAAAATCATCGTTTTGATATTTATATTGCAAACGAAACTTAACTTTGCATTTCTGCTGTTTGCGCAAGACTTAATAATGCTAACTTGCGCATAATTGCATTTAATACAACACCATAAATTGGTACAAAAAATAATAGTCCAATCAATAGTTTAAATAAATAATCTACAAAACCAATTTCAACCCAATTCGCTGCCATAAAGGGATCACTACTTTGATAAAAAGCAATCGCAAAGAACGCGAAGGTATCACATAAGCTCCCAAACACCATTGAGCTTGTTGGTGCAATCCACCAAGTTTTTAGCTGTCTTAATCGATTAAAGACTAATACATCCAGCAGTTGTCCTAGCACATAAGCGGAAAAACTCGCAAAGGAAATACGAAATACAAACATATTAAAAGTTGCTAATGCGGATAACCCTTGATATTGCGTATCGGAAAAAAGCGTTGAAATCACATAACTTACTACTAATGCAGGCAACATCACCCAAAAGATAATCCAACGAGCTTCTTTTGCACCAAAAACTCGTACTGTTAAATCAGTCGCTAAAAAGATAAATGGAAAAGTTAGTGTTCCCCAAGTACTATGAAAACTAAAATCTAGCCATGATAAATCAATAGTAAATGGAATTTGAACCAGGTAATTGCTAATTGCAATGATAAAAATATGGAAAAAAGTTAATAAAATTAGTGCGCGACGTTTTTCACGATCGCTAAATAGCGTTTGTGCTGAAATCATTTTGTAGTCCTTTTTATTACATTAACATCATTTGGGGTGAGGGAACCCAACCTAAAAACAAGGTGTTGCATCATACGCCGATCACAAAAATTTTCAATAAAAAAGCGTATAATGTGATCCATTTAACTAAAAAAGGAGAAAGCTTATGACACTAAAAATCGCATTACTTTTAGCTCAAGGTTTTGAAGAAGCAGAAGCATTAGTACCTACTGATGTATTTAGACGTGTTGGGTTACAAGTCGATTTAATCTCTCTAGATAATACAGAAATTGTGACTTCAGCCCATAACGTTAAAGTGGTTACAGATCGCTTATTACAACAAACAGATTTGAACCATTACGATATGCTCTTTTTACCAGGTGGACATGAAAGTCTTGACAGTAAATACAGCAAATTAAACTCAATATATCAACAATTTATCGCAGAGAATAAACGTATTGCCGCAATTTGTGCCGCACCAACCTCATTAGCAAAATTAGGCTTATTAACCGATAAAAATGCGGTTTGTTATCCAACGATGCGTCAGATTTTTACCGACAATCAAGTTCATTATCACCATACCCCTGCAGTAGTTGATGCGCCATTTATCACAGGTCGAGGTCCAGGTGCTGCGTTTGATTTTGCATTAACTATTGTGAGTGAGTTACTCGGTGTAGAAGCTGCTGAACAAGTAAAACAACAATTATTTTATTAAACAGGAGGTGCTTATGCGCAATTATGGTGCAACTATTAGCGAATTTGGTGAAGCCGATATACTGGTATTCCAACCAGAATTACCTATGCCCGCCATTTCAGAACAGCAAGTTCTGATCGAAAATCATTTTGCTGGAATTAACCCCGTTGATTTTAAAACACGTAAAGGTTTAGGTTGGGGAGCAGAAAAATTCAAATCTCAATTTCCAGCTGTATTAGGTTTCGATGTTGCTGGTATTGTTGCCAAAGCTGGTAAAAATAGTGGTTTCCAAGTTGGGGATCGTGTTGCAGCTTTAACCTTTGAAGGTGGTTGTTATGCTCGCTATGTTGCTGTGAATGCTGATTTAGTAACGAAAGTACCGGAATCCGTTTCGTTAACTGAAGCAGGCGCAATGCCAACCGCAGCAATTACAGCTTATCAAATTGTAAAACAGGCTAACTTACAAGCAAGGCAACATATTTTAGTTTCTGCACCATTAGGTGGTGTTGGTCATTTATTATTACAACTATTAGCTCAACATCAGGTAAAAATATCTGTAATTTGTTCTCCTGCTAAAAATCAAGCTGCATTAAAATTAGGTGCAATGCAATGCTTTGATTATCATCATCCAGAACACTATCCTGATTTACAGGCAGATCTGTTCATTGATCTTGTGGGTGGTGATAGCGGTGTTGCCGCACTTAAAATGGTAAAAACGGGTGGGCGTGTAATTTGTATTCCAACGATTCATGTGCCATTACTACAACAAGCTGGCGCAGAACAACATTTATTAGTTGAAAAAATGTTAGCTATACCAAATCGTGATGATCTAGCAACAATGTTAGGCTATCTAGCAGATCACCGTTTGCAATTACAAATTGCACAAGTGTTCCCAATTTCACAAATTCAACAAGCACATCGTACTCTTGAAAGTGGTCGTACCCAAGGGAAAATCGTGTTAGATCTGACAGATAAATAAAAGTCTATCTTGCCATAAAAGCGTTGCTTTAACTTTTAAGCAAGAAAGCACTATACAAGTATTACTATCAGACTTTAAAATAAAAAAAGCCGCTCTGTTGAGCGGCAATAACCTAAGGAACTAATTTAAACAACCATTATGTTGCAGCTTATAAGACCAAGCGATTTTGAAAAAGTTCAATTAAAATTTATAAAAAATAAGGATTTTTGTTATGCCGTTATTAGACAGTTTTAAAGTTGACCATATAAAAATGCAAGCGCCAGCTGTGCGTGTTGCTAAAACTATGCAAACACCAAAAGGCGACCAAATTACTGTTTTCGATTTACGTTTCTGCAAACCAAATAAAGACAACATCTCTCCAAAAGGTATTCATACTCTTGAACATCTATTTGCGGGTTTTATGCGTGATCACCTAAACAGTGATAATGTTGAAATTATCGATATTTCTCCAATGGGATGCCGTACTGGCTTTTATATGAGCCTTATTGGTTCACCAACTGAACAACAAGTTGTTGTTGCTTGGGAAAAAGCAATGCAAGATGTGTTAAAAGTGGAAAGTGAAAAACAAATTCCAGAATTAAATGAATATCAATGCGGTACTTATACCGAACATTCATTAGCAGATGCACAACTTGCCGCGAAAAAAGTTTTAGAGCAAGGCATTGGCATCAACAATAACCAAGAGCTGCTTCTTGATGAAAGTTTCTTAAATCAATAATTCGAAAGCCAAGTTTATACTTGGCTTTTTTATTTGCACACAACAGAGGAAAACTTATCTATGACAACATTGGGTACACCACTTACACCAACGGCAACCAAAGTAATGATGTTAGGCTCAGGTGAATTAGGAAAAGAAGTCGTTATTGAATTACAACGTTTAGGCGTTGAAGTAATTGCAGTCGATCGTTATGACAATGCGCCTGCACAACAAGTTGCTCATCGTGCTTACACAATTTCTATGTTGGACGGTGATGCACTAAAATCTCTTATCGAAAAAGAAAAGCCCGATTATATCGTACCCGAAGTTGAAGCCATTGCGACAGATACCTTAGTCGCTTTAGAACAACAAGGTTTTACTGTTATTCCGACCGCAAAAGCGGTGAAACTCACAATGAATCGTGAGGGTATTCGCCGCCTTGCTGCTGAAGAACTTTCACTACCAACTTCACCATTTCACTTTGTAGATAATTTTGCCGATTTTAAACAAGCTGTTAGTGAAATTGGGCTACCTTGTGTAGTGAAACCAATTATGAGTTCATCTGGACATGGTCAGAGTGTATTAAAAACGGAAAATGATTTAGAACACGCTTGGAAATATGCTCAAGAGGGCGGTCGTGCTGGAGGCGGACGCGTTATCGTTGAAGGCTTTGTCCGCTTTGATTATGAAATCACCCTCTTAACTGTTCGTCATCGTGGTGGAACGTCTTTCCTTGCTCCGATTGGTCATGTTCAAATTGATGGTGATTATCGAGAATCATGGCAACCACAAGCAATGAGTGAAGTTGCTTTACAAAAAGCACAACAAATTGCAGAGAAAATTACTGGCGCATTAGGGGGCTATGGTATTTTTGGTGTAGAAATGTTTGTATGTGGTGATGATGTCATTTTTAATGAAGTCTCTCCACGCCCACATGATACAGGTATGGTAACGTTAATCTCTCAAGATCTTTCTGAATTTGCATTACATGCGCGAGCTATTCTTGGTTTACCAATCCCGCAAATTAAATTGCTAGCACCAAGTGCTTCTAAAGCGATTGTCGTAGAAGGGAAATCAACACAAGTCAGTTTTGGCAATTTAGAAAATGTATTAGCTGAACCAGATACAGGCTTACGCTTATTTGGTAAAGGTGAAGTGAATGGCCACCGTCGTTTAGGCGTTTTATTAGCCAGCGCAGAAAATACTGAAAAAGCTCGAGAAAAAGCCAATCGGGCTTATGAAAAATTGGAAATTACCCTTTAGATTAAATATTTATAGATAAAACCGAGCAACGCTCGGTTTTAATGACTAAACAATTTTAATATCTAATTCACCCAACTTATCAATACCTAATCGAATTTTATCACCCGGCACAACTTTACTTACTCCTTCAGGTGTTCCTGTAAAAATAAGATCCCCCGGTTCTAATGCAAATAATGTTGATAAATGGGCTATTGTTTCTGCAACCGACCAAATCAAATCACTAATATCACTATGTTGTTTTTCCACATTATTCACCGTGAGCCAAATTGCACCAGAAGTAATATGTCCTACTTTACTTACAGGGTAGATTGGTCCAATTGGTGCAGAACCATCAAACGCTTTACCAATTTCCCAAGGACGCCCCATCTCTTTCATTTGATTTTGTAAATCACGACGTGTCATATCTAACCCAACTGCATATCCCCAAACATGTTCTAATGCTGTTTCTACTGGAATATTGCTGCCAGCTTTACCAATTACCGCCACTAATTCTCCCTCATAGTGCAAATTCTGAGTAATTGTTGGGTAAGGAAAAGCATAGGTTTTGCCTGGTTTGACAGGTCTAATCGCATCAGCCGGTTTACAGAAGAAAAAAGGCGGTTCACGATCTGGATCGTGTCCCATTTCTCTTGCATGTGCTGCATAATTACGTCCAACACAATAAATTCGGCGTACTGCAAATAAATCTTCACTCTCAATCACTGGAATTGCAGCAACTGGTGGTGGGGTAAAAACATATGACATTACTGCACATCTCCTTTTTTAATCTCACTATCTTTATTACAGATCTATATTCAAGCTCTCTTAACTATAACTATAACTATATAATTTATTATACAAATTTAGAATTAATTCAAAAATATAGAATAAATCATAGCAATCTTTTCAATCCAATCTAACCCAAAATTCATTTACTATAGACAGTATCTAAGATATCTGATTTTCTTAGATCTACCTTTCTTACTCAATAGGAGAACCAATATGAATCACAATATATCTCGCCGTAAATTTATCAGTACTACCGCCCTTACAGCTGCTGCAATTTCAATACCAACTTTAGCTCAGCAGCCATCAATTTCTAGTAAAAAAACTGCTTCACAAATCCATAATGAATATATATTGGATAATATCTTATTAGAAACCAATTTTATTTATCATAATGATCAGGTTATTGCTACTCAAACAAAACATATCGCCCTACATATAAAAGATGGGATAATTAAAAATATTCTTCAACAAGGAGAAAACCCTAACTCACTCCCTATTATAGATGGAGAAAGTTTACTCATACTTCCGCCATTACAAGATTTACATATTCATTTAGATAAGAGTTGGTATGGGCTACCTTGGCGTACAATATCTAGAAAAGGATGGAATATTCAGGACATAATAGCTTATGAACAGAAAATCTTACCTGAACTTTTAGAAACATCTATTGAGCGAACAGGCGAAATGATATCTCTACTTAATCGTAAAGGCACTGTGATTGCTCGTAGCCACTGTAACATAGAACCAACAAGCCAACTAAAAAGCCTTGAACATTTAGAACAAGCATTAGATCAAAATAAATATAATCTGGAATGTGAAATTGTTGCTTTCCCTCAACATGGCTTATTACGCTCAAATAGTGAGAAATTAATGAGGGAAGCTATGAGATTAGGTGCTCACTATGTAGGTGGTCTTGATCCAACTAAAGTTGATAATGATATGAAAAAATCCTTAGATACTATGTTTGCTATTGCACTAGATAGTGGTAAAGGGATAGATATTCACTTACATGAAGCAAACCCAAGTGGTGGTGAAGCTATCAAGTATATGATTAACTATGTCGCTAAAGAAAAAGAGCTTCATGGGAAACTCACTCTAAGCCACGCATTTGCATTTATGGGTATGAGTAATGATGAAGTTAAACATTTGGCTGAAAAAATGGCTGAATACAAAATAAGTTTAGCTTCAACGCTCCCTTTCGGTAATTCCATGATGCCATTACCTACATTTCAATCTGCTGGGGTCAAATTAATGTCTGGAACAGATAGTATTCTTGACTGGTGGTCTCCTTTAGGCAGTGGTGATATGTTAGAAAAAGCACGCCTATGGGCTCAACTATATCGACAAACAGATGAATTTGGGTTATCTCGTGCTTTATCTATTGCCACCGCAGGAGTAACGCCTCTTGATGATCAAGGAAATCTTGCTTGGCCTAAGGTTGGAGATAAAGCGACATTTACTCTGGTTGCTGCAAGTTGTAGTGCCGAAGCAGTAGCTCGTTTACCTGAAAAAAGACAAGGCTTTTTAAATGGTAAACCTATAATTAGCTAAAATATTTTTATCTTTCATATAATGCCTCAAAATATTGAGGCATTTTTATACCCTACTATTTAATTACTCTTGTCCCAGCTTTATTTTCTAATGCCTCCGATACAAAGTTAATATCAGCAATAATTCCTATTCCGTTATTCATATTACGAACATAATCAACGATGGCATCTACTTTCGGTTGCATAGACCCCTTATCAAATTTATATGTTAATAACTCATCTACCGAAACTTTATCTAACTTACGCTGATTATTTTTTCCCCAATTTAAATAAATACCATCGCCATCAGTTAAAATTAAAAAATACTCTGCTTGAATCTCTTTAGCTAATAGCGAAGCTGAAGCATCTTTGTCAATGACACAATCAATATTTAATAACTGCCCATTTTGCTTAGATACTGGAATACCGCCACCACCACAACAAATAACAATATTATTCTGATTCAATGCTGACCTAATAATACTATTTTCCTGAATAGATAACGGCTTTGGAGAAGCTACAACACGGCGATAATAGTTACCATCTTGTTTAATTTGCCAATGGTATTTCTTAGCTAACTTCTCTGCTTCTTCTTTGCCATAGACACTACCAATAAATTTATTTGGCTCTAAAAAAGCTTCATCACTAGAATTCACTTCAACATGCGTAATAATTGAAGTAATCGGGAGTTTTACTAGCTTACGTAACTCTTGTATTAACATTGTAGAAATCATACCTTGAGTTTCTGCCACTAAACAACTTAAAGGATAAGCTGGAACATCAACATAAACATCATTTTGCTGAGCTAACAACCCAACTTGTGGTCCATTACCATGTACAATCGCAATTCTATACTTATCCACTAACTTACTAATTGAATCAGCAACAAGACGAATATTTTCTAATTGATTATCATATGACATTACTTGTCCTCGCTTTAATAAAGCGTTCCCGCCTAAAGCAATAACTATTGTAGGCTTCATGTTATTTCCTCTATTTATAAAATGAATATGCTTTATAGACAAAAAGACTATTTAACCTTTTTGAAGTTAAATAGTCTGAGAAATTATTCTCAGACTATTAATAATTTTTATCTTAGGAAGTGACTTCTGTTGATTTATTTCGATCTAACCAATATTTTAATAAAAATAAAACCATTACCATTAAATAAGCAATGACAAACATTATTGGAGAATCGCCACCAATAACAGGTTTTGCTTGATGAATAATGCCAAAGAATGCTAAAACAGAAGCTAATGCAGCACTAATAGCACCTTTCTTAGGTTGGTTTGTAATTGCGAAAATTGCTATACATCCCCATAACAATGAAGATAATGGTGCACCACTACCTAAATGAAATAATCCTGTAAAATCTACACCATTTTTTTCTAAAATATCCCAACCTAATTTTCCTGCATTTGTTCCTGCGCTTTTCAGCGTATTCCCTACAGTAGTTAAAGCCCAAGCACCAATCCATGGAAATAAGCAGACAAAAATTACTGGCACTTCAAGTTTAGGCGTTTCTCTAACAACTTGATTTGCAGTAACAATACCGATAAAAATCAAGATTGGTGCAATCGCAGCCATTGGAATTAAGGAGAGTAAGAAACCACCTAAGCCAAGTAAACATACTAAAAACATTACAATACCTGTACCAAGTGTATAACCTATACCTGCCCCCATTTCCTTATAAGCGGTATGTCCAACATAAACCGTAACTGGGAATGGATTTCCCATTAAAGCACCAAACATTGTTGAACATCCGTTTGCAATCATTACTCGGCGAGTCGGGTAAGGATCACCCGCTGCATGAGCACTTTCTATATTTTCAAGATCAAATACATAGTTTGCTAAAGCTAATGGTACTGCGGAAGCAAGATAAGGTGCCGCCACTGTAAGACCTTCAAGAAAATTACTAATATGTAATTGTGGTGGGTTAAATCCTGCGCTATGTAAAGCCTCTCCAATTTTTCCTGCATCCTGTAATCCAAATACCCAAGCTAAAATTGTTCCTACAATAAGCAGGAGGAGTCCTGTTGGTATATGCTTGAAAATCGGCGATCGTCCAAACCAATTAATAAAAATTAATACAAGGACAACAAAAGAAACTACTGGAGTATGAAAGGCTTGCAGCATAGGGTTCATTGCTAATAGCAATAATCCTAATCCAGCTAAACAAGATAATAATACAGTCCTAGGCACGGCTCGTCTTAATAGATCCCCCATAAAAGATCCAATAAAAAGAATAAAACCTTCTACGAAGCCCCAAACCACACCAATACTTAACGCTAGCTCATAATCTTGTGTTTGCTGATATACTGGCAATAGTACTAAAAAAGTTACGGTAAAAATTGAAGGAGCACTAGGTCCTGATGGTAAGGCAACCACATCATCCCTACCAGATTGTTTTGCTAATATTTTTGCAAAAATTACATAGCAAATACTCGCACAAAGAACAGCTAATCCGAATGCAGGGACTACTCTTCCAAATACTACTTCAGAAGGAATCCCTACAACAATTGTTAATAAAGCAATCATTGTTAGCAAATTAGTTAAATTATTACTAAAAAGACCAAAGAAAGCAGCCCAGTCACCTTTTTTCCAAAATTGTGTTTTCATTTTCTGCTCCTTTATCTTTTTGCATATTTATCAGTAAAAGCCAATATTGCTTTATTAAAGGCTTCTATTGGTGGGTTGACAATCCCTGCGCCAATCATTCCAATACCAGCCTCTTTATGTGCAATAGCAGTATTAATAACTGGCAAGATATTACTTTCAATAACCTTACGAATATCAATCCCTGTCGGTATGCCCATAAAATTTAATGCAGGAATAGTAATATTAGGATTATTTCCTACAGTAATTTGATTCATTGTTTTACTGTAATTTATGGCATCACTTACTGTACCACCAACTAAGGAAACAATTGCAGGTGCAGCAGCCATAGCAAAACCGCCAATTCCATAAGTTTCTGTAATTGCTGAATCTCCTACATCTAGCCCAGAATCTTCTGGTTTATAGCCAGCAAACATAGGTCCTATAACTTGTTGTGCTGGTCCAGTAAACCACTGATTTGGTAACCCAGAAACTCTAATACCGAAATCTGTACCATTTCTTGCCATAGTCGTAAGAACGGTAGAATACGGAATACCTTGCGCTGCATCTAAAGCAGCCTTACAACAAACCATCCAAGTTGGTCCAGAAAAATAATCCGATGAAGCAACAAATTTAAATACATCTTGCTTATCTTTATTACTAAAATCTGTTTCTAAAATATAAGGTGTTAGCTTTTGAATCAGTAATACCGTACCTGCCACATTACGATTATGACATTCATCCCCCATATGAAGTGCTTGTGAAAGCATTAAACGTAAATCAATCCCTTCCTCACAATAAGACATCGCCTGAGCAAGCATAGGCCCAAAAACATCTCTCATCCAATTTAAACGATCAATCACGCTTTTATCATTAGCCCCCATTCTTAATATTTTCGCTAATTGTTCAGATAAATTAGTAAAAGCGATATTGCCGTGAGTCTTATTTTCTACAATATGAACATACATAGAAGGGCTGGTTATTCCTGTCATTGAGCCAACTGCTTGGTGTTCATGACAAGGTGAAAAAATAATCTCACCACTTGCAGCTAATTCTTCAGCCTCTTGTAGGTTTCTAGCCCACCCTTCAAATACAATAGCACCAGTGATTGCTCCTTTCATTGGTCCATTCATTCTATCCCAATCAATAGGTGGTCCAGCATGTAATAACATTTTCTCTTTCATGCCTGGAATAACATCTTTTGCTTGTCCATACCCCGTTAATATAGGTTGTGCTTGGGTAATTCGTTGGAATGCTTCTTGGTTTGCTTGCTCAATTTTTTCTGTAATTTCGACCTGTTCTAAATAACTTAATGCTTCAATTAATGCTGCATTCCCGTTACCAGCTGGTTTCCAATCTAATTGACACACTTCAACTTGCTGACTAACTAGATCTTCTGCAAATTGGCGTAACCCAACATTAATAATACTTAAAGGTTGTTCAAATAAATGAGTCATACTCTATTCTCCTTTCACGACAAATTCTCTAGCTAACAACCCTGCATTAGTTGAACTAGAGGCAATAGTTATACCAGCCTGTTCTAAAAGCTCTACCTGACTATTTACAGTAGGACAATCTAAATCTGTACCTAGAACATACGCCAAAATCTCTAAATGTCGCCCTACAGATTGCGCTTCTTGCTTCACTTGAACTAAAGCTTTCAATGTTTCACTAACTGGATCAGAATTGGCGCCGAAACCAACTACAAAATCTAGTAATAGAACACCAACCTCAGGATCTCTACCTTCTTGTAAGATACGCTCTATACGATAGCTAGGATCAATCATTGGATGAGCCTTACCCTGTGTAAACTCATCATCACCAAAATCAATAAATGTATGACCTTTTGATATATCTTTTGCAGATATCTTATAAAGTGGATTTGGGTGAATATTTGAATAAACCTCACCATGCTTTTCTAATGCAGAAAATAATGCTTCATCACACAAGGTACCACCACAAAATAGCCCTCTAATATATTTTTGTTCTGGTGATAGTTTTTTCCTTACTTCTGCTATTAATGGCCAGTTAAGAGCATGTTTATCAATACTTTCTTCTGAAATACCCGATGCAATTACTGCTTTCATAGCTGTTGGTTTACTATGAGAAAATATTTCAATATTTGGATATATAGTTTGTTGACTTTGATAACCTAAAAACCAAATAAAAATTGGTTTGCTTATTTGTTGGCAAGTAGTTAGAATTTTTTCTGCAACTGATGGTGCTGGTGGTTTAGAAACAATTACAATAACTGATGTATGGGGATCTTCAGCAAGTAATTTTAAACCATCTAGCATCATTATTCCGCCAATATCCTCGGAGAGATCTCGACCACCTGTTCCGATTAATTGGGAAACGCCCCCACCAAACTCATGAATTCTTACTGATATTTCTTGAGCTCCTGTCCCTGACGCAGCAACAATACCAATATTGCCTTGACGTACTTTATTCGCAAAGCCCAAACCTACTCCATTAATGATAGCTGTTCCGCAATCTGGTCCCATCATTAAAAGTTCTTTATCATGAGCTAATTGTTTTAAAGATAGTTCTTCTTCAATAGAAACATTATCAGAAAATAACATAACATGTTTATTTAGCCTTAATGCTTTTTCTGCTTCTCTAGTGGCATAAGTACCATTTACAGACACAATAACTAAATTACTATCTGGATGTTTCTCTGCGGCAGCACTAATTGTATGAAAGACTTCTTCACAATCCTTTTGATCGCGAATAGGTTTCCGTATTAGTAATTCATCAATTTGTGCAAATATTGTATCTACATCAATGCTATCTTCCAGGATTACCGCAATCATTAAATCAGATATTGTTGCATGACTTAATTCACTAGTTAATAAACCTGCTTCAGTTAATACAGCTTTATTCATAGGGCTACCCATTGCAACTTGGGCTTGAATAACACCATTGAGCTGATTCACAGCAGTGGAAATAGCCATTAATGTTACTGAGTCAATATAAGTATTTGTTTTTAATCGACTATATAAGGGCATAAATATACTCTCTTTGTAGTTAAGTGAGGGAAACCAGCTAATAATCCACTTAATAAATCATAGCCACTTCTATGTCCTAACTTAACGACTCCTTGTATAACAGCAGGACTAGAAAATGGACTTAATAAATTATGGATAAATAGCTGAACTGGTTGGCTTACTTGAGATAAGCAAGCATCTTTTAGAAATCCTACAGAAATAGGGTTTGTTTGTTGTATATTTGCTAGGATAGCTTGAACTAAGTTCTTTCTTTGAGAATGAAATGGACTTTGTGGCAAACATAATGCAATTAATAAACCACACAAGAAATCATCACCACTTGGTGTCAAACCAAAACCTAATCCTAGTAAATTACTAACTTCTTTATATAACGAGCTTCTTGTGGCCAATGCATCTAACAAATTCGCTATTCCTATTCGTAAATACTGTTGAGTTATTATCTGCAGCCTATCTACTGGTACTCTCTGTTCACGAATGAGAACTTGCCAAGATAGTTCCAATAATTCTAAATTCAGTGGATTTAATGAAAATTCTATATCGCAAGAAAATTTTTCTAGCGGAGTCGTAGAAAATAGAAATTCATCAGTTTTAGGAATATTATGCAATAAACGTAATTGGCGTGGCCCATAAGGCACTGACGATTCAACTAATGCAACCACTTTTTTATTAAATAGTTGTAAATTTAAAACGTGCTGATGCCTAGAAAGAATATTAAATTGTCTTGCAATCAGTAACGTATAATCTGGCTCAAGTTTACTATCAATACTAACTACCGTTACTTGTTGCATATTTCGCCTCCTCTTAAAGATATTCTTTAATAATAGAGGCTATTTCATGATAACCTTTGCGACATGCTAATTCTAATGGAGATACACCCCATTCATCTGTCATAGTTGGATCTGCATCATGTTCTAATAACAAGCGAACTATTCTTTGCATTTTCTCTCCACCATCATTAAGAATAATAGCTTCAATTAATGCCGTCCAACCTACAGTATTAGTTAAATTCACATTAATATCCGTATTTTCTAATAGAAATCGAACAATATCCTCATGACCTTTTTCTGCTGCAGGAGTCAATCCATTTCCACCAAAGCGTGTTAAGCAAGTTAAGTCACACCCTAACTCCACCATTAGCTTCACAAGTGATAAATCATTATGAATACAACCATAAATAAATGGATTAAAGCATTTATTATCTTGAAGATTAATATCAGCTCCATATTCAGCTAATAATCTAATAGCCTCATACTGTCGATTTTGTGCAGCAACTAGAATAGGCGTACGTTTTCCCTTATCTCTTACATTAACATCCACATTAGCCTGAGATAATAACTGCCTTATCTGATAGCAATTCCCTTCTTCTGCTGCCTTAAAAAGTAATTCATTCATATGTTTCTCCTTTCGATAATGAATTAAATTAACCACTGTGTACGATATTCATCTGTACACAACACATCTAATAAATAGTTAGTAATTAAACTATTTCTTTGATTTTGCCAGGCATAATAAACCCTTATCGGCTGTTTATGCTCCGCAATTATTTTTTCTATTACGCTCCCTTCTGATAATGCTGATGCTGCAAATCCTCTAGGAACAAAACCTATACCAATTCCATCAATAATCATTGATAGCACCATATTAAGGTCTGTCACATAGATAATTTTTTGTCCTTTTAATGCCCATGTTTTTTTCTGCTGTAAAGCAATTGATGAATCATGTACTACAATGGATGGAAATTGACGTAATTTTGCAGATCTTAGAACTTGTTCTTCTTTTGCTAATGGATGATGAGGTGAAACTAAAAATACCCATTCTACATCTCCTAAATATTCAGTAGAAATACTACCATCATTCCAAGGCGGGTTCTGGGGAGCACCAATTACAAAATCAGCACGATCCTCATATAATGAATCCCATGTGCCATTATAAACTTCTGTACGAATAGAAAATTCTGTTGCGGGGAACTTCTCTAATAGATTAGCTAGTAATTGAGGGATAGGTTGGTGGCTTACAATATAATTTAACGCAATCCTAAATTGGCTTTCTACACCTTCATGTAAACGTAAAGCATTCCTTTGTAATTCTTGTAATCCTTGTAAAATCCAATCACCTTGCTCTAAAATATAATTTGCAACTGGTGTTAATATAATATGCCCATTCCGTCTCTCAAATAGTTTTACCCCCAATTCCTCTTCCATTTTTCTTGCTGTATAGCCAATCGCAGATGGAACACGGTGTAAAACTTTTGCTGTTTCACTAAAGCTACCAGTTTTACTAATCACTTGTAATACTTTGATTGAATCAGAACAAAATCCCATCATATACCCCCTTTAACAATATATTGTTTCACAATGGCGAATTATGGATAGCTAATCACTTATTCAATGATGAAAAAATCATATCAACAAAGTAAAAACCAACAAGCAAAAAAATTTGAAAAGTTTTAGCAAGAAATTTGTTAAATACCCCATCTTCCTTGACTAATTCATTAAGCTTTAATGCTATGTTTTCTAATTCAAACTTTATACGATATTTTTATTTTTTGATCGGCTTCACAAATTTAAACATTGCTTATTTTCAGTCATACAAAACTTCTCCATCATCCCTATCGAAACGTTTCGATAATATCTTTTATACTTTTGCTAGAGGTGATTTATGAAAAATTTGACTACTCAAACGTTATTATTATGTTCTTTATTTTCTTCAATAGCTTTAGCTGCTTATCCAGAAAAACCAATTGCAATTATTGTTCCTTGGGGAGCTGGTGGTAATACTGATACGATTGCACGTCTAGTTGCTAAAGGACTACAAACTGAACTAGGTGTTAATGTAAATGTAATTAACCGTACAGGAGGTAGTGGTGTAGTGGGACATGATGCTATTAAACGGGCTAAACCAGATGGATATACATTAGGTGTTGCAACGGCTGAAATTGCTCTAATGAGACATCAAAAAATGACAGATTTAAGTTATAAAGATTATACCCCTATTGTTCGCCTAGCCGTAGTTCCAGGTGGAATACAAGTAGCAAAAGATTCACCTTATAACACTATTAATGATCTCATCAATGACATTAAAAATAATCCTGGCAAATTAAAAGCATCTGGTAGTGGATTAAACTCTATTTGGCACCTTAATTTACTTGGTATTTTAAAAAGTACAAATCAACCAGAAAATGCTGTGAAGTTTATTCCTTCTCAAGGAGCTAGCACGGCATTACAAGAATTAATCTCTGGAGGGATTGATTTTACAACATCATCCCCAGGAGAAGCTAAAAGTATGACAGATGCTGGGCTTGTTAGACATCTAGCAATTACATCTGATAACACAGATACCCTATATCCTGATATTCCTGTATTTAAAAATGAAACTAAAACAAATTGGTCTCTTGGTGGTTGGAATGTGTTAGTAGGACCTCAAGGATTGCCGAAAGATGTACAAGAAAAACTAGTAAAAGCCATGGAAAAAGTTTATGCCAGCGGTGAATTACAGCAATTTTCTCATAAACAAGGCTTTGATGTTGGACCATTATATGGAAATGAATTAATACAATTTATGCAGAATGAAGATTCAAAATTTGGTGAATTATTATCTAAATAAATACTTAGGAGGTTCTAGATCTCACTCAGTGGGATCTAGAAAAGATTTATGATCAGAATATTAACTCCCTTATTGATTTTAACAATTAGTTTAATTATTTCTATATATAGCTACTACACTTACGGGGATTTCACTTCATATGGAGCAGCATTTTACCCTACTATTATCGGAGGAATCTTGTGTATATTTTCTCTTATAGATTTCTTTATGGAAATCAACCTAAAGAAAAAGTATGTATTCAAAAAATTTGATATAAAGAAAGATATTGTTAGTGGGTCTTTAATAATTATAACTATAATCTTCTATATACTAGCATCTAACTTTCTAGGGTTTATATTAACAACCAGTATTATATTAATTAGTTTGACTATCCCATTTATAAAAAATGGGAAAATTATTACAACTATTTTCCTAATTCTCTTATCTTTTTCCATTTATTTTTTATTTGCAAAAATACTTCTTGTTTCCTTACCTAATGGAATATTCTTTGAGTAGGAGATTTTATGGATATTATCTTATCAGCTATCTCATATATTAACTTCAATGCAATCTTAGCGATATTAGCTGCTGGTTTATTTGGTCTCTTTGTTGGGGCAATTCCAGGTTTAACAGCTACAATGGCTGTAGCATTACTCGTTCCATTTACTTTTTTTATGGATCCAATCACTGCACTTGCATTAATGATTTCTGTAGGTGCATCTTCTATTTATGCTGGTGATATACCTGGAGCTTTATTAAGAATCCCAGGAACACCTGCATCAGCAGCATATGTTGATGACTCATATTTACTTGTTAAATCAGGAAAAATAAATAGAGTATTAGGGCTTGGTTTATTAAGCTCAGTCATTGGCGGAATAATAGGTACAATAATTTTATCTTTGGCAGCTCCTAGTTTAGCGAAATTTGCTCTGAAATTTAGCTCTTTTGAATATATGTGGTTATCCTTACTAGGCTTAAGTTGTGCGACTCTTATTTCGGGAAAGTTTATTACAAAAAGTTTAGTTACTTTACTTTTTGGAATCATTATTTCAACTATAGGCTTTGATGAGTTTACCGGACAAGCAAGATTTACTTTTGGATTTGTATCTCTTTATGAAGGTATTAGCTTTATTCCTGCAATGATAGGATTATTTGCCATATCCGGAGCAATTGAATACTATGCTAATAGATATAAATTAGTTCAAGATTCTCATCAAGAGAATTTTAATGCACCAAAATCCTTAAATATATTTAGTGGTTTAAGTAAAACCTTATACAAAAGAAAAGGAAGCATTTTAAGAAGCAGTGTAATTGGAACATTAATAGGTGCTTTACCTGGTGCTGGTGCAGATATAGCTGCATGGATCTCTTATGCAGTTTCAAAAAAATTATCTAAAACATCTGAATTATATGGTAAAGGTTCAGAAGACGCTATTATTGACTCTTCAAGTAGTAATAATGCAAGTTTAGCTGGTAGCTGGATTCCATCACTTGTATTTGGTATACCCGGAGATTCAGCCGCTGCTATTATTATTGGCGTTCTATATATGAAAGATATGCAGCCTGGACCATCACTATTTTTATTTCAACCAGATAAATTATATGCAGTATTTATTCTATTTTTAATAGCTAACATCGCTCTAATTCCTTTAGCTTTAATTGTTGTGAATTTCCTTAAAAAAATTGTTCAAATTAATAAAGATATTCTATATCCAATCATTATTATCTTTAGCATTATAGGCTCTTTTGCAATAAATAATTCTATTGAAGCTATTATTGTAATGCTTATTATGGGAATAATAGGTTATTTTCTACAAAAGAATGCTTATCCAATCTCCCCTATTATTCTAGGTATGATTCTTGGACCTATGCTAGAACGAAATTTACTTGCTTCATTAACTAAAGCAGATGGAAATTTACTAGCTTTCATTGACAGGCCAGTTTCATTAATCCTTTCTTTCTTATTTGCATTAGTAGTTATTCTGCAAATATATGGAATTATAAAAAACTTTAATAAAAAAAATTAATTCAATGGAGAAATAAGATGAAAATTCAAGGTATTATCCCTGTAATGCTAACACCATTTACAGAAAATAATGAAGTTGATTATGAGAGTTTACGTTGTTTAACCGATTGGTATATTGATAACGGAGCAAATACTTTATTTGCTGCTTGCCAATCTAGTGAAATACAATATCTCTCTTTAGAGGAAAGAGTAAAAATAACAGAAACTGTTATATCACAAACAAATGGAAGAATTCCTGTCGTCGCTTCTGGACATATTAGTAATAATATTGAAGATCAATTGAAAGAATTAACTGCTATTTACCAAACTGGGGTTGACGCTGTAATTTTGATAACTAATCGATTAGATATTAAAAATGAAGGAACTTCTATATTAAAACAACATTTTGAAAAATTAATACGAGCATTACCCAAAAATATCAAATTAGGATTATATGAATGTCCTGCTCCATTCAGACGCTTATTGACAGATGAGGAAATTAGCTATTTCGCTCAATTCGATAATATGTTGGTATTAAAAGATGTTTCTTGCGATTTAGAAACAGTAAAAAGAAGAGTGAACTTAACTAAAAACAGTAATCTTAAAATTGTAAATGCAAATGCATCTATAGCATTTGAGGCAATGAAAGCTGGTTCAGAAGGTTTTTCTGGAGTATTCAACAATATTCACCCGGATCTTTATGCCTGGTTATACAAACATAAACATATAAATCATCCTTTAGTACATGAACTAGCACATTTCTTAGCTATTTGTGGAGCTGCTGAAAGTTTTGGATATCCTAATTTTGCTAAACTAATGCATAAAAAATTAGGTATATTTCAATCCTATAACTCTCGTGTTATTCCAGACGATATCCTAATTAAATATTGGGCTGTAGAAGATTTATTACATCATATCATGCAAGCGTCTGATGATTACCGTGAAAAAATTAAAAATACAACTATTTAATATCAATTATTTAGGATGGGGCATATCCCATCCTTCTCTAATGAAGGAACAATAATGACAAAGCAACTTACTATTTTAGGTAGCATTAATGCTGACCATGTTATTCATATTCCACATTTTCCACAACCTGGTGAAACCCTTGCGGGAGAAAATTACCATATTGTTTTTGGTGGTAAAGGTGCAAATCAAGCAGTAGCCGTAGCTCGCTTAGGTGCAAATGTGAATTTTATTGCCTGCATTGGTAGTGACGATATCGGTCAGCAAATGAAAAACTCCTTTCAACAGCAAGGTATCAATGTAGAAACAATCACGACTATTCCACAACAAACCACAGGTATTGCAATGATTCAAGTTGCGAGCAATGGCGAAAACAGTATCGTGATTTCTGCGGGCGCTAATGCACATCTTACTCCTGAAATTGTTGATAAATTTAAACAGCAAATTATTAATTCTGATGCACTATTAATGCAATTAGAAACGCCTTTAGAGGCTATTATTCACGCAACTAAAATTGCCAAACAGGCGGGTAAACATACGATTTTAAATCCGGCACCCGCAAAACCATTGCCTGATGAATTACTTTCTCATCTCACTATGATTACTCCCAATGAAACAGAAGCTGAAGTATTAACTGGGGTTAAGGTGGTTGATGAACAAAGTGCAGCACAAGCCGCAACAGTTTTCCATCAAAAAGGCGTAGCTATTGTATTAATTACCTTAGGCGCCAAGGGCGTATTCATTAGTCATAACCAATTACAAAAAATCATTCCCGGTTTCTGCGTCCAAGCTAAAGATACTACTGCCGCTGGCGATACGTTTAATGGTGCATTGATGACAGCACTACTCGAACAAAAATCACTTGAGGAAGCAATTCAATTTGCACAAGCCGCTGCTGCGATTAGTGTTACACGTTTCGGGGCACAATCTTCCATTCCAACAAGAGAAGAAACACTCGATTTTTTACAAGCAGCTCAATAAAATTAACCTATAAGCAGTATAGTAAGGGGTAATTTATGGCAACCATGAAAGATATTGCAAGGATTGCAAAAGTTTCAACATCTACCGTTTCTCATGTGATTAATAACAGTCGTTATGTTAGTGATGAAATGCGTGAAAAAATTATGAAAGTTGTCCATGAACTAAATTACACCCCTTCTGCCGTAGCCCGTAGTTTAAAAGTTAAAGAAACCAAAACATTAGGAATGTTAGTTACTGCCACCAGTAACCCTTTCTTTGCAGAAGTGGTAAGTGGTGTGGAACATTACTGCAATCAACATCAATATAATTTAATTATTTCCAGTACTGATGGCGATGAAGCTCGTTTATTACAAAATATTCAAATCTTAATTCAAAAACAGGTTGACGGTCTATTATTAATGTATTCTGACTCTCGCCACTCCATTGTTAAACAGCTAAATGTTCAACTTCCTATGGTGATTATGGACTGGTGGCCAACAGCTTTAAATGCGGATCAAATCTATGAAAATTCGGAGTTAGGGGCGTACCTTGCTACAAAAACTTTAATTGAACAGGGGCATCAAAAAATTGCAATTATTACCGGTAAATTAGACAAATCCTTAGCTCATAACCGCCTCATAGGTTATAAAAAAGCGTTACAAGATGCTAATTTAGCTATCCATCCTGAATGGATTATTGAAAGTCATTTTGACTTTGAAGGTGGCGTGGAAGGTATGAAGAAATTATTACAATGTACTGATCATCCAACCGCCATTTTTGCGTGTAGTGATACAATTGCAGTAGGTGTTTACCAGGTTGCTTGGCAACATGGATTACGTATTCCAGAGGATCTGTCTGTCATTGGTTATGACAATATTATGCTGTCACAATATTTAACACCACCACTCACTACTATCCATCAACCTAAAGCAGAATTAGGGGAACTCGCTGTTGAAACGTTGTTACAACGCATTAAATCGCCACAACAAGAATACAAAACTTTAATGCTTGAACCACAGTTAATTTGGCGACAATCAATTAAGAAACTTTAATCCAATAAATTATTTCCTTCTTATCTAAATTGTGATCCACCACACAATTCAAATCACACCTACTTGCATATTTATGCATTAACATCTATTTTACAATTTTATTTACTTCCAATAACACAACATCGGGATAGCTCATATGGCAAACTTTAAAACTCTCTTACTTTCATCACTTTTAGTTTCATCTGTCGTTCTTGTTGGCTGTAATGATGAAAAAGAAAAACCTGCAGCAAACACTACTGCTAATAATTCTGAACAAGCTGCACCAGCTGCTAACAGTACACCAAAACTTGCTTCCAAATTCGTCACTATTGCAACTGGCGGTGCATCAGGCCCTTACAACATCATTGGTACAACTTTAGCAGAGGTTTACTCCACTGAATTAAAAGCCAATTCTAAAACCCAAACCACCGGAGCTTCAGTAGAAAATATTAACCTGCTTAATAGTAAGAAGGTTGAAATGGCATTTGTAATGCGTGACGCATTGAGTGATGCTGTAAACGGTTTAGGTAGCTTTGAAAATAAAAAAATCACTACTGTCAGTGAGTTAGCAGGGCTTTATCCAAACTTCGTACAAATTATTACTTCTAAAAAAACAGGAATTAAAACCATTGCCGACTTAAAAGGACACCGTGTTGCAACTGGTGCACAAAACTCTGGCGTAGAAGTCAACGCGCGTAAATTACTTGCCGGTTTTGGTATTACTTATAACGATATTACTGTTGATTACTTAGGTTATGCAGAAGCCGTAGACGCATTAAAAGCAGGACGTATTGATGCAGCATTCTTAACCAGTGGCTTACCAAACTCTTCATTAATGGAATTACAACAAGGTTTTGATTTACAACTTGTAAGTATTCCTAAAGAAGGTGCTGAAAAAATTATGCAACAATATCCTTACTTCACTTCAATGGTTATTCCGGCTGGCACTTACAACAATCCTGAAGATATTCAAACTATCGCTATTCGTAACGCTCTCGTGGTTCGTTCCGATTTAAGTGATGATGATGTCTATCTGCTTACAAAAACATTCTTTGAAGGATTAGATAAATTGAAAGCTTCTCACCAAGCAGCAAAAGATATTACTTTAGAAGAAGCACAAAAAGGCTCAATTGCCCCATTGCATCCAGGTGCAAAACGTTATTATGACGAAATGAGTAAAAAATAACGATGAAAACAAGTTTTAAGATCGCTATATTTCTGATTATTGTTGCAGTAGCGATCTTAACTTACCCTCTCGACACGATTTATCTAAAATTTAATGATAAATCGTGCCGTTTACCGACTAACAACTTTACACTGCAGTGGAAACACTCTGTCGAAAAACAGTTATGGCAAGAACATTACACTTTACAAGGTAATATCTTGATTTTAGACAAAGTATTTCAGCAAACCTTTGGTGCTGGTTCACCAGCGGATGGTAATAACATTGCTGCACCAGAGGGTTTTGTTGGTTTTGAAAAACACATTACTTTGCCAGGAATTAATTGGATTGTTTCATCCAATATGCAAGGAGTTCTATTTTCTGACGACTTTATTCTTCCTGTTTATCAACTCGTCCCTGATTATAACGAGATAAAAATTATTCCAATAAAACAAAATATTCTATCTTTTTTATTAGGAGTGAAATGCAATGTCAAACCTCGAACACACTAACCAAGAGAAGAATTATCAAGATATTCTCGAAAAATACGACAAAGAATCGGTAGTTAAATCTGTACAATCTAAATGGCAAAATTACGCCATCTCATTTGTTGCGGTTATCTACTCCCTTTTTCATCTCTACATCACTTTTTATCCGATGCCAACATTATTACAACGTGCGCTCCACGTTGGTATCGGTACATTACTTATTTTCTTAATTTATCCAGTAAGTAAGAAATACAGTAAAAGTAGGATTATGTGGTTTGACTGGATCCTAGGAATTGTTGCACTCGTTACCGCAGGCTATCTCTGTTACGAATATGAAGCACTCATGACAACGCGTGGTGGGATTCCTAATCAAGCCGATATTATCTTCGCAATTCTTACAACGTTAATTGTGATTGAAGCTGCACGCAGAATAACTGGGTATATCTTAATTATTTTTGCATTAATCTTCTTAATCTATCCATTTGTTAGTTCCATGGATTTTATGCCCGACCGTTTATTAACTCGTTATTACGATATTGGGGATATCTTTGGACAACTTTATTTAAAAACTGAAGGACTATACTCTTCTGCCATTGGCGCTTCAGTCAGTTTTATTTTCTTATTTATCTTATTTGGTGCATTCTTAGCCAAATCAGGAATGGGGAAATTATTTAACGATCTCGCACTTGCACTCGCAGGTAGTCGCCAAGGTGGGCCAGCAAAAGTGGCTGTTATCTCCAGTGGTTTTATGGGAAGTATTAATGGCGCGGCAGTTGCCAATGTAGTAAGTACTGGTGCATTTACTATTCCATTAATGAAAAAAATTGGGTATCACCCAAACTTTGCTGGTGCAGTTGAAGCCAGCGCCTCTGTTGGTGGACAAATATTACCACCAATTATGGGGGCCAGTGCGTTTATTATGGCTGAAACAACAGGTGTTAAATATAGTACAATCGCCTTAGCAGCACTGTTACCTGCTCTTCTCTACTACATTAGCGTCATTGCGCAAGTCCATTTCCGAGCAGGAAAACACAACCTTAAAGGACTCTCTAAAGATCAATTACCACAACTTAAATTAGTGATGAAAGAACGTGGTCATATGTTCATTCCGATTGTGGCTCTCGTTGTATTCTTAATGGAATCTGTTCCTGTTGGTTATGCAGCCGCTTACACTATTTTAATCACGATTATTGTGAGCTGGTTCCGCAAGGAAACTCAGATGGGTGTAAAAGAGATTATTGAGGCACTTGAAGATGGCGCTAAACAGTCCCTTTCTGTTATGGCGGCTTGTGCGGTAGTAGGTATTATTATCGGTGTCGTTAACCTCACCAGTTTTGGTACCGTAATGACTTCTTATATCGTGACTTTTGGTGCGGGTTCATTACTTCTTACCTTAATCTTAACCATGCTTGCTTCCATTGTGCTAGGTATGGGCTTACCATCCATTCCAGCATATATCATCACAGCAACTATGGCAGCGCCTGCTTTAGCGGATTTCAATATTCCACTTTTAGTAAGCCATATGTTTGTCTTCTATTTTGGTATCTTCGCTAACATTACTCCACCAGTGGCTTTAGCCTCTTTCGCTGGTGCTGGAATCGCCAGCGGTAATCCGATGAAAACAGGTTGGCAATCATTACGCTTAGCCTTAGCAGGCTTCATCATTCCATTTATCTTTGTCTATAATCCAAGTATGTTGATGATTGATATTCACAATTCAGCGATTACAGCAAATTCATTCCCGTTGCCGGCAATCAGCGAAATTATTTCTGTTTGTGTGACATCGATCTTAGGGGTTATTGGTCTATCTGCCGCAGTAGAGGGCTATTTCAAACATAATATCAATATGGTATTCCGCATTATTCTTGCAATTGGTTCAGTCTTATTAATTTCACCTGAATTTATTTCTGATATTGTCGGTATTGTGATTTTATTGATTATGTTATTTATCAATCTTAAACAGAAAGACAAAATTACATCATAAGTTAGCAATTAAGCACCTATTATTAGGTGCTTAATTTATTTCCTCTGATATCCTACAATCACCTGTAAAAAAGGTTGAGCATAACGTTCTAGTTTTTTAAAACCTACCCCATTAATCTGTAACATTTCTGATAACGATGTTGGCATTTCACGGGTCATTTCTTCTAGAGTGGCATCATTAAACACTGCGTACGGTGGAATATTATCCCGGTCGGCGAGCTGCTTACGTAATTGACGTAATTGATTAAATAATTGTCGATCACCTTGGCGGGCTTGTAGTTGGTGGGCATGATTAATCATTGACAGATTTTGACGTGGTAATGCCAACGATAATGGAATTTCACTACGCAAAAGAGGTCTTGCTGCTTCGGTTAATTGTAATGCTGAAAAGTTAGTAATATTTTGTGTTAAAAAACCAAGATGAACTAACTGACGAATCACACTGTGCCAATATTCTTGTGATTTATCTTTACCAATACCATAAACGGATAACTTATCATGTTGTAATTCTTGGATCTTTTGGTTATTTACCCCACGTAATACCGCGATCACATAATAACTACCAAAGCGTTGCCCAGTACGATATACGGTAGATAAAATTTTCTGTGCATCAATTAAACCATCATATTTCTGCGGTGGATTTAAACAAATATCACAATTCTGACAAGGTTGATGACGATGTTCAGCAAAATAATTTAATAACACTAAACGGCGGCAAGTCTGAGCTTCTGCAAATTCTCCCATCGCTTGTAATTTGTGTTGCTCAATCATTTTTTGTGAAGAATCAGGTTTCTCCTGTAATAATTTATTTAACCAAATATAATCCTGATGATCATAGAATAATACCGCTTCTGCGGGTAGGTCATCTCGCCCTGCACGTCCTGTTTCTTGATAATAAGATTCTATGCTGCGAGGTAAATCATAATGCAATACAAAGCGAATATTGGGTTTATTAATTCCCATACCAAACGCTATTGTTGCAACAATCACTTGGATATTATCACGTTGAAAATCATGCTGAACTCGTTCACGTACTTCATTACTAAAGCCTGCATGATAGGCTTTTGCAGCAATACCTCGCCGTTGTAATAGTTCTGCTAAACGTTCGACTTTATTACGGCTATTAGCATACACAATCCCGCTTTTTCCTTTTTGAGCTAAGACAAATTGGAGTAATTGTTCTTGCGGTTTAAACTTTTCCACCACCGTATAACGAATATTTGGACGATCAAAACTACCAATATAGATAAATGGTTGCTGTAAATTGAGAAGCGATAAAATATCTTGGCGTGTCACACGATCCGCTGTTGCAGTTAAAGCCATAATCGGTACATTAGGAAAAACACGGGTAAGATTGCTTAACCTTGCATATTCTGGACGAAAATCATGCCCCCATTGCGAAATACAGTGAGCTTCATCAATCACTATTAAACTCACTTGGCACTGCTGAATAAAATAGAAAAATGCACTGGTCATCACTTTCTCTGGTGAAATATAGAGTAATTTTAGTTGTCCAGAGAGCGCTTGTTGTTCGGTAGCTCGTTGCTGTTCTAACGTTTGACTAGAATTTAGATAAGCGGCAGCAACACCATTGGCAACTAACTGATCCACTTGATCTTGCATTAAAGCGATCAAGGGAGAAATGACTAAAGTCAGCCCAGGGAAACAGAGTGCAGGAATTTGGTAACAGAGCGATTTACCACCCCCTGTTGCCATTAAAATAAAACTACTTTGTCCTTGTAGCGTGGCTTCAATAATTTGTTGTTGTCCTTGGCGGAATTGTTGATAGCCAAACACCTCTTGTAAGATGGTTTTAGCTTGTGCAAAAGCAGGTGAATCCGTAGCTGATGATGCCACCTGCTCTAGCGGATTAAAAGACATTATTTAAACTAATACCTAGTCCGATACGATCAATGGAACGATTATAATCAATCAAGGATTCACCATAACCATGATAATATTGTGCATATAAACGTACATATTTGGCGATTGGATAACTCCAAGAAAGCTCCATTCCACCTTTATTTGAAGCAGTATTATAGCGTGCAGTAGTTTTCACGATATGATCACCAAAACGATAACCTACGCTTAAATCACCATAGCCATAATAATCCACAATATCAGGATTATTATCACTAGATGCTTTTTCTGGGATTCGCCAATATGGTTTTAATTCCACTAACCAATCATCTTTAGTAAAGCTCGCTCGTAAATATAGACGATTCCAACTGCGTGATTTGGCTTGTTCATCACTACGCCCATTAGAAAGGTGAACAATCCCTGTTTCTACATCAGCAAGTTTCCAGCCCCACCATAAATCATAATCGGTTGCCCAAGCGAGAAATAATTGTGGTTGGTAGTTACTTTCTCTGAATGGTGAAGATTGTTCACGATTACTTAATTGGAACCATGAACGTTGTGTATAAGCCCCTGCAAGTACCGAGTTCTTACCGAAAATACCTTTCCAAAGCGGTACCGCAACACTGATTTGAAACTTCACTTCATCATGTTTCATATTTTCAGGGTAATTAAAGTTTCGATTAGAATAAGTTTCCATTAAGTAGTTTTGTTCATAAGGTTTTAAACCAACAAAATTTTCTGGCGCCGCTTGCAATAATAATGCGGTACGACTTTCATATGGCAACACACTCGCCATGGCAGTTGGTAATGCAATTAAAGTAGAAAATGCTAAAAAATAATGAGTGAGGCGCATCGTTATTCCTTTTTATTAAGTAAAATCAACTTGTTCACCATGAGCAAGACAAGCTGCTGTTAAATAGCCCCAGAAATTTTTTCCTTCTGCATTTAACCATTGTCCTTGCTGATAAGTGAAATGATAACCGCCTAACTTACTTGCCAACCAGAGTTCTTGCAGCGGTTCTTGTTTGTTAATCACAATCTGGCTGCGATCAGCAAAAGTAATCGTAAATACCGATCCTTGAGTGTCGCAATCAACATCGCAATCTTGTTCTTCTAACTGTTCTTCTACTTGTTGCCAAGTCTGTTCTACAGCTTGATGATATTCTGCGTTATTCATAACATACTCCTCAAAAAAATAGCTGGGTCATTATAGAGATTTTCCCCTCTTAGAGATAGCACAAAGCACAAATTAATGGTAAAAAGAACACCTATCAAATGAGGAGTTAAGTTATGAAAAAATTATTAATTGCCATGGTTCTAAGTGGCTTTTGTTTAAGTTTAACCGCTTGTGGCGTAAAAGGCCCTTTGTATCATCCCGTTCAAGAACAACCTGTCCAACAAAAAACAGATTCCCAATAATATCGAGGTTTAAGACGTAGTTATGGACTATTTTAATTATAAAAATAATCAACTGATGGCAGAAGAATTGCCAGTAAGTCAGTTAGCACAACAATTTGGTACTCCGTTATATATTTACTCTCGTGCGACGTTAGAACGTCATTGGCACGCCTTTGATTCAGCACTCACTGGTCATCCTCATTTAATTTGCTTTGCTGTAAAATCTAATCCCAATATTGCTTTACTTAATCTGTTAGCAAAACTTGGTTCTGGTTTTGATATTGTTTCACAAGGCGAATTAGAACGTATCTTAGCTGCTGGTGGCGATCCGAATAAAGTCGTTTTTTCAGGTGTCGCTAAATCACACACTGAGATCGCACGTGCTTTAGAAGTTGGAATTCGCTGCTTTAATGTCGAATCAGAAGCAGAATTACTGCGTATCAACCAAGTTGCAGCAGAGATGAAGAAGCAAGCACCAATTTCTTTGCGAGTTAATCCAGATGTTGATGCGAAAACCCATCCTTATATCTCTACAGGTTTAAAGAAAAATAAATTTGGGGTGAGCGTTAAACGTGCTCGTGAAGTTTATCGTCTGGCGAAAGGATTACCTCATATTCAAATTGTTGGTATGGATTGTCATATTGGTTCACAACTTACTGAATTGCAGCCATTTTTGGATTCAGCTGATCGCTTATTAGTTTTATTAGAACAGTTACATGAAGATGGGATTGAATTACATCATTTAGATTTAGGCGGCGGTTTAGGCGTACGTTATAGTAATGAAACACCTCCACATCCAACAGAATATGCAAGTGCATTACTTGCTAAATTTGTTGATTATCCTAATCTCGAAATTATCCTTGAACCAGGACGTGCGATTAGTGCGAATGCCGGTATTTTGGTAACTAAAGTAGAATATTTAAAATCCAATGAAGATTTTAATTTCGCGATTGTTGATGCTGGGATGAATGATATGATTCGCCCAGCGCTCTATCAAGCGTATATGGAAATTATTGAAGTTGATCGTACCCTAGCCCGCGAAAGCAAAACCTACGATGTCGTTGGTCCAATTTGTGAAACTTCGGATTTCTTAGGAAAAGAACGCCAGCTTGCGATTGCTGAAGGCGATTTTATTGCCCAGCGTTCTGCTGGTGCTTATGGTGCAAGTATGGCATCCAATTATAACTCACATCCAAAGGCAGCCGAAATATTAGTTGATGGTAATAAAGCCCATCTCATTAAACGCCGTGAAAGCTTTGCTGAGTTATGGGCAAATGAACAGTTAATTAAAAAATAACTTTACTATACTTGTTGTATCAGATACCTTACATCCAACAACTGATGCCATTTTCAGGCAGCTAGGTTTAGATAATAGGATTAGATAAATTTCAAAATATGGTGTCAATTATTGACATCTCCCAATAACAAAAAGGTAAATTATAATGAACATGCCCCACATAAAAGAGATGATTGCTCCTTTAGCACACATCGAAAAAGAACAGGTATTAACTGAGCAATATAATGCTGCCATTGAACAGGATAATCTAAATTTAGCTGCTGATATTGCTAATTATGTATTAGATGAAGTTCAAACAGAATTCCATATTCGTTTTCGGGCGCATTGCTTTCGTTTTTTGTTGCAATACACTCATGAAAAATTAAGTAATCTGCCAGAAACAGCTCCTGAAAGTGAATCTGATAAATATTTTGAGAATTTGATGGAGCTGATATGGAAATTCAAATGGATTATTCCACATATACCAGAAGATGCTAATGCTACTATGGAAGAAATAGACTATATGTTGGAATTAATGAAAGATTATTATCAATATTTTGAATTTTCTATGGCTCCTGTTTACACATCCAAAATGCTACAATATATGGCTAGAGGTGATCGGGACAAAGCACAAGAATACTTTAAATTATGGCAAAATGAGCCTGCCGATGATATGAATGACTGTCCTGCTTGTGTCGCAGCAGATAAAGTGAATTATTATTATTTTATTGGTGACTATGCCAAAGTATTAGACTTATCCAAAGATATTCTATCTGGCAAATTAGCTTGTGCTGAAGTACCTCACATTACTTATGCTGCAATCCTATATAGCTTATTAGAAACACATCAATTTGATAAAGCTAAGAAACTATTACCAAAAGCTGTCAAATTAATTGAGCAAGAAAAAACACTAAGAGAATTACCTGATTTAATGATTATTGCTTATCAATTAGGTGAAACTGAAATTGCAGCTAACCTTATTGAAAAATACCATGAATCTATTTTCCAAATAGGAGAAAGCGTCCATATCTTAAAGGTTTTAATGGCACTTTCCTACCACGATACTCAAAATTATGATACTGCAAAAGAGCTTGCATTAACTTTAGATCAACGTAATGGTAATCAATTTTACCAAAATAAGATTGATTCTTTAGGTAAACAAATCGGTGTGTTACCACATATTTTACAATAATATTTAAACTAAAGTAGCTTAGCAATATTATTGCTAAGCTACAAAAGTCCTGCATATAGGATACAACACATCTAATATATGTATTAAATTTCTTGATGACTTTTCAAATAAGTTAAAGCCACTGTCGAAATTAACAATACTACTGCAACACCAATATAAAGATCCTGTTTATCCCAGCCTTGATCTAATAATAGACCTGCGATTGTCGGTGCAAGAATTGCCCCGATTCGCCCTACCCCAATGGCTGTACCCACGCCAGTACTACGAATATCTGCCGCATATACACTAGGATTTAAGGTGTAAAGTCCACTAATACATCCGTTAATTAATGCGCCGACTAAAATTCCTAACACCATCGCCAACCATAACACCGTACTCGATAAAATAAATAGTACTACTACGCCAGCGGCGACAACGATAAAAAAGAGTAACACTGATTTTGCTCGCCAATAAGTGGCTAATAAACCATATAATAAAGCGCCAACTGTCCCACCTAATGAGATCATCATACCGATACTAACACTCTGCTCTACTGTCATTCCTGCTTCTTTTAATAATGCTGGCGTCCATGAACTAATAAAATAAAAACTAAACATAATTGAGAAGAACGCAAGCCATAACAGAATACTAGAACGGCGATAAGTTTGATCTAATAAGCGAGAAAAAGGTAAGCGTGTTACAGCAGTAGGTACTGGCTTTTCTGGTAATGTCCATTGATTACCTAACCCTATTTTAGCGGTAATACGATTCAATTTCGCTTGTGCATTTTTCGGTTGTTTAACTAACAAGAAATCTATTGATTCAGGCAACCAAACAACAATTACTACCAAGCAAATTGTGGTTAATACCGCCCCAGCTAAAAAAACAGAACGCCAACCATACTCTGTTTGTAACATGACGGCAAACATTCCTCCTAATACTGCACCAACCCCAAATCCTGCTGCATAGATACTGATTGCTAAACTACGCCAACGACGTGAAGAATATTCACTGGTTAGTACATTGGTTCCAACTAAAATACCACCCACACCTAAGCCAGTAATCACTCGCCAGACACCTAACCAAAATTGACTGCCAGAATAAGCAGAACCAAACATTCCTAAAGCAGACAATAGCACAGCAATCATCAACAATGGACGGCGACCAATTTTATCTGCCACTGGCGCAAGAAACAGCGAACCCGCTGCCATCCCAAATAATCCGGCACTTAATAATGCACCTAATTGTATGCCGCTTAAACCAAACTCTTGACGAATCGCTGTCGCAGTAAAGGCTAATGCTAAAACATCAAATCCATCTAATAAATTCATAATGGCAGCAATTACCACGATTCCCCATTGATAGGCACTCATCGGGCTACTGCTAATCGTATTACGTAAATTCATTGCTCTTCCTTATTCATTTAATCACAACAAAGGTTTTAGATAATAACGGAAATAAATCAGCAAAGAAATGGGACAATCTGAAAGAGAGATAAAAAAACAGTAGCCGAAACGACTACTGTAAACTGCGGGGTAACTAAAATTTAATTATTATAATTTAAGAAAGTGACTAGTGACGACAATCTTTAGTGATCATGTTTTCTATGTCTATGTGGAGCATCCATCTCCTTTACTTCATTCCTAATAACTTCTGAGGTTACTGCATCAATCCTAACTTCTTTAAGTTGTTTTTCCTTAGTAAGGATTTCTACATCATAACTTGGATTTCCTTGTTTACGTGGGTGGAACTCCGCTTCAAGTACTTTGCCATCTACTTTTTTACTTACAATATCAATTGCTTCAACAAGCGTAATTTTACTATTATTTAATGCGGTTTCTAAACGTTGAAAATCAGGATCATCGGCCATTGCGAATTTCGCTGTCCCAACTGTAATTAGTGCAATTGTTGAAAAAATTGCCACATTTTTACTGAGTTTAGACATATTCGTCTCCTTTGTTATTATGTTATACCTACTGAAATTCAAAATTTGTCTCCTTTTCGTCTTTCAGCGGAGCGTAGTCTAGCTAAGCAAAATTAGAGAAAAATTAGTAACCTTAATCTTATGAAGATGGTTACCAGAAAAATCGATACAGAATACTGATCATTCCTGAAATCTTAGCTAGACTAATTCCCTTTTTTCATTATTACAATACGTTGTCAGGACAATAAGAATAAATATGCAACAGACAAATAACTCAATCTCTCAAGGCTTCCGAGATGCCTTTCCCGTATTACTCGGTTTTATTCCTTTTGGTTTGGTATTAGGTGCGCAAGGTACCGCTAGCCATATGACTTTATGGCAAGTCCCTTTAATGACCGGAGTCAATTTTGCAGGCGGTTCCGAATTTGCTGCTATTGGCTTATGGACTTCACCGCCACCGTTACTGCTGATTATGTTTACCACTTTTCTGGTAAATTGCCGTCATATTTTAATGAGTACAGCACTTACACCTTATTTAAAAGGATTACCCTTACGTAAAACATTACTGATACTCTTTTTTATGTGTGATGAAGCTTGGGCCTTAGCGTTAAATCATATTAAGCAACACGCATTACGCCAGCTTGATTTGCGTTATTATTTTTCAATGGCACTTTCTCTTTATCTTGCTTGGATTATTTCAACTGGTATTGGTGCTTGGATAGGCCCATTCTTAGGTGACATCAAACAATATGGTTTTGATATCGCTTTTGTCTCAGTATTTTTGGTATTACTCAAAGGAATGTGGACAGGTTTTCGTCCTGCAATCGCCTGGTTAGTCAGTCTTGTGGTAGCGGCAATCAGTTATCAACTCTTTGCTGGCGCTTGGTATGTGCTATTTGGCACATTAAGTGGTTTAATCATCGCCTATTTCTTGGAGAAACATAAATGAGTTGGGAAGTATTAACTATTTTTGCAATGGCTTCTGTTACCTATTCTACCCGTCTATTGGGCTTTTTCTTATTACAGAAAAAACATCTTTCACCTATGGCAAAAAACTTATTAGCTCAAGTACCACCTTGTGTTTTAATTTCGGTGATTGCCCCAGAATTTACTAGCACCAATATCGCTGATTGGATTGGTTTAATTGCCACATTTTTGGCTGCTACACGTTTCTCTGTATTACCCACAGTGGTCATTGGCATTATTGTGACTGCGTTGGCTCGACATTTTATTTAACTAACTGAGAATTCTGCTATTCCGCCTTGTACAGGCTAATGCTAGAATACGGGCAATTTTTTTGTTTTATGATGGAATTTTATTATGCGTACTAGTCAATATTTACTTGCAACTCTGAAAGAAACTCCAGCTGATGCTGAGGTTATTAGCCATCAGCTTATGTTACGAGCTGGTATGATCCGTAAACTCGCTGCGGGTTTATACACATGGATGCCTACTGGTGTGCGTGTATTGAAAAAAGTGGAAAATATCGTGCGAGAAGAGATGAACAAAAGTGGGGCAATCGAAGTGATTATGCCCGTTGTTCAACCCGCTGATCTATGGCAAGAATCACAACGTTGGGATCAATACGGTCCAGAATTATTACGTTTTACGGATCGTGGTGATCGTCCTTTTGTATTAGGGCCAACTCACGAAGAAGTAATTACAGATCTTGCTCGTCGTGAGCTTTCTTCTTATAAACAACTTCCATTAAATCTTTATCAAATTCAAACTAAATTCCGTGATGAAGTCCGTCCTCGTTTTGGTGTAATGCGTTCACGTGAATTTATTATGAAAGATGCTTATTCATTCCATCTCTCTAAAGAGAGTTTGCAAGAAACTTATGATGTTATGCATCAAACCTATTGCAATATCTTTAACCGGTTAGGTTTAGATTTCCGTCCAGTCCAAGCTGATACTGGTTCTATTGGTGGTAGTGCTTCACATGAATTCCAAGTATTAGCCGCAAGTGGTGAAGATGATATTGTTTTCTCTACCGAATCAGATTATGCCGCAAACATTGAGTTAGCTGAGGCAGTTGCCTTAGGTGAACGTACCGCAGCAACTGAAGAGTTACGTATCGTTGATACTCCTAATGCTAAAACGATTGCCGCTTTAGTCGAACAATTTAATTTACCAATTGAAAAAACAATAAAAACTTTAATCGTTCATGGTGTAGAAAAAGGTCAATTAATTGCGTTATTAATACGTGGCGATCATGAACTAAATGAAGTCAAAGCAGAAAAATTACCTCAAGTAGCAAGCCCACTGACCTTTGCCACAGAAGAAGAAATTCGTGCTGCAGTAGGTGCTGGTCCGGGTTCACTTGGTCCAATTAAGCTACCATTAGAAATTATCATTGATCGTACAGTTGCCAATATGAGCGATTTTGGTGCAGGTGCAAATATTGATGGTAAACACTATTTTGGCATTAACTGGGAACGTGATTTGCCAACACCACAAATTGCTGATTTACGTAATGTAGTAGAAGGCGATCCAAGTCCTTGTGGTAAAGGAACATTACAAATCAAACGTGGTATTGAAGTTGGACATATTTTCCAACTTGGTAAAAAATACTCTGATGCAATGAATGCAACGGTACAAGGCGAAGATGGTAAGCCACAAACTATGATGATGGGTTGTTATGGTATTGGTGTAACACGTGTTGTTGCTGCTGCTATCGAACAAAGTCATGATGATCGTGGTATTATCTGGAGTGATGCACTTGCACCATTCCAAGTAGCAATCGTGCCAATGAATATGCATAAATCTCCCACAGTACAACAATATGCCGAAGAACTTTATCAAACCTTAACACAACAAGGTGTTGAAGTTCTCTTCGACGATCGTAAAGAACGTCCGGGTGTAATGTTTGCAGATATGGAGCTTATTGGTATCCCACATATGATTGTGATTGGCGAAAAGAATCTCGAAAAAGGTGAAATTGAATATAAATCACGTCGTACTGGTGAAAAAGAGATGATTAGCAAACAGCAATTAGTTGAATCCATTATGAATAAATTGAAATAAAACTAAATTACGCTAAGATGATAAAGGCTTGATGAGTAATCAAGCCTTTTTGTTCACAACAATATTGTGAAAATTACAGGAAGTTAAAAATAGATGCTATGACAACAGCTCTCTAAAAGGAGATAAAAGTGCAAAAATTTGAACGTTATCGCCAAGCAACAAAAGAAGCAAAAATTACTTTATTTGTTGCAATTCTTTATGTCATTGGTTGGTGTTTATGTGCCTACCTGCCTACAAACACTCATGGTCCATTAGGTTTTCCACTCTGGTTTGAATTGGCCTGTATTTATTTACCTATTCTCTTTATTGTTATCGGGTATTGGACAATTCGAATCTTTTTCCAAGATCTACCATTAGAAAATGATGATAAGGAGTAACCATGAATTTAGGTGTTATTTTTCCATTGGTTATTTACTTAGTCTTTATTTTCGGCGCCGCACTCTACGCATACAGTAAACGTCATCAAGGTGATTTTCTAACTGAATATTATGTTGGTAATCGCTCTATGACGGGTTTTGTTTTAGCTATGACAACTGCCGCGACCTATGCCAGTGCAAGTTCTTTCGTCGGTGGGCCAGGCGCTGCTTATAAGTTTGGTTTAGGGTGGGTACTACTTGCAATGATCCAAGTACCTGTGGTTTGGCTCGCTTTGGGTACACTAGGTAAAAAATTCGCTATGCTTTCCCGAGAAACCAATGCCCTCACGATTAATGACTTACTGCTATATCGTTATAAAAATAAATATCTCGTTTGGATCGCTTGTATCGCACTATTATTAGCCTTTTTTGCCGCAATGACAGTGCAATTTATCGGGGGAGCGAGATTATTAGAAACCACTATCGGCTTAAATTATACGCAAGCGCTCCTTATTTTTGCGGTTACTGTTGGTTTATATACTTTTATTGGTGGGTTCCGGGCAGTCGTACTAACAGATGCTATCCAAGGTACTGTGATGATTTTAGGGACTGTCATTTTATTAGGTGGCGTGATTTATGCTGCTGGTGGTGTAGAAGCTGCAGTCGATAAATTAGCCACTATTGATCCCGCCCTAGTTTCCCCATATGGGCCAAATGAAATGTTAAGTTTTTCCTTTATGGCATCATTCTGGGTTTTAGTCTGTTTTGGTGTAATTGGTTTGCCTCATACTGCGGTTCGCTGTATGTCTTATAAAGATAGTAAAGCACTTCATCGCGGTATGATTATCGGTACTATTGTACTTAGCGTAATTATGCTAGGAATGCATCTTGCTGGTGCATTAGGACGTGTGATTATTCCTGACCTAACGATCCCTGACCAAGTTATTCCAGCTTTAATGGTTAAAGTGTTACCGCCAATTGTTGCAGGAATTTTCCTTGCAGCACCAATGTCGGCAATTATGTCCACCATTGATGCCCAACTCATTCAGTCTTCTTCTATCTTTGTCAAAGACTTATACCTTTCAGCAAAACCTGAAGCCGCAAAAAATCAAAAGAAGATTAGTCGTTTTTCTTCCTTGATTACGCTATTACTCAGTGCGTTATTAGTTATTGCTGCATTAAATCCACCAGATATGATCATTTGGTTAAATTTATTTGCTTTTGGTGGTTTGGAAGCAGCCTTTTTATGGGTTATTATTCTCGGCCTTTATTGGGAAAAAGCGAATGCATATGGTGCAATTGCTTCAATGATTGTAGGTTTAGGCATTTATATTGGCTTTACTACAGCAGCAATTAAACCTTTCAATTTACACGCAATTGTTCCATCTCTTGTATTAGGCTTAATTGCGTTCTTAATTGCAAATAAATTTGGTGAAAAACGAATTAAGGATACTTATGGCGTGGTTACAAATTAGATTAAATAGCACAAATGAACAAGCAGAACAACTTAGCGATATTTTAGAAGAGCTTGGTGCTGTTTCTGTTACATTTATGGATAGTAAAGATACCCCTATTTTTGAACCATTACCGGGTGAAACTCGCCTTTGGGGGAATACAGATGTAATGGCATTATTTGATGCAGAAACAGAAATGCAAGCGATTGTTGAAGCACTATTTGCAGAACAAGCTATTACCGCTGAAACCGCTTATAAAATTGAACAAATCGAAGATAAAGATTGGGAAAGAGAATGGATGGATAACTTCCATCCACTCAAATTTGGCCAACGTTTATGGATCTGCCCAAGTTGGCGTGAGATCCCTGATCCAACTGCGGTCAATGTGATGTTGGATCCGGGGCTTGCTTTTGGCACAGGGACACACCCAACTACTGCACTTTGTTTAGAATGGCTTGATTCTCTTGATTTACAAGATAAAACTGTCATTGATTTTGGTTGTGGTTCAGGTATTTTAGCCATTGCTGCACTAAAATTGGGTGCTAAACAAGCTATTGGTATTGATATTGATCCACAAGCGATTCAGGCTAGCCGTGAAAATGCAAAACGCAATGGTGTTGAAGATCGCTTACAACTTTATTTATCCGCAGATACCCCACAAGATCTCACCGCAGATGTAGTAGTTGCTAATATTTTAGCTGGTCCATTAAAAGAGTTAGCGCCTATCATCTCTAACTTAGTTATTCCACAAGGGCATTTAGGTCTATCTGGGATTCTCGCTACACAAAGCAACGCTGTTGCTGCTGCCTATGCTGATCAATTTGCCTTAGATGACGTTGCTGAACGTGAAGAGTGGTGTCGAATTACAGGAATTAAAAAATAGGCTTACAGGACGAAAAATAATGAATGTCGGATACAGTGTTCCGACATTCATTTATCTAAAGACTTAACGTCTAATGGAACGCAAAAACGCATTGGTTCTTGGGTTAGTGCTATATTCAAATAGCTGTTCTGGCGTACCCTGTTCAATGATTTGTCCATCCCCCATCAAAATCACATGATCCGCAACTTCACGAGCAAATTGGATTTCATGAGTCACAATCACCATTGTCCATCCCTCACTCGCCAAAGATTTCATTAATACCAACATACCTTGTACTAACTCAGGATCTAATGCTGAAGTCGGTTCGTCAAACAACATTAATTCTGGCTCAATCGCTAATGCACGAGCAATTCCTACTCGTTGTTGTTGCCCACCAGAAAGTTGGAATGGATAAAAATTAGCTTTATCTGCTAGCTCTACTCGAGCTAATAAATGGTGTGCTTTTGCCTCTGCTTCCGCTTTAGCAACTTTTTGCACAACAATTAAGCCTTCCGTAATATTCTCTAATGCGGTTTTATGTGGAAACAAATTATAGTTTTGAAAAACCATACCGCTTTTTTTACGTAATGCCTGTACTTTCTCTTTAGTTAAAGGTTTCGCAAAATCAATCGCCAATGAACCATCATCGAATTCTATTGTGCCAGCATCTGGTGTTTCTAATAAATTTAAACAACGTAATAATGTTGTTTTACCAGAACCAGAAGCCCCTAATAATACGATAACTTCACCTTTATTAATCCGTAAATCAATCCCTTTCAGAACCTGATGATCACCAAATGCTTTATGTAAATTCTTAATCGATAACATACTTACCTCGCCACATACCGTTCAAAATGTTTTTCTAAACGTTGTTGCACATAACTTAATAATGCACACACAACCCAGTACATTAATGCAGCTTCACAATAAATCAGTAAGAACTCATAAGTACGTGATGAGATAATATTTGCCTGACGCATCATTTCTGGCACTAACACCACACTCGCTAAAGAAGTTTCTTTAACTAAGCCAATAAAACTATTGGAAAGTGGCGGTACAGCAACTCGTAACGCTTGTGGTCCAATAATTCGGAAAAAATTCTGCCAATAGCTCATACCAATTGTATAACCTGCCTCCCATTGCCCTTTTGGCACAGATAAGATGGCTGCCCGCACGGTTTCTGAAGCATAAGCCCCAGTATTTAATGAAAAAGCAATAATTGCGGTTGGCAATGGATCTAAAGTAATTCCAACATTTGGCAAAGCATAGAAAATAATAAATAACTGTGCCAATAATGGGGTACCACGAATCGCAGAAATATAAAAATTGGCTACACCATTTGCCACTTTGTGTACAAAATGTTTTTGTGGCGTTACTCGAATTAAAGCAATCGCTAATGCAATTAACATACCGAGTAAAAATGAAATAATAGTTAGTGGAATCGTGAAATAAACCATTCCCTCTAACATAGGAAAAAAAGCATCAATCGCAATTGATGCTTTATTATCATCCATCCAAGGAAGTGCACTCAGAATTGAGTGGGAAATTGCCGAGATGCTCTCCGTAATACTACTGCTCACTAATATCTACTCCAAAAAATTGTTTAGAAATGGCGGCTAATTTACCTTCCTTTTTCAGTTCTGTTAAGGCTTGATTTAATTTTTTTAACTTATCATTGTCATCTTTTCTAACGATAAATCCTGCACTTACTTTACCTTCTTCAGGTAAATCAATCACTTGGATCTTATCATTAGCATTTAATTTTTTCTGGTAATACAACACCGCAAGACGATCATTAAGTGTAAAATCGACACGTCCTTGTGCCACCAGTGCCATTTCTTGACCTAAGCCACCTTCGACTGGTACAACTTCTCCTTGATTCTGACGAACTAAATCAGCAAAGTTACTGGTAAATGCTAAACCACCTTTTAAGCCCTTAAGATCTTTTACTGCATGAACTTGGCTTAAACTACTACGTACGGCTAATGCTGCACCAGAATAACTATAAGGTAATGAACTTTGATATTTCTTTCTTCTTTCATCATTCATAGTAACTTGGTTTACCACTGTATCAAAACGCCCATTATTTAATCCTGCTAATAATGCATTCCAGGCAGTTTCTTTAAATTCAATTTTTAAACCAAGTTTTTCCGCTACTGCTCTAGCAACTTCAACATCGTAGCCGGTTAATTTGCCATTTTCATCATGATAAGTAAAAGGCGGGTAAGTTCCTTCAGTACCGACTGTCAGTGTATCTTTTGTCATCCAATCAGCTTGGTTAGCGAAAGCCGCTGTCGCACTAAAGAAGCCTAACACTACTAATCCTTTAACAATCTTACGTAGTAACATACCCACCTCCACTTATAAATACTGATTTAATTATTCAATAACAGAAACATCTTCACCAAAGAATTGAGTTGAAAGTTCTTTTAATTTGCCTTCTTTCTTTAATTTTTCGATAGCTGCATTAAATTTCGCAATCACCGCTTGGTTACCTTTATTGAAGACAAAACCAGAACCGACTGGTTGTGATTTATCACGTAATACAATTTCTAAATTTGCATTTGGGTGTTTATGTAAGAAATCTAATACTGCAAGGCGATCATTTAAGGTGACATCTGCACGGTTTTGTAACACCAGTTGGATTGCTTGCGCTAAGCCATCAACACCAACAATCTCTGCACCATTTTTAGTGGCTAATTCACCGTAATTACTGGTGAAAGATTGTGCTGATTTTAAACCTTTTAGATCTGCCCAGTCTTTAACACGGGTTTCACCTTTACGAGCCACCACAACTGCACCAGAATAACTATATTCTGTTGTTTTATCATATTTCGCACGACGTTCTGGTGAAGTTAAACCGACTTGGTTAGCAACAATATCAAAACGGTGGTTATTTAAGCCTGATAACATTGCATCCCATTGTGTTTCTTTAAAATCCACTTTCACGCCAAGCTCTTTTGCCACTAAACGAGTTAATTCAACATCATACCCGGTTAGTTTGCCTGACTCATCATGGTAAGTGAACGGAGGATAAGTTCCCTCTGTTCCTACAACGATTGTCCCATGTTCATTAACACGTTTTGCTAAATCTGCCGCTGCTTCTTCATTAGTTAATGCTAATGCAGATTGTGCTAATGCTAAACCTAAAGAAAGAACAAATGTTCCTTTCAAATATTTTTTAAATGTTGTTTTCATTGTGAATTCCTTAAATTAAATTTTAGACTTTATGAATAAATTTTAATGAGAGGTCGATAGAAAGGAAAATAGCTATTTTGCTTTATATATAGCTATAAGTTATAAGAAAAACCAATTTCGTGACTAAATTACCTGAAATTAGGTATAAAAATACCCATAATTTCTAGATTACTGCAAATCATGGGCATTTTTTACTTATAACAAAATACAAATGTTTATTACATCACTAAACCACTTAATGTAAAACTAAAACAGATCCGTTCCGTTGCAGGAATACGATATTCAGGGTGGACTTCTGCTCCCCAACTATCATCACCGCCTACGCCCATTTGTTTAGCTGCTACGGTCACTACTGTGTAATGGATTGGCGGTAATTCATAATGATGTTGTGCATTTTCTATTTCAAATGCTGTATAAGGTAAGAAGTTACACTCTAATGGCTGATCAACGGCTTCTATTTGGAAGCCAGCTGTTGCTGCTTGGTTATAACATTTTACCCAACGCACTCCCGTTCGATTCCCTGTTTCCTGCGGAATACTATAAGGTGCATAATTTTCGCTTACACAATTATGGAAAATCCCTAATTTTGCACCGCAACAACGATCTTGGTAATTTTCTGCTTCACCTAACCCATACCAACTTAATTGTTGATATTCCGCATCTGTCCGAAAACTTAATGCAAAAATTGGCAAATCAGGTAATCCCTCTTGCCCTTCATATTCACAAATTACCCTGATTTCACCAGAATCAAAGACACGATAAATTACAACTACGTTCAGTTGTTGATAAATTGGATAAATATAGGTGAATTTCACCTCCACACACTCATCAGCAATAGATTGCCATACCATTTCTTTACAACGCCCTGATAAGCTCGCCATTAACCAATATCCTGCTTTAAAACGTCTTGCTGTACCACGATCATTATCTGTTGTTGCACGCCAAAACAGTGGCATTGGTGCGGTCTTGATCAACTCTTTACCGTGATAAACCAAAGAGATCAGGCTTCCTTCTTGGCGAGAAAATAGTGCAGAAAAATGTTCCCCTCTCACGCCAAGATTAATATCTCCATTAATCACTGTTAATTTTTGGGTTGCTAATGCTGTTTCAGTTTGAATACCTTCAGCTTGACTAAAAATAAATTGTCCAAAAGCCATCTCACTATCCGCTTCTGCCCACACTGTTTTTTGCTTTAAATGAGCGGTTACTTGTACACAATACTCACCCGCTTGCTGTAAGTTTTCTTGATCCCATTCTAGTTGAATTTCTTCTGTGGATAAGGCAGGAATTATCGCTTCAAATCGAATTTGTTGCTGTTCTACACCATTCAACAGTAAATGTGCAATAAAGTAATAATCTTGCGTATCAATAAAACAATTTTCGTTACGAATTAATACCTTATCTTGTTGTGGCAATAATTTTAAATTTTGATAAAGGTATTTCACTTCTTGCATTTTAGGAGATAAAGTACGATCCGCAAATACTAGACCATTACAGCAGAAATTACGGTCCGTCGGACGATCATCAAAGTCGCCACCATAAGCAAGATAAGGCTTGCCATAACGATCTTTCTGCAATAATCCTTGATCGATAAAATCCCAAATAAAACCGCCTTGATACTGTTCATATTTTTCTAAGGCAATATATTTATCCAGATTGCCATTTGAATTTCCCATTGCATGAGTAAACTCACAGCTAATATATGGCTTAGCGGGTTGTTGTTGCAGATAAGCCTCTATTTCATCTGGTTTTGCATACATTCTGCTTTCCATATCGCTGATCTGATCAAATTCACGACAATGGAATACGCCTTCATAATGTACTAAACGATAAGGATCTTGTTGATGAAAATAACGAGAAACATTTAATAACACTTCTCCAGCATAAGATTCATTACCACAAGACCAAATTAAGATCGAGGCATGATTTTTATCTCGTTGATACATTGATTTAGCCCGATCTAATACAATCTCATTCCAACGCAGATCACTTCCTGGAATGTTCCAAGATGGCTCAACTTTTCCCATTTTTTGCCATGAACCGTGTGTTTCTAAATTCATTTCATCTATCACATATAAGCCATACTGATCACAAAGTTCATACCAAAGGGTTTGATTTGGATAATGTGAAGTACGTACAGCATTAAAATTATGCTGTTTTAATACCTGAATATCCCACAACATATCTTCTTGAGTAATCGCCCGCCCACGAACACAATTAAATTCATGTCGATTTACGCCTTTGAAGACAATGCGCTTACCATTTAATTGCATCACGCCATTCTTTAGTTCAAAACGGCGAAGACCTAATTGTTGAGGTATCACTTCAATTAGTTGTTGTTGCTCATCAAAGATTTCTAGATATAACTGATATAAATAAGGGGATTCAGCACTCCATAGATATGGCGATTGTACGGATAACGCTAATTCTGCTTGTTCTGCTGTGGTAGTACATTCCGTTGTAGCGATTAATTGATCTTGTTGATCAAACAATGATGCTTTAATTGTTTTGATCCCCATTGGACTAGCGGATAAAAATTGAGTTTTAAGTGTAATTTCTGCGTGGTTGAGATCTTCACTCACCGCAATTTTACTATCAAGATCATAGAGATGAATTTTAGGCACGGTATAAAGATAAACATCACGAAAAATCCCTGAGAAACGCCAAAAATCCTGATCTTCTAACCAACTGCCAGTACTACGTTGATAAACTGCTACTGCTAATTTATTTTCACCTGGTTGTAAAAAAGGCGTAAGTTCAAACTCTGCTGGCGTAAAAGAGTCTTCACTATATCCAGCAAATTCGCCATTTAACCAAATGAAAAATGCCGTTTCTACCCCTTGAAACGAAATAAACACAGGTTGAGTTTGCCAAGTTGCTGGAACAGAAAAATAGGTTACATAACTTCCCACACTGTTCTCCGCAACGGGAATCGCTGGTGGGCGAATATCTGCTTTACCATCCCAAGGGTACATCGTATTTACATAATGTGGTTGCACAAACCCTTGTAACTGAATATGCCCTGGTACTCTTATGGTTTGCCAGCTGCGATTATCATAGTCTAATTGATAAAAATCTGATGGCTGTTGTGCTAGGTTCTTTGCATAATGAAAAAACCAATCACCATTCAATGAATATCGCATTGGCATTTCACCTCTGCGTTTTGCTTCTCTTGTTGTAGCGTAATAACGATGATCTGAATGTGCTTGCAATCTATTGACTGCAAAAATGGCAGGATCGGATAACCATTGTAAGTCAGGTTTTCTCTGTTCCATATATTCTCCTTATTCCTTTGCGTTTGCACCTGAGAAATGTCATATGGAAAGAAATCATCGCTTTTTATTCCCTTTTTAGCAATTAGGTTTGATCAATTTTCGATTTTAATCATAAAAATTTTACATTGTTTAAACTTTCAGCGAATTAAGTCGAAAAAAAGTACACTTTTTCTTCGTAAAATCGCATTTAGGGCTTCACTATTGCTATAAAAGTGCGTATTATAAGCGACCGTTTCAGTCCCAAAGACTGGCGATTTTGTCATCATCAATTAATCCATAGAAGAACGAAAAAACGATAGGTAGCAATAGGTAATAAGTGTGCAGATTGGTCAATTTATTTTGAAAAATCCCGTCATCTTAGCACCTATGGCAGGGATTACTGATCTTCCTTTTCGGCGTATTTGTTCACAATATGGTGCGGCATTAACTTTCTCTGAAATGATGTCGACAAATCCTGATGTATGGCATACCGAAAAATCTAAATTACGTTTGGCTCATCATCCTGAGATTGGGATCAATGCTGTGCAAATTGCAGGTAGTGATCCGGATGAAATGGCTCAAGCAGCACAGGTTAATGTCGGTTACGGCGCAGAAATCATTGATATTAATATGGGTTGTCCTGCCAAGAAAGTGAATAAGAAATTGGCGGGTTCAGCGTTATTACAATATCCTGATCTCGTTGCTAAGATTTTAAAAGCCGTGGTAGATGCGGTTGATGTTCCCGTTACGTTAAAAATAAGAACTGGTTGGGATCAACAACATCGCAATTGCAGTTTAATTGCAAAAATAGCAGAAGATGCTGGAATTCAAGCACTCACTATTCATGGTCGCACTCGTGCTTGTCTATTTAATGGGCAAGCAGAATACGACAGTATTAAAGCTGTAAAACAAGCTGTATCAATTCCCGTCATTGCCAATGGCGATATTGATTCCGCAAACAAAGCCAAGGAAGTCTTAGATTATACAGGTGCTGATGCTGTTATGCTTGGCCGTGGAGCATTGGGAAATCCATGGATTTTTCGAGAAATTACCGAATTATTAGAGAAGAATAGCCCAGCATCTGACTTACCATTTTCTGAAAAGAAAGCGGTAATATTGCAGCATATTGCAAACTTGCATCAATTTTATGGTGCCGAGAAAGGTTATCGTATTGCACGTAAACACGTTGCTTGGTATGTGGATCGCTTCTGTTCATGCTCTGATTTTAAGAGATCTTTTAATGCTTTAACTGATCCAAATGATCAATTAGATGCATTAGAGGAATTTTTGTGTTCAATCCGACTAATGTCGTAATCATAATAAAGTAGATAAAGGGAAAAAATGTTCGAACAACGTAGCACTGCCGAAGCTTTAACTGTATCAACGTTAAATGCTCAAGCTCAAGTAACTAATAAACCATTACGTGATTCTGTAAAACAAGCATTAAAAAACTATTTAGCACAACTAAATGGACAAGATGTGAATGATCTCTATGAATTAGTATTAGCAGAAGTTGAGCATCCAATGTTGGATATGGTTATGCAATATACCCGTGGTAATCAAACTCGTGCTGCAACTATGTTAGGCATTAACCGCGGTACATTACGTAAAAAATTAAAAAAATACGGTATGGGCTGATTAAATACTGACCTTTTACAATAGAATCAAAAAGCTCCCAAATTGTCCTTAATTTGGGAGCTATTTTTTTACACTGCTAATCAATTATTGTGTTTGTCTATTTATCTTACTCAATCGTCATTCTCCCCTTATTTTTCTCAAAAATTGCACTGCCAATTCCTTTTACTTCTGTAAGCTGTTCTAAGGCTACAAACGGCCCATGCTGATCGCGATACTCAACAATAGCTTGTGCTTTTTTAGCACCAATGCCAACCAATCCTTTCTGTAACTGTTCAGCCGTCGCAGTATTTAAATTCACCTTATCGCTTTGTACTACCGTCGCTTCAACTTGTGTTTGGTCAGTCGCCTCTGTTGTTGCCATCGAAAAAGGGGTAAATAACACAGACAAAGAACCACAAATCATAAATAGAAGATGTTTTAATTTCATAAATACCTCATCAATAAATAACCATAGAATGTCATAGCATTATGACGAGAGTCATTGTGTAAAAGAGTCAAAACTGAATCTATGTTGAGGTATAGAAAATGGAAGTGAGATCGCAAAAAATAAATTTAATTAAATTGTGTTACATATTGAACTCAAGCTACTGGCAAACCTAAATTTATGCACAAATCTTAATAAATGTTTAATGGGTTCCCTCTCACACTTGCCCGAATGCAAATAAGATTTTTAGGCAAAAAAAGTGATCTTTTTTCGAACGGAGTGAGAAAAATCTCTGTTTTTTGCCGCCCGGAAAATCTTATTGGAATGAGGAATAGCAAGTGAGTGAGGGCGTGTTTATTCGCTTCACTCAGCCTTCAGGCTGTTGCTTTCAGCAACATTCAACGCTTTGCGTTGTCTTTTGCTTCATTTTCTTTGTACGAGCAATGACAAAAAGCGATAGCTTTTTGAACGTTGCTTGCAACGGCCCGTTAGGGTGAGCAAGCTTGCTTGCGAATAAAATGAAGTCGCCCTGCGAAACCTAAATGCTAATTAGATAACAAGCAGAAACCTATACCACAAACAGTAAAGCTATCAATAATCGCACCTTCTTTAATCAATTTAATAATATTATCAATAGTTTCCCATCTAAAATCTTCTATATTTTCCTCGGATTGCAAATGAATTTCTGGCAAGGACTGCTTAAGTTCAATTAAATAAAATGGTGTCATTGTTGCCATAATAGAAGAGCTTACTGCAATTTCACCTAACCTTTTGATTGAATCAATTTCAGGATTAAATGTAATGCCTGTTTCTTCAAATAATTCTCTAATCGCACACGCTTCCAAAGTTTCTCCTTGTTCAACATAACCTCTAGGAAACTCCAGACTCATTCGAGCAATCCCATAACGATAGTTATTAATTAATAATAATTTATCTTCAAATTTACAAATAGCGACTGCACCAGGATAAATTGTTTCTTTTTCGATTAAACGAAGATGTTCAAAAGATTTATTTGTTGTTTCCTCTATGACATTATTATTTTGCAATTCTAAGTATTTATTTTTAAATATCGTATTAATTTTTATTGTCTTTAACACTTGCCTTTACTCCTATTAATAAATTCTTAGACTCTGCTACACCAAGTAACCTTGTCTTTGGTAAAAGATAAGATATTGCTTTATGTGCAGCACTCACACCTCTATCACTCGCTTCATTTAATAGTTCATCAACAAGATAATTTACAATACCTGCAGGATTCGACACTAAGTCTAAGATCTCAATTTTTGATTTAATTTTTTTAATTGTTTTATATAAATTATAAGCTGTTATTAATATCCCACTATCAGCATAAGAATCAAATAATTTTTCATATACAATATCTAATGCATCGATACTTTTATATCGAAAAATTTCGCCTTCTTTGATAAAAGAACTATTATAGGAAATATCTATAATATCTGTTTTTAATTTTTCTTTCAAAATCACTGAATGTTCAGAAAACTCTCGTGCCAACATAGTTTCCAACAAATGATACACCTGTGATCGACTCTTAATATCAATATTACCTTCAATTAATTCTTTAAATTGTTGTAATGAATCAATATATATTTTTTTGAAATTTTCATCCATTTCTGAAAATTTACTAATATCAGTCAGCATATATGTCGATCTATTTAATAATAATGATCTTAAATCTAAAACAGCATTATCATTCCTTATTTTAAAAATATTATTTCCTGTTTCTTGATAAATATATTGAACAAACTCATTTAATGCAGTAAGTTTCTGAGCAATTTTTTCTTGCATTAAACTATCTTTTTCTATTTCTTGCTTAGTTAAATGATATGAACTAAACAAATAATGTTCTCTTAATTTCTCATGATAATATCTTTCAAAAGGATTCTCTTTGGCATTAAAGTCAAAATATCCATCTTCAATAAAATTATTATAAATATGAACATTAATACAATACTCTAAACCTTCCTTCTCTTTCTCTTTGACTTTTTTTGCAAAAAATTTTTTCACTTTAGGATCTGAAATAACCATTTCAAACCCTTGACTGTCAAAAATCATATTCGGATTCATTCCAATACTTTTTGCCATCAAAATACCTGATTTAAAACGTCTCGTGTAATGTGCATTATCATAAGTAGAGTTAACACTATCGCAGTCTGCAACATAAAGATTTGCTCGAAATAATTCTTTCATACAATCACCAATTATTGGAACGTTATGAGCTTAGTGGAGTAAGTTCAGAGATTAATTCCTTAATCGCCAACAAGCTTACAAAGGAATTTATTTAATTCTAGATAAAACGATTTATCAATTATCTAGCTGATAGCAAAACAATATCAGATCTTTGCATAATTAGATAAGAATTGATGGGAATTTTATTAAAAATGTGATCGAAATCTACCCAATATTCAAACAATATTGGGTAGTAATAAAAAAGAACTATTTTTTACATTGAGTTTCTAAGAATTTAACTGCTAAATCAGGAAAATCGGTAAATAATCCTGTTGCCCCTGCTTTGTTATATAACGCATCATACATTTCATTGACATCTTTCATATATTTAGGCAATGCGTCCTTACGTACAGTATAAGGATGTAACTCTAATTTCTGTTTAGCAATATCTTGTACCATCGGGGTATATTTAATATTACCTAATGTTGATTTCTCATCATCAACTAACATATACCAACCTGGTCCAACTCCATCCGCATATTTAGCAACTTCCGCCATTGCACCCAGTTTAAACATCCAGTCATAACTATAATTTACCCATTTACCTTGCGCATTTTTTTCTTCTGTTTCATGCCAATCGGTATAAGCAATTAATTGTACTAATTTAAGATCCATACCCAATTTTGGCTCTAGCTCTGTCTTAATTCGTTTTAACTCATTAAAATCAAAGGTTTGCAGGTAAACACGATCATTTTTACTGGTATAACCATATTTCTTCAATACCTTTAATGTTGCTAAAGCAATATCTTTACCCTCTTGATGGTGTAACCATGGTGCTTTAATTTCTGGATAGATACCAATTTTTTTACCTGTTGATTTCTCTAGCCCTTGAATAAACTCAATTTCTTCTTCAAAGGTATGGATTTTAAAATTAGATTTCCACATAGGGAAACGATCTGGATACACTTGGACTTGCTTACCATTTTCTGTTTTAAAATTTTCAGTCATATTCAGACTTTTAATTTCAGCTAAAGTGAAATCCATTACATAATACTTGCCATCCTTACGATGACGTTTTGGAAATTTTTGTGCTACATCAGTTAAGCCATCTAAGAAATGATCATGAATCACCACTAAATGATTATCTTTAGTCATCACCAAATCTTGTTCTAAGTAATCTGCTTGTTGCCCAAAAGCTAACGCTTTAGATTCTAAAGTATGCTCAGGGATATAACCACTTGCTCCACGATGAGCAATCACCAATTTTTCATCACACATATTGTTTTTTTCCATTGCAGATTGAGTTGCACAACCACTCAGCACGCCAGCCCCAATTAAAGCAATAACAAGGTTTGCTAATTTCATCATTTTCTCCTTTATATTTTAGATACAAAAAAGGCGATAAACTAGTTATCGCCTCTATTAGAAATTAATTACCGTAACGATCTTCTCGAGCAATTTTCGCTTTATGTTTACCTTCTTCCATCATAGTGATTAACATTAATACACAGGCTAATACTGAGCCACCTACCATAACGTAGAAACCGCCATCCCAGCCATAAGTATCAGATGCCCAACCAACAACCGCACTTGCAGCTACTGTACCACCAAGATATCCGAATAAGCCGGTAAAGCCTGCAGAAGTACCTGCTGCTTTTTTCGGTGCTAATTCAAGTGCATGTAAACCGATTAACATAACAGGACCATAGATAAGGAACCCAATAGTTGTCATAAGAATAAAATCTGTTAATTGATATGGATTTTTATACCATGGTAAGTTTGCATATTGTGCTAACTCTTCTTGTGGTGTTGCTGGGTTTAACCAGAAAACAACAACAGCAATCGTCACTAACACCATAAACACAAAACCAGTTAAACCACGTTTACCTTTAAACACTTTGTCAGATACCCAACCACAAAGTAATGTACCTGGAATCGCCGCAAACTCATAAATTGCATACGCTGACGCTGTACCTTTGATATCAAAGTGTTTCACTTCACCGAGGTAAACTGGAGACCATTTCAAAATACCGTAACGAATGAGATACACAAATACGTTCGCAATCGCAATGTACCAAAGTAAACGGTTTTTCAATACATAAGTAATGAAGATATCTTTAGTACTAAGATTATGTTCATAAGTTTTTTCATCATAATCTTCAGGATAGTCATTTTTATATTTCTCAATTGGTGGTAAACCACAGGATTGAGGGGTATCTTTCATAACAAAGAAAATAATGACAGCTGCAACCATTGCGGCAATACCTGGATAATACAATGCTTCTTGCCATACATGGGCAAAAGTCACTTTCGCCACTTCAGGGTGATTTGCTGCATAAATTGAACTTGCAATACCGACTAATACAGCTGGCATCATACCACCTAAGTTATGTGCAGTATTCCAAATAGAAACGATTGTTCCACGTTCTTTCTTTGACCACCAATGCACCATAGTACGGCCACAAGGAGGCCATCCCATACCTTGGAACCAACCATTGATAAACAAAATCACGAACATAATTAAAATGCCAGATGTTGCCCATGGAATTAATCCCATTAGGGTCATACATAACCCAGAAAGCGCCAAACCAAATGGTAAGAACATTTTTGGATTAGAACGGTCAGAAACAGCTGCCATAAAGAATTTTGATAAACCGTATGCTAAACCTGGTGCAATCCCAATAATACCAAGTTCGGTTTTAGTATACATTCCAGCTTCAATTAATCCTTTTTGAGCTAAATCAAAATTACTACGAACAAAGTAATAAGCTGCATAACCAAAGAAAATACCAAAAAATACTTGCCAACGTAACCGACGATACGTTGGATCAATTTGTGCTTCTGGAAGCATTGGCTTCTCAGGAGCGGGTTTCAAAAAACCAAACATAAGTAATCCTCCAATTTTTTATTATAAAGACTCAAAAGACTTCATGCGTAAAATAGCACAAAAACATAGGGTTGTTATCTAGATGATTTATTATTTGTGAGCGTTATCACAAAGAATTTTGATTTTTTATTTTCTTATGTTCAAATTTGAGTTTAAAAACTCAAAAAACGAACATAAAAAAGATAAAATTAGCGTTAGTAGAAATTTTTTAATGACAATTTACTATGGAATAGGTAGAAAAATAGGCTAAACTCAGTTTAGCCTATTCAAAAGAGATGATTATTTTAGCGTTTTTGATAATTGTAGAAGATATTGTTTAAATTCATCACCTAATTTTGGATGATGTAAACTATGCTCAACGAATGCTTGCATATAACCAATCTTATCACCACAGTCAAAAGTTCTACCTTTCATCGTAAAAGCTTCAACTGTTTCCTGTTTAATTAACAGATCGATAGCATCCGTTAACTGAATTTCATCACCAACCCCAACAGGCGTTCTTGCAAGCAGATCCCAAATTCCAGCTGAGAATACATAACGACCAACTACAGCATAATTAGATGGTGCAGTTTCAACACTCGGTTTTTCAACAATATTATGAATTACTGCATTTTCATTCGCATTTAAATCAACATCACCACAATCCACAATACCGTAACTAGAGACATCTTCTTGTGCCACAGGTGCTACCATAATTTGGCTGGCTTTAGTTTCATTAAAACGCTTGATCATCGCCGCAAGATTATCTTTTTTCTGATCCGCAGTAAACTCAGCCAAAATCACATCTGGTAAAACCACCGCAAATGGTTCGTTACCAACTAATGCTCGTCCACAGAGTACCGCATGCCCTAATCCTTTCGCATATCCTTGACGGACATGCATAATAGTCACATCTTTAGGACAAATTGAACGAACTTCTTCCAATAATTGACGTTTTACCCGTTTTTCTAACATCGTTTCTAATTCAAACGAAGTATCAAAATGGTTCTCTATCGCATTTTTTGAAGAATGTGTTACTAAAACAATCTCTTTAATGCCTGCAGCCACACACTCATTCACGATATATTGGATTAATGGTTTGTCCGCAATAGTTAGCATCTCTTTTGGAATTGCTTTGGTCGCTGGCAACATTCTTGTTCCCAAACCTGCAACAGGGATAATTGCTTTCATTCTTTTTCCTTTTATTTTCAACTACTAGATACAAATAACCGCACAAATGTGCGGTTATCTTACCTATCCCATTCGGGAAAATCGATTACTGACGTAACAAAGCTAAAACTTCGGCTGTTTTTTCTTCCATTAATGCTTTATTACCACGAGTTTCTAAGTTCAAACGTACAACAGGTTCTGTATTAGAAGAACGCAAATTGAAACGCCAATCTGGGTATTCAATGCTTATACCATCTAAATCATTCACACTTACTGCTCCTGGTGCATAAGCATTTTTCACTCGTTCAATGGCAACTTTCGCATCTGCCAATTTACTATTGATTTCACCTGGTGATGGGAAAGTTTCTACACTATTACCCACTAACTCACCTAAGGTTTTTCCTGTTGTGCAGAGTAACTCTGTCACTAATAACCACGGAATCATACCACTATCACAATAGAAGAAATCACGGAAATAGTGGTGCGCACTCATCTCTCCACCATAAACCGCATCTACACTACGCATTTTTTCTTTAATGAAAGAGTGGCCAGATTTAGACATTACTGCTTCACCGCCATTCTCTGCTACAATTTTTTCTGTATTCCAGATTAAACGTGGATCATAGATAATTTTGGCACCAGGCATTTTTTGTAAGAATGCTTGAGATAATAGGCCTACGATATAGTAACCTTCGATGAATTCTCCTTTTTCATCAAAAAGGAAACAACGGTCAAAGTCACCATCAAATGCTACGCCCATATCTGCTTTATGTTTTAAAACAGCATCAATAGTGTCTTGGCGATTTTCATGTAAAAGTGGGTTAGGAATACCATGAGGGAAAGTACCATCAGGATCATTATGAACTTTAATAAATTCTACTGGTACTTGTTTTTGTTTAAATACCGCTTCAATCTTATCAATAATTGGACCAGCGGCACCATTACCTGAGTTAATCACTAACTTTAATGGTTTTAACTTACTTAAATCAATATAAGAAAGAAGATGCGCTACATAGTCATCCACGACTGAAATTTGTTTATATTCACCACGTTTGGTAACTTCAGGGAAATTATTTTCCTCAGCTAAACGCTGAATATCTTTTAAACCTGTATCACTACTAATTGGACGAGAACCCTCACGTACAAGTTTCAAACCATTATAATCCATTGGATTATGGCTTGCTGTAACCTCGATTCCGCCATCGGTTTTTAAAAATGAGGTTGCAAAATAGATCTCTTCTGTCCCAGTTTGCCCAAGATCAATAACATCTACTCCTGAGTCTAATAATCCATTTGTTACAGCACTCTTTAGCTCTTTACTTGTCAGGCGAACATCTCCACCAACAACAATACTTTTCGGTTTTAAAAATTGCCCAAAAGCACGTCCGATTCGATAAGCTATATCTGCATTTAACTCTTCGCCTAATTTTCCTCGAATATCATAGGCTTTAAAGCAGGTTATTTTCTCCATGTTGTACCTCATTTTATATTGTCAAAATTATTCTTTGTCTTGCTCTTTTAGTTTCGCTTCTTTTACCTTGTGATAAATCTCTTCACGATAAATAGCAACATCCTTTGGTGCATCAACGCCAATTTTGACTTGATTGCCTCGTATCTCTAACACACTGATTGTAATATCATCACCGATTAATAATTTCTCATCCATTTTTCGAGTTAGAATTAACATAATTCACTCCTTTTCCTGTATTAATATTAGCGAAATTTATCAATCTCTACTTTCAGATAGGTTCATCGCACGAGGATGCCACCTCCTTAATAGAGGTGGACTAACTTATAGCTTATCCACTAACCAACTTTGCGCAAAGGCTAATGCTTCGTTTAATTTTTCAGGCTCATTACCACCAGCCATTGCCATATCTGGTCTGCCACCGCCTTTACCCCCAACAAATTGAGCAAGTAAATTAACTAATTCCCCTGCTTTTACTTTACTGGTTACATCTTGGGTAACACCAACAATAAGATTGACTTTTTCATCTTGTGTTGCACCAAAAACAATAACAGCGGAACCAAGTCGATTTTTCAAATCATCTACCATTAGTCGTAATGATTTTGGTTCAACACCATTTACTGCTTCAATGACTACTTTAACACCATTCAATTCTTGCGCTTGTTGCGCTAGATCAGAAACTGCTTGAACGGCAGATTTTTCTTTGAGTTGTTGCAGCTCTTTCTCTAATTTTTTCGCTCTATCTTGTAATTGTTGAATTTTTTCTACAACTGATGCGACATCAGATTTCAACAAATCTGCACTTTGTGTTAATAATGCTTGTTGAGCTAATACGGCATTAAATGCTTCTTCACCAGTTACAGCTTCGATACGGCGAGTTCCCGCAGCAATCGCACTTTCTGAAACAATCTTGAAGAAACCAATATCACCTGTTCGTTTTACATGGATCCCACCACAAAGTTCAACTGAGAAATCCCCCATAGTAATCACACGAACTTCATCACCATATTTCTCACCAAATAGTGCCATCGCACCTTTTGCTTTTGCCGATTCAATATCCATAACTTCTACTGTTACTGGATGATTCGCGCGCACTTGTTCGTTAACTAAACGCTCAATCTCTGCAAGTTGAGCCTTAGTAATTGCTTCTGGTTGTGAGAAGTCAAAGCGTAATACTTTGTCAGAAACCAATGAACCTTTTTGGACAACATGTGTACCTAATACTTGGCGTAATGCAGCATGTAACAAGTGAGTTGCAGAGTGATTCAAAGATGTTGCTTGACGACGTTTTGCATCAACAATCGCATTTAATGTCTGACCAACTTTAATCTGACCTTTTTCTAATTCACCAATATGTCCAAAAACCTGACCATACTTTTGGGTATCTTTTACTTGGAATAAAACATCTGCACTTTCTAATACACCGCTATCTCCAATTTGACCGCCTGATTCAGCATAGAATGGGGTATTTTCTAGAATAATTACGGCACTTTGTCCTGCATTAACTTCTTCAACCTGTTTTCCATCAATAAAGATTGCAGAAACTTTAGCGAGGCTTTCAACTTCATGATAACCTTCAAATGCGGTTGTTCCTTCAACACGAATCAAATTATTGTAGTCCATACCAAATTGGCTTGCTGCTTGTGCACGCTCACGCTGTGCATCCATTTCACGATTAAAGCCTTCTTCATCAATCGTAATATTACGTTCACGACAAACATCCGCCGTTAAATCAAGAGGGAAACCATAGGTATCATAAAGCTTAAATGCCACTTCTCCAGAAAGCACACTTCCATTTAATCCAGCAAGCTCAGAATCTAACAACGCTAAACCACGCTCTAATGTTCTCGCAAATTGTTCTTCTTCTAAACGTAATAATTTTTCTATATGTGCTTGTTTTTCTTTAACAATCTCACCAGCCTGAGCCATCACTTCGATCAAAGTTGGGACTAATTTATAGAAGAATGTTTCTTTTGCGCCTAATAGGTGACCATGACGTACTGCACGGCGAATAATACGACGCAATACATAACCACGGCCTTCATTAGATGGATATACACCATCAGCAATCAGATATGCACAAGAACGAATATGGTCAGAAATCACACGAAGAGATTTATTATTTAAATCTTTCTCACCTATAATTTCTGCCGCTTTAGCAATCAATACTTTAAAAATATCAATATCATAGTTTGAGTTTACGTGTTGCAAGACAGCACTAATTCGTTCTAATCCCATTCCTGTATCTACAGATGGTTTTGGCAATTTTTCCATTGTTCCATCTGCAAGGCGGTTATATTGCATAAATACCACGTTCCAGATCTCAATATAGCGATCGCCATCTTCTTCTGGTGAGCCAGGAGGACCTCCCAAAATATGATCACCATGATCATAGAAAATTTCTGTACACGGACCACATGGACCTGTATCACCCATTTGCCAGAAGTTATCAGAAGCATAAGGTGCGCCTTTATTATCTCCAATACGAATAATACGTTCTGCTGGTACGCCTACTTCCTTATGCCAAATATCATAAGCTTCATCATCCGTTTCATAGACAGTTACCCATAATTTTTCTTTTGGTAACCCTAACCATTGTGCTGAGGTCAAAAACTCCCACGCATAATGAATTGCATCTTTCTTAAAATAATCACCGAAACTAAAGTTACCTAACATTTCAAAGAAAGTATGGTGACGTGCGGTATATCCAACATTTTCAAGATCGTTATGCTTACCGCCAGCTCGCACACAACGTTGTGCTGTGGTTGCACGATGATAAGCGCGTTTATCAACACCTAAGAAAACATCTTTAAATTGATTCATCCCAGCATTAGTAAATAACAATGTCGGGTCGTTTTCTGGCACTAATGAACTACTCGCAACAATTTGGTGTCCTTTGCTATGAAAGAAATCTAAATAAGCTTGTCTAATTTCTGCCGTTGTTTTCATAAAAATCCTATTAGTTTTAAAAGAAGAATTTTCTTTTATATATCCTACAAATTTTCACGACATCTTAAAAAAGAAAAGAGAGGGGAAATTTGTATTTTACCGATAAAATAAACGGTGCTTATTCTTGCATATTTTTCTATTTTATTGAATGTAGAATAGGCATTTTCAGAGAAAATTCTTACTTTATACTAAGCGGAAACAAATTTAATCTCGTTATCATCTTGCTAAAAACTCCTCAATATGAGTTATCTTAACCCAATATGATGCACAATTTAGTGCGTTACCTCTCAAAATTAAGATTTTTTTCTATAAAAATACCTACTTTTTCAAAATTTTAGCGTTTACTAGTCCGAAAAGAACCTTGCCAACGCTCTGCATCTGGATATGCAATCCCTAAAGAATCTAACATTTTCGTTGTTTGTTGACGGATTAACTCATCTATCGATTGCGGCGGATGATAAAACGCAGGAATAGGGGGAATAATATGAGCCCCTAACTTCGCTAATTTAGTTAAATTTTCTAGATGGATCACACTTAAGGGAGTTTCTCTCGGCACAATAATTAATTTACGTTGTTCTTTTAAGGTTACATCTGCCGCCCTACCAATTAAACTGTCATGAAAACCGCACGCAATTCCAGCAACTGTCTTCATACTTGCAGGCACAATCACCATTGCATCAATTAAATAAGAGCCTGATGCAATAGTCGCTGCCATATCATGATTTGCATAATGATAATCCATTAGATCATAGAGGTTAGATAATTCTATTGTCGTTTCAATACGTAAATTTTCCCGCGCCCATTGGCTTACAACTCCGTGAATTTCTACATCAATCTTTAACTGGCGTAATGTTTGTAATAGATCGATTGCATAAACGATACCAGACGCACCAGAAATCCCAACAATAATTCGTTTTGTCATTATTTTCTCCAAGCGAATTTTGCTTTATTGCTCCATATATCATAGCAAATAAATATAAAAACCACCGTTGTTATAGCGATTCCCATACTGTTTGCTAAATACTTCAACAAATTTTAGACTTTTTCATCTTTTTTGAGAATCAACTATTGATTTAATTCATTTTATAGAGTAATTAATTAAGCCTTATCAAAAAAACACAGCATTTATTTCAAAATTAACTAATGAGGGTATAACAATGAAAAAAGTCGGTTTTATTGGTTGGCGCGGTATGGTGGGTTCAGTATTAATGGACCGTATGCAACAAGAACAAGATTTTGCCAATATTGCACCAACATTCTTTACTACATCACAAGCAGGTCAACCAGCGCCAACCTTTGCGGGAAAAGATGCAGGCGTTCTTCTTAATGCTTATGATCTTGATGCATTAAAACAACAAGAAATTATTGTTACTTGTCAAGGTGGGGATTATACCAATGAAGTATATCCTAAATTACGTGCTACTGGTTGGGACGGCTACTGGGTAGATGCAGCTTCTGCACTACGTATGGAAAAAGATGCCATTATCGTGCTTGACCCTGTCAATCAACATGTGATCGATAAAGGGTTGAAAGAAGGAATTAAAACTTATGTAGGTGGTAACTGTACAGTAAGTTTAATGTTAATGGCTTTAGGTGGTCTATTTGAACGTGACCTTGTTGAATGGGTTTCAGTCGCAACTTATCAAGCAGCAAGTGGCGCAGGTGCTAAAAATATGCGTGAATTATTAGTGCAAATGGGACAACTTCATGGCGTTGTTGAAGCAGAACTCAAGGATCCTGCTTCTTCAATTTTAGATATTGAACGTGCTGTTACTGCAAAAATGCGTGCAGATGACTTCCCAACTGATAACTTTGGCGCAGCATTAGGCGGTAGCTTAATTCCTTGGATTGATAAACTTCTAGAAAGTGGTCAAACCAAAGAAGAATGGAAAGGCTATGCTGAAACTAACAAAATTCTTGGTTTATCTGAAAACCCAGTTCCTATTGATGGTCTATGTGTACGTATCGGTGCATTACGCTGCCACAGCCAAGCATTTACTATCAAAATGAAGAAAGACTTACCTTTAGCAGAAATTGAACAAATTCTTGCTTCTCACAATGAGTGGGTCAAAGTTATTCCAAATGATAAAGAAACCACACTACGTGAATTAACACCAGCAAAAGTAACAGGCACTTTAAGCGTACCAGTGGGTCGTTTACGTAAACTCAATATGGGACCTAAATATCTAGCGGCTTTCACCGTAGGTGACCAATTACTTTGGGGTGCAGCAGAACCAATCCGCCGTATCTTAAAACAATTAGTTGCTTAATCATTTTTATTTTTCTAGCTCGCTCACTAAGGGCGAGCTTTTTATTTTATTCAATTATGACAGAAAATATTGAAATACATCCATTATCCCCTTTTCTACCACCTAACGCTAAAATGCTGATGTTAGGCAGTTTCCCACCACCGAAACATCGTTGGAAAATGAACTTTTACTACCCTAATTTTCAAAACGATATGTGGCGTATCTATGGATTAGTCTTTTTTGATAATAAAGATTATTTTTTGAATGAAGATAAAACTGCTTTTGATCAGCCTAGGATCGAACAGTTTTTACAAGAAAAAGGCATTGCCGTCTTTGATAGCGGCTACAAAATTTTTCGCCAACAAGGTAACGCTTCCGATAAATTTTTACAAATTATTGAACCTGTGGATATTGCTAAACTCTTAAGCAAAATTCCTCACTGTCATACAATTATGACCGCTGGCGAGAAAGCAACTGAAACACTACTTTCTTTATTACCGAATAAGATTGATACCCCTGCTACTGGAGAGAGTTGCCAATTCGAGATCAATAACCAACTATATCGGTTATACCGTTTACCCTCTTCTTCACGAGCTTATCCACTCGCCCTCAATAAAAAAGCCGAAATTTATCGGCAGTTTTTTATTGATATTAGTATGTTATAGCGTCCTTGATCATAAGGACGCTTTCTACTATCACCTACGTAAATTACGCTTTACGCCAAGTCGTGCCACTTGCACTATCTTCAATCACCACGCCCATTTCTTTTAATTTATCTCGTGCTGCATCTGCTGCTGCCCAATCTTTATTGACTCGAGCTTGATTACGTTGCTGGATTAATGCTTCAATCACTTGGGTTTCATCATCATCTAAGCCAGCTTGTAAAAAGGTTTCTGGATCTTGGTATAACAAACCTAATACACCAGCTAACTCACGCATCCTAGCAGCAAAAGCATCTGCTTGTGGTTGCTGTTCTGCTTTTAATTTATTTAATTCTCGTGCCATATCGAATAATACGGATAATGCACCTGGTGTATTAAAATCATCGTCCATCGCAGCTTTAAATGCGTCAACAAAATCTTCTCCTCCTGCTGGCGCAATAGTCGCATCTGTACCACGTAAAGCCGTATATAAACGCTCTAATGCTGAATGGGCTAATTTAAGATTTTCTTCACTGTAATTCAGTTGGCTACGATAATGTGCGGTTAATAAGAAATAACGTACACTTTCTGCATCATAATGTTGCAATACATCACGGATAGTAAAGAAATTGCCTAACGATTTAGACATCTTTTCTTTATCGACCATAATCATCCCAGAATGTAACCAGTAATTCACATAGGCCCCACCATGTGCACAGCACGATTGTGCAATTTCATTTTCATGATGAGGGAACATCAAATCTGAACCACCACCATGAATATCAAAATGTTCGCCCAGTTGCTTGCAGTTCATCGCAGAACATTCAATATGCCACCCAGGACGTCCTGCTCCCCAAGGTGACTGCCAGCTAGGTTCATTCTCTTTTGACATTTTCCATAAGACAAAATCCATTGGATTTTTCTTAATCCCATTAATTTCAACTCTTGCCCCTGCTTGTAATTGACTGAGATCTTGGCGTGATAATTTACCATAATCGGCAAAGGAATCGACATCAAACATCACATCACCATTATCTGCAATATAGGCGTGTCCATTAGCAATTAATTTCTCAACTAAAGCGATAATTTCTGCAATATGATGAGTTGCTCTTGGTTCAAAATCGGGGCGTAAAATATTTAATGCATCAAAATCTCGATACATCTCTGCAACCATACGATCTACTAATTGCTCGCAAGTTTCATGATTTTCTAATGCTCTTTTAATAATTTTGTCATCTACATCCGTAATATTACGTACATAAGTCAGTTGATACCCTAAATAACGTAAATAGCGTGCAATTACATCAAAGCTAACAAATGTTCTTCCGTGTCCAATATGACAAAGATCATAAACAGTTACTCCACAAACATACATTCCGACTTGATTTGGATGAATAGGGGTAAAAATTTCTTTTTCTCGTTTTAACGTATTGAAAATCTTTAACATATTAATGACCTTTTATAAATAATGAACTACATCTGCTCGATTTCACAAAAATAGACCACTTTTGTATTTTGTGGAATAATAACGCCGTTTTTTACAACGCTATTTAAGGAACAGCTAATGATAATACTACATACCAATTTTGGCGATATTAAAATCGCATTAAATTTTGAAAAAGCACCAATTACCGCAGAAAACTTTCTAAATTACTGCAAAGAAGGCTTTTATAACAATACTATTTTCCATCGTGTTATTGATGGCTTTATGATTCAAGGCGGTGGTATGGAACCGGGAATGAAAGAAAAAGCCACTAAAGCTCCGATTCGTAATGAAGCAAATAATCGTTTAAGTAATAAACGTGGCACCATCTCAATGGCACGTACTTCTGATCCACATTCAGCTTCAGCACAATTCTTCATTAATGTTGCTGATAATGCTTTCTTAGATTACCGTGCTAAAGAGATGTTCGGTCGTGAAGTTGTCCAAGAGTGGGGTTATGCTGTATTTGGTGAAGTAGTCGAAGGTATGGATGTTGTTGATAAAATCCGTGGCGTAAAAACTACTCGCAAAGGCTACCATGATGATGTCCCAGTAGAGGATGTTATTATTCAATCTGTTACTGTAGAAGAGTAATCTCTATTATCCTAGGTACAACGGTATCTAGGATAATTCCTTAATCCATATTACTTGCCAATAAATTTATGCCCTGCTGAGGAAAAGAAAGCTCCAAAAACTACAACACCCGCACCTAAATAACTCACTATATTTAAACTTGGATAACTAAAATAACTTGGCGCGATAAGGGCAAAAAGATACGAAAATAGCATAGTCACAATCGGGATCAATGGCATAATCATACTAATTTTAGATACATCCCACCGATTTAACGCCTCAGCATAACAACCATAAGCTAAGATAGTCCCGACACATCCATAAAATAAAAACAGTAAAGTAATTGGCGAAAGCGTAGCTAATTGAGATGGATCTGCCGTTGGTAAAAACACTAATGTACACCCTAAATACATCACAAATAAAATTTGTTGGGAACTAAAATGTCTGAGTAAAAATTTCTGTGCCACTGCATAAACTACCCACACTACACTCGACATCACACAGAAGAAAATACCTAATGAAAAATTATTCACATAAGAAAAATCAGCAAAACGATCATTAAAAAATAAACCTAATCCTATTAATAAAATAAACAATCCGATTTTTTGATGACGTAATAGTTTTTCTTTAAAAATAAAAATGCCACAAATTAGCATAAAAAAGGAAGATAACGGACTTAATACTTGACTTACTGTCGCCGGAATATATTTGAGAGTTAAATTATATAGTAGAAAATTTGCACAAAGCCCCATAATCCCTAATAACAGAAAAATAAGATGCTGGCGTTTTAATAATGGACGCAAAGCCTGTTTTTTCCCCATAAAGAGAATAAGATAAGCACCCACAGCAGCAACGAAAAACCGGCACCAAACAACGGTTTGATTATCGATATAAGGTAATACAGGTTGCAAAATAATAGGTAATGTTCCCCACATCAAAATTGCAATTAATACTAAAATAAACCCAATAATAGGTTGCTGTTTCATCTTATCAATCCTATCAATATTTCTTTTACATCATTTCTACAATAGTGGTTAAACAAGAAAATAGAATCAAATCTAATTATGATCAGATCTGATTCTATTCTCTATTTTGCAGAAAAATGAACCCACTTTATTAAGCCATAATAAAGTGGGTTGCTATCAAAAAAGCGTTTAATTAAACGTTCTCAATTTGTCCAATTAATGAACGTAAACGTTCTTGCCAACGTTGTTGTTCTTCTTTTAATTGTGCATTTTCTGCATTAAGTTGAGATTTTTCTGCTTGAAGAGCTTGATTTGCTTGTTCTGCGTTTGCTTTTTGCTCTTTTAATTCTTCAATTTCAAGTTGAAGAAGTTGGATAGTTTCTACTGCTTGTTTAATTTTTGCTTCAAGTTGATCTAAGATTTCTAAAGACATTGTTATTCTTCCTCATTAGTTGTCCAATACATCAGGATGGCTAACATTCTATCTTAGATAAGATTCCATTTCATCTAAATTAAAAAAATCTTTCACAAATTAGTTAAGCAATCGTTTGCCAAGTGCTAGAATTAGGCGGTTTTGACAATCAATAGGGTAAGGAAAAATTATGAAAAGAGCATTGGCAATTGAATTTTCTCGTGTCACCGAGGCTGCAGCATTAGCGGGTTTCTCATGGCTAGGTCGTGGAGATAAAAATGCAGCAGATGCAGCTGCTGTGAAAGCGATGCGGACGATGTTAAATCAAATTGAAATGAACGGAGAAATTGTTATCGGTGAGGGTGAAATAGATGAAGCGCCAATGCTATATATTGGAGAAAAGCTAGGTAAAGGAACTCAAGAAGAACCAATTGCCATTGCAGTTGACCCTATCGAAGGTACTCGTATGGTAGCCATGGGACAAGCTAATGCGATTGCTGTATTAGCTGCTGGTGGTCCGAATACATTTCTACGTGCACCTGATATGTATATGGAAAAATTAGTCGTTGGTCCAGAAGTGAAAGGTATGGTTGATCTCAATCTTCCTTTAGAACAAAACTTACGTCGTGTTGCTTCAAAAATGGGTAAATTGTTATCTCAACTTACTGTGGTCACCTTAGATAAACCACGTCATAAAAATGTGATTTATAAAATGCAACAACTTGGTGTCAAAGTTTTGGCAATTCCTGATGGTGATGTCGCTGCTGCATTGCTTTGTTGTTTACCTGATACAGGTGTCGATATGATGTATTGTATTGGTGGTGCGCCAGAGGGAGTAGTAGCTGCTGCAGGAATTCGTGCTTTAGGTGGTGAAATGCAAGCTCGCTTACTAACCAGAGAGGTTGTTAAAGGCGATAGTGAAGAAAACCGTCAGTTTGCAGAAAGCGAACGCCGTCGCTGCCAAGAAATGGGTGTAGAGATTAATAAAGTATTACTGCTTGATGAGTTAGTCCGCGATGATAATCTTGTTTTCTCAGCTACGGGAATTACCCATGGCGATTTACTCAAAGGTGTACACCGTAAAGGTGATATCGCAACAACAGAAACCCTCCTGATTCGTGGACGTTCTCGGACAATTCGTCGTATTCAATCATTCCACTATTTAGATAGAAAAGATCCTGAAATCTATCGTTTAATCAATCAATAATTGCACTAAATAGATAAAGGTGTAGTAGACAAAATGGATGCTGATTTTAAAAAAACTACACCAAGTGGACAAAGTGGTTGCTAATAATTATTTTCTAAGATTATTAGCAACTCTTTTTATTTAAAAAATCTTGTATAAACATAATCTTACGTT
>NZ_JTJR01000049.1 GCF_001678475.1 Gallibacterium genomosp. 3 | reverse complement strand
CCCGTCTTTTTAGGCGGGTTTTATTTTTTATAATAATGACGTCTTATTTTATTCTGATTAGAATACGGCATTTGAAATAACTTTGTTAATTACTACTTTTTGATAGAGCGAATGAAATTAAATCCACAACAACAACAAGCAGTTACAACAATTGATACTCCCTGTTTAGTTTTGGCGGGGGCTGGTTCAGGTAAAACTCGAGTTATTATCAATAAGATCGCTTATTTAATTGAACAGTGTCATTATTTACCGAATACGATTGCGGCAGTTACTTTTACCAACAAAGCAGCAAGAGAGATGCGTGAGCGTGTTGCTCAATCAATTGGTAGTCAAAAGAGTAAAGGGCTCACAGTATGTACATTTCATACTTTAGGATTTGATTTAATCAAAAGAGAACATCAAGCATTAGGACTTAAATCAAGTATTACTTTGTTTGATGAACATGATCAAAAAGGATTATTACAGGAATTAACCAAGCCATTTCTGTTAGAAGATAAAGAGAAATTAACTCAACTTATTCAATATATTTCTGGTTTTAAAAACGATTTAATTTTACCAAAACAAGCATTAGCACTTGCGAAGACGCCAATAGATCGAACATTTGCTGAATGTTATCAGTTATATGTTGAGCAAATGCATGCTTACAATGCCTTAGATTTTGATGACCTGATAATGCTGCCTACTTTATTATTGCGACATAATACAGAGATACGGAATAAATGGCAGAAAAAAATTGGTTATCTCTTGGTAGATGAATATCAGGATACAAATACTAGCCAATATGAACTCATCAAATTATTGGTAGGCGAGCAAGCAAAATTAACAGTGGTTGGTGATGATGATCAGTCTATTTATTCTTGGCGAGGTGCAAAACCTGAGAATATTGTTCGTTTACGGGATGATTTTCCTAATTTATCGGTGATTAAATTAGAACAAAATTACCGTTCTACACAACGGATTTTACATTGTGCGAATATTCTGATTGATAACAATGATCATGTGTTTGCTAAAAAATTATTTTCTCAATTAGGCATGGGAGAACCATTACAGGTTATTGAAGCAAAAAACGAAGAACACGAAGCTGAACGTATTGTTGGTGAACTTATCGCACATCGCTTTTTACATAAGACAACTTATCGGGATTATGCCATTCTCTATCGAGGTAATCATCAATCACGACTATTAGAAAAGGTTTTAATGCAAAACCGTATTCCCTATAAAATTTCAGGGGGAACATCACTATTTTCTCGTATAGAGATCAAAGATGTGATGGCGTATTTACGTTTATTGGTGAATCAAGATGATGATTCTGCTTTTATTCGAATTATTAATACACCACGTCGTGAAATTGGTATGGCAACTTTAGAAAAGCTGGGTAAGTTAGCAAAAGAAAAACATTGTTCTTTATTTGAAGCGATTTTTGATTTTGAACTGATTCAACGTGTTACCGCAAAAGCATATACAGCTTTACATGATTTTGCTGAATGGATTGTGAAGTTATCAGATCAAGTAGAGCGGAGCGATCCTCAACAAGCGATCCGAGAGATGTTTGCTCAATTACAATATGAAACTTATCTTTATGAGCAGGCAAATAATCCTAAAGCGGCAGAAATGCAAAGTCGCAATGTGGCGATGTTATTACAGTGGGTACATGATATGTTAGAAGGAGATGAATTTAATCCGCCAATGACGTTATCACAGGTTGTGTTACGCTTAACGTTACGCGATATGTTGGAGCATAATGAGAATGAACAAAGTGGTGATGAAGTCCAATTAATGACATTACACGCATCTAAAGGATTAGAATTTCCTTATGTTTATTTAATTGGTATGGAAGAAGGTATTTTGCCACACCAAAACTCAATAGATGATAATAATATTGAAGAGGAGCGACGATTAGCTTATGTAGGAATTACCAGGGCGCAAAAAGAATTAACTTTTTCTCGTTGTAAAACTCGTCGGCAAATGGGAGAGATTATTCATACAGAACCAAGTCGTTTTCTTTTAGAGTTACCACAAGATGATCTTGTTTGGGAAAAAGATAAATCCCCTTTGACTGAACAACAAAAACAAGCACAAAGACAGCAAGGTTTTGCCAGATTAAAGGCATTATTAACTGATAATTAAAGTGGTTATGTTCGAGGAAATAAGCGTGAGTTGGTTATAAATTAAGTATTTTGATGATAATCCATTCAATCGAGCGTAAAAACCGTTTTTTTCATAAAAAAGCGTTGACTTATTCTCTAAAATCCATATTATAGCGTCTCAACCGAACGAGGTGAGATGGCCGAGAGGCTGAAGGCACACCCCTGCTAAGGGTGCATAGGGCTTAAAACTCTATCGAGGGTTCGAATCCCTCTCTCACCGCCATTTATTCGACGCATCCGTAGCTCAGCTGGATAGAGTACTCGGCTACGAACCGAGCGGTCAGAGGTTCGAATCCTCTCGGATGCGCCATTTACTTGCTACTCTAGAGTAAATTAAAGAATAAATGTTATATGGTAAAAATTATCTTATCAGCGCATCCGTAGCTCAGCTGGATAGAGTACTCGGCTACGAACCGAGCGGTCAGAGGTTCGAATCCTCTCGGATGCGCCATTTTACTACTTATCTAGACTTTCTAAAATTCCTTTTATTATCCTTAGATTTAATTATAGCTATAACAATATAGTATTTATTACTATTTACTATTTTTTTATTAAATAATATTGACATTAATTCTTATTTGCCATAACTTACGTAACCGATATGCGATTAATTTTCATTTATATTCCATACGGGGTAATTTATGTCTAGTTTAAAAAAAGTTGCATTAGCAACAATCATTTCGTCAACCGTCCTTTTCTCAAATACTCTTCTTGCAGCTCCAGTTGATTTATCTAAAGAAACTAAACAATATCAAGCATTTGTTGTTGAACAAATTGATGAACTTGTGAAAGGTACTACACAATTTGTTGCTGATTTAAAAGCTGGAAAATTAGAAGAAGCGAAGAAAGCTTATCCGTTGATCAGAATGTATTATGAACGTTCAGAGCCAATTGCAGAAAGTTTTGGTGATTTAGATCCTCGTATTGATGCTCGTGAAGCTGATTTAGAAAAAGATCAAATTTGGTCAGGTTTCCATAAAATCGAAAAAATTCTTTGGACAGAAAATACAACAAAAGGTACAGAACAGATTGCCGATCAATTATTAAATGATGTGAAAGAGTTACGTGCAAAAGTACCAACAGTTGAAGTAACAGGCGATTTGATGGTGCAAGGTGCAGTTGATTTATTGAATGAAGTTTCTACTAGCAAAATTACAGGAGAAGAAGAAATTTTCTCTCGTACAGACCTTTATGACTTCAAAGCTAATGTCGAAGGTGCAGAAAAGATTTATCAAATCCTTAAACCAAAACTCGAAAAGAAAGATGCTAAGTTAGTGAAAGAATTAGATAAACAATTTAGCAATGTAAATAGCCTATTAGATAAATACAAAGTCGGTAAACATGACTATAAACCATATACTGATCTTTCAAAAGAAGATACTCGAGTGTTAGGTGAAGCCGTTAATAAATTAGGTGAACCGCTTGCACAAATGGGTGTTATTCTTGATGAAACAAATTAAAGAATATATTTATTTTAGATTATTAACCACTGTTTTTAGGAACAGTGGTTTTTCCTTTTTGGGGATATATAAAGATGAAACATATTGAAGAAAAAACAGTTATGAATAATGAGCGCCGCCAATTTTTGAAAAAGACAGGTGTAATGTTAGGTGGTAGCGTCGCTGGATTGACTTTAACAACCCAAACTACAACTGCAGCAGAAGCCAATAAACCTATCGATAAACACTGTCTTTCAGATATTACTTATCCATTTTATGGTGAACACCAACAAGGTATTTTAACGCCACAACAAACATATGTTTATTTTCTAGTATTAGATCTTGCTACTGATAATTTGCATGAAATTAGAGAAGTCTTTAAAACATGGACTCGTTATGCGGAACGTTTAACGCAAGGAAATAATGTTAAAGAATATTCTAAAAATCATTTTGTGCCACCAGTTGATACTGGGGAAGCAGATGATTTATCTGCTTACGGCTTAACCTTAACTTTTGGTGTATCGCCTTCATTTTTAACTAAACTTGGTTTACAAGAGAAAGCGCCCTCTGCATTTAAAGATTTACCACTGTTTCCACGAGATCAATTAAGACCAGAATTTAGTGGCGGTGATATCTGTATTCAATCCTGTGCGAATGATGCACAAGTTGCATTTCACGCCGTACGCCAACTTGTTCGAGTTGCTCGATCTAATGTGACAATGAAATGGAGCCAATCTGGCTTTATTTCTGCGGATAAACCGACTGATACGCCACGCAATTTATTTGGCTTCAAAGATGGTACAGCGAATGCTAATACATTGAAGGATACTGCTGGTCAAGTATGGGTGGATCAACCTGATTGGTTGAAAGGCGGTAGTTATATGGTAGTGCGTAAAATTGTGATGCATTTAGAAACTTGGGATAGAACAAGCTATAAAGAACAAGAACGTACTTTTGGACGTCATCGCACTACGGGTGCGCCGATTGGGGAACATGATGAATTTGCTCCGTTAGATTTAGAGAAAAAGAATCATCACGGTAAACCAATGATCCCAGAAGACTCTCATTCTGCTTTAGCGCATAAAACTGGCAAACAGATTTTGCGTCGTGCTTATTCTTATTCAGATGGTATTAATGCACGTACAGGACAATTTGAAAGCGGTTTACTGTTTATTTGTTATCAAAAGGATCCAGATCAATTTATTACAATCCAAAATGCACTAGGTAATGTGGATCGTATGAATGAATATATTACGCATATTGGTAGTGGCCTATTTGCGTGTTTCCCTGGGGTAAAAGAGGGCGAGTTTATTGGTCAAGGATTATTAGGAGCATAAGATGGAATTTAGGGGCTTCTCTGCTTATAAATTTTTATTGCATGGATTTATCTGTTTACTGTTGTTATGCCTAGCAACAGTAACAATGGCGGAAACAAAATTTAATTTAAGTCCGCTTTTTATCCAATTATCTGATGCAATGAGTGCTGTTAAAGAGAATAATCCAGAACAAGCAAAAAAAGAGATTGAAGAAATCCAACAACAATTTATTGCTATTCCAGAACATACTTCGCCAGCGGGCAAAATTGTATTGGAACAGTTGACTAAAGCATTAGATACGGCTGATTTATCGGAATTAAACGCTTTATCTTCTGCCTTACTTGCCTTTGATAAGGAACAACATCCATTAGATATTGAACAGCAAAAAAAACTATTTAAGAAACGGATTGTTCCCGCATTTGAGCATTGGCAAAAAGTGGTAGCAGAGAATAAGAGGCAACCAGATAGTCATGTTTTACAGCAACAATATCGCTTATTTAATGGCATTTGGGTGAAAAATGAACGTCTAGTTCGTGATGTTGATATGAACTATTATGGCAAGATAGAAACCGCTTTAGCGTTACTGCGGGTAGCGATTGAAACTGAACCATTAGATTATCAACGCGTAGAGCAAAATACACAAAAAATTGCGACACAATTTACAGATTTCTTATCGGGTAAGAAAACAGAAAATGTAGCGGGAAATTATCAGTTAAGTGATGGGGTTGCATTATTAAAAGAGGGCTTACAAGCATTTCAACAACAGGACAATGTAACAGCACAAGAAAAACTGACGACATTTATTGAGATTTGGCCAATAATCGAAGGTGATGTCAGCACTCGAGATGGTTCGCTCTATACACGGGTAGAAAGTGAAATTCCTGTTATTTTGGCAAAAGGTCAAGAACCTAAATATCAAGCCAATTTACAACAGCTGATCGATCAATTAGCGTTAATTAATCCTGCTGCAAGTTATACTGCGATAGATGCAATGTTAATTTTACTGCGTGAAGGTTTAGAAGCATTGTTAGTTGTGATGGCATTAGTGAGTGCGTTACGTGTAGCTAATCGTCCTCAAGGCTATAAGTGGGTAAATGGTGGAGTTATTGCTGGAATATTATTAAGTATTGTGGCGGCATTTGTTTTACAACGTTTATTCCCAACAGCAAGTTCAGGTACAAATCGGGAAATTATTGAAGGTGGCGTAGGTATCGTTGCTGTATTAATGATTTTAACTATAGGTGCTTGGTTACATAGTAAATCTTCACTAAAAGCATGGCAGGCTTATATTAAGAAACATATGGGCAAAGCATTAACCACCGGAAGTTTTGTTTCTTTATTTGGGTTAAGTTTCCTTTCAGTATTTCGTGAAGGGGCAGAAACTATTCTATTTTATGTAGGAATTTTGCCGAATATTAGTACAGAATCATTCGCTTTAGGAGTAGGTATCGCGATTGTGATTTTGGCAATTCTTGCGGTGATTATTTTAAAAAGCTCGGTCAAATTGCCTGTACCAACAATGTTTAAAATCTTAACTTGGGTATTGTATGTGTTAGGCTTCAAGATTTTAGGCGTAAGTGTGCATGCATTACAGCTCACTAAGATTTTGCCGACAACGATTGTAGATCTATTACCAAATATTGAATGGTTAGGTTTCTATGCCACCGTTGAAACAGTCGTAGCACAAGTGATTTATGTTGGTTTAATTTTGTTATTACAAAAATGGTTACAACATCATGAACCTGCAACGGCATAGGTTAGATAAGAGTTTTAAGGGAGCGTTTAGCTCCCTTTTTTGTTACCGATTGAATAGAGATTCGTTTACAATGGTAGCGACAGTATTGGTGAGGTTGGAAGAAAAATGTTTACGGTGTATTACGCTAATCAATTGGAATATCAAAAGCAGCTTTTAATTCGCTTATTAGAGGTACAACCATTAGATGATCCCTTTTCTAGTGAGATTATTTTGGTACAAAGTCCAGGAATGGCACAATGGTTACAAATTCAGTTAGCGGATCACTTTGGCATTGCTGCTAATTTTTCATTTCCGATGCCCTCAACTTTTATTTGGCAATTATACAAAGAGAGTATTCCTGCTGCGGGTGAAAAAAATTTATTCCGTAAAGAAGCATTAGTTTGGCGTTTAATGCGGATTATTCCTGAGTTGTTGTCATTATCTGAGTTTAAAAGTTTACAGAATTATCTAGGACAAGAGTTTACACAGTTAAAGTTATTCCAATTAGCAGAAAAAATTGCCGATCTGTTTGACCAATATTTAGTCTATCGACCAGATTGGATTAATCAGTGGGAGGCTGGTGAGTTTGAACAAGTTAAACAATCTCTTACACAACAGATTTCCACCCGCTACCAATCAATTTTGCCAACGATCTTGTCTGATTTTACTTGGCAGGCAATTTTATGGCGTAAATTAATTGAGGATATTACGAGCAATAATCAAGGAGAAGCGGTTTGGCATCGTGCAAATTTATATCAGCATTATCTGAATTTGTTAGCACAAGGATATAAACCGAAATATTTGCCGAAGCGAATTTGTATTTTTGGTATTTCAGCTTTACCACCAATGTTTTTGACATTATTGGAAGCATTAAGTGACCATCTGGATGTTCATCTCTTTTTTAATAGCCCTAGTCGTTATTATTGGGGGGATATTGTTGATCATCGCTATCTTGAAAAATTAAAACTAAAACAGCTAACCCAATCACCTGTGATCAAGACAGTTTATGATGAATCCTTATCGGTTGGTCATCCGTTATTAGCTGCATGGGGAAAATTAGGACGAGATTTTTTATATTCACTAACGCAAGCAGAGCCACAAGAAATAGAATTATATGTAACGCCTGAAAAACAAGGATTATTGCAGCAAATTCAAAAGCATATTCTTGAATTAGATCTGCAAGATCAGCCATTAGTTTATCAAGCTGGTGATCATTCACTCAGTTTCCACGCCTGTTATAGCCCAATGCGTGAAGTAGAGGTGTTACACGATAATTTATTAGCAATGTTTGCTGAAGATCCGACATTAACACCAAAAGATATTGTGGTAATGGTGGCGGATATTGATCGCTATACACCTTATATTCAAGCCGTATTTTCCCAATATAATTCTGTGGATAATCGCCATATTCCATTTGCAATTTCTGATCGCAAAGTGACGGAAAGTGATGTTGTAATTGCTGCTTTCTTACAGTTTTTTAAACTGAAAGAATCGTTATTCTCAGTAGAATCAGTATTAGCATTATTAGATGTGGACTGTGTACGGCAACGTTTTGCGATTGATGCTGAGGAGTTACAACAAATTCGTGAGTGGGTTGTGCAGTCGGGTATTCGTTTTGGTTTAGAGAAATATCAAGACCAAGATGTACCAAATTATAATGCATGGCAAAACGGCGTTGAAAGGATGCTGCTCGGTTATGCCTTAAAAAATGAAGCTGGTGTTTGGCAAGATATAGTTGGCTTTGATTATAGTGAGGGATTGCAAGGAAAAATTGCTGGAAAATTAGCTCAGTTTATTGAAGCGTTGCAGATATGGTACCAACTATTGCAGCAAACGTGTGCTATTGAAATATGGCGCACAACGATTTTGTATTGTATTGATACCTTTTTTGATACAACAGCAAACAGTGCAACGATTGCTTTATTGAAGCAAGTGACACAGCAAGTATTAGATACTGCTACCGAAAGCCAATATAGTGGAGCACTTGATGCCGAAATTATTAGTCAGTTGCTACAAGCAAAATTAAACGAGCAAGATAATAGTGTGCATTTTCTGATGGGGCAGTTGAATTTCTGTACCTTATTACCGATGCGTGCGATTCCATTTAAAGTGATTTGCTTATTAGGTATGAATGAAGGGGATTTCCCTCGACAACTAACAACCAATAGCTTTGACATCATGCAATACCAGTTACAAAAAGGGGATCGTGTTCGCCGAGAAGATGATAGTTATCTCTTTCTTGAAGCGCTCTTGTCAGCAAGAGAAAGGTTATATATTAGCTATGTAGGTTATTCTATTATTGATAATACAGAATATGAGCCTTCCGTGTTAGTGAATCAACTAATTGATTATCTGAGCGAGAATCTTTCTGATCCAGAAGTGATTAATCAGCTTAAGTTTACCTACCCAGCAACTATTTTTAGTCCAACTAATTTTATTGAACCTCACTTTTCTTATGCACAAGAATGGGCAGACGTGGCTATGGCTCAAATACATGAGCAGAGAATGGTTCCGTTTGTACAACCTATATCACCATTACAAGAAGAGGAACAAACACAAATTATTGAGCTAGACGACCTAATTCGTTTCCTAGTAGCACCACAACGTTACTTTTTTGAGCAGCGATTAGGCGTTTTTCTGCAACAACAAGATGACACATTGATGGAAAGTGAAGTCTTTGCGTTGAATGGTTTGGCACAATATCAACTTAAAGATCGATTGTTGCAACAAGAGAAGAGTAATTGGCAAGCTGAATTTGAGAAAGCGAAATGTGAAGGGCTCTTACCACGAGCTGGTTTCACGTTTTTATCACAAGCAGAGTTAGAACAAAATTGCAGTGCGCTATGGGATGAAATAGAGCAGTATCGTATTACAGAAGCAGAATCTTTAAAAATTGCACTACCATTTTCATTTAGCCAGCAAAGCGTAATGTTACAAGGACAAATTGATTCACTCTATCAAGATCAATTTATTGGTTGGCGTGTAGGTAAAATTCGAGAACAGGAACAGATTAAATTATGGATTAATCACCTGTTGTTACAGATTGTTGGTCAAGCACAAAGTTCACAATTTTTTGGCTTAGATGCGGGCACAGTCACTAAACTGAATTTTGATCCATTTAATTATGAGCAAGCCTTTGCACAAATGGAAGTTTATATCCAAGACTATTTAATGGCACAAGATGAGATGTGTTTGATTCCTACTTATGACTTAGATGAATTTATTAAATTCTTTAGTGAAGAAGAAAATGATATGGATACTTTGCTACTCAAATTAAATCAAATTAAGCCAGAAAATAAACAATACCAATATTGGCAACGGATTTTACTCCAAACAGCAACATTAGACTATCAAGACATTAAAAGTGGATTTTTAAATTGGTTTGAGATGATGCTCAATCATATAAAAGCAGAATAAATAAGAAACCCTATGTAAATTGAATAATCTACATAGGGTTAAATTTAGTAAATTTAAGTCTTATTCTTAACCAACAACCACGATACGTTTCATATCCTTCATATAACCACGGAGTTTTTGACCTACTTTTTCAATCGGGTGATTGCGGATTGCATCGTTGACATCACGTAATGTAATGTTATCAATTTCTACGGTTGGTGTAGCTTCGCCTAAGTCACCTTTTTGTAATTGCGGAACAAGTTTTTCACGCATAATTGGTGTTGCTACATTTGCGAATAAGTAGTTACCATATTCTGCGGTATCAGAAATTACCACATTCATTTCATAAAGACGTTTACGTGCAATAGTATTTGCGATTAATGGTAATTCATGTAGTGATTCATAATAAGCAGATTCTTCAATAATACCGCTAGAAACCATAGTATCGAAGGCTAGTTCTACCCCGGCTTTCACCATCGCAATCATTAATACACCATTATCAAAGTATTCTTGTTCTTTAATTTTGCCTTCATATTTAGGAGCGTTTTCAAATGCACTCTTACCTGTTTCTTCACGCCATGTAAGTAGATTTTTATCTCCATTTGCCCAGTCAGCCATCATGGTTGCAGAGAATTCACCACTAATGATGTCATCCATATGTTTTTGGAATAAGGTAGTTAACATTGCTTTGATCTGTTCAGAAAGCTCAAAAGCACGTAATTTAGCACTATTAGAAAGGCGATCCATCATTAAGGTAATACCACCTAATTTCAATGCTTCAGTAATGGTTTCCCAACCATATTGAACTAATTGTGCAGCATAAGCCGGGTCTTTACCATCAGCAACTAATTTATCGTAACAAATCAATGAGCCCGCTTGTAACATACCGCAAAGAATGGTTTGTTCCCCCATTAGGTCAGATTTCACTTCTGCAACAAAAGAGGATTCAAGTACACCAGCACGGTGACCACCAGTTGCAGCTGCCCACGCTTTAGCAATTGCCATACCTTCACCTTTCGGATCGTTTTCAGGGTGAACAGCAATTAAAGTTGGCACACCAAAACCACGTTTATATTCTTCACGAACTTCAGTACCTGGACATTTCGGAGCAACCATAACTACCGTAATATCTGGACGAATTTGTTCACCTACTTCAACGATATTTAAACCGTGAGAATAACCTAATGCAGCGCCTTGTTTCATTAATGGCATTACTGCTTTAACAACGCTGCTATGTTGTTTATCTGGAGTAAGGTTAATTACTAAATCTGCTTGAGGAATAAGTTCTTCATAGCTACCTACAACAAAACCATTTTCAGATGCACGTTGGAAAGAAGCTCGTTTTTCAGCGATCGCTTCTTTACGTAACGCATAGCTCACATCTAAGCCTGAGTCACGCATATTTAATCCTTGGTTTAAACCTTGTGCACCGCAACCAACGATAACGACTTTTTTACCTTTTAAAAAGTTAGCTTCATCTGCAAACTCGCTGCGATCCATGAAACGACAGCGACCTAATTGATCAAGTTTTTGGCGTAAGTTTAATGTGTTGAAATAGTTAGCCATAAAAAATACTCCTATGCATCTAGATAAGTTAATAGTGTTTACTAAGCGAATAATCATTGCTTTATTTTGAGTATAAGGCTTTTTTTTATTGCGTAAATTGATATTATTGAAATCCATAATTGCAATATATGCAATATTATTAACATCTATTTTGTTTGGGAGGAAATGGTGGATTTTCAACAATTAAAACTGTTTCTACATCTTTGTGAGAGTAAAAACTTTGCTCGATCAGCAGCGTTGAATCATCTCAGTCCTTCAACTCTTTCTCGCCAAATTCAACGGCTTGAAGAGGAAGTAGGGAAAGCATTATTTTGGCGAGATAATCGTTCTGTTGAATTAACGCCAACGGGTGAACAATTTTATCAATTTGCAGAAAAAACCTTACAAGAATGGCGCTTATTACAACAGCAGTTGCAACCTAATACGATAGATTTAGTTGGCGAAATTCGGCTATTTTGTTCAGTAACAGCAAGTTATAGCCATTTGCCTGAAATTTTAGCGCGTTTTCGGCAAAAACACCCAAAAGTAGAAATTCAATTAACCACAGGGGATCCAGCGTTAGCAGTTCAATTAGTACAAAGTCGGCAAGTAGATTTAGCTATTGCAGGTGAACCCGAACAACTACCCGACAATATTATTTTTCATCAAATCGACTTATTACCTTTCTCATTAATTGCTCCGAAAGTTGCTTGTGTTGCTAACCAGCTATTACAACAATCACCGATTAATTGGCAAGAGATTCCGTTTATTGTGCCAGTAGAAGGACCGGCTAGGCAGAAAATAGGACAATGGTTCCAACAAAAAGGGATTAAGCATCCTAAAATTTATGCGACTGTTGCAGGACATGAAGGTATTGTCCCGATGGTGGCAATGGGCTTTGGTTTAGCGTTATTACCTGATGTTGTTATTGCTCATAACCCAATGAATACACAAATCACTTATCTCAATATAGAACCAAGTATTGACGCATTATCTTTAGGTATCTGCGTTAATCGGAAAAATTTACAAAATCCAGTGGTGAAGATTTTTTGGGAAGAGTTAATTCAAAGAAAAAAGATGATTTAATTCTTTTTGTTCAGGATAATATTTAGTAGTTAAATGAATTATTGTTCTATTTTTACAGCACTTCTTATTAATAGCTACTCAATCTTATTGTATTTTAATAGTTACTATTAATAAAAATTTATTCAAAATCAATAAATTAATAGAAGAACTTTAGTGATTCGTGTTAATTATATTTTTATAACCAAAAATTAAAGTGATAATAAATTGTGTTTCATAAGCTAAGTTACTGCAAGTAAATTACACTAAAGATAATAGATTTTAGTTGTGTTTTGTTTTTTTTTTGTACAATTTAAGCTGTTTTTTTAATCTGTATTTATTTTATTAAGGACTATACAATGAAAAAGTTATTATTAACCATTATTGCAGTTATTAGCTTAGCTGGTTGTTCAGGTACAATTCATACAAGTTCACAAATGGGTACTTATCAAACACAAAATTATACAAAAGTTGATTCTTCCGTTATTTTAGGAGAATTTAGTTATGAGCCTGCACAACAAGGTCGTTTAAAGGAAAGTCAATTAGAAAATACAGCAGCAGGATCTGTTTATCTTGATAAAAGTGTTGCTGAAATTGTAAAACAAATTACAGCAAAAGAGCTGCAACTTACAGGGATTAATATTGGTACAGGCCATCTAAAATTGTTAGGTAATGTGAAACAATTTAAGATGGATGATTTTGGTTTGAATGTTGATTTCATCTATAAAGTGAACTACAAGTTATTAAAAAATAATTCAGTATTATGGAATAAAGATTACTCACCAAAAGTAGTCACTGTTTCAAAATTTGAAGCTGATCCACGAACTATGATCATACAGCAAATTTATAGAATGGTTGGTGCTGGCTATGATCAATTTATTAATGATCCTGGTGTAAAACAGTTATTAGAAGCTAACAAATAGTTTTGAGCCTTACACTAAATAAAGCCATTTTTCTAAATTATTATAAAAGTGAAATGGCTTCATTTTATTTTAACTGTCTAATATTTCTCCTAATGATGAATAAAATTTCACTTTATTTTTGCCTTGTTTTATTTTCTTATCTTATCTTATCTTATCTAATAAGAGATTAGGATGTTGTTTTAGATAATAACTAAAAATTCTATCTTAGAGTTCTTAGAGGAAAAACTTATCTAAGTTATTACAATACAATAAATTGATTGATCTGTTTATTGCAAATAGTATTGCTCAAAAATAATATGAGTGGCACTTTTATTTTAGTAATATAAAATCTCAAACTTCTACTTTTACTCAATTAAAAGAGTCTAGTTATTTAGTATATTTCTATATTTTATTACAAAGGACTCTCAATTTGTAACTCTTCATTAATATGTAAAATAGAGAGAATTAAATAAGAACGAATCATTTTTTCCCAACGGATAATTTTTACTTGTTCTAATAAAGAATCAGTGGAGTTTTGTTTTGGGAGGGGATCTTTGATAAAAAGTGATTCTTTGATGCAATGTAGTTGCTGAATAAAAGCGAAAAACATTGGATCGCTAAACGAGGCTTCTTGCTCTTGGTTATTAATTGTTTCTTTTAGTTTTATAAAGGCATTAATATCTTCAAAAGTTTCTTTCGATAATACGCCTAAGCCTAATAACACTTTTAGACGAATTTTAAAATCGAATAAAGGACCTGAATGTTCAAAGAGAGATTCAATGACAGACTCTACAACAAAATCGGTTTTACGAAATACTCTATTGATTAAATGATCAATAGCTTCATCAAAAATGGTTACCGCTGCAATAATTAAACCTCGTGCGGTGGTAACTTCATTTAACTTTTCTTCGATCATTTAGGCCCTTTACCCTAAATTAAAAATTTACTTCTTTAATACCGCATAAGCTTGAGCAATTTCCTCAAAAATAGCTTGGTCATCAAGACCAGTATATTTTGCTAAAGTTGGAATTACTCCTTCACTTGCAAGAGTTTGTTGTAATTCTACCGCTTGAGGATCATTTGCATTCGTGTAACAAAGCGCTGCGGCAACAGCTTTACAAATCATTATATGTGGTAATTGATATTCTAATGTGCCACGTAATGGTTTGATAAGTCGGTCATTATAGCTGAGTTTGCGTAAAGGTTCACGCCCAACACGATCCACATCATCTTGTAAATATGGATTTGCAAAGCGTTTTAAGATTTTTTCAATATAAGCTGCGTGTGTAGCAGGATCAAAGTTATAACGCTTGATTAATACCGCACCACTTTCTTGCATAACAGCTTTGACTTGTTGTTTAATGGCATCGTCATCAATTGATTGTTTGACGAATTGATAGCCGGCTAATTTACCTAGATAAGCAGTAACTGCGTGACCTGTATTGAGGGTAAATAATTTACGCTCAATAAATGCCATTAAATTGTCAGTACGTTCCATACCTGGAATATTTGGAATATCGCCTTTAAATTGGGTTTGATCAACAATCCATTCGCTAAATTCTTCTACGGTGACTTGTAGTGGATCTTCTGCATTCGCTTCAACTGGCGGTACAATTCTATCGACGGCAGAATCTACAAAACCAACATATTGGCTAACGAGTTGTTGTTCTTCAGCTGAAAGGTGGCTAAAAATATGTTCTTTTAAGTTGGTTGTACCACGTACCATATTTTCACAAGCAATAATATTTAATGGTTTGGTGTTACCTTGTTGAATACGAGCAACTAAACCTTGAGCAAGTGATTTTGCGATGATCTTTAATACCCCAGCACCAATAGCAGTGGTAATAAGATCGACTTGTTGGATTTTAGCGAGTAATTGATCTTGATTTGCTGAATTTAACCCATCAACATTTTTGACGACTTCAATTCGATTAGCACCATCACCAACAATTTTTACTGAATAAGATTGTTGTTTATTCAATAAATTGATCACAGTTTCATTGATATCTGCGAAAGTAACGTGGATACCTGCATCAGCAAGTAATTTACCAATAAAACCACGACCAATATTACCTGCACCAAAATGTAATGCTTTCATTATAAATCTCCTAAATAAAAAGAACGTAGTGATGTCACTACGTTCCTACAGCCTATTAACCTTTAAGTAATGCTAGCACTTTTTCAACGTCGCCAGTAGTAGTCAGTGTATTAATTGCTTCTTCACTGTCCAATGCGTTAGTAATCGCTGAAACAACTTGAATATGTTCATTATTACGTGCTGCAATACCGATAACTAATTTTGCTACACCATCCTCTTCATCATTGAAACGTACCCCTTCAGGATATTGGCAGAAGACAATCCCTGTTTTTAATACAGCATCTTTAGCTTCGATAGTACCGTGTGGCACAGCGACACCTTCACCAAGGTAAGTAGAAACCAATTTTTCACGTTCTAACATCGCTTCAACATAACTTGGTTGGACAAAGCCACCTTTTACTAATTGTTCACCTGCGAAACGGATAGCTTCTTCTTTATTTGCTGCTTTTAAGCCAAGGAATACTTGGTTTGCTGCAAGAGCAAATGCGCTATTTGTGTTTGTTTCTGGTTGAACTGCGGGTTCAGCTTTTTGAGTGTTAAATTCAGCTTTTAATTCATTAACTAAGCTGTCATAGAATTTGTTATCTAAGAAGTTAGTTAATGATAAATGGATCGCATTTGGTACATGTTGTTTTGCGCGTAATGTTAAGTCTTGGTGAGTAATAACTAAACGTGCGTCTTCTGGTAAATCATTAATTGCGCAGTTTGCTACGTCTATTGGTAAGCCAGCTTCTTTGACTTTTTTACGTAACATACTTGCACCCATTGCACTTGAACCCATACCTGCGTCACAAGATACAAAGATTTTTTTCAAGCCAGTGTAGTTAACTTCAACATTATTGACGTTTACTGCAGCACCAGATTTTAAGTTTTTTACTTGTGCTGTTGCTTCTTCTAAAGAACCTTCTGTTTTTTGAAGTTTTAAGAAGAATGAAGCGATAACAAAAGACACCGCACAAGCAATAATTACTGATAGGATTACACCAAACATAGATGTTTTAGGTGTCATAAGTAATACAGCAAAGATAGAACCTGGTGAAGCTGGTGCAACAAGACCTGAGTGAGTTAAGGTTAAAGTAAGAACACCAGACATACCGCCTGCGATAACAGCAAGGACTAAACGTGGATTCATCAATACATAAGGGAAATAGATTTCATGAATACCGCCAAGGAAATGGATAACCGCAGCACCACTTGCAGTTTGTTTTGCTGAACCTTTACCAAATAACATATAAGCTAACAATACACCAAAACCTGGACCTGGATTTGCTTCAATTAAGAAGAAGATTGATTGACCAAATTCTTGTGATTGTTGGATACCTAATGGTGAGAAAATACCATGGTTAATTGCATTATTTAAGAATAAGATTTTTGCTGGTTCAACAAAAAGAGAAGTAAGTGGTAATAAGTTTGCTTTAACGAGGACATCAACGCCTGCAGCTAAAGCGGTAGATAACATTTTAACGGCTGGACCAATTGCTAAGAAAGCAATTAAGGCACAGATCATACCGATAATACCTGCAGAGAAGTTATTAACTAACATCTCAAAACCGCTTTTAATTTTACCATCTACCCATTTATCAAATTTTTTGATAGCAAAGCCACCAAGTGGACCTGCAATCATTGCGCCAAGGAACATTGGGATATCAGAACCTACGATAACCCCCATAGTGGTAATTGCACCTACTACTGCACCACGATCGCCACCAACTAAACGTCCACCAGTGTAACCAATTAAAAGTGGGAGTAGGTAAGTGATCATTGGGCCAACTAATTTTCCTAATGTTTCATTAGGCAACCACCCAGTTGGAATGAATAGTGCGGTAATAAAACCCCAAGCGATAAATGCACCAATATTAGGCATTACCATATTGGAGAGAAAACGACCAAAATTTTGTATGCGTAATTTTGTTTGTGTAGAAACCATAATTTAATCCTCAATGATGGAGAAGAAATTTCGTGCAAAAATTAACACATAGTTTGAAAAACGAGAAATTTTCGATCTCAAAAATGTGACATAGTTCAAATAAAATTTTTTAACGACTTTTTAATAAATGTGATCTGTGTCACATAATAAATTGCAATTTTTATTTTTTGTGATTTGGATCACGTTATTTTTGTGTATAAAATAACCTAAATGGGGGAAGGGCAAAAATGGCTAAAATTTATTTTTTGTTAGAACTTGTAAGATTGAATTTGCTCATTTTCGGCTAATTATTCAGGATTACTATGCGCGCCATGATGGAGGGCGGAATTTCCGTTCATAATAAGAAAAAACACTCTAGAAGGAGTATCAATTATGTTAGTGAATAAAAAAGTTATGGTTAATTCATTATTAGTTTCTGTTTTTGCTATGGTTTCTATTAGTATGGCTCAAGCAGCAGGTGAAACCATTACACCCGTTAAAGCAGAACCTAAGATGAAAGTGGAACAAGTTATGCCAAAAACCGAAAAAAGTACTTTAGTACAAAAAACTGCTGTTACTGAAGGGAAACATAGTCATATGGCAAAACAAGAAAAAAGCATAAAACATCATGTACTAGCTAAAAAGGAGAGTAAAAAGTAGGGCATAAACAACCTATTCATGAAACAGCAAAAGAAAAAATTCCTGCATAAAAACTTAAAATTATTCCTGTAGTGCCTCTTGACCTCTTACCGGTGACGATAAGAGGTCTTTTTATTACTATAGAACAACTATATTAGTCCAAAAAATTTGGGTAGAAATAGCGATAAATTAGGTATGTATGTAATAAGCATTACAATAATAAATAAAGCGAAATACATAGGTAATAGAGGCTTTATAACATTTTGAACTTTAACTTCACCAACTGAACATCCTACGAATAGAGCAGTTCCTACAGGAGGTGTACATAAACCAATGCATAAATTTGCTGCCATTATAATTCCAAAGTGAATAAGGTCGATATTAAGATCTTGTACTATGGGTAAAAAGATGGGAGCAAAGATAAGAACTGCAGGAGTCATATCCATAAATATTCCAACTATTAGAAGTATTAGATTGATAAGTAATAATATCGTGAAAGGATCGCTAGATATACTTAATAATGATTCACTTATCCAAAATGGTATGTCTGCATTAGTCATAGCCCATGACATCCCAACAGAAAAACCAACTAAAAGCATAATTACACTTGTCATAATGACAGATTCCAGTAATAAAGCAGGTAGTTGTTTTAATGAAATTGTACGATATATAACTACAGAGAGAATAAATGTATATAATACTGCTATGGCTGAGGCTTCTGTTGCTGTAAATGCCCCTATAACAATGCCACCTACAACAATAACAACAAGTAATAAACTCGGTAATGCTTGCCAAAATGAAGTTAAAAAATCATGAAAAGTAATCTTTTCTGCCTTGCTATTTTTAAAAGAGTTCCTCGACAATAATGCAGCCACTACCATAACTGATAGTCCCATTAATATTCCAGGTATGTACCCAGCTACAAATAAAGCGCCAACAGAGATACCACCTGCTGTTAATGAGTAAACAATGAGAACATTTGATGGAGGAATGAGTAATCCAGATATACAAGATGATATATTTACAGCAGCTGAAATATTCGGATTATATTTTTCTTGCTGTTGAATTTTTACTAATGTTCCACCTACAGCAGCTGCAGATGCTGTGGCAGATCCTGATATAGATCCGAACATCATATTAGCTAATACATTGACATGATATAAAGATCCAGGTTTATTACCTATTAATATTTTTGCAAAATTAATCAATCTAATTGCTATACCCCCATGGTTCATCAAATTGCCAGAAAGGATAAAAAAAGGAATTGCAAGTAAAGCAAAGTTATCTATTCCATTCGCCAATCTTTGAGAAATAATAGATATTGCGGTATCTATAGGGAACATAAATATCATAGATAATGTAGTGGCAATACCAATTGCAAATGAAATTGGTAGACCAATGAATACTAGAAAAAAGAAACTAGTAAATAGGATAATGGCAATATAAGCTTCCATAATTTACTCCTTATTTCTTCTCTTTTTTACATTGTTAATAATTTCACAAATAGAATAATAGAAAATGATTATGGCGCTAATTGGTAGTATTATATAAATATATCCCATCTTTATTTGTAATGCGGGAGATGTTTGTAAACTACTAAATGTGCTGTTAGTTAGTATGTATCCACCATAAAATATAACAATAGAGAAGGTTGCTATAATAATATTTATTACGATAGATAATAATATTTTTTGTTCTGATGTAAGGTATGAGAATATAAGATCAATTGATAAGTGCTTTTGTTTTCCTACAGCATAACTAGCACCTAGTAAACATGTATAAATCATTAAAAATCTTGATAACTCTTCAGTAATTGTACTAGGTGTATTTAAAATGTATCGACTAATTACTTGCCAAATTACACAAAGAGTTAAAAAGACCATCAATAAAATTAATATAACTTCAATTATTTTATTAAAATATAAATTTAACTTAGACATGATGGTCTCCTAAAATATTTTATTTTCCTGCTTGATCTATTAAATCAAGTAATTTAGCATTTTGAGGATTTTTCCTATATTCTTCATATATTGGTTGTACTAGTTTTTTAAATTCTTCTTTATTACTTTTAACAATTTTTCCACCTAATTTGATAGCATCCTCCCTTGCTTGTTTCATTTCTTTAGCCCACAAGTCACCATGCCATAATTCAGAGTTTCTTGCTGCTTGGATAATAATTTCTTTCTGTTTATCATTTAGTTTATTCCAACTTTTTGTAGAAATTACGAGAAAATCTGGTACAGAAGTGTGTTCATCTTCCGAATAAACCTTAACTAGTTCAATATGACGAGCATTTACCCATGTAGGAATATTATTTTCTGCACCATCGATAATACCTTGTTGTAAAGCTGTATAAATTTCGCTAAAAGAGACAGGAGTTGGTGAACCACCCATTAATTCAACCATTTGAATGCTAGTTTGAGATGGTTGAACTCTTACTTTAATTCCTTTTAAATCTGATGGATTAACGATATCTTTATTAGAATAAAAACTTCTAGTACCGGTATCATAAGCAGCTAGAGCAAAGAATCCTTTATCTTTTGTTGATTGCATTATATTTCGACCAATTTCACCATAAACAACAGCATCATGATGTTGTTTATCTCGGAATAAATATGGAAGACTAAAAACTTTATAAATATCAGCGAAAGATTCTAAGTTACTAGAACCTTTTGTCATATCAATGCCACCACCGAGTAATAATTCCATTGTTTCTCTTGCGCCACCCATTTGGCCATTTCCATAAATTCTGATTTTGATTTCATTATCAGATAACTTAGCAACATCTTTTGCGAAGTGATCAAAAGCCTTACTTACAGCATGATTTCGATCTAAATCATGAGCTAGTTTTAATGTGATTTTATCTGCGTGTACATTAGTTATTGTTAAAAAAATACAGGCTATAGTGAGGGATAATGATTTAAACATAGGATTCTCCTTACTGTGAAAGAATAGATATTTTAGGATGTAAGTAACAAACGGGATATTTTGTACTTATTTTTGAAATATAAGTTTTATTTTTTGTTATTAAAAGAATAAATTTTCTGAATTTTGACTGTGATCACATTTATGAAAAAAAGTGATTAGTGTTTAATTGTACATTATATTTCTTAAGTAATTGATATTAAATAAATTTAATTTATTAGTTTTACTTTATTAAAAAGTTATAAAAAATAAATTTAGAAAACGTGATCAACTTAACAGAATTTTCATTTTTTTTTTTTGTATTGTGAAATTAATTTTTCATTTTGTTTGTGTGGGAATTATTTTTCTTTTTCACTTTATCTCATTAAAAAAGGAGAGATTTTTATGAAAAAAATGTTTATGAATCAATTATTAGCTATAACTGCAATATTAATTTCAGTTAATTCATCAGCTACTGTACTCAGATTAGCTCACCATATGACGACAGATAACGTTAATCATATATTAGTATCTGATTTTTCTAATAAATTAACAGAAATATCAAATGGGGATTTGACAGTTGATATTTATCCTAATGGAATCTTGGGTGGACAAGTAGAACTATTTGAGGGAATGAAACTAGGTACTGTAGATATGTCTATTTCAGATACAAGTATTATAGGTTCATACTATCCACCAATTGGTATACTAGATTTGCCATATGTTTTTAAGGATAGGGATACTATAAAAAAATTGTTTTCATCACACGTCATGGATCCGATGATTAATGAAATTAAAGATAAGTCTGGCGTAAGAATTTTGAGCATACAACCTGTAGCGTATAGGAATGTTATCCTAAAGAATCCATTAAAAAATAATAGTGATTTTGCAGGTTTAAAAATTAGAACACCTAATTCTCCAACGTTGATAGAGACTATCAAGTACATTGGAGCAACACCAAATCCTATTCCGTCAGGAGAAGCGTATACAGCAATACAAACAGGAGTTGTTGATGGTATGGAAGGTAATCCAGAGTTTCTAAGTTCTATAAAAATTAATGAGGTTGCCAAGAATTGGTATGAAACGCAACATGCAATGACATTTACAGCGTTAAATATAAGTGAATCTAAATATCAGTCTTTAACAGCTCAGGAAAAAGAATGGATTAATCAAGCCGTTAATTATGCAGTAGAAAATTTCTATATTAAAAGCCATGATACAGATAAAAAATGGAGAGATTATTTATTACATAAAGGAGTTACCTTTAATAAAGTCGATTTAAGCTTATTAGAACAGAAAACAAAAGTTATGGTTAATAGTTTTGTTGAAAAATATCATCTACAACAGTTATATAAGGAAATTTCTCAATGAAATTCATTAATTATTTAAGAGAATGTTTAATCATTCTCTTATTTTCATTATTAGTAATTACTGTTTCATTAGGTATATTTTCTCGGTTTCTTACAACTACTCCTTTTGCTTGGACTGAAGAAATGTCTAGATTTCTATTTATTTGGTTAGCATGGGTTTCAGCAAGTATTACAGTAGCAAAAGGCGCTAATATTACATTTGATATTTTATTATCTTATTTAGCAAAAAAATTTGGTCAGTTTCCTCATGTAATAGCTGATGTTATTTCTATTATCTATATTGTTTTAATAATATATTTTGGATATAAGTTATGTATGAATAATATTAATGTGATATCGCCATTATTAAATATACCAATGTGGTTGATAAATCTATCTATTCCTATAGGTGGGGCTTTGATGTTAATAGAGCAAGTAAGAATATTGATAGAGCGTAGGAGAGGTGATTCATGTTAGTTATTGCATTTCTAGTCTTTTTTATCTTAATTCTATTTGGAGTTCCAATAGCTTTTTCTATGGGATTAAGTGCTGTAATTGCAATTACAGCAAATGATTTACCATTAACTTTAATTTCACAAAGGTTATTTGCTGGACTAAATACATTTTCGCTATTAGCGATTCCTCTTTTTATGTTAGCAGGTGAATTAATGGAGCATGGTGGGATATCTAAAAGGCTTATTTATTTATCCAAATGCTTAGTTGGCCACTTTCGTGGTGGACTTGGTATGATAGATATTTCTACGTCAGTAGTATTTGCAGGTGTTTCAGGATCTGCAGCTGCTGATACTGCCGCTGTAGGTTCTCTAATGATTCCTTCAATGAAAAAGAATGGTTACCCTGCTGGAATGAGTGCTGTATTATAAGCGGTTGCAGGTTCACTTGGACCGATAATTCCGCCTAGTTTAACTGCAATTATTTTTGCTTCATTAACGGGGCTATCTATAAAAGATTTATTTTTAGCAGGCGTTATTCCGGGAGTATCAATTGCGATAGGGCTAGTAATCATTACATTCTTCTATGCTAAAAAATTAAATTTAGGTGGAGAAAAGAAAGCCCCTAAAGAATTAGTGTGCCAAGCATTTAAAGAGTCTTATTTAGCTTTATTTATGCCAATTATTATTGTTGGTGGTATTTTAGCTGGTTTATTTACACCGACTGAGGCAGGTGCAATCGCAGTTTTATATTCTATAGTAGTAGGAATTTACCATAAAGAATTAACCTTACAAGGTATAAAAAAAGCTATTATAAATGCTGCTGCAATGACAGCAATGTGTACATTAATTATTTCTGGGGCAACTGTATTATCATGGATAATAGCATTTACTCGCCTTCCTGAATTAATAATAAATTTCTTAACTGGAATTACAGATAATTCATATATCATATTATTTTTGTTAGTAGGATTTTTATTATTTATTGGTATGTTTATTGAAACAATTGCAGCTACTATTATTGTTGCTCCGATTTTAATGCCGATAGCATATCAATATGGAATCGACCCAATACAATTTGCAATTATTATGATTGTAGTATTAGTCTATGCGGGTGTTACTCCTCCAGTTGGTGGAGTGCTTTTTATCACGATGGGGATTGCTGAAGTAAAATTAGATAAGACATTAAAGTATTTACTACCATATTTATCAATAGTCTTTATTGTTATTACATTGATGATTCTTTTTCCAAGTTTTTCTTTATGGATCCCAAAATTGACAATGTAAGATTTTTCTTAAAACGTCTTAAAAAAAGGTCGAGTAAATTACTCGACCTTTCTATTGTTGTGATGAATTAATAATTTATTCGTCTAAGAAACTACGCAAGGTTTCTGAACGACTTGGGTGGCGAAGTTTGCGTAATGCTTTGGCTTCAATCTGACGAATACGTTCACGTGTTACATCAAATTGTTTACCGACTTCTTCCAAAGTATGATCAGTGTTCATATCAATACCAAAACGCATTCTTAACACTTTCGCTTCACGGGGGGTTAATCCTTCTAGAACTTCGTGTGTTGCAATTTTTAAGCTTTGTGCTGTTGCAGAATCAAGCGGAAGTTCTAGCGTATTGTCCTCAATGAAATCACCTAAATGTGAATCATCGTCATCTCCAATTGGAGTTTCCATTGAAATAGGTTCTTTAGCGATTTTTAATACCTTACGGATTTTATCTTCAGGCATCCCCATACGTTCAGCCAACTCTTCAGGTGACGCTTCACGTCCCATTTCTTGTAGCATTTGGCGAGAAATACGATTTAATTTATTAATCGTTTCAATCATATGTACAGGAATACGGATAGTACGAGCTTGATCTGCAATTGAACGGGTGATTGCTTGACGAATCCACCAAGTTGCATAAGTAGAGAATTTATAACCACGGCGGTATTCAAATTTATCTACTGCTTTCATCAAACCGATATTACCTTCTTGAATTAAATCAAGGAATTGTAAACCACGGTTGGTATATTTTTTAGCAATAGAGATAACCAAACGTAAGTTAGCTTCTACCATCTCTTTTTTCGCACGGCGTGCTTTTAGTTCACCTTGCGAAATTTTTTCGCCAATTTGGCGAATTTGGGTAATGGTTAAACCGCTTTCTTGTTCAATTAATTGGAGCAGATGAATTGCTTGACGAATATCTTGCTCATAATCTTTTAATTTTTCAGACCAGTTTTTACCTGCGGCTAATGCTTTTTCGATCCAAGTATCATTGGTTTCATGTCCAATAAACGCTTTTTGGAATGTTCCTTTTGGCATTTTTGCATATTCAACAGCAAGACGTTGAATGTGTCTTTCTTGGGTACGAATACGTTTCATCATGTCACGCATCGATAAAACAAGAAGATCGAATTGTTTTGGTACCAAGCGGAATTGTTGGAAAACATCGGATAAAGCATTAATTTGATCTTTGGCTTTTTTATTGCCGCGACCATATTTCTCAATCGCTTCTACTGTTTTGTGATGTTGTTCTTTTAATGCTGTGAATTTTTCACGGGCAACTTCTGGGTCAATACTATTATCAGAGTCGCCATCTGAACTGTTGTCAGCATCGCTATCACTGTCTTCATCATCGTCACTGTCATTAGCATCATTAGAAGACGATGACAAACTTTCTTCCTCCTCATCATTCATAAATTTAGAATAATCTTCAGTATCTACTGCGTTTGGATCGACAAAACCAGTAATTAAATCAGAGAGGCGAACTTCACCTTTTTCTACCAAATCATATTGTTGTAATAAATGATTTAATGCTTGAGGATATTCTGCAACTGCACACTGAACTTCATTAATTCCTTCTTCGATCCTTTTTGCAATATCGATTTCTCCTTCACGAGTAAGGAGTTCAACACTTCCCATTTCACGCATATACATACGGACAGGATCAGTGGTGCGACCGATTTCAGATTCAACACTAGAAAGGACTTGTGTAGCTTCTTCTACTGCATCTTCATCCGTCATATTTTCGTTCAACATAAGATCATCAGCATCTGGGGCGGTTTCAAGTACTTGAATCCCCATATCATTGATCATCTGAATGATGTCTTCTATTTGATCGGCATCAACGAGGTCTTCTGGCAAACTATCATTAACCTCTGCATAGGTTAAATAACCTTGTTCCTTGCCTTGTGCAATTAATTGTTTTAACTGTGATTGTGGATTTTGATCCATATTTTGACATCCAATAATTGTTGATTAGCAGAAAGCATTCTTCATATTCTCTATGAAGAATAGACCGAAGCTAGCAATTTTCGATAATTTGCTAGCAGTTCCATCAGTTCTTTTTTTTCATCTAGCGACAAAGTATCTGTTCGATCTTTCGCTTTTAACGCTTCAATGCGCTTTTCCATTACTTTAGAATGTAAGTGTTTTAGATTACCATAAAAAGTCGCTTCAATGTTATCATCTTTTATTAGGTGATCCCAAATTGCGAGTTTTTCAATAATTTTTTCTTCTGTTTTTCCCCGCCAATATTCCAATAATTGTCCTGTTGTAATACCACTTTTTTCGATACATAGTTGATAAACTTCAAGAAAAAGTGATAGCCCGGGGAGGTTTAAATCTTGTAGCACTTGCGGATTACTTAATAAAACACGGGTAATTGGTTTATCCGCTAGTTCTGGATTTTGTAATAATAAAGCAATCAGTAAACGCATTGGTGTAGCTTTTAATCTTGCTTCATTCTCTTTTTGGGTTTCTGTTGCTGTAGCAATCATAGAAGGCAACATTTTTTCTAATAGTGCCGCATCCATAATGCCAAGCTTTTGTCCAAGCATATTACGAAGATAAAGGCGTAATGTTTCGCCTGGAATTTTATCAATTAATGGTACCGCTAGAGCTGCTAACTTACTTCGCCCATCTTTTGTACTTAAATCAACTTGAGTCAATAAGTGTTGAAATAAGAAATCACTCATTGGCATAGCGTCTAAGAGAAATTCCTCAAATTTTTCTTTGCCAATTTGGCGAATAAAAGTATCCGGATCTTCGCCGTCTGGTAAAAAAATAAATTTTAATTGTCTGCCATCATAAAGATGGGGCAAAGCATTTTCTAAAGCGCGCCAAGCAGCACTCCGTCCAGCATTATCGCCATCATAACAACAAATAATTTGTTCAGTAGCACGGTATGCTATTTGGATTTGTTCGCCTGTGGTTGCGGTACCTAAAGAAGCCACGGCATTCGTGACGCCAAATTGGGCAAGAGCAACAACATCCATATATCCTTCAACGACTAATAAGTAGTCCGGATTATCATTTTGTTCTAATGCTTCATATAACCCATATAACTCACTGCCTTTATGGTAGGTCGCCATTTCTGGTGAGTTAAGGTATTTTGGCTTTTCGTCACCTAATACACGTCCACCAAAGGCAATCGTCCGACCGCGGCGATCTCGGATAGGGAACATAATCCGCTGCCGAAAACGATCATAAGCAGTGCCAAAATCGTTTTGTGTGATCATTCCCGTATCTAGTAATTTTTGTCGATCTTCTGGTGATTGACCAAAATGACGTAATACGGAATTTGTGCCGGAAGCAAATCCAATTACAAAACGTTGGATAACTTCTGTGGATAAACCACGTTGTTGTAAATAAGCTTGAGCGGGTAATGCTTGTGTAAGTTGTTGTTGATAAAAAACAGCAATGTCTTGCATTAATTGGTGCAAGTCACGTTTACTTTTATAATTTTGATTTGCAGAATTGTTATGGCTAAAAGTATTTTCTCTTGGAACATCAACACCTTGCAGTGCAGCTAACTCTTCAACGGCCTCAACAAATTCGAGCTTATCATAATCCATCAAAAATGAAATGGCATTACCATGTGCACCACAGCCAAAACAGTGATAAAACTGTTTTTTGGCACTAACAGTAAATGAAGGGGTTTTCTCATGATGGAATGGACAACAAGCTTGATAATTTTGTCCGGCTTTTTTGAGTTTTACTCGAGAATTAACGACATCAACAATGTTGGTACGTGCTAAGAGTTCATCAATAAAAGTACGCGGAATGAGTCCTTTCATCGTATCTACCTTAAGCTAGCCAACAAAATTCTATAGGTTAATAAAAAGAAATAACCGTGCTTCTAATAAAGAAGCACGGTTTAAATATCGTTTAAATCAAAGAATAAATTAATATAAACGAGTATGACGTGCATTCTCGCGAGCTAATTTCTTAGCATGACGTTTAGCTGCAGATGCTTTTTCACGTTTACGAATAGTTGTTGGTTTTTCGTAGAATTCACGGCTACGAACTTCTGCTAAGATTCCCGCTTTTTCGCAAGAACGTTTAAAACGACGTAATGCTACGTCAAATGATTCATTTTCACGAACTTTAATTACAGGCATGAGCCAATCACCTCAATGAAATTTATATACAATTTTAGGGTTATATAACATAACCTTTACTCAATAAAGGCCGCAATTTTAATCTATTTCAGGATAAAAAGTAAAGAGAGGATTATGCTTATTTTGTTGCTAAACCAGCGATTGGCTAGAGAAAATTAGAAAAAAAGAGTAAAATGCCGACCAATTTTTGGCTAGATAAAACAAACAGATGAAAGTTTTAGGTATTGAAACCTCTTGTGATGAAACAGGAGTGGCAATTTATGATGAAGAGAAAGGGTTAATTGCCAACCAACTTTATACACAAATTAGTTTACATGCTGATTATGGTGGTGTGGTGCCAGAGTTAGCTTCACGTGATCATATCCGTAAAACGGCACCTTTAATTCAAGCGGCATTAGCAGAAGCAAAATTAACCGCACAAGATATTGATGGGATTGCTTATACTTGTGGACCAGGATTGGCGGGGGCATTACTAGTTGGGTCAATGGTAGCTCGTTCGTTAGCTTATGCTTGGAATGTTCCTGCTTTAGGCGTACATCATATGGAAGGGCATTTATTAGCACCGATGTTAGAAGAACGTGTTCCTGCATTTCCTTTTTTGGCTTTGCTAGTGTCTGGTGGACATACACAGTTAATTCGTGTGAATGGCGTAGGTGATTATGTTTTATTAGGTGAATCTATTGATGATGCAGCAGGGGAAGCATTTGATAAAACAGCTAAATTATTAGGGCTAGATTATCCTGGTGGAGCAGCGTTATCTCGCTTAGCAGAACAAGGAAATCCTGAGCGTTTTGTATTTCCTCGTCCAATGATAGATCGTCCAGGATTAGATTTTAGTTTTTCAGGCTTAAAAACCTTTGCCGCTAATACAGTCGCTCAATATCCACAAGATCAACAAACACGATGTGATATTGCTTATGCATTCCAAGCTGCTGTTGTTGATACACTTGCGATTAAATGTCAGCGTGCGTTAAGTGAAACTGGATTAAAACGATTAGTCATTGCTGGAGGCGTTAGTGCGAATAAGCAGCTTAGACAGCGTTTAGGGGAGTTAATGCAAAAATTAGGTGGGGAAGTTTTTTATCCCGTACCACAATTTTGTACCGATAATGGGGCAATGATTGCATATGCTGGTTTCTTACGCTTGAAAGCAGGGGAACATACGGATTTATCTGTGGAAGTACGACCACGCTGGCGAATGAGCGAGTTAGCAAAAATTGCCTAAGCATTAAATGACTTCCCCGCTTATTAATACTGATAAGCGGAGAAGATCATTATCATTTAATTTATTTGCCACATTTCCAATTCTTCTTGTTTTTCTAACCAGCTAGATTCCACAACTTCTAGTTCTTTTTTCAGCGAAGCTTGTTGAGTAAGAAGCTGTGTAAGTTGATCCTTATTCTCACTCAAATAGAGATCATTATCAGCTAAACGCTCTTCAATTATTGCAAGTTCAGTAGAAAGTTGTTCTAGCTGTTTTTCTAACTTTTGAATTTCTTTGCGTAGTGGAGCAGTTTGCTCGCGCAATTCTGCTTCTCGACGTTTTTGCTCTTTACGTTGTAAAAACTCGTTCTCTTTTGTTGGTGCTTGGTTATTAGAGGCTGTATTGTCTGTTGGTTCTAAGCTAAGTAACCATTTTTGATAATCTTCTAGATCACCATCAAAATTATCGACTTTATGATCATGGACTAAATAAAATTCACTTACTGTATTACGCAATAAATGGCGATCGTGTGAAACCACAACTAACGATCCCTCATAATCCATGAGTGCTTCCGTTAAGGCTTGGCGCATATCAAGATCAAGGTGGTTAGTTGGTTCATCGAGTAACAATAAGTTAGGACGTTGCCACACAATTAACGCCAATACTAAACGTGCTTTTTCACCACCTGAAAAAGAACCAATTGCCTGTTTTACTTTATCGCCATGGAACGCAAAACCACCTAAATAATCACGTAATTCTTGTTCGGTTTTGGTTGGTGCTAATTTTTGTAAATGCCAAAGTGGGCTTTCTTCAGCACGCAAAATATCTAATTGATGTTGGGCAAAATAGCCAAGTTGTACACCTTTAGCTAATTGAATAGTACCTGTTTGTGGAGGAAGTTCACCAGCTAATAATTTGATTAATGTAGATTTCCCAGCACCATTTTTACCGAGTAAACCAATGCGAGAACCTGGAACAAGATTTAATTTTACTTGTTGTAAAATGGTTTTATCGCCATAACCTGCACTAACTTTTTCCATAGAGAGTAATGGATTAGGCAGGAATTCTGGTTCTGGAAAATGGAACGAAAATGGGCTGTCAATATGTGCAGGGGCAATTAATTCCATCCGTTCTAACGCTTTAATCCGACTTTGTGCTTGTTTTGCTTTAGTTGCCTTGGCTTTAAAGCGATCAATGAATTTTTGTAAATGAGCGATTTTTTGTTGCTGCTGCTGATATAAGGCGTTTTGTTGTGCTAACTTAGATGCCCTTAAAATTTCAAATGATGAATAATTACCTGTATATTCAAATAGTTGCTGTTGCTCAATATGAATAACTTTATTGATGATAGGATCAAGAAAATCACGATCGTGTGAGATCAATAATAGAGTACCCTGATAATTTTTTAGCCAACTTTCTAACCAAATGACAGCATCAAGATCTAAGTGGTTGGTTGGCTCATCTAATAAAAGTAGATCAGAACGACAAAGTAATGCCTGAGCAAGATTTAAACGCATACGCCAACCACCAGAAAACGATTTTACGGGTAATTGTAATTGCGATTCTTCAAAACCTAAGCCATGCAATAATGTGGATGCTCTGGCGTGAATTGTCCAGGCATCAATGGTATCTAGTTGAGTATGTAAATTAGCAATGCGATAGCCATCATTCTGTTGATTGGCGAGCTCAAGTTCTTGTTGTAAACGGCAATATTCACGATCACCTTGAATGGCATAGTCTAGTGCAGAAATTTCTAGTGCTGGAGTTTCTTGGTTTACCCAGCTAATTTCCCAATTTTTAGGGTAGGTTGCATCCCCCTGTTCTGGGAGTAATTCGCCTTTGATTAAAGCGAATAAAGAAGACTTTCCACAGCCGTTTTTACCGACTAAACCGACTTTTTGTCCAGGCGTAATAGTAGCATTTGAATTTTCAAGTAAAGTTGTTACACCACGTTTGAGTGTTAAATTTGTAAAAGTTAACATTTTTAGGTATGCTCTTGATTAAGTTTACTATTTTTGAATTTTTTAGGATTGCTCAATGTTTGATTCTTTTTTAGTTCAATTTGTTGTTTTATGGGCAGTTATCGATCCTATAGGTTCTGTCCCTGTCTATCTTACCAAAACTATTGGTCTATCTGCGACAGATCGTAAGAAAATAGCCAGAAATGCAGTGTTAATTGCCACTGGAATTCTGTTTTTCTTTCTCATCACAGGACAATTTTTATTAGAAGCAATGCAAATCCCGCTTACAGCTTTCCAAGTTGCGGGTGGATTAGTCTTATTATTATTTGCTCTCACTATGGTATTTAGTGAAGGGAAAGCAGAACAAGAAATGCGCTTATCTTCTAATATTAATGAATTAGCTGTTTATCCATTAGCAGTGCCTTCTATTGCTTCTCCTGGCGCAATGATGGCGATTGTATTATTAACCGATAATCATCGTTTTAGTTTTACTGACCAAATTATGACTGCTGCGATTATGGCGTTAGTATTATTAATTACTTATTTATTATTGTTAGCGGCAAATCGTATTCAACGTTTAATTGGAACAACTGGGGCAGCGATTGTTAGTCGGGTAATGGGATTAATTTTGGCAGCAATTGCAGTAAATCATATTTTAAGTGGAATTAAAGCATTCTTCATGGAAGTGATGCCAACTGTAACTTAATTGTTACAGAGATTTTTACTAGAAGATAACCTACAAGGCAGAAATAGTGATAGAATAGCCACTATTTACGTATCAAGAGAAGAATTTATGCCTTTAGGGAATTTATATATTATTTCTGCACCTAGTGGAGCGGGAAAATCGTCATTAATTTCTGCATTATTACAACAACATCCTAGTTATGAAATGCAGGTATCTATTTCTCATACTACACGTAAGCCTCGACCAAATGAAGAAGACGGAAAGCATTACTACTTTGTTGATCATGCTGAATTTGAACGTTTAATTGCGGAAGATGCGTTTCTCGAATATGCTGAAGTATTTGGAAATTATTATGGTACTTCATTATTAATGATTGAGCGTTCTTTGAAACAAGGAATTGATGTATTTCTTGATATTGATTGGCAAGGCGCACAACAAGTGCGTAAGAAAGTGCCTGGCGCAAAAAGCATCTTTATTTTGCCTCCATCAATTCAAGAATTGGAACGTCGTTTAATTGGTAGAGGGCAAGATTCAGAAGAAGTGATTGCGGGTCGTATGAAGAAAGCAATTAGTGAAATGAGTCATTATGATGAATATGATTATTTAATTATTAATGATGATTTTGATCAGGCGCTCAATGAAATTAAGGTGATTTTGAAGGCAGAAAAATTAAAAGTTGGGCGTCAAGTACAACGTCATCAATTATTAATGTCGCAACTACTAGCGAAAACAGAATAGCTCTAGTATCATATTCAACCTTTTTTCTTGATTAATTATTGAACAATTTACATAAATTTTTTGGAGAGAACTATGGCACGTGTAACCGTCCAAGATGCAGTAGATAAAATTGGTAACCGTTTTGACTTAATTTTAACCGCAGCACGTCGTGCGAGAGAGTTACAATTGCACGTACGCGAACCACTAGTACCAGAAGAAAATGATAAACCAACTGTAATTGCATTACGCGAAATCGAAGAAGGTTTAATCAATAATGATATTATGGATGCACAAGAACGCCACGATGCTTTAGAGCAAGAGCATGCAGAATTACAAGCTGTTTCTTTATTAGCTGACGTGGAATAATCTTAATTTAATTGTTTTACCGAAGAACGAGTTATGTATTTATTTGAAAGTTTACATACTATCATTAAAAGTTATTTGCCTGATGATCAAATTGAGTTGGTTAAACGTGCCTTTGTGATCGCACGTGATGCTCACGAAGGGCAGACTCGTTCTAGTGGTGAACCTTATATTACCCACCCAGTTGCAGTCGCTTCAATTATTGCGGAAATGCGTTTAGATCATGAAGCCGTGATGGCGGCGTTATTACATGATGTAATTGAAGATACACCTTACACAGAAGAAGAACTGACAGCGGAGTTTGGGAAAAGTGTTGCTGAAATCGTAGAAGGGGTTTCTAAATTAGATAAATTAAAATTTAGAACTCGTAAAGAAGCGGAAGCAGAAAACTTCCGTAAAATGATTTTGGCAATGACACAAGATATTCGTGTTATTTTAATTAAGCTAGCTGACCGTACTCATAATATGCGTACATTGGGAGCGTTACGTCCAGATAAACGACGCCGTATCGCCAAAGAAACCTTAGAAATTTATAGCCCGTTAGCCCATCGCTTAGGGATTGAACATATTAAGAACGAATTGGAAGATCTTGGTTTTGAGGCGTTACATCCACATCGTTATCAAGTGTTACAGAAAGTGATTCAAAATGCGCGTGGTAATCGTAAAGAGATGATCCAGCGTATTACTGATGAGATTAAAGGACGCTTAGATGATGTTGGGATTAAAGCGAGAGTCTTTGGACGTGAAAAGCACCTTTATTCAATTTATCAAAAAATGAAAATGAAAGAACAACGTTTTCATTCGATTATGGATATTTATGCTTTTCGCACTATTGTGCAAGACGTTGATACTTGTTATCGCGTATTGGGACAAATGCACAGCTTATATAAACCTCGTCCAGGACGAGTCAAAGATTATATTGCCGTACCTAAAGCCAATGGCTATCAATCGTTACATACTTCAATGATTGGACCACATGGTGTGCCAGTTGAAGTGCAAATCCGTACTGAAGATATGGATCAAATGGCTGAAATGGGAGTTGCAGCTCATTGGATTTATAAACAGGGTGGGAAAAATGACAGTACCACAGTACAAATTCGAGCACAGCGTTGGTTACAAAGCTTAATTGAATTGCAACAAAGTGCAGGAAATTCATTTGAGTTTATTGAGAATGTAAAATCTGAATTATTCCCAGATGAAATTTATGTCTTTACGCCAAAAGGTCGTATTGTTGAATTACCTGCTGGAGCAACGCCAGTTGATTTTGCGTATGCAGTACATACCGATATAGGGCAAACTTGTATTGGGGCGAGAGTAGATCGTCAACCTTATGCGCTTTCTCAGGCGTTACAATCAGGGCAAACAGTTGAAATTATTACTGCACCATCAGCTCGTCCTAGTGCCACTTGGTTAAATTTTGTGGTAACCGCAAAAGCCAGAGCGAAAATTCGTCAAACATTGAAATCATTACGCCGTGATGAAGCAATCATTTTAGGCAGACGTCAATTATTCCATGCATTATCACCAGCGAAATTGGACGATATTGATCCGAATACACTCGCTGCTTTATTGGCAGAATTAAAATTACAATCTTTGGATGATTTATTAGCGGAGATTGGATTAGGTAATCAAATTAGTGTCGTGATTGCGCACCGTTTATTAGGCGAAAAATTAGAGATCGACACAGATGGTGATCCAACCAACAATAATTACCATGAAACAGATACTGGAGTATTAATCAAAGGTGTTGAAGGGCTATTGATTAATTTTGCTAAGTGTTGTCATCCAATTCCTGGCGATCCAATTGTGGCTTATGTGAGCCCAGGTAAAGGTTTGGTGATCCATCATGAATACTGTGCCAATATTCGTCACCGTGATGAAAATGCAGATCACTATATGCCAGTAGAATGGGAGAAGAGTGAGAACAGTGTTGAATTTGAAGCTGAATTACGCATTGAGATGTTAAATCAACACGGTGCATTTGCTAATCTCACTTCCGTAATTACTTCTGCAGGAAGTAATATCCAAAGTATTTGGACTGAAGAGCGAGATGGGCGTGTTTATCAGGTATTTGTGGTATTAACTGCACGAGATAAAAATCACTTAGCAACCATTATTCGTAAAATTAATGCAGTATCTGGTGTTGTAGATGTATTGCGAAATATTAATGAATAAAGTGAATGCAATCGGAAAATTTATTAGATAATTTGCCTCTATCTGTCCTTTCTGGCGTGGGAGCAGCCATGTCAGAAAGATTATCTCGCTTAGGAATTCGTTCTGTTCAAGATCTCTTATTTCACTTTCCTCTCCGTTATGAAGATCGTACTCATATCACGCCTTTAAAAGATTTACGACCAGATAGTTATGCAACGATCGAAGGTATTGTACAGACTTGTGAAGTACAATTTTCAAGACGTGCTATGTTAGTGGTGTCATTATCAGATGGCAGTTCAAAAATTATGCTGCGTTTTTTTAATTTTAATGCGTGTATGAAAAATAGTTTTACTCCAGGAGCAAGAGTAAAAGCATTTGGTGAAGTACGGCGTGGTCGGTTTATGGCAGAAATGCACCATCCTGAATATCGGATTGTTAAACATAATGAACCATTGCTTATGGAAGAGAATTTAACACCGATCTACCCTTCAACAGAGGGCTTAAAACAGGCTTCATGGCGAAAATTAACCGATCAAGCATTAGCTTTATTAGCTAAAAAAGAAGTTCAAGAATTGTTACCTGCTGTATTTAATCCAAGTGGTTACGATCTTAAAACTGCAATTCAATTTTTACATCGGCCCCCTGCGGGTACACTTGCTGCTGTATTAGAGCAAGGCGAGCATCCAGCACAAACACGTTTGGCGTTTGAGGAATTGTTAGCTCATAATTTAGCAATGCGACAAAGTAAGCAGGAAGCGCAGCAACATTTTGCTAAACCTTTATGTTATCAGACTAATATTAAACAACAGTTTCTACAAACATTACCTTTCCAGCCTACAAATGCGCAATTACGTGTTGTAGCAGATATTGAACAAGATTTAAAAAAATCACAACCAATGATGCGGTTAATTCAAGGTGATGTTGGTTCAGGGAAAACGCTAGTTGCTGTATTAGCAGCGTTGGTTGCATTGGATAATCAGCAACAAGTGGCGATTATGGCACCAACCGAAATTCTTGCCGAACAGCATTTTAATAATTTCTCACAATGGTTGGCACCTTTTGGTATGCAAGTGGGTTGGTTAGCCGGCAAAGTGAAAGGTAAAAAACGGCAACAGGTGTTAGCGCAGATTCAAACTGGCGCAGTACAAGTTGTCATAGGTACGCATGCTCTGTTTCAAGAACAAGTTGAGTTTTCTTCGTTGTCTTTAGTGATTATTGATGAACAACACCGTTTTGGTGTAGAGCAACGCTTGATGTTGCGGGAAAAAGGGGCAAAAGAGGGCGTTTTTCCTCATCAATTAATTATGACGGCAACGCCAATACCGCGTACATTAGCGATGACAGTATATGCGGATCTTGATATTTCAATTATTGACGAACTTCCACCAGGTCGCACACCAATAAAAACAGTGGCGATTGCTGAAGAGCGCCGAGATGAATTAGTGCAACGTGTTTATCGAGCCTGTACCAAAGATAAGCGACAAGTATATTGGGTATGCACATTGATTGATGAATCTGAGGTATTAGAAGCACAAGCAGCGGAAGCGTTAGCAGAAGATCTGAAAAAAGCATTACCTAGTTTACGGATTGGTTTAGTACATGGACGCATGAAACCGCAGGAAAAACAAGAAATAATGGCAATTTTTAAAGCGGGAGAAATGGATGTCTTAGTGGCGACGACAGTAATTGAAGTTGGGGTTGATGTACCAAATGCCAGTTTGATGATTATTGAAAATGCAGAAAGACTAGGCTTATCACAACTACACCAATTACGCGGGCGAGTTGGTAGAGGACAAGTAGAGTCATTTTGTGTATTACTTTATAAAACGCCATTAGGGAAAATTTCTCGCCAACGTTTGGAGATTATGCGTACTAGTAATGATGGTTTTGCGATTGCCGAAAAAGATCTAGAAATTCGAGGACCAGGTGAAGTTTTAGGGGTTAAACAAACAGGTGCAGCAGAATTTAGAGTCGCAAATTTAGTGAGAGATCGGCGATTATTACCTGCGGTACAACGCTGTGCTAATCAATTAATGAGCGAACGTTCGGCAAATATCAATTTATTAATTCAGCGTTGGTTACAACAAAGGACCGTATATTCTAATGCTTAATTATCAAGAGTATCGTCATTATTTACAGCAATTAGTTTGGCAAGAGGATTTTAATCAACTGCCAAAATTACAACAGCGATGGCTTACCATTACTGGATCTCTTACGGCAGCATTAAAGCAACAATGTGAGAGATTTACTGTTACCCCAATTTTTGAAGGTTGGATTAAGGATAACAGTCATCCTTATGCAGAAAAATACTTTCCTGAAGCAGAATATTGGTTACGAGAAGTGATTCTATCTGGGGATGAGCAGCCTTGGATTTTTGCTCGTACAGTAATACCATCATCTACCTTTCAATCTTATGCAACAGAGATCCAACAATTAGGGAAACAACCCATTGGTGAGTGGCTTTTTCAACAACCGATAACTCGTTCGCAATTAATGTGGCAGACAGGTAAGCTAGGATTTGCCCGCCGTTCGACACTAATGCTTGCGGAATGCCCTTTTTTTATTAGTGAGCTTTTTCTTGATGATTTTTGGCGAAAGGCATAAGATCGCCAACCAAAAAGCAAAACTCCTTTCAATTCGCTTGTTATTATGGCAAAGATACCAACTATTTTATTTTTTGATTCTGGTGTAGGTGGTCTAAGTGTTTATCGAGAAGTAAAAGCACTATTACCACAATGCCATTACTTATACTGTTTAGATAATGCGTGTTTCCCCTATTCTGAAAAAGCAGAAGCATTTATTGAACAACGTTGTGTCGCAATTTGTAAAAAAATTGCAGAAACTGAACCACTCGATTTAATAGTCATTGCCTGCAATACAGCAAGTACAATCGTATTGCCAGCGATGCGAGAACATTTTTCGTGTCCGATTGTTGGCACTGTTCCAGCAATAAAACCAGCGGCACAAAAGACAAATACCAAAGTGATTGGATTATTAGCAACAAAAGGAACAATAAAAAGATCTTATGTTGATGATTTGATTAACGAGTATGCGCAAGGCTGTGAAGTAAAACGATTGGGTACAACAGAGTTAGTACAGATTGCGGAACAAAAATTACATGGTAAACCAGCAGATCATTTCGCTGTGATGCGAGCAGTTGCTGAATGGCGATATGAATATGAATTAGATACGGTAGTATTAGGTTGTACACATTTCCCATTGTTAAAAGCTGAATTAAAAGCTTGTTTACCACAAGTAAGTTTCTTTATTGATTCAGGAAAGGCAATCGCCAAGCGGGTACAATCTTTATTGCCATTTGATCTTCCAGCACAGTCATCAAAACAACAAATTGTTTTTTGCACTGCACCATTCCCAGATCAGGATAACGTAAAAAAAATGTTTGCTGAATGGGGGTTTGGTGTATTACAACAATTGCTCGTTGAATAAACAAAAAGAGTAAAAACTCATCTTTCAGAGCTAAAAATTAGGCAATTAATAAATTTTTTATAAAATTATGCAAAAAGCACTTGCAAGGAGTTTTTAAATCACTATAATGCACCTCCGCAACGACGCTGCAGTGTGAAGTGAAAAAGAAAGCGTCGTTTTTTGTTCTTTAACAACTAAATCAGACAATCTGTGTG
>NZ_JTJR01000048.1 GCF_001678475.1 Gallibacterium genomosp. 3 | reverse complement strand
GAAGAAGAGAAAACCAAGTATCTTGGTTTATCTCAAGTCATTAATAAAATCGGCTCAATCGAATGGAAAACATTTGAAAATGACTTTGTCGAAATGACGCCTGCATTGCTTACTGAAATATTTGCTGAAATGGTACGAGCTGAAAATGCAGACCACGTCAATGCTGAACGACATAAAGTGGAAATGATGAAATCAGATAAACCGCTTGAGTATGACTATACAACAGGTTGGGAGCGTAGATATGCAGATTAAACAGATATTAATAGCACTAGACCAACTTGCTAATACGTTAGTTGGCGGCTATGCAGACGAAACGATAAGTAGTCGATGTTATCGCAATGCAAAACTAAAAGACTCACCGAAAAAACGGTGGGTCTTTTTTTATGCGCTAATTAATACGCTATTTTGCGATAAAAATCACTGCAAAGAAGCTTATCAAAGCGAAGTGCTAAGACGACAATATCCGAGTGATTTTAGGGAGTGATAAATGGCAATTTTACAATCAATGACAGAAGCGGTTCAAAAGAAAAATGAACATACACCATCTATGGCGACAAATGTTGCTAATAACTTAGATAGTAATTCGTTGCTAATGCAAAGTGCCGCACAAAAAGGACAACGTTATGCTGCTGCACGAGGACTACAAAACTCAACAGTAGGAGCAGAAGCAGCGCAAAGAGCAATGATTGATGTAGCAACGCCAATCGCACAAATTGATACACAAAACCAATTTGCTTCACAACAAGCAGGGCTGGAACGAGAACATCAACGAGGGATGACACAGTTGCAAGCTGATTTAAATTACAGCAATCAAAGTCGATTAAATCAAGCACAAAACCAATTTGCGGCGCAACAAGCGGAGTTAGATCGCAATCAACAAACCAATCTTACTAGACTGCAATCAGATTTAAATTACAGTAATCAAAGCCGTATGGCTGAATTACAAAGTCGGTTAAATCATCAAAACGAAATGGAACAGCTTAATGCGCAAGTTGCAGCAAACACCATTGGTAAATCGATCGATTTTGCACAACAGATTACTAATAACTTTGATGCTCAAATTGCAGGTATTTTACAAAATACTAATATGAAAGAAGCGGATAAGCAAAAAGCGATTACACAGTTAAAAGCGAGTAGAGATTCGGAGTTGCAGTTTATGAGTTCTTTCTTTCAAGCTATTCCAACCACTAAACAACGTTGGTCGTCTTTTCCAAATTTAGGCGTACCATCAATTACTATCGGATAGGAGGAGTATATGGCATTTTCATTTTCAGATGTTTGGAACACAGTAACGGGAGCGTTTTCTACTGGAGATGCTAATGGTAAAGGAGCTGGCTGGATTGGTAGTGCATTGAATTGGGTAAATAACAAAGACAATGCTAACACAGTGAATTTACTTGGTAACACATTAATGGGTGTTGGTGGTTATTTCGCTCAAAAAGAACAAGCGAAAGATCAGATGAAAGCACTGCGTGAACAAATGGAGTTACAACGACAGTTAAAATCTGAATATTCTGCTGTGCCAGAAGTAGATACTACTTATAACAGCTTAACGGTTGGCGAAAGTCCATCATTAGCAGGTGGTGGAATTTTAACTGAAATGAAAAAACGGGCTGATGAGAGAAAAGGAGGTATCTAATGGATACTGGTAATTATGGAGCGGATAGGCTTGGCGGAAGTTTTGGCAAAAATGACAGAATGGATAGCGAAACTAATCATGGTAAAAATCATGATGGTGACTATGTTTCATTAAGTCGAGGAAGTGATGGTCGAGATAGAGTTACTGTAAGCCATAAAGGAAGCTCTAGAAGCTATTCTCTAAATGATTATGTTTCAAGAAATAAGTCTGCATGGGGTAGTCAGGGATTATCGCCAATTAGTCAAGCGGCAACAGTTACGAGAACAACAGTAACAAGCTTAACTGGAGCAAAACAAACTACGTTAAGCGGTCAGCCAATAGAAGATCCAAATAATAGTTTACTTTCTACCAATCCTGATAAGTATTTAGAGAAAACAATCGGTAAAGGATTTGTTGATTATATTGATAATCCAGTTACAAATAAAATGGGCTGGGAGAGTTATCAAGATTTTAGAGAGCAAGGAAAGCAATTTAAGGCAAGCAATCTTGATAGAACATTTGGATTAAATACTGTTGGAGAAGTACTGGCAGATACAGTTGCTGGTGTAGCAGGAAAAGTAGGTAAAGGAGTTGGTAGTGTAGCTTCATCTATGGGAGCAGGAGTTGCTTCCACCAATCTTGGTAATTTGATGGAATTAGCGTCTAATTATGCAAAAACAAAAAATATGACAGATGCACAGAAAGCAGCATTTGCAGATGGTGTAAATGAAATTAACAAAGCCATTAATGATGGAAAATCTACTCTTACAAAATTTTTTGAGGCAGGTAGCGGGTTAGCAACTATTCCCGATCCAATTACAATGGGAGTTGGTGTCATTAGCGGCTTATTTTCTAAGTTTACTGGTCATGAAGATAAAAAGAAAGCTGTTGCTACAGCAATGGGGAAACTTGATGAATATGAAAAAGATCGACAAAAACGCCATCAAGCATTATTAGACGATGCCAAACGCCGATCCCTAGACGGCTCAAATCAAGGAAATTATGGCATTCTTAATCAAATGACTGCACGACTTAACAAAAACACACAACCAGTGGATAAATGGCAACAATTTAATGCCACTTTACCAGCGTTAAATCATCTTTGGGATAGTATCTCATTCAAGACAACGACTTAAGGAAAAATTATGGGTATCTTAGATTCAATGACACAACAAGCACAAGCTAACCAACAACCACAACAAGCAACAGAACAAGCTATGCCACAGCAAGAACAGCAAGGTAGTATGGCTCAGATGTATCAAATGTTGATGGAAAATTCAATCAATGCAATAGCACAAACTGCCGAAGAACGCATTAAGCAGAAAGGTCCTATTAATGGTTGTGCTGATTTAATTGCAACTGCGATGGTAAGTAATTTACAAGCTGCTAGACAAAATGGGAAAACAATTCCGCCTCAAGTACTAATGCAAGTGGCCAAAGATTTAGCGATGCAGCTGTTAGCCAAATTAGGTGTATCAGAACAACAGCTTGATGATGTATTAATGGATGTTTTGCTAAAAGCAATGGAACAATTTGGTGATATGTCGCAAGGGTTAATCTCTAAAGAAGAGGAGAATCAATACGTACAAATGCTTCAACAAGTTACACAAGCTGCTCAACAGCAAATGGGAACAGAGCAACAATCCAGCAATCAACAAATGATGCAATAGGAGTAATTTATGGGTTATGGTGGAATTTTAGCTGCAATGGCAGCAGGATTGGGAACTGGCATTGTTAAAAATGTTGAGAATGGTTGGAAAGAGGAAGCTGCACAAAAAGAAATGGATTGGCGATCTAAAGAAGCCGCATTAAATAGACAGCATGACTTTGATTTAGAGGACAAAAGATATCAAAACGAGATATCAAAGATGGCAGTACAAGCTCAATATAAAATAGCTGAAATTAAATATCAGCATCAATTAACCAATAATTCCCAAGATAAAAAGGATGAGGATGTTACTAATGGTATGGATGCTAAATTAAAAGTTGTCGATAATCTGAAAAAAGCAATCGCCAATCTTGGTGATGTTGATGAAGATAATCCTACTTTTAAAAAACTTCAAAGCGAATTAAAAGTAGCAGAAAAAGAAGTTGAAATTTATCGAGATAGCGCAGCCTATCAAGATGTGTATAACAGAGCACCAGCAGGAATGAAAGCTGAGATGGAAACTAAATCAGGAATAAAATCTGCTGGCTATAAGCAATGGGAAGATAATGAAAGTAAAAGGATCGAGCAAGAAAAAATAAAAACTGAACAAGAAAATACAGCAAGACAACAAACTCAAGAAGTAGCAAGACAGAAAGCAGCTCAACGAGCTGAAGAGGCACGAGTTAAATTTGGTAAGTCATTTAATAGCAACCCGACATCCTCAGGTTATGCTTGGGCTAACTACTATAATTCTACAGTGGCAAAATAAAACCTTTAAAGGACTTTAAAAGTAATATCCCTATTAATTGTGAAATACTAAATCACAAGGAAGCAGTGCTGAAGTAGAGCAGCAGTTATTGGGATAATTTACATAGCATAATCAAGCTATGTAATCGGAATAAAAAAATAAACCCCGATTGCGACCAACAATCGGGGTTTTTCATTCCTAATAACTTACACTTAAAAGGAATCACTCAATGGACAGTATAAAAGATATTTCTAATGTATTCAAGGAGATAATCATTATGTCGGTAAAACTGACAGCGTGGCGATTTATCGCTATTCTCATCACTGTTGTACTTTGTTTTGTCGTATGGAAAACACCAGAAATTATTCTTGCATTAGGAAAAGTTAATTAAAGTACATCAAAAAAGAGAGATTAGAAATGGAAAACTATGCCAGCACATTTATTAAAATTGCTATCGGCATCGCCATAATTTTGGTTGCACTTGCCATATTAGCACTAGGGGTTACACCTTTAATCTCAGCATTACGTTGGTGGTAGGTGGAAAAATGAGTAAAGAGGGCGCAGATAAAGTTGGGAATAAATTAGCGAATGCTGCATTGATTTTAGCAACTTGCTTGGGAGTTAGCGCACTAATGATTGCATATTCTTATTTGATGTAGTGGCAGAAGGGATTTGTAAAATGCTAGAAATGATAGACAAATCGGATAAAGCAAGAAAATTTGCTTACGTGGTATTGATTTTATTTTTTATATTTTCAATGGCATGGATTAGCCCTAACTTATTAAAAGCAATTTCAGAATTATTATTGACGCTAAAAACAATCTAAAATCATTTACAACAAAATCAATTAGTATTAATATTTAAATCAAGGTCTCAAAACCTTAACAACAAGCGGTAATCCGCAACCGAAATCCTATGCGGTTTTTTTGTATCTAAAATTTGTGTTTTTCCTTTTTTCTTTTCTACACAATTTTTGGAATAAAAAACGGTATATTTGCTCAATGTCGAGAGGGCGAGGAATACAACACCTTCGGGGAATAACTCCAGCCTACTTGTTGAGGTTTTTGAGCCTCTCGACACCACTCTCAAAAGTGGAATTAATCTCAAAATACACAACAAGGAGACATTTATGTCTAACATCATCACAGCCGATTATAACGGCACTCAAGTTTTCTTCCAAGATGACGCTTATCTTAATGCAACCGCTATTGCAAAACATTTTAATAAGCTACCAAATGAATGGTTACGCCTTGAAAGTACTCAACAATATATTGATTTACTTAGCAAAAAACTAAATGTCGGAAAATCCGACATTTTAAAAACTACTCGTGGTGTAAATGGTGGAACGTGATAAGCATTTACCTTTTCGTTTTATGAGAAATGAACAAACTCAAGAATTAATAGCTGAAATTTAAAAAGAAGTATCAACACCAGATTTGGTGTTCAAAATAATAAGATGATGCTTATTTTGCTAATTGACTAAGTTAATATTTAGAGTTATATTGACCATTATGGAGCTTCGAAAACTCCTATTTAAATTTACACTCGCCATTCACTGCGTTAACGTGATTTTTTTGTATCTGAAATTTAGTGTTTCTCTTTTTTCTTTTCTAACAAATTTCAATACAAAAAATAAAACTCAATCTATGGATAGGGTGGTATGGAAATATCCAATACCATACGCCGCTAGTGTAACGGTTTTCGAACACCCTATCCGCCCACAAATTCGAAAGGAAATTACACTATGTCTAATATTATTTCTACCTCATTTAATGATATATCCGTTTCATTCTTAAATAATGGTTATTTAAATGCGACTAATATTGCAAAAGCACTTAATAAACAAGTTAATGATTATCTTCGTTTAGATAGAACACAAAGCTATATAATTGCTTTAGCTAAAAATTTTAGTGAAAAGGGAAATCCCGTATCACAACAAGATTTAGTTATTGTGAAAAAAGGAAACTCTAAGAAGTTCACTCAAGGAACTTGGTTACATCCTAAATTAGCAATAGACTTCGCCCGTTGGTTAAATGTTGAATTTGCTATTTGGTGTGATGAACAGATTGAGAAAATTTTAATTGGAAAAAATCAATCACAATCTTTAACAAATAATACGAATACAACAGTAGATGATCGCACAGGCTTACGAGATGCGGTTAATATGTTGGTAAGCAAAAAAGGCTTAATCTACTCTGATGCTTATAATCTTGTTCATCAATATATGAATGTAAAAAGTATTGATGAAATTTCTAAAGTAGATTTACCGAAAGCAGTTGAGTACGTACACAGAATTGTATTGGAAGGTGAATTAATTGAGCCAAAAGGAAAGAATGTGGTTGAAATTCCATATGATGTAGCTGATGCTCTAGTTAAGTTCCACCGATTCGTTGTGAATAATGCTAAGAAAGCAGAACATGCTTTTCGAGTGATCCACGAAGCAATGGGATATGAACGTTACATTAGGAATGATTTAGCTGCTGATAATTTTGATATTCATAACGAATTTCATCATTGGATAAGTGAATTTGAAGAAGCTTTTTATCAATCACATAGGTTATCTTTATTAAAATAACAGTGAAAAGCTGACGATTATTAAAGCGGTAGATCATTTATTAAATTAAGCACAGAAAGCCCGCTATTGAGCAGGCTTATTTGTTGTTAATGAAACAAATAAAATTTTTAAAGGACATCTTGGTATGGTGGATATAATCCAATAACAGGCAAATAAAATTAATATGATTTTACCAGTATAACCGTGATTTAAACCAACTAATCTTTATTGACGGTATAAATGACGGTATTTGTTAATGTGTTTTAATTTATATTATTGATTTAATTTGTTTTAATTTTTATTGATACAATAGAGTGGGAAATCAGATTATTTTAAAATTCTTACAAGCCTTGCGAGTCAAGGCTTTTTTCGTTTTAGTAAATTTCGCTTTTTTCGGCATTCTCTCTGCAATTCTCGCTCGATTTATGATTAATGCTTTTTGAGTAGGAATATAATCAAGCCATAAAAAGCCACACCTTAGTGGTGTGGCGATAAACGATTATTTTGCACGTTGTAGTTTTTGATATGCTTGTAATAATTTTTGATGTTCAGCGAAGTTGGCTAAGGTTTTATCACTGGCTGGCAATAAGAAGAATGGGTTACCGCCATTAATGGCATTCCAAGCAAATTCAACCGCTTTTTTACCATACATACGTTCAAACACTGCACGATATTGTTCAGGATCTCGATTTTCATCTAAGAATAATTCAAGACTACTGATTAAAGTACGATAGTAATTTGCTTGTTCTGGATTAAAAATAGAACTATTCATTTGATAAGTCCAAGTTGCCCATTCTAAAGCATTTTCTAAATCACCAAGAGCAAGGTACAGCATCGATTTTAACTCACCAATGCGTAAGGTTTGCCAGCTCGTATTTTTTGGCGCCACAATACCAATAAATTCACGTACACGAGTTGCATCATCAATACCTTGATCATCGAGTTCTTCAAGTAATTCTTGATAAGTTTCTGCATCATGATGGAAATTTGGTAAATCCAGTAAGATCTCTCGCCAATCCATTCCCATATTATTATTGGCATAGATCAGGTCATCAGCAGGATAAATATCTGACATTCCAGGGACAATGATACGGCAAGCATAAACGCCAAGATGTTGATAATCCATAATATAGACTTCTTTTTCTTCACGTTGGAATAATGCCATAAGATTAGCAAACTCTTCTGCTGTTGTGCCTGAGAAATCCCAATGCACAAACTCATAATCGCTTTGTTGTTTGAAGAGATCCCAAGAAATTAAGCCACTAGAATCAATAAAATGTGTTTCTAAGTTAGCGTGTTCAGCAACATCTTCATTATTGAATGAAGGTGGTGAAAAGACATCAAGATCTTTTAAGCTACGACCTTGCAGTAACTCAGTAACAGTTCTTTCTAATGCCACTGCAAAGTTAGGGTGAGCTCCAAAAGAAGCAAAACAAGTACCATTGTTACGATTAAATAGTACAACGCAGATCACAGGGAATTGACCACCAAGTGATGCATCAAATGCATAAATAGGGAAGCCTTCTTCTTCAAGTTTTGCTATTGATTCTTGAACTGAAGGGTATTTTGCCAAAATGTCTTTAGGGATTTGTGGCAAGCTGATTGCTTCAGCAATAATTTTATTTTTGACATAACGCTCAAAAACTTCCGATAACCCTTGAACTCGAGCTTCATACATGGTATTTCCTGCAGACATACCATTAGACACATATAGGTTATTGATAATCGCCTGTGGAATATAGATAGTTTGTTGATCAGATTGGCGAACATAAGGTAATGCCACAATACCGCGATCAAGGTTACCTGATTGAATATCAACTAATAGATCTGGCGTTAACTCTTGATTCGGATCGAAGTAGTCTAATAGTGTGTTGTCTAAAATGCCTGCGGGTAATAAATCAGGATCTTCAATAGGGAACCATTTTTCACTTGGGTAGTGAACAAATTCACCTTCTGCAACCGCTTTTCCTAAATAATAGTCAGAGAAAAAATAGTTAGTAGAAAGACGTTCAAAATATTCTCCTAATGCAGAAGCAAGTGCTGCTTTTTTGCTTGCACCTTTACCGTTAGAAAAACATTGTGGGCAATCTTTGTCGCGAATATGTACTGACCATACATTTGGCACTGGATTTAACCAAGAGGCTTCTTCAATATTGAAGCCTAAATTTTTAAGTTTTTGTTGGAATGTTGAAATAGAATCTTCTAGGGCGGCATCTTTGCCCAAAATAAAAGTTTGTTCTGTCATAAAATTATCCTTATTTATGTTTGTTATTATTATTGGAACATATTGTATTCAGAGAGAACGGTAAAAAATAAGAAAGAGCAATAAATAATAGAATCGTTCACACAATATGCTCAATTTTCGGCATAGCATAGTACGGGAGAAGTATCTCTCCCGCAAGCTATTTCATTGATAATTAATCTTAATAAGCTAATTATTGAGGATTTTAGTTAATGTTGCCTCTAAGGTTGGGCAATCAAATTGGAAACCTGCTTTTAATAATTTTTCTGGATATATTTTTTGGCTATTCAGTAATAAACAAGCCCGTTCACCTAAGACTATTTTAATTAGTGATGTGGGTATGTGAAGAATAGCTTTACGCTTCATTAAGCGAGCTAACGTATCATTAAATTCTTGGTTGGTCACTGGATTAGGTGACACCATATTAAAAGCACCACGACATTCACTATTTTTAATTAAAAAGAGAATAGCATTAATCATATCAGGCAAACTAATCCACGACCAAAATTGCTGGCCATCTCCAATCCGTCCGCCTAACCAATGGCTATATAATGGGAGCAAACGACCTAATACACCGCCATAACTCTCTAAGACTAACCCAGTACGCAATAAACAGACGCGGGTATTAGCGGCTAGAGCAGTCGTTTCCCATTGTTGACATAATGACCCTAAAAAGTCATTAGCCGCAGGCATTTTTTCAGTCATCATTAGTTGCGGATGATCGCCATAATAACCAATAGCCGATCCAGAAATAAAGGTATGCGGTGGTTGTTGACCATTATTGATTAAGGTTACCAATTTTTGTGTAATTTTAATGCGACTATCAATTAATTTTTGCTTTTGGGGAGCTGTCCAGCTGTGATTGAAGATAGGCTCACCAGCAAGATTAATCACAACATCAAAATCATCTAAATTAGTAAAGCCATCTAGTGATGAAAGTAATTGAGTATTTGCTGGAATTTGTGCGCTATATTTTTTAGGAGAACGAGAAAGTAAAGTCAGTTGATGTCCCTCACTATCAAGCTGTTTTAATAGTGTTTTACCAATGAATCCTGTACCACCAGTAATTAAGAGCTTCATACCCATTCTCCTCTGAAAATTATAGAGAATCGTTGAATAAAGCTTGAATATTCTCTATAAGTTGTTCAATTTGAATATCACTAGTTGGTGATACAAAAATTGTATCATCACCAGCAATAGTCCCTAAAATCCCTTCTGCTTTACTGACTGAGTCTAATAAACGAGCAATTAATTGTGCAGCTCCTGGACTCGTTTTAATCACGATTAGATAATTATTGTGATCAATATCTAATACTAAATTTTTTAATGGGCTTGATGTCGTTGGCACACTTAATTCATTTGGCAAACAATAGACCATCTCCATTTTAGTGTTTCTTGCTCGTACGGCGCCAAATTTAGCTAACATTCTAGATACCTTCGATTGGTTGATATTGGTAAACCCCATATCGGTGAGTGCGTTCACAATTTCGCCTTGCGAGCTAAATTTTTCTTCTGTTAATAAAGATTTAAATACTGAAAGTAATTTTTCTTGTTTATTTTCCATACAAATTAAAATAAGAATTGCATAAATTTTGCATAAAAATGCAGAAAATGGATTAAATCTGAATTATAACTGCATAAATAGGAATAAGCGAGCCTCTTTTTTGATAGGCAAATGACTTTTAATAGAAAATGTGGAGTAGTTCTCAATATTGAATTTATTTATTTGAAAAAGCCGTAGAGGAGGCATAGAATTTCTATATTATTTTCTATATAACTAATAAGGAGTATAAAATGAAAGTTGCTGTTTTAGGTGCGGCAGGTGGAATTGGTCAAGCATTATCACTATTGTTAAAAATTCAATTACCAGAAGGTTCTGATTTAGCATTATATGATATTGCGCCAGTAACACCAGGTGTAGCAGTTGATGTAAGCCATATCCCAACTGCAGTGAATGTGAAAGGCTTTGCCGGTGAAGATCCAACTCCAGCACTTGAAGGTGCAGATGTTGTTTTAATTTCTGCAGGGGTAGCACGTAAACCAGGTATGGACCGTTCAGATCTTTTCAATATCAATGCAGGTATTGTGAAAAACTTAATTGAAAAAGTTGCGGCAACTTGTCCAAAAGCTTGTGTAGGGATTATCACTAACCCAGTGAATACAACAGTAGCAATTGCAGCAGAAGTATTGAAAAAAGCCGGTGTTTATGACAAACGTAAACTCTTTGGTGTAACCACACTTGATACTCTCCGTTCAGAAACCTTTGTGGCTGAATTGAAAAATGTTGATGTGAGCAAAGTTCAAGTGCCAGTGATTGGTGGTCACTCAGGTGTAACGATTCTTCCATTATTATCACAAGTTCATTATGTTTCTTGGAAAGATGAAGAAATTGAACCATTAACAAAACGTATTCAAAACGCAGGTACCGAAGTAGTTAATGCCAAAGCGGGCGGTGGTTCAGCAACATTATCAATGGCACAAGCGGCAGCACGTTTTGCACTTTCATTAATTCGTGCATTAAATGGCGAAAAAGTTGTTGAATGTACTTATGTTGAAGGTGATGGTAAATATGCTCGTTTCTTTGCACAACCAGTTCGTTTAGGTAAAGAAGGGGTTGAAGAGTTATTACCTCTTGGTCCATTAAGTGCATTTGAACAAGCTGCAATTGAAGCAATGTTACCAACATTAAAAGCAGATATTGAATTAGGCGAAAACTTTGTGAAATAAGTTTATAATCTAGCTTAATCGAGATAAAAGTGCGGCAATTAAACCGCACTTTTATTTTTTGCCTAGAAAAAAGCCAGTCTCACCAATGAAATGGTTGCAATGCCGTAATTATGGTGTAGATTAGTTGACAGTTATAGATAACACAACACGTTAAGAAGGCTTAAATATGAAAGATATTGATTGGAAAAATTTAGGATTTAGTTATATCAAAACAGACTACCGCTATGTTGCACATTGGAAAGATGGTAAATGGTCAGAAGGGAAGTTGACCCAAGATAATCAACTTGTCTTACACGAAGGATCACCAGCATTACATTATGGTCAACAATGCTTTGAAGGCTTAAAAGCATATCGTTGTAAAGATGGATCAATTAATTTATTCCGCCCAGATCAAAATGCAAAACGTATGCAACGCAGTTGTGATCGTTTATTAATGCCGCACGTGCCAGTAGAAATGTTTGTTGATGCTTGTAAGCAAGTTGTGAAAGCAAATGAAGAATGGGTAGCGCCTTATGGTACAGGTGCGACACTTTATCTTCGCCCATTATTAATCGGAGTTGGAGAAAATATTGGTGTTCACCCAGCAAAAGAGTATCTATTTATTGTATTTTGTTGTCCAGTAGGGGCATATTTTAAAGGTGGCTTAAAACCAACTAACTTTATTGTATCTGAATATGATCGTGCTGCACCGCAAGGGACAGGTGCAGCTAAAGTTGGTGGTAACTATGCAGCAAGTTTGTTACCGGGGCATCAAGCACATGAACGTAATTTCAGTGATTGTATTTACCTTGACCCAGCAACACATACTAAAATTGAAGAAGTTGGTTCTGCAAACTTCTTTGGAATTACTAAAGATAATGAATTTGTGACACCTTATTCTCCATCTATTTTGCCGAGTATTACCAAATATTCGTTACTTTATTTGGCAGAGAAACGTTTAGGCTTAAAAGTGATCGAGGGTGATGTTTATATTAATGATTTAGATCGTTTTACTGAAACTGGTGCTTGTGGAACTGCCGCAGTAATTAGCCCAATTGGGGGTATCCAAAATGGTGATGACTTCCATGTCTTCTATTCAGAAACCGAAGTAGGGCCAATCACTAAAGCATTATATGATGAATTAACAGGTATTCAATTTGGTGATGTAGAAGCCCCAGAAGGGTGGATTGTTAAAGTTGAATAATGTATTTAGTTTATCGTAATCAAAGACAGCCATAGAAAAATTTTTATGGCTGTTTTTTTCGTTAATAGTCGGTGGTGCCTTGATTGCCAAATTTGTGTTGGCCTTAAATTGAAGAATTCCCATAATTAGCACTACGCAAACGTTATCTTTTTTTGTAGAATATACGCCGTTTTGTGTCACAGAGATTTGACAATGATTGATTATATTATTATTGGTATTATTTCTTTTTCTGTCATTATTAGTTTATTTCGTGGTTTTGTCCGAGAAGTCTTGTCGTTAGCTAGCTGGTTAATTGCTTTTTTTGTCTCAAGTCATTTTTACCCTTACCTTGCAGCATTTTTCCAACAAATAGAATCAGAATATCTGCGTAATGGGACTGCGATCGTTATCTTATTTATTGCAACCTTAATTGTGTGTAGTTTAATTAACTACATCATTTCTCAACTAGTTGAGAAAACAGGATTATCAGGCACAGATCGGGTATTAGGTGCGTGTTTTGGATTGTTACGCGGAGTATTGATTATCGCTGCCTTATTATTCTTCCTAGACACCTTTACTAATTTCAGCCAAAGTGATTGGTGGAAAGAATCAAAATTAATTCCACACTTTGGTTTCGTAGTTGATTGGTTCTTCCATCAGCTACAACTGCATTCTAGTTTTATCAATTCTAGTCTAATTAATTATTCTGATTTAACTACTTCATCATAGAGGAAAATATAATGTGCGGCATTGTGGGAATTCTTGGACATTCAAGCGTTAATCAATCAATTTATGATGCGTTAATCGTATTACAACATCGGGGACAGGATGCTGCTGGGATTGTAACAGTTGATCAGGAAGATCGTTTTCGCTTAAGAAAAGCAAATGGATTAGTCAGTGATGTAATTCAGCAAAAGCATATGTTACGGTTGCAAGGTTATGCTGGATTAGGTCATGTGCGTTATCCAACTGCGGGTAGTTCTAGCGTTTCAGAGGCACAGCCTTTCTATGTAAACTACCCTTATGGATTAACGTTAGTCCATAATGGAAATTTAACCAATTCAGATGAGTTAAAACAAAAGCTATTCCAATTTGCCCGCCGTCACGTGAATACTAATTCTGATTCTGAATTATTGCTTAATATTTTGGCTTATCATTTAGAACAAATTAATAAACATGATCTTGATGAAGATGATATTTTCTATGCGATTCAACGTACTCACAAAGATATCCGTGGTGGATATGCGTGTGTTGCGATGTTAATTGGGCATGGAATGATTGCTTTCCGCGATCCATTTGGGATTCGTCCATTAGTATTAGGTAAACGAGAAGATCAAGGCAAAACAGAATATATGTTTGCTTCAGAGACCGTTGCTTTAGATGCGGTTGGTTTTGAATTTGTACGTGATGTAAATCCGGGTGAAGCAATTTATATTACTTTTGATGGTCAATTATATTCTAAGCAATGTTCTGATAATGCAAAATTATCACCTTGTATTTTTGAGTTTGTCTATTTTGCTCGTCCAGATTCTTATATTGATGGAGTATCTGTTTATGCTGCAAGGGTACATATGGGGGAATATCTTGGTGAGAAAATCGCACGTGAATGGAGTGATATTCTTGATGATATTGATGTGATTATCCCTGTACCAGAAACCTCAAATGATATTGCCTTACGCATAGCAAATGTTTTGAATAAACCTTATCGCCAAGGTTTTGTGAAAAATCGCTATGTAGGTCGTACCTTTATTATGCCTGGTCAAACACAACGCCGTAATTCGGTTAGACGTAAATTAAATACCATTTCATCAGAGTTTAAAGGCAAAAATGTGCTATTAGTTGATGATTCTATTGTAAGAGGAACAACCTCAGAACAAATCGTAGAAATGGCACGTGCTGCTGGTGCGAAGAAAATTTATTTTGCTTCGGCTGCACCAGAAATTCGCTATCCAAATGTGTATGGTATTGATATGCCAACGTCACAAGAGCTGATTGCATATGGGCGCACTGCTGAAGAAATTGCACAGTTAATTGGCGTTGATAAGCTAATTTTCCAAGATCTTTCTGCATTAGAAGAAGCTGTACGTCAAGAAAATCCAGCTATTGAGGATTTTGATGCTTCCGTGTTTACAGGTGAATATATTACAGGTGATATTACGCAAGAGTATTTAGATAAAATTGCTGCAATGCGTAATGACGGTAGCAAGAAACGCCAAGAGAATGAAGCAACGAATTTAGAGATTTATAGTGAAGGTTGATTTTATAATTGATTGATAAAGAATGCCGCTAACTGCGGCATTTCTTTTACTAATCACTATATAACGACCGATATAATTGAGACTCAAAGCGAACTAAAGGTGCTCGTTGAGTTTTATCTTCTAAATCACCAGTTGAGTAGCCATTGACAAACTGTACAAATGCGATCCGTTCACCACGTGCATTCGTTAAGAACCCAGCGAGGTTATAAACCCCTTTTAACGATCCTGTTTTCGCAATTACGTTTTTTACAAGTGGAGAACTAATTAATGAACCACGTCCACTAATTGTGCCATCTACCCCTGCAATAGGAAACGTTTGTAATAGATTCAACGTATTATCGTTTTTAGCAATGTATTCAAGTGCTTGCAACATTGTATTCGCACTGATTAAGTTTTGGCGTGATAATCCAGAACCATCAGCAATAATACTGTTACCAAAACGAATATTGGTATTTTTTTCTAAAATGCTTCTAACCGCCATACCGCCTAATTGGAATGTGGCGGGGCGCTTATAATAGTAATAAGCAATGGTTCTAAACAAGGCATCAGCAATCTGATTATCAGAATGCTTCATCATCTTTTTCAATAACTCTGGTAATGGTTTAGATTCTTGAACTGCTAATACAGTGCCTTGCTGCGGTTGGAATGGAATTTGTACTTGACCGTTATAAGAGATGCCTAGATTTTTTAACATTCGTTGAATAATCGCTGTGGCATAGCTATCGGTGTCTTGTACAGCGAAACTTAAACCAAAATTTTTAGGCTGACGGCGAATACAACCTTTAAGCTGATAACGATTATTGTCGTTACTAACAACATCAAATTGGCAATAGCCCGCTTCGTTGTCGCTAACAATATAAACTTGGCTAAACATTTGAATTGGATATTGTGATGGCACATCAACACGAACTAGACTTCCCACAGGACCATTGGCATTCACATTCACTGAAAAACAGTTACCATCAATATTGACTGCGGCTGGCGGAGCATTAAAACACATTGTCAAATCGTTCCAAATCCAACCAAGACCACGGTCATGGGAAGAAAAAATAGATGTATCCAGAATTAAACTGCCATCAATTTGAGTAACACCTCGTTTTTTGAGCGTGGCTAATAAATTATAAAGTTGCCCACTGTGTAAATCAGGATCACCGCTAAATTTAATAATAAGATTACCTTTAAGGCGATTTCCTTCAATTTTCCCATCAGTTAATAAACTGGTTTGGAATTTAAATTGATCAGTAAGAAATAGTTTTGCTGCAAGAGCTGTAAATACTTTTTGTGTACTAGCAGGCAACATAAAAACATCGCCTTGATAATTGGCAGCAGATTGCCCTGTCACTAAATTTTTAGCTGCAATGGTAGCACTTGCTCCCTTAGGTAATTGCTGAATAATTGGTGTCACATCAACAGTAGCAAAACTAGATTGAGAAAATGAACTACAAGCAATCAGAGGTAAAAGAAAAGCTGTATATTTAAAAAAACGTGAGCGAATTGAGTTTGAAAACATCATAAACAACGAAATTTTTTTGATATTGATATTTTTTGCAATGCGGTAAATAATAATAGCTCACGTTGATTTCGTAAATCACTATTTATTATTTTCGTCACACAAGGTGTAAATTAGCATCTTGTGTGGCTTTGTTTTGACTGACAGTAGGGAAAAAGGACAGAATAATGCAACAAATTCCAATGACAGTACGAGGAGCGACGCTGTTGCGTGAAGAGCTTGATTTTTTAAAAAATGTGCGTCGTCCAGAAATTATTAAAGCCATTGCTGAAGCACGTGAACATGGTGATTTAAAAGAAAATGCAGAATACCATGCGGCACGTGAACAACAAGGTTTTTGCGAAGGAAGAATTCAAGAAATTGAGGGTAAATTAGCTAATGCTCAAGTCATTGATGTAACTAAAATGACCAATAACGGCCGAGTTATTTTTGGTGCAACTGTGGTATTGGTCAATGTTGAAACCGATGAAGAGGTGACATATCAAATTGTTGGCGATGATGAAGCGGATATTAAGCAAGGCCTGATTTCAGTTAATTCACCGATTGCGAGAGGTTTAATCGGTAAAGAAGTTGATGATAATGTGAATATTACCACTCCCGGTGGTAATGTTGAATTTGACATTATTAACGTTGAATATCGTTAATTCTAGAAAGGTTGCTGAGTAAGCAACCTTTTTTGTCCTTGAAATTCCTATCAAATTAGCGAGTTATACAAAAAAAGCGTAATTTTGTGATAACATAGCGACCGAATTTTAACGAAGAAGAAAGATAAGATAAAAATGGAAAGATTGTGGGTTAAAAATTATCCAGCGGAATCACGCATGGATCCAGATACTTTGGCATTGTCGTCTTTAGTCGAAATGTTAGAAAAAGCGGTAAGAGAACATCCGGATCGCCCTGCTTATGTGAATATGGGGCAAGTATTAACTTACCGTAAATTAGAAGAGCGTAGCCGAGCATTTGCGGCATATTTACAAAATGAATTGAAATTAGAACGAGGTGAGCGAGTAGCGTTAATGATGCCAAATTTATTGCAATATCCGATTGCGTTATTTGGTGTGTTACGTGCAGGGTTAGTCGTAGTGAATGTTAATCCACTTTATACACCTCGAGAGTTAGAACACCAACTAAAAGATAGTGGTGCAACAGCGATTGTTGTGGTGTCTAATTTTGCTTCTACTTTAGAAAAAGTAGTGTTTAATACAGACGTTAAACACGTGATTTTAACCAGAATGGGCGATCAGCTTTCATTTGGTAAAAGAACCTTAGTTAATTTTATTGTTAAATACATTAAAAAATTAGTACCAAAATATAAATTACCGCACGCAGTAACATTTCGTGAGGTGTTACGAATCGGAAAATACCGTCAATATATTCGCCCTGAAATTGGTAAGAAAGATCTGGCTTTCTTGCAATATACTGGGGGAACAACTGGGGTAGCAAAAGGGGCAATGCTAACACATGGTAATATGATCTATAACATTGCCCAAGCTAAATGGTTAGCAGAGCCTTTTGTTAAAGCGGGCAAAAATCGCTATGCGACTATTATTCTGCCAATGTATCACGTGTTCTCTTTAACCGTTAATGCCTTGTTATTCATTAATTTTGGTTTAACTGGTGTACTGATTACTAATCCGCGTGATTTACCTAATTTAATTAAAGAGTTAAAACGCTATCGCCCAATCGCGATTACTGGGGTCAATACCTTATTTAATTCATTATTACACCAAGAAGAGTTAAAAGAGGTTGATTTCTCACAGTTAAAATTGACTGTTGGTGGTGGGGTGTCAGTACAAAAGGCGGTTGCCCAGCGTTGGTATGAAATGACAGGATGCCATATTTTAGAAGGATATGGGATGACTGAATGTTCGCCGTTAATTGCTTGTAACCCATCTAACTTTTCTGGTCATGCAGGAAAAATTGGTGTGCCAGTCCCAGATACCGATATTAAAATTATGGATGATAACGGTAATGAAGTGGGGCTTAATCAACCGGGCGAATTATGGGTGAAAGGCGCACAAGTGATGCAAGGGTATTGGAATAAACCAGAAGAAACTGCAGCAGTTTTAAAAGACGGTTGGATGGCAACTGGTGATATTGTCGAAATGGACGATGATTATCAGCTACGCATTGTTGATCGTAAAAAAGATATGATTATCGTCTCTGGCTTTAATGTTTATCCAAATGAAGTTGAAGATGTGATTATGCTGAATAAAAAAGTGAAAGAAGCAGCTGTTATCGGTATTCCACATCCAGTGTCAGGTGAAATCATTAAAGCCGTTGTTGTGAAAAAAGAGGAAAGTTTGACTCGAGATGAATTGCGTAAACATTGTCGTAATTATTTGACGGGTTACAAAATTCCAAAAGAGATCGAGTTCCGTGAAGAGTTACCAAAAAGTAATGTAGGTAAAATCTTACGCCGAGTCGTTCGTGAAGAAGAATTAGCCAAACGAGCGAATATGGCGAATACAACAGCAAATGAAGATGAATAATTAAATTATCCATATTATTTTCCAATAATAACAAGGCATGAATTTCATGCCTTTTAATATTGACAAAGTTAATCTTAGTTAGAAATTTGCTAAATCATTTAATGGGTTCCCTCTCACACTTGCCCGAATGGAAATAAGATTTTCAGGC
>NZ_JTJR01000047.1 GCF_001678475.1 Gallibacterium genomosp. 3 | reverse complement strand
AGATTTTCAGGCAAAAAAGTGATCATTTTTCGAACACAGTGAGAAAAATCTCTGTTTTTTGCCGCCCGGAAAATCTTATTGGAATGAGGAACAGCAAGTGTGCGAGGGCGTATTTTCTTTTGCCTACTTTTCTTTATACGTATAAAGAAAAGTAGGTCGTCCTTTAGGACGAAACCTAAATATTAATTAGAGTAAAAATATCTAAAAATATTAAATAGTTATCAAACTAAAATCCCTTCGTAATGAAGGGATTTTATAAAAAGTAACAGTTTTAAACTTATTTATTTGCAAAGCGTTTAAATACAAGTGTTGCGTTAGTACCACCGAAACCAAAACTGTTTGACATAACTGTTTGTAAGTTTGCATTACGGCGAGTTTCGGTAACGATATTGCAACCTTCAGCACGTTCATCAAGTGTTTCAATGTTGATACTTGGTGCAATGAAATCATTATTTAACATTAATAGGGTATAAATTGCTTCATGTACACCAGCTGCACCGAGAGAGTGACCTGTCATTGATTTAGTTGAAGAAATAGCTGGCATATTTTCAGCGAAAACTTCTTTAATTGCTTCTAGTTCTTTAACATCACCAACTGGGGTTGAAGTACCGTGAACATTGAGGTAATCAATTGGGCTATCAACAGATGCAAGTGCCTGTTTCATACAACGTACAGCACCTTCACCGCTTGGTGCAACCATATCATAGCCATCAGAAGTTGCTCCATAGCCAACGATTTCAGCATAAATTTTTGCACCACGAGCTAAGGCATGTTCTAATTCTTCAACAACAACGATACCGCCACCGCCTGCAATAACGAAACCATCACGGTTAGCATCATAAGCACGAGAAGCTTTTTCTGGTGTTTCATTATATTTAGTTGAAACTGCACCCATGGCATCAAATTCACAAGCACATTCCCAAGATAATTCTTCTGCGCCACCAGCAAAAACAACATCTTGTTTACCCAGTTGAATTAATTCAACCGCATGACCGATACAGTGAGCAGAGGTTGCACAAGCAGAACTAATACTATAATTCACGCCTTTAATTTTAAATGGTGTTGCTAGACAAGCAGACACGCTAGACGCCATAGTACGAGTTACTGCGTAAGGGCCAATCGCTTTTACACCACGAGGAGTACGCATTGCGTCAGCAGCAACGATTTGATTATGTGCAGAACCTGTTCCTGCACCAACCACTAAGCCAGTTCTTTCGTTAGACACCATTTCTTCTGTTAAACCAGCATCTTCAATCGCTTCTTTCATTGAAAGATAAGCATAAGCAGCGGCATCTCCCATAAAACGCATAACTTTACGATCAATGTGTTCGCTAGGAGTAAGTTTTACTGTACCAGCAACATGAGAACGCATTCCCATTTCCACAAATTCTGGCATAGTGGTAATGCCTGATTTTCCCTCTAATAATGACGCTAAAACTTCTTCCTTATTATTTCCAATACTAGAAATAACGCCAAAACCAGTAATCACAGCTCTTTTCATTCGTAGTCCTTATGTAGCTTGAATGGATTTAAAAAATTCAAAAATTGTCGGTTGTTATACTAGGAATTTCATAGAATACAAGAAATTTTTGTAAAACAAGGAACAGATAAGACCATTCAGGTCAATTTTCATTGCTAAAAATAATCAATATCTTGCTGAAATGTACCCAAAATTACCGCTAATTATAACGTTGTCTGGCAGGATGTTTCAAATAGCAACGGATATTTAGATGAAATTCGCTGGTGATTATAATATCATTAGCCACCTTTGATAAAGTTATCTATTCAATTCACGTTTTATGTCTATCCAAAAAGTATCGTTTGCAGACGTATCCTTTCAAGCGAATACGCCAATTTCAAATCAGTTTGATGATATCTATTTTTCTCCAGAGGATGGTTTAGCAGAAAGTATCTATGTATTTCAACAGGGTAACAATCTGTGGGAGCGTTGGCAGACGTACGATAAAGAACATTTTGTGATTGCGGAAACGGGATTTGGTACCGGATTAAATTTTTTTGCAGTAATGGAGTTATTTTATCAATTCCGCCAGGCATTTCCGCAAGCTAAATTAAAAAGGCTCTACTTTATTAGTTTTGAAAAATACCCTTTGTCCGCAGAAAGCCTAATTCAGGCATATCAACCTTATCCACAATTTCAAGCTGCCGTAACTCAGTTACTACAATTTTGGCAATCACCTATAGCTGGGTGTTATCGTTATGTTTTTTCTGATGAAGTACGATTAGATCTTTGGTTTGGTGAGATTGAAGATAACTTACCTCAATTAGGCGATTCTTATCAGAATTCTATTGATGCTTGGTTTTTAGATGGTTTTGCACCAAGTAAAAATCCAAGTATGTGGACAGAAAATTTATTTCAACAGATGTTTCGTTTGACTGCAGTGCAGGGAACCTTTGCTACGTTTACTGCTGCAAGTTTCGTGCGTAAAGGGTTAAGTGCTGCTGGATTTTCAGTTGTCAAACGAAAAGGATTTGCACATAAGCGAGAATGTTTACATGGCAGTAAATTAGTTGAGATGCCATCATCATTGACAACCCCGTGGTATTTGCCAGTAGCGTCTGATGAAGCTAAAGAAGTCGCAATTATTGGGGGAGGAGTTGCATCAGTCTGTTTGGCTTATGCGTTATGGCAACGAGGAAGCCAAGTCACAATTTATTGTGAAGATGAGGCGTTAGCATTAAATGCTTCGGGGAATAAACAAGGGGCATTTTATCCGCAGTTAAGTGATGATGATGAATGTCATTGTCGTTTTTATACGCACGCTTTTGCATATGGGCAGCAATTTTTAGCAGGATTAACGCAGCAAATTGATGTTGAACATCAATGGTGTGATGTACTGTTATGTGCTTATCAACCTTCGATCAAGCAAAAATTGAGTAAAATTGCAGAGCGTGGCTTTCCTGAATCATTATTTCGTTTAGTTACCGCAGAAGAACTTAGTGAACGTGCTGGGTTGAGTTTGCCTTGTGATGGGGCGGTTATTCCCAATGGTGCTTGGCTAAATCCAAGACAATTAGTACAGAATCTAGCCCATTTTTTACAGCAACAAGGCGTTAAAATTGAATTAAATACAACGATTGAAAAACTGACTTATCAAGAGAATGTTTGGCATTTATCTACGGCAGAACGACAGATTACTCATAGTACAGTTGTGATTGCCAACGGACACAAATTAAATCGTTTTGAACAAACAGTAGAATTACCAACTTATTCAGTACGCGGTCAGGTGAGCCAAATTCCGAGTACGGATAGATTACGCCGTTTAAAAGCTGTGTTATGTTATGACGGTTATTTAACGCCAGTAGATCAAGCAAAAAAGTTCCATTGTATTGGGGCAAGCCATGTGCGGAATTGTGAACAACGTCACTTTAGTGCTGAAGAACAGCAACAAAATCAGACGAAAATTCAGCAAAATCTGGCTCCAGCAGATTGGTTAGCTGATATTGATACAAGTGGAAATTTGGCGAGAACGGGTGTGCGTTGTAGTGTACGGGATAGATTGCCGATTATAGGTAACGTAGGTGATTTTGAACAACAGACGCAAGCTTATCAAAATTTATTTAATTTACGACGCCGTCGTCAAGCCATTAAGCAGGCAGCTTATTATAATAATTTGTATGTATTTGGTGCATTAGGCTCAAGAGGGTTAACTTCTGCACCGCTATTAGGCGAAACATTAGCGTCGATGATTTATGGTGAGCCATTGCCATTAAGTGTAGATATTTTAGCAGAATTGTTGCCAAATCGTTTTTGGATACGTAAATGGCTTAAAGGTACACCTGTACCAAGTCGAGCACAACAGCATACAGACAAACAAGAGTAATAAAATGAAACTATATAGTAAAAATCAACGACCATTAGATCTATCTCAACCACAAGTGATGGGAATCTTGAATGTTACTCCAGATTCTTTTTCGGACAGTGGGAAGTTTTTAGCGTTAGATAATGCGTTATATCATGCAGAAACAATGTTAAAACAAGGTGCAACTATAATTGATGTTGGCGGTGAATCAACACGTCCAATGGCAGATGAAGTGACATTAAATCAAGAGTTAGATCGTGTTATTCCGGTAGTGGAAGCGATTCGTCAACGTTTTGATTGTTGGATTTCAGTAGATACTTCAAAAGCAGAGGTGATGCGAGAGGCGGCCAAAGTCGGGATGGATCTAATTAATGATATTCGTGCATTGACTGAAGATGGCGCATTAGCAGCCGCAGTTGAGTTAGATTTACCTGTATGTTTAATGCATATGCAAGGACAGCCACGGACGATGCAGCATAACCCTGTATATCAAGATGTCGTCACAGAGGTATTAGATTGGTTGTTACAACGTGCGAAACAATGCGAACAAGCTGGAATTCGTCATGAAAATGTGATTTTAGATATTGGATTTGGGTTTGGAAAAACGGTTGAACATAATTATCAATTATTAAATCATTTAACCCGTTTTGTTGAAACTGGCTATCCTGTATTGATTGGTTTATCACGTAAGTCGATGATCGGTAATATTTTAGATAAGCCTGTTGATCAACGTGTAATTGGTAGTGTGGCAGGTGCATTAATTGCAGTGATGAAAGGTGCGCAGATTGTTCGTGTGCATGATGTAGAGGCGACGGTCGATGCATTACGAATTTGGCAAGCCACAATTAAATAAGAGTAATTAAAAGCGATAATAAGTTGTAGTAGAATATCAGCCCATTATCGTTCCACAGAATAGAAAAGGAAAATTATATGGCAGAACGTAAATATTTTGGTACAGATGGTGTGCGTGGTCGTGTTGGTACTTCTCCAATTACGCCTGAATTTGCCTTGAAATTAGGTTGGGCAGCCGGAAAAGTGTTAGCAACACAAGGGTCTCGTAAGGTATTAATTGGTAAAGATACACGGATTTCTGGTTATATGTTGGAATCTGCATTGGAAGCAGGCTTAGCCGCAGCAGGGCTTTCAGCTGCGTTTGTTGGACCAATGCCAACACCAGCGATTGCGTATTTAACGCGTACGTTTCGTGCTGAAGCAGGGATTGTGATTTCAGCTTCACATAACCCTTATTATGATAATGGAATTAAATTCTTTTCTGCCCACGGGACGAAATTACCTGATGAAGTAGAATTGGCAATAGAGCAAATGTTGGATGAACCAATGACTTGTGTAGAATCCGCTGATTTAGGTAAAGCGAGTCGAATCAATGATGCTGCAGGACGTTATATTGAATTCTGTAAGAGTACCTTCCCAGTTCATCTAAGTTTAGAAGGATTGAAAATTGTTGTTGATTGTGCAAATGGGGCGACTTATCACATTGCACCAAATGTAATGCGTGAGTTAGGGGCAACGGTGATTGAAATTGGTACTAAGCCAGATGGAATGAATATTAATGAACGTTGTGGTGCAACCGATGTGAGTGCGTTACAAGAAGTTGTTAAGCAAAGCAAAGCGGATGTTGGTTTAGCTTATGATGGTGATGGTGATCGTATTATGATGGTGGATCATTTAGGTAATAAAGTGGATGGTGACCAAATCCTATTTATTATTGCTCGTGAAGCTTTGCGTTCAGGAAAATTGTCTGGTGGTGTAGTTGGTACATTAATGAGCAATATAAGCTTAGAACTTGCTCTAAAAATGCTCGGTATTCCATTTGTTCGTGCTAAAGTTGGTGATCGTTATGTTTTAGAGCAAATGCTTGAGCGTGGCTGGAAGTTGGGTGGCGAGAATTCAGGTCATATCATTATTTCAGATAAGAATACGACAGGGGATGGAATTATCGCTTCTTTACAAGTGCTTGCTGCGATGGTTACTCACGGTATGTCATTAAATGAATTAGCCAGTGCAGTACAACTGTTCCCACAAGTGTTAATTAATGTACATTTTGAAGGTGGGAAAAATCCGTTAGAAAGCGAAGCCGTCAAACAAGTGGCAGCGGAAGTTGAGAAAAAATTATATGGTAAAGGTCGTGTATTACTAAGAAAATCAGGAACTGAGCCAGTAATTCGTGTGATGGTTGAGTGTGAAGATGAAGCATTAGCTCAACAATCGGCTGAGAAAATTGCTGACATTGTAAAGAATAGTTAATTATCTATAAATATCGTTATAATTGTTTAATGATTTAGCAGAATAAAAGGAACTATCTATGAAATTAAATAAGTTATTGTTACCAGTAATTTTAGCAACAGTATTAGCAGCTTGTGGTAATTTAAGTAAAGTAAGTAAAGAAGGGACAACCGATCAACCTGTATGGCCTAAAGTAGAAAAAAGTACATTTAGTAACCATGGTACAGAGCGTGGAATGTGGCCAAATTGGGATAATGTGCATCAAATTCAAAAAGGTATGAACAAAGATCAAATAGTAGCATTAATCGGGCTTCCTCATTTTAATGAAGGATTATTTGGAGTTCGTGAATGGGATTATGTATTTAATTTTTTGCAAAATGGTCAGCGTAAAGTATGCCAATTTAAAGTCTTATTTGATGAGAATCTAGATGCACAATCTTTTTATTGGTTGCCAGAAGGGTGTGGTAATCATCAATCAGGTCAAACTATTTCTCTTTCTAGTGATTTTCTTTTTGATTTTGACTCAAGTGAATTAAAACCAGAAAGCCGTGGGATAGTGGCTGAGTTAGCAAAAAAGTTGCCTAAAGATAAGAAAATTTCTGTTACTGGATATACAGATCGTTTAGGTTCTGAGAGCTATAACTTAGCACTTTCAAAAAAAAGAGCGGAAGTGGTGAAAGCTGAATTAGTAAAAAATGGGATTTCTGCTAAAAATATTAAAACTGAAGGATTGGGAAAGTCAGTGCAAATCGTGACTTGTGATTCAGTGAGTGGCGATGAGTTAAAATCCTGTCTAGCTGAGAACCGCCGAGTGATCATTTCGACTAATTAATCAATAGCATATTGACTGTTACCGTTAATGAAAGGGCTTCGCGAAGCCCTTTCTTTTTGTATAACGTTTTCTTTTGATAGCCTCAAGTGTAAAATGAGTGACTTTAGATTTCTTAAGATAATATTCAGATTTTGAGTGAAATTTAAATAATCTCAGATTTTATTCTATGAAAGAAAGTAAGGAATAGGAAACATATGATATCAGCAAATAACTCTTATATTGAACAGGATGAGATGTTTAGTTTAGCTAAACTTTTTCAGTATTATTGGCGAAAAAAAGGGTGGATTGTTTTATCTGTCATTATTTTTACAGGTGTTTCTTATTTCTATGTAAACGCTATTAAACCTGAATGGAGTTCTTCGACTGAAATATTACCAGCAAATGCAATATCAGTAGAGAAATTATTAGATTTAAATCAGCGTTATGCATTAATTAATGGTGAAAAATTTGATGCTGCTGGTGTGACGGCTGCACTATTTAATCGGTTAGTAACTAATACTTCTATTTATGATGTACGTAAAAATTATTTTGTAGAATCAGATTTATATAAATCATTAACGGCTCAACAAAGTGATGCTGAAAAGAGAGCAACATTAGAAAAATTAATTAAAAGTATTAGCGTGGTTACACCTGATATGAATAAAAAAGGAAATAATATCACTGTAATTACCGCAGAAAATAAAGCATTAGCCGATACACCATCAGCAAAATTGACTTTTATTGACAATAATGAACAACAGCTACAAAAAACATTAGATGGGTTTGTGCAATTTGCTAATCGAGTTACTTATCAACAAGTAATAGTTGAGTTTTTAATTAAAGTAGAGCAAAAAGCAACAGAATTAAAATTCCAACGCAAACAAATTGAAGAGCAGTTAAGGTTGGAAAAACAGGAACAAATTCAATATTTACAAGCTGCTTTAGCGATAGCACAGTTAGCGGGTAATGGTTCAGATAAAGAAAATTTACATCTCAATATTACGTTAGATAGTGATAAAACCAATTTAGCAAGTCCATACCTCTATTTATTAGGTAGCCAAAATTTATCAGCACAGCTTGAAAATTTGAAACAGCAAAAATTTATTTATCCAACAGCGTATTATGCAGCGAAGCAACAAATAGCTGAATTAGTAAAATTAATAGATGATGCAGAAGCATTAAAAATTGATGCATTTCAATATAAAATCTCACCAACTACACCATATAAGGTAAAACCACAAAAAGCACTTATTTTGGCGATTGGTTTTCTATTTGGTTTGATCTTATCTTGCTTGCTTCTATTATTTATTCGTGTATTAAAGAAAAAATAAGATGGGAAATGCAGTCAGCGATAAACTACTGAAAAATACCTTAATTTATAGTATTGGTAGTTTTGGTTCAAAAATACTTTCTTTTCTCTTATTGCCTCTGTTTTCACTGTATCTCTCTACAGTGGAAATGGGGCAATATGATCTGATTTTAACGTTCACTATGTTAGTTACGCCGGTGGTTACTCTACAATTATCGGATGCGATTTATCGTTGGTTAATTGCTGAAGATAAAAAAGCAGGAATAGAAGCAAAAGTGATTAGTAGTGCTTTGTTGATGTTTATGTTGGCGTGCTTGGTGATGTTACTGCTGGCAGTTGGTATCAATTATTTTTATCCACAACCTTATTTAGTAGAAACCTTACTCTTATTAGTCACTTCATCACTGTTTTATATCTTACAGCAAGTGTTGAGAGGGCTTGAATTAACTCAAAAATTTGCCTTGTCAGGGATTCTCTATTCATTTTTACTGTTGTTGTTTTCAGTGATTGGATTATGGTTACTTAGTGATAAATTATTTGCTGTATTAATCGGTATGATTGCTGCCAATTTGGTGGTGGTTTTAATTATTCTATTTCGTTGGCAAGTTTTGGCATATCTCTCTTGGTTGAGCATTGATCGTCAATTATTAAAACCAATGCTCATGTACGCATTACCGCTTGTGCCTAATGCAGTAAGCTGGTGGCTAATGACGATGGCGAATAAATATATTATCTTTCAACAAATTGATACAGCTGCAAATGGGATCTATGCGGTTTCTTCTCGCTTGCCAAGTATTTTAATGATTGTTTTCTCGTTATTTTTATTAGCTTGGCAGGATGTCATTTTAAAAAATGATAATGGGGATTATCGTCAAGTAACGACAGAAACGTTTGCCCAATTATCTAAATTTATGTTCTCAATTGGCTTAATTTTTATCAGTATCAGCGAGCCATTAATTCATTATCTTTTTGCTAAACAGTTTTATTCTGCATGGCAATATATGCCTTTATTAGTATTGGCAACGGTATTTACTTCATGTTGTGCATTTTTAGGAACAGCGTATCAACAAAAGAAAAATACTCTTAAAATTTTGACTACAACCTTATTAGGTGCAGTGATTAATATTGTGATAAGCTTTTGTCTAATGGCAAAAATTGGTTTATTTGCCGCAGCATTAGGGACATTAGTCAGCTTTATTATTGTCTTTTTAATCCGTCAGCAAGATGTGAAATCTTTTTATCCAGTACAGCTTAGCTGGAAATCTTTTTGGTTTCCTTTTGGGCTGAGTCTTGTTTATTGCTATTTAGTTAATCTAAATCAGCTTACTATTAATTTTGTCTTACTTGCGATTGCGTTGGTGATGTTCTTTATTCTCAATCAACGTTTAGTAGGTAAAGTTTGGAAAAAAATAACAGAGAGAGTTTTATGATCAATCCAAATAGACCGCAATTATCTCGTTTAAGTAACCTTATTTATGATCGTCTTGATCCATTAATTGATAATGATTACGTGCTATTAGATATTCCTGATCATCAGAATATTGGCGATCAAGCTATTTGGGCAGGGGAAGTCGCTTATTTATCACGTTTGCCCTATAAATTAAAATATGCAGCACCTTATTATAATGTTGATCTTAATAAAATTGAGAAAGATGACATTATTCTATTTCATGGTGGTGGTAATTTTGGCGATGTTTGGGATGTATGCCAAAAATTACGTGAGCGTGTCATTAGTCAATGCCCAAATAATAAAGTTATTGTATTCCCACAAACTGTTTATTTCCAATCACAAGAAGCATTAGAAAAAAGTGCGGAAATTTTCAATGCACATGGGAATGTAACGATTTGTGCTAGAGATCAGGTTTCTTATGGCCTATTAAATAAATATTTTACTAAATGTCAGATTTTATTATTACCAGATATGGCATTTTGTTTAAATTTAGATAGCTTCATTTCAGACGAAAAGACAGGTAAAACATTATTTGTAAAACGTACGGATAAAGAGTTGAATACGGCTGTTGATTATCATGAAGTTGCCGAATTAGAAAATGTGACTGTTTCTGACTGGCCGAGTTTTGAGAAAGAGTTTAAACAACTGATCAAATATAACCCAAATTTTGCTAATTTCTCATTTAGAGAGCTTTTATTTCGTGCGGCGAATCGTTTACCGATCTTAATGCCGTTATATGTGCAGCCATTAGAAAAAATTGAAAATCGACATGATTTTTATATGGAATTAGGGATTAATTTCTTAAATCGCTTTGATCAGATTTATACCACGCGTTTGCACTGTTTTATACTTGGTATCTTATTAGGAAAAAAAGTGTATATCTATGATAACTCGTATGGGAAAAATGCCTCTTTTTATCAAACCTGGCTACAAGATTTTAATCAATGTCATTTATTAAATGAGTCAAAATGATGAAAAATGATGTTTTAGTTTCAGTCATTATTCCTTGCTATAACGGCGAGCAATATATTGAAGCAGCAGTGCAGTCAATTTTGCAACAAAGTTACCATCAATTAGAAGTGTTGGTGATTAATGATGGTTCAACAGATAAGTCAGCAGAAATTTTATTGCAGTTAGCACAAGAAGATTTACGCGTTCGCTATATTGAAAATGAACAGAATCTTGGCTTAATCGCTACCTTAAATAAAGCAATTCAATTAGCGCAGGGGAAATACATTGCTCGAATGGATGCGGATGATATTGCATTACCCAATCGGATTGAAAAGCAGGTGACTTTTTTAGAACAACATTCACAAGTGGCTGTGGTTGGCGGGGCGATTGAAACTTTTGGTGAGAATGTTGAAAAACAAACATTAGTTTTGCCACAAGAGGATATGGCAATTAAAGCCCACCTCTTTTTAGCTTCAGCATTCCATCATCCAACAGTGATGTTTAACCTTAACGTATTAAACCCAGAAGATCTTGTTTATCAGCAACAATATTATCGAGCAGAAGACTATGGTCTTTGGGTACATCTGTTATGCAAAGGTTATAAATTTGCCAATTTAGCGGATGTGATACTGCGCTATCGTATTTTGCCAAATAGTGAAACAAGATTATTAGCGAAGAATTTAGCGTTAAAAAATGAGGTATTACGCAAAATTCACTACTATTTATTCACGCATTTAAACTTAAAACTGACGGACGAAGAGATTACCCAATATTCCTTGTCGATTAACCGTGCCAATATTAGCGCATTAAAATTAGGCAAACTATGCAAAATCTATCGCCAAGTTGGGAGAGTACCTTATCCAGTTAAAGGGATTCTTTTTATGCGTTGGCTGAAATTAGTTGGGCTTAAATGGTTAAAAAAATAGAATCTTGTCAGGAAAATCCTTACTAATCACACTACCATGAAGAAATTTATATTTTATTGTTTAGTTTTTACTTGGTTATTTAACATCAAATATAATTTCATTCCTTTGCACCCGTCGGTGACAATGGGGGTGATTGGTGCAGGACTATTATTGCGTGATTATTTGCGTAAGCAATGGATGGCTTATCAAGTTGCTCCTCTTAGTTTAATGGTGATCCCATTTATCCTGTCTATTTTCCCCGCAAAATTAATTAATCCTGCTAGTATGGAAATTGCTTATGTGATTCAAAATGGAATTACACCAGTTATTTATTTGTTTGCGGCTTATTTTCTATATCACTTCGCTGTTGTGGTATATGGCAATGTAAATTATCAACGCTTATCTGGGATTTGGATTAATGTTGTTGTAATTCAATCTGTGCTCACTTTGTGTGTAAATCTATTGCCATTTATGCAGGATTTATTGCTGTTCCTAATACGGTATAGCGAGGGAAGAGGATTAATTGTTGCTTCATTAGAACAAGGAAATCGTTTTATTGGCTTTGGTACCCAATTTTTTGGTTCTGGTATCATTTATGCCTTTACAATTATTCTGCTAGCGTTTCGTTTAGCTCAACAACGGATAGGATTACCTTTTATTCGTGATTTGGTGTTACTCGCGTTTATTAGCTTAGTTGGGCTGTTATTAGCCCGAACGGTCTTAGTTGGTATTGCGATTGGTGCAGTTATTTTCTGCTATCAGCGCTATTTTACTAATTATTATCGTTTAGCCTGGTTCTGTTTTTTACTTATTCCAACAGCATTATTGTTATTGCTTATTTTTTTATATGCAGTATTAAACAATTTATTGGGAATAGATTTACTCCATTCAAAGTTATTTTATTTTGCAGCAGAACTTTTCATCAATCTTTTCTCTGGTGCGGGATTAGAAACAGAATCAACAGATATTTTGTTAGAAATGTATCAGATTTTACCAACGACATTAGCTACTTGGTTGATTGGGGATGGATTCTATTTAGCACAAAATAGCCTAGATGGTCTGTATTATATGGGCACTGATGTTGGCTATTTGCGAATTATTTTTGCGGTAGGGCTAGTTGGATTAATTGTGAATTTAATGACCCATAGTTATTTAACTGCAAAAATTATGGCGTTGAAACCGCAGCGTGCATTACTCTATTTTGCGCTATTAACACTTTATTTTATCCTCTTGATTAAAGGGATGGTTAGTTTTATTGCTTTACTGGGCTATTTTTATCTAGCTGAGTTGGCAGAGGTCAAAAATGCAAACGAAAGAGCCTAAAATTCATATTTTATATTTATGTGGTATTGCGGTACATGGTGGTGTTGGTAGCTATCTAACAAGCGTTGCACAACACTTTCCACAAGATAAATATGTATTGCATATTACTTATTATGCTGCACAACGCTTTGAGGAGTTTGAGGCGACAATTTTAGCCCGTAATCCTCACGTCGTGTTTCATCATTTACCAGCATTTTCGATAAAAAATTTAGTAACGGGTAAATTATGGCAAGCGACAAAGAAATTATATCAGCAGTATCATTTTGATTTGGTACACGCACATAACCCTTATTTGTCGTTTATCCATTTTTATTTTGCTAAACAGCATAATATTCAAGGTCGAATTTTACATTCACACAGTAGTCAGCCATCAGGCAGCAAAATTAAAGCACAGATTAATAGCTTGTTTTATCAATTAACCAAGTTATTTGTGACAGATCGTATTGCGTGTAGCCGTGTAGCAGGGGAGTTCTTATTTAAAAATTCACCTTATCAAATTATTTATAATGCGATTGCTTGTGATCGTTTTGCCTTTAATCCGCAACAACGTCAGCAATTACGTGCACAGTTTCAATTAGATGAAAATACAATTGTTTTAGGTCATGTCGGTAATTTTGAACCAGTAAAAAATCATCAGTTTTTATTACAGTTATTGGAAAAGTTAGCGCAGCAATCGCAATCATATAAGCTTTTTTTGATTGGGGTAGGATCACTACAAGCGGAATATCAACAATGGGTAGCGGAGCATCAATTACAAAATCAAGTGATTTTCCTCGGATATCGCAAAGATGTGCCAAAGTTATTGAATTTATTTGATATTTTTTTATTACCTTCTTTGTTTGAAGGGTTTCCATTATCAACGTTGGAATCACAGTGTAATGGCTTGCCAACGTTAGTAAGTAATACAGTAACAGATGAAGTAGCCATAACAGATTTAGTCAATTTTTATCCAATTAATCAAACTGTCGAACCTTGGGTGAGTGCAATTCAACAAACGATACGCAATGCACAACGTGAAAGTTATGCAGACAAAATGCGTGAACAAGGATTTAGTATTGATCAACATATTCAACAGTTAATTGATTGTTATCAGCAAGTTTTACAGCGTCAAAAGAAATAAGGAACGCCACAATGAATTTTTCTGTATTAATGTCGTTATATTTCAAAGAGAAGCCAGAATATTTAACCCAATGTTTTGCAAGTTTAGCTGCGCAAACCGTACCAGCCACCGAAATTGTGTTGGTTTATGATGGTCCGATTCCACAACCATTACAAGATTGTGTTGCTGAGTGGCAATCACGTTTACCCCTGAAAATTGTACCTTTACCTGAAAATGTTGGTTTGGGGAAAGCCTTAAATGCTGGCTTAGCAGAATGTAGTTATGAATGGGTATTCCGAATGGACACCGATGATCTGTGTGTGGAAGATCGTTTTGCTAAACAAGTGGCATATATTGAAGCTCATCCAGAGGTTTCTATGGTGGGAGGGCAAATTGAAGAGTTTGATACGGATAATCCAGAAGTCAAATCAATTCGCCGTGTGCCAATCGAAGATAACGAGATCAAAAAAATGGCACCTATGCGTAGCCCATTTAATCATATGGCATTAGCCTATAAAAAATCCGCCATTCAGGCAGTCGGTGGTTATCAGCATCATCTCTTTTTAGAAGATTACAATTTATGGCTGCGTTTTCTAAGTGCAGGCAATATTACGCATAATTTACCTGATATTTTAATCAAGATGCGTGCTGGACAAGGTATGTATAACCGTCGTCGTGGTCTTCAATATTTCAAAAGTGAATGGAAATTAGCTAAATTAAAAATAAAGTTAGGCATACAAAATCCAATAAGTGCCTTAATTGTGTTTCTCATTCGTGCTACCACGCGGATTTTACCGGGTAAAGTTTTAGGCAAAGTGTATAAATTATTGCGTAAGTTATAAGGAACAAAGATGAAACGTATTGCATTAATTCCTGTGCGAGCAACAGAACAAGCTGATTTACCAAATAAAAATGTATTAATGTTAGAGGGTAAATTAGTCGCAGGTTATACCATTGAAGCGGCACTTAACAGTCACTGCTTTGATAAAGTGGTGGTAATGACAGATAAACTTGAATATCAAGATGCCCTAAGTCGTTATGCAATCGATATTCAATTATGTGAAACAGCGCAGTTAGCGACACCAGAAGCATTAATCCGTTGTCGGCAAACAGAAGATCTATTAGCCGATGAATATCAATATTGTGCAATTTTAGCGCCAGAAGCGCCGTTACGATCAGCCTCCCATATTCAGCAAAGTTGCCAATATTTTGAACAAACACAAGCAGATTATTTAATTTCAACGGATGCTAAAGGCAATCAGAATGACGCAATTTTTATAGCAAATTTAGCTGATCGTTTAACCTCTGCAACGACAGTGCAGTATAAATTAGATAAAGAAGCAGCATTATGGATTGAAGATAGTTTTGAATATGAATTAGTTAAAGCGATTTTGCAATTAAGAGTGCGTTATCAAACTTCATTACTGAATGTTCAGCGTCGTATTAAAGAAAAATCAGCAGATTTTGCAGCGACAAAAGAGATTACATTAATTGGTCATTCACTCTGGGATTATTGGGATATTGATTGTTTAAATAATACGCCAGTTAATAACCTCGGGATTGGTGGGATTACAACGCAACAATATGTCGAATTGATTTTACAACCACAATTAGTAAAAGGCTTAGGCAACTATACTTTAATTTTCTTAGGCATTAATGAAATGTGCCGACCAAGCTGGCGAGCAGAAGATACATTGTATTGGTTGGATCAAACAATTTCTTACTTAAAACAAATTAATCCATCAACTAAACTCTATTTAATGGAAGTGAGTTATATGGCGTTTAAGCGTGAATGTAGTAATGCTGAAATTGATCAATTCAACTATCAATTACGCCAACATTTTGCAAATCAAGAGATCATATTATTATCGCCAAATACAGTCTTGCAAGATGGCTATCGTAAGTTAAATTTAGACTTTACCGATGATGGCTTACATTTTAATCAAGTAGGTTATGCACAAATTACAACATTATTAACTCAAGCGCTATTTGGCTAGATAGGATAAGGAATGAGATATTTAAAACTACCTATAAAGTTGTTTCTGTTTGCAATAGGTCTATTTGCTGTTTTACGGTTATTATTTGTTATAACTTATTTAGAATATTTTGTTGATGATTTAAGTATTGGACAGTTATTGCAGGCATTTTTTTATGGCATTCGTTTTGATCTTAATGTCACCACAATATTTTTAGCACCGATTCTCTTGATCTGTGCGTTACCTTTTCGTTTCATTTATCAGGCTAACTTACAAAAAATCTTAGCGTATTTAGCGTTAATTGTTTTTGTTGCCTTTGGTGTAATTTCATTAGTGGATTTAACCTATTTTGGTGAAGTTTATCGTCATCTGGGACGGGAAGTGACTGTGATCGGAGAGGATATCTCCTTTATTTTTGAGTTAGCGTTTGGTTCTCGCTTGTTAAATACTGTTTTAGGTTGCCTATTTTTGTTATTGGTTATCGGTAGTTTTTATTACTGGATTATTAAACCGCTTTCTAAAACTCAGCTACAAACAAAATTACCTTCTTTGCCAATACATCTAGTTTCTAGTCTATTCTTTGTGGTTTGCTGTGTTTGGTTGGCGCGAGGAATGATTATTCAAGGTCGCCCAATTAGTTATGCAGATGCATTTGAAAATACCACAGCGACTAATCAAGCCAATCTTATTTTAAATACGCCATTTGTGGTAATGAAACAAATTCGAGCTCAAGAAGAATTTAAACCATTGAATTTGCTGAATGCAGAGGAGAAAAAGTTAGCTTTACCAAATGCAGAAGAGCAATTTAAATTTCAATCAGCAGTTGCACCAACGAGAAAGAATATTGTGCTTATTCTGTTAGAGAGTTGGAGTTATAAATATATTGATGGGTTAGCACATAGAGGTTATCACGCTACCCCATTTATAGATCAGTTGATTACTCAATCTCAAACATGGGATCACTATTACGCAGCAGGAAAGCGCAGCATTATTGGTATCCAAGCAATTTTATCTTCAGTTCCCGTCTTAAGTAATCATCCAACGTTAGGCTTTGGATTAGAGCTTAACCATCTTAGTCAAATTGGTAAAATTCTTAATGAACGGAATTATCGAACCATTATGATGCAAACCTCTAATCGCCGATCATTTAATGTGAATAGTATTGCGAGTGTATTAGGTTTCCAAGAGTATTATGGCAAAGAGGACGTACCAATTATTAAAGAGTATCCTCAAGCACCGCCACACTTCGGATGGGATTATGACAGTTTGCAATTTTTGTTAGGCAAAATTAATCAGACTCCAGCTGATCAACCTTTTTTTGCATTTTTATTTACTGGTACAACGCACGAACCGTTTGCGGATGCAGGAAAAGAGTTTCATATCTATCCGCATGATCCTCGCAGTGAACAAGGGTTTTTAAATGCGTTACGTTATTCTGATTGGTCATTAGAACAATTTATGCAAGCAGCGCAGAAACAACCTTGGTATCAGAATACAATCTTTATTTTTTCAGCGGATCATACATTGAATTCATTACCATCAGAAAATTTAGATGAGCAGTTTCATATTCCATTGGTCATCTTTGCACCAGATGGCAGTTTACCGCCACAACGATTGCAGCAATATGCTTCACAGTATGATGTATTGCCAACCATAATGGATTTACTTGGTATTCAAACGCCGATTTCAACATTTGGGCAATCATTAGTTCACCCAGTGAATACAAAGCCAGCGTTATTAGTCGGTAATGCACAGGTATTGGGAATGATTAGTCCATTAGGGAATGCAACTTTTATTGGTCAAAAACAGATAACCATTTCTGATCAAGGGGAAGCATTACAACAACAAATTTTACGCTTTAAACAGCGAGTAACCTTGGCAGATCAACTATTGGATAAAAATCAATGGGTTGAGGAAGAGGATCAGAATAGATGACAGAAAAAACACTAACAGCAAATGTAGATCAACAAGAGCTGGCAAAATTTGAAAAAATGGCAGCCACTTGGTGGGATTTAAATGGTGATTTTAAACCGATTCATCAACTTAACCCATTACGGGTTAATTACATTTTGCAGCATACGGGTGGTTTAGCGGGCAAAAAAGTATTAGATGTCGGTTGTGGTGGCGGTATTTTATCGGAAAGCTTGGCTAAAGTCGGTGGCGAAGTAACCGGAATTGATATGAGTTCTGAACCACTTGCGGTTGCACGTCAACACGCCAGTAAAAGCCAATTACAGATTGATTATCAACAAATTACTATCGAAGAGTTTTTACATCATCAGCAGCAAACAGGTGCAGAAAAATTTGATGTGATTACTTGTATGGAAATGTTAGAGCATGTTCCTGATCCGCTTTCCATTATTCTCAGCTGCCAGCAGTTATTAAAACCGAATGGGGTTTTATTTCTATCAACTATCAACCGAACATTAAAGGCTTGGGCATTGGTGGTGATGGGTGCGGAATATGTATTGAAACTATTACCGCAAGGAACGCATGATTACGAGAAATTTATTAAGCCAGCCGAGTTATTAGGTTATTGTGATCAAGTAGGATTGGTTTGTGAACAGTTAAAAGGCTATCACTATAATCCAATTACAGGCAATTTCTGGCTGAATAATGATGTAAGTGCGAATTACTGGGGTGTATTTAAACAAGGGAAATAGGTAAGAACAAAGATGTTATGTGCAATTTATAAAAGTCATAAAAAAGAGGGAATGTATCTCTATATTGAAAAACGTGACAACTTTACTAATGTACCAGAAGCCTTGCTTAATCTCTTTGGTAAACCACAATTTGTGATGTTATTTAATTTATTAGGACTGAAGAAATTGGCGCAATTAGATAATCAGGCGGTATTAGCACAAATTAAACAGCAGGGTTTCTATTTACAGATGCCGCCACCACCAGAGAATTTATTAGAGAGTTTTAAGAACAATAAAATATAGTTTAGTGTGATTAGTGTAGTAAAAAGATGTTAAAAAAAGCAATTTTAGGTTTAGGGGCATTACTCTTAGTTGGATGTAGTAGTTCGCCTTCTGTACCGACCAATGTTGGTGATATTAATTTCAATTATCCACATAGTAGAATATCAACAAATTTTAATCATTATGTGGATTATTTACGGCAACAAGCAGTGGCACAAGGAATTGATCCAACCGTAGTTTATTCACAACAAAATATTCAATTTGTAGAACGTTCGATTGCATTAGATCAGCAGCAAGCGGGGCGTAAGCGTTCTAGTTCAACACCTCCTCAACACAATCCGAAAGGGGTAACGAATTATCTGAATCGGGTTTTAACCAATACGAAAGTCGCATTGGCGATGCGTTATTTTGCTGAACAACGTCAAGAAGTGGAAACTGCCAGCCAACGTTTTGGGATTCAACCACAATATTTGGTTGCGTTATGGGGCATGGAAAGCAGTTTTGGTCGTTATCAAGGAAATTTTGATGTGTTGTCTGTGTTAGCGACCTTAGCGTTTGAAGGACGTCGTGAATCGTTATTTGCGAATGAATTTATTAAAGCGTTAAGGATTATTGAGCGTGGGTATATAGAACGGGAAAAAATGAAAGGATCTTGGGCCGGTGCAATGGGACAATCGCAATTTATGCCAAGTTCTTACCTAAGTTATGCAAAAGATGGTGATAACGATGGAATCGCCGATATTTGGCAAAACTATTATGACGCATTTGCCTCTATTGCAAATTATTTAGCAACTGTGGGTTGGAATAATCAATTACCTTGGGGGGTTGAAGTACAATTATCAGGTTGGTTAGATCCAAATATAGCTGGCACAGAAAATAATAAGGCACGTTCAGTTGCGGAGTGGCAGCGATTAGGCGTGTTATTGCCACAAGATGCGTTTTCACAACGTGCTATCTCTCAATTACAACGCACTAGAGTGTGGTTAGTGTTACCAAATGGTTTAGCGGGTAGAGCATTTTTAGTTTCTAAAAACTTTAAAACCATTATGGATTGGAATAAATCTTACTATTTTGCGATTAGTATTGGTAAATTTGCCGATCAAATTGCACAAGGTGCTGGTTTAGTTAATTAATTTTTCTATTTTATTTATATCAATAGCCTAGAAAATTCTAGGTTATTACTATTAATACATCTAATTTCAGATTATTTTTCATATATCAATAAATGGTTTCAGGTAATTACGTTATTCACTGGATTATAAGATTAGGAATAACAGAATTTTATCATCAAATTAGCCTGTCATTTTTGATAGTTTTTTGTTATTAACCAGTTTTGTTAATTTGATCATATTTTAGGGTGATATAAAAATTGGTATTGATATTTAAAGAAGAAATCAAAAGTTAATGAATAATTGTTTATTGAAGATAGAGTAATAAATAGGCATTTTGATTAAGATAAGAACAATTCTAATTTAGAAATATTTTGATAAAAAATGAACAGGCTAATTTAAAAAAGTGAGTTAGATCACAAATTTATCTCAATATAGAAAGAAGTAAAAAGTAAGTTATTAGGGAATAAGTTGGCTGAAAAATGAATTTTGATATTTTTTATTGTGATATGGTTCACAAAATTTAAAATTGATTCAAAAAATTTGGAACTTTTAGTTTTTATAGCATATTTAATAAAAATACATATATATCATATAATTAAAGTATATTGTAACATGTGTTACTTTTTTTGATGTTATTTTTCAAATGAAAGTAAATAATGGAATTTTTCTCAAGTTATTGAAATATAATGATTTTATAAAAAGTTCCGTAAGTTTGTGAAAAAATTGACAGAATTTGGAAAGCTTGTATATTTCATTTTGAAATGAGTAATCGTTGAGCAATCTAGATTGTTCAGCATAATCCAGTTATTTAATGGCTTACTGTTAAATAACATCACTTAACACAGAGGTGTCAATTATGAAAAAAACATTAGTCGCAGTAGCAGTAGCTGCATTAGCAGCAACTTCTGCAAACGCAGCAGTAGTTTATAACCAAGATGGTACTAAAGTAGAAGTTGGCGGACAACTTCGTTTATTACTTGCTAAAGATAAACATGAACGTGCAGATTTAAAATATGGTTCATCACGTATTGTAGCAAAAGCAACTCATGATTTAGGTGATGGTTTTAGTGCATTAGCAAATATTGAAGTTCGTTTTGATGATGTTGCTAATGAAAAACAAAAAGATGGTAACGCGTATGTTAAACGTATTTATGCAGGGTTTGCAAAAGATGGTGTTGGTCAAATTACATTCGGACGCCAATTAACAAATCTTGATGATGTGGGTGTATCAGATTATACCTATGATTTAGGTAACGTAAATGGTTTATTAACTACTGAAGTTAATAAAGACATCCGTTTCCGTAGTGCTGATTTTGCTGGCTTCCAATTTGGTTTAGATTATTTCTTTGGTAACCCATATAATGGAGATGAGGCAACTCAAAACCGTTATAATGATAAGTCTGGTTTTGGTGTATCTGCATTTTATACAACAGAACTTGCAGCAGATACAAAATTAAATTTAGAAGCTGGATATTCGCAAGTAAAACACGGTAATACAAGTACTACCGCACCTGAAGGTCCTTATAAAGAAAAAGCTTATTTAGTTGGTGTTGAGTTAGCATCTGGTCCTTTTGCATTAGGTGTTGATTATAGCGAGCAAAAAATTGTAGATGAAAAAGAAAAACGTTTAGGTGTTGGTGTTAAATATCAATATTTAGATAATGCGAAAGTTTATGCGCAATATAGATTTGCAAAAGAACTTTCAGAGGGGGAGACAGTATCTAAGGCAAATCGTTTTGTTTTAGGTACAGATTATAAATTAACTAAAAATGTCATTACCTATGTTGAAGGAAGCACGGAGAATACTAAATATGCAAGTGGTACAACAGAGAGAGATAATAAGTTTCGTGTAGGTTTACGCGTATTATTCTAATCTGAATTGGTAAAACTTGTGTAGATAAAGTCTTCAACTTAATAAGTTGAAGACTTTTATTGTTTAAAAAAAGAACATTTAATGTATTTTCTGTTTATTTTTTATTCTTGAATAATAAATAAAGATTGATTATCAAAAAGAGTTAGCGTAGGATTTTTGCTCGAAATGACGGCTATTAGACCAGCGTTTCAGAAAAAAGTTCACTGAACTTAAACTTAAAAATTTTTAAGAGGTATTTATCATGAAAAAAACATTAGTCGCAGTAGCAGTAGCAGCATTAGCAGCAACTTCTGCAAACGCAGCAGTAGTTTATAACCAAGACGGTACTAAAGTAGAAGTTGGTGGTCAAGTTCGTTTAGTATTAAGCAAAAATAAAAATGAACGTAGTGACCTTAAATATGGTGATTCTCGCCTTTCTGCTCAAGCAACACATGAGTTAGGAAATGGTTATAGCGCATTAGGAAACATTGAAGTTCGTTTTAATGATGTTTCTAATGAAGAAGAGAAAGATGGTAGTGCATATGCATATAATCTTTATGCAGGTTTTGCAAAAGATGATATTGGTACATTAACTTTTGGTCGCCAAGATACCAACTTAGATGATTTAGGTATTTCTGATTATACTTATGATTTAGGTGATGTAAATCAGACTAATACCCATAGTAATAAAGCAATTAAATTCCGTAGTGCTGAATGGAATGGCTTTAGCTTCGGTTTAGACTATTTCTTTGGTGGAGCTGTGAAAAACTCTGCTAATGAGCAAAATGAAAAAGGTTGGGGTGGCGCATTATTCTATACTGCTGAAGTGGCTAATGATACTACCTTAACTTTAAATGGTGGTTTTTCAAAAGTTAAAACTTTTGTGAGAGATACTAATTCAAATACTATTGCAGCAGATTATAACAAAAATGCATTTATTGTTGGTGCTGAATTAGCATCAGGTCCATTTGCGGTAGCAGTTGATTATTCTCAAAGTAAATTAACAAATCAAGTTGATGTAGATGGATTCAATAAAGTACGTGCATTAGAATTAGGTTTAAAATATAACTATTTAGAAAATGCTTCTGTATATGGTGAGTATCAATATGTAAAATCTACTTCATATGATAAATCTCAATATGAAAAAGCACACAACTTTATTCTTGGTACAGACTATGAATTAACTAAAAATGTAGTCACTTATTTAGAAGCTGGTACATTCCAATCTAAAGATCAAGATAATAACAAAGATAGAGATAACCAAATTGGTTTAGGTTTACGTGTTTATTTCTAATCTCACAATTTAGTTAGTCATTAAAAACACTTCAGTTCTGCTGAGGTGTTTTTTTATGGCTAAAATAAAGAGGAAAATAAGGTTAAATGATATTTACTGTATGCTCATTTCAGAATAGATAGGAGATATATTGATGATAAAAGACAGCATAGAAAAATGACTTAATTCAACTTTCTATTGCTAGTCAGCAAAAGTTTATAAGAACATTAATGTCATCACTAGAAGCAAATCAGAAAATGAAAGAGATTTTACGTTTAAATTTAGCGTTATTGGATGTTAATGTACCTAAACTAGAGAGTAAGTATTATCTTTTACTATGACTTAATAAATTGTTATTTCCTTTAGAAAAATAAGAAAGTAATTACAAGAAAGAAGTCTACTAAAATAGTACAAGCAGTTGATCCTAATTAGGATCAATCATTTTATCTATTATGCTTTTTATAAGAGAGGAATAGAGGCTAAATTTGAATTGATTTTCTACATTTATAGATGGAAAGTGATAGTTTTTTAATGGTGATAAGTTTAAAACACTTCTTATTACTTTCCACATAATATTTTTTAGGATGGTGAATGTTTTTCTAAAACAATAACTGAGGGGGCTTAATATTTAAAGTTGTTGCAATTTGTTGTTGTGATATCTCAATTCCTTGCGAATATGTTGAAACTAAACTGTAATTTTATTCCTATTTCATCAGCATTGATTTAAATTTATTTTGGTGCTCTATTGTATGATATAGCCTTAAGAGTATCCTATACACGGACATACCTTATTAAGGCATAAAGATACACATTTTATCTGTGTACATAGATAGTGCATATTATTGTGGAAAAATAAACCTACGATAAAAATCGTAGGTTTATTAGTAATCTAAATATCTAAAGGAGACATATTTCTATCAGAAAAATCAACTAATCAAGGATTCTACGAGATTGTGTATAAGTTCTAGACCAATAATTTTCATTTAAAGAACTAATAGTTACACCTTGGCTAGTACTAGAGTGAATAAATAAATTGCCTCCTAGATAAATCCCAACATGACGATTTTTTCTAAAGAAAACCAAATCCCCCTGTTTTAATTGATTTTTCTGGATTTGACGACCTAAAGATTTTTGTTCTGATGTGCTACGAGGAAGACTAATATGGAATTTTTCTGCAAATGCAGTTTGTACAAATGCTGAACAATCAATACCGCTTTTAGTGCTACCACCAAGTTTGTAACGAACTCCAGCCCATTCTTGATAGAAATTATTGAGTTTTTTATTAATAATTTTATGTTCGGTAGCGTTTGTTTTTAAAATTAATTCACCAATTGGATAATTTACATCAGAATGTGTAGCAGCTGTTTGCGTAGTAGATAAGTTACTACATGCTGTCAGAAATAAGAAACATATTAGTACAATAACTCGATAAAACATGACTCAACAATAAAAAATTAAATATAAAAATGACAACATCCTACCGAAAAAGCACTAGCCTGGCTAGTTATTTTTGATAAAAAATAGTAATTAAAGCTTATTTTTGTGAGTTTGTTCAATGTTTAAACTGGATTTTTAACAATTTTCTAACAAACGTAGCCAAGAAATTTCATCTTTCCAAATGTCAGGGTTAATTGTTTCTAGAATCATTGGAATATTATCAAAACGAGAGTCATTCATAATATATGAAAATACAGCTGTGCCAATCGTTCCAGCTTGTAAACAATCATGACGATCAACACGGCTACCTAATGGGGTTTTAGAACCATTGAGATGCATACCACGGAGAAATTGAAAACCGACAATATTGGCAAATTGGGTAAAAGTTTGTTCACAAGCATCAAGCGATGAGAGATCATAGCCAGCAGAGAAAGTATGGCAAGTGTCTAAACAGACGCCAACACGCTCTTTATTTTCAACATGGGCAATGATTTCTGCTAAATGTTCAAATTTCCAACCTAAATTTGAGCCTTGACCAGCAGTATTTTCAATTACTGCAACGACATTTGGTACTGTGTCTAGGGCAATATTAATTGATTCAGCAATACGTTTTAAACAGCTGAGTTCATCAATTTGTTGTAAATGGCTACCAGGGTGAAAATTCAGTAGTTTTAAACCAAGTTGATCACAGCGTTGCATTTCATCAATAAAAGCGGTTCGTGATTTTTCTAACCCTTCGGCAGTAGGATTGCCTAAATTAATTAAATAGCTATCATGTGGCAAAATTTGATCTGATGAAAACTGATATTTCTCACAAAATGTTCTAAATTTTTTGATACTTTCTTGGCTTAAAGCAGGCGCTTTCCATTGGCGTTGATTTTTTGTAAATAGAGCAAAGGCATTGGCATTAATTTCTACTGCACGTAACACAGCATTTTCTACGCCACCAGATGCACTAACGTGAGCACCAATATATTTCATTGTTTCTCCTAAAAATGATTTATTGAAAAATGAGAATTATAGTAAACTTAGCCACTTTCTTCATAATTTATTAATGATTACTAAGATAGCTAAAATATATGAGTGAACAACCTATTGAAATTAATAACTTTTCTTTAATTTGTCGTCTTTTTGGAAATCTATTTTATCGCCAACCGCAGGATTCAGTATTAACTCCCGCTTTACAGTGGATCAAACAGGGTGGAGTAAGATCAGTTTGGGCTTTGGTGTTGGATCAACAAAGCGAAGTGGCGATGATGAATTTACAGTCTAATTGGATAATCGAACAATTAGCTGAAGATTATCAGCATTTACAAGAGTCAGTTGATTTTCATTTATCAGATTATGATATTGCGGTAGCGGATTTTGTGCAATTTAGACAAGAACGAGCAATGCCTGCGTTAGAAAATCCAGATCATATCGCTTTATTGTTATTAACTGCTTCTTGGATTGAAGATCAAACAGGGTCTTTAACTGCACAACAAGCGTTTTTCCAAACTTTTTTATTGCCTTGTATGGGGCGCTTTTTGGGGCAAGTCGAAGCCCACGCTAAAACAGGCTTTTATCGTAGCCTAGCTCAACTTTGCCGTGATTTATTAGCAGCAATGGCAGATGAGTTAGAGGAAGAATTGGTTTGTGAGGAATAAGTTAATATTTTGCAAAAATCTGATTCTTTTTTATAGTAAGAGAAATATATGAATTTCTCTTCAAGGAACAAATTATGACTGCCACTAAGCAACCAGAGCTTCCACTATTTTCTAAACAAGTTAGTCAAATGAGCGAGTTTAGTAATTATATTGTTTATGTAGATGAAAGCGGTGATTCTAATTTGACTAAGATTGATGTTGGTTATCCTATATTTATCTTAGCTTTTTGTATTTTTTATAAAAAGAATTATGCCAAAAATCTTGTTCCTAGAATTCAAAATTTTAAATTTAAGTATTTTGGGCACGATATGATTATTCTGCATGAATTGAGGTTAGGAAGAAAATTACACCATTCACATTTAAAAATAAGAAGATAGAAGAAGAGTTTATATTAGAACTATCAGATATTTTGGATGAGAGTAAATTTGTTCTAATTGCAACAGCGATCAAAAAAGATAAGTTGTCATTAGGGAAATCTAATCAGAATGCTTACCACATAGCGTTGAAGTTTTGCTTGGAACAATTATATTCATTTTTAAGTGAGAAAAATCAGCATAATAGGAAAACTTTTATGGTTTTTGAGGCAAGAGGAGAAAAAGAGGATAAAGAGTTAGAGCTTGAATTTAGAAGGATCTGCTCTGGAATCAATAGGTTTAATGTTGTATTTCCTTTTGAAGTTCTGATTAAATCAAAACAAACTAATTCAACGGGGCTACAAATAGCAGATCTTGTTGCACGACCTATAGGCAGGAAGTTAATAGATAACCAAATGGTCGAAAATAGAGCTTTTAGAATTTTAGAGAAAAAATTTTATTATAAAGATAGCTGTAATCTTGGATGTCATTATTATGATTATGGGTTAAAAGTTTATCCTTAAAAAGCGAAAAGCCCCCGAATACAGGAGCTTTACGCCGACCAGAGAACCCTCCAATCCATTTCCAAACATTCTATACTAATGTAGATTAGTATTGCAATTTATTTTGTAAAAATGAATTTATAATAAATAAAATTTTTTATAAATCAATAAGATAAAAATATCTATGGAAATACTACTTTATAACTCTAAGAAAAAATGAAATATAGAGAGGGATAAAAATAGAGTTGATGGCGGAGGAAGTGAGATTCGAACTCACGGAGGACGTAAATCCTCGCCGGTTTTCAAGACCGGTGCCTTCAACCACTCGACCATTCCTCCGCAGAGCTGGTTGTTTTCAGCGGTGTGCAATATAGTATAGTTTGATCTTGCAGTAAATAAAAAAATTGAAATTTTAATGCAATAGCTTACTTTTTAAGCCTTATGTTGTTTTTTTACACTTTTTAGGCTTTTTATCGCCGTTATTATTGACATTGTCAGTATAAATTATTACCGTTATTGAGTTATTTTGTTAATTAGGAGACTTACCTTATGCAACCAAAAATTGTTGTCGATACTCGAGAAAGTTCAACTTCCATACTAAGTACGAATCGTGTATTACGTAATACTTACTTTTTATTAGCATTAACCATTGCTTTTTCTGCATTTACTGCTTATTTATCAATGGCATTTAATCTTCCTTATCCGGGATTAATTGTAATGTTAGTCGGTTTTTATGGTTTACTCTTTTTAACATATAAATTGGCTAATAGTGGGCTTGGCATTTTAGCAACATTCGCTTTTACTGGCTTTTTAGGCTATACCTTAGGACCGATTTTGAATATTTATGTTAGTCAAGGGCTAGGTGATGTTGTTGTTACTGCATTAGCTGGTACAGCATTAGTCTTTTTTGCTTGTTCTGCTTATGTCTTAACCACGAAAAAAGATATGTCTTTCATTGCTGGAATGATGTTCTCTTTATTTATTGTGTTAGTCGTAGGTGTGATTGCAAGTCTATTTTTAAATATTCCAGCATTACATTTAGCAATTAGTGCGTTATTTATCGTATTCTCAAGTGGTGCAATCTTATTAGAAACCAGTAACATTATTCATGGTGGTGAAACAAACTATATTCGTGCGACTGTAAGTATTTACGTGTCACTTTATAATATCTTTGTAAGCTTGTTGAATATCTTATCGGCAAGCCGTGATTAATCATCAATGAAGTAACGATAAAAATGAAAGAACCGCATCAGATGATGCGGTTTTTTAATGGATTAATTATAGCGATAGATATTTTAATCAGTTCTTCTGTGTGGAATTTTGTACAATATTTGAATTAGTGGAAAAGGAAAAACGATATGCAATATATTGAATTTAATGGGCAACAAATTGAAGTTGATGGACAAGGTTATTTATTAAATAGTGCTAGTTGGTGTCCAGAGATTGCATTAGTAATCGCAGAAAAAGAAAACTTAACATTAACAGATGCACACTGGGAAGTGATCTATTTTGTACGTGATTTTTATCAAGAATATAAAACTTCTCCTGCAATCCGTATGTTAGTGAAAGCAATAGCACAAAAATTAGGTGAAGATAAAGGGAATAGTCGCTATTTACAGCGGTTATTTCCAGATGGACCAGCAAAACAAGCAACAAAATTGGCAGGATTACCTAAACCTGCAAAATGTTTATAGTTGATAATAATTCTCATTTACATGTGATGATGATTGGGCTAAACTAACTATAATAGCAATTAACTTTAAGGAAATTAGTATGTTAAAAAAATTGATATTTTCACTGTCCCTATTATTTTTATCAACTTACAGTTTAGCAAAACCTTTTAAAGTAATAACTACTTTTACTATTATCCAAGATATTGCGCAAAATATAGCAGGTGATAGTGCTATAGTGGAGTCTATTACTAAACCAGGCGCTGAAATTCATAATTATCAGCCAACACCAAAAGATATTATCAAGGTACAAGATGCAGATTTGATTTTATGGAATGGATTACATTTAGAACAATGGTTTGAACGTTTCTTTAAAACATTACCAAAAGAAATACCAAATATTGTTGTTAGTGAGGGTATTCAACCTCTATCTATTTATGAAGGACCTTATAAAGGTATTCCCAATCCTCATGCATGGATGTCGCCGAAAAATGTGATGATTTATGTAGAAAATATTCGCCAAGCATTGGTGAAGTATGATCCTGTACATACTGAGCAATATAACCAAAATGCAGCAAAATATCGTGAAAAATTGATGGCACTCGATACCGAAATTCGTGAGAAATTGGCAAACATTCCAGAATCCCAGCGATGGTTGGTGACGAGCGAGGGGGCTTTTAGTTATTTAGCCAAAGAGTATGGTTTTGCAGAGTTATATTTATGGCCAATTAATGCGGAGCAACAAGGATCTTCTCAGCAGATTCGTAAAGTGATTGAACAAGTCAAGGCTCATCATGTTCCAGTTGTGTTTAGTGAAAGTACCATTTCGGATAAGCCAGCAAAACAAGTCGCCAAAGAAACGGGGGCTAAATATGGTGGTGTACTTTATGTGGATTCATTATCTACACAAGATGGACCAGTACCAACCTATTTAGATTTACTTTCCACTACCGTGAATACGATCAGCAAAGGATTTAACCAAAAATGAATAAAATAGCTTCTTTACAGGTAGATAAGATTAGTGTGCGTTATAACAATGGGCATACAGCTATTCGAGATATGTCGTTTCAATTAGCTGGTGGCACGATTTGTGGTTTAATCGGGGTAAATGGTAGTGGGAAGTCAACATTATTTAAAAGCATTATGGGATTAATTACTCCACAACAAGGCAAAATCACCTTATCTGATTTATCAGTAAAAGAGGCGCTGAAACAGCATTTTGTTGCGTATGTACCGCAAAGTGAAGAGGTTGATTGGCAGTTCCCGATTTCGGTTTATGATGTGGTGATGCAAGGCCGATATGCTCATATGAATTTTTTGCGAATTCCGAAAAAGGACGATAAAGATGCGGTAATGAAAGCAATGCAGCGTGTAGATATTGCTCATTTACAAGATCGACAGATTGGAGAGCTATCAGGCGGGCAAAAGAAACGTGTCTTTTTAGCCAGAGCATTAGCGCAACAAAGTAAAATTATCTTACTAGATGAACCGTTTACAGGGGTTGATGTGCAAACGGAACTTGCGATTATTGAGTTATTACAAAAATTACGTGAGGAAGGTTGTTTAATTTTAGTTTCTACGCACAATTTGGGAAGTGTGCCTGATTTTTGTGATCAAGTAGTTATGATTAATCGTACTGTGATCGCTAGCGGTTCAACGCACTCTACCTTTACGCAAGAAAATCTCGAAAAAGTATTTAGTGGGGTGTTGCGTCATATCAAACTACATGGTGAAACCTTGCACGAAGATGGTGATGAACGTGCTGTAACCGTGCTTACTGATGATGAAAAAGCAGCGGTATTCTATGGTAAAACGAAAAATGAACCACCAGCAACATTAGTAGAACACGATAAAGGACAATAATATGTGGGAACTTCTGTTTGCGCCGTTTCAATATGATTATATGTTTAAGGCGATTTGGGTAAGCGCTGCCATTGGTGGTGTATGTGCTTTTTTATCCGCTTACTTGATGTTAAAAGGTTGGTCATTAATCGGTGATGCACTTTCACATTCTGTTGTTCCTGGCGTAGCGATTGCTTATGCGCTATCGTTGCCTTATGCAATCGGAGCATTCTTTTCAGGGATGTTTGCCGCAATAGCGATCTTATGGGTTAAAGCGATCACGCCATTAAAAGAAGATGCAATTATTGGTTTTATTTTTACTACTTTCTTAGCATTAGGGCTGTTTGTTATCTCACTTAATCCTACGTCAGTTGATGTTGAAAGTATCATTTTAGGCAATATTCTTGGGATTGCTGATAGTGATATTTGGCAAGTGGTGATTATTTTAAGTGTCAGTATGGTTTTGTTGTTACTGTTTTGGAAAGACTTATTATTAGTCTTTTTTGATGAAATCCAAGCTAAAGCCAGTGGACTAAATCCAACAAGACTAAAAGTATTATTTTTCACTTTGTTAAGTGCTTGTATTGTTGCTGCGTTACAGACAGTGGGGGCAATTTTAGTGATTGCGATGGTCGTAACACCAGGAGCAACAGCCTATTTATTAACAGATAGATTTTCTACCTTATTGAAAATTGCGGTAGCCTTTGGTTTTTTCACCAGTGGGATAGGGGCGTATCTTAGCTTTTATCTGAATGGTGCAACCGGAGGCATTATTGTGAGTTTGCAAACTTGTCTGTTTTTATTGGTATTTGCGTTTTCACCGAAATATGGCTTTTTTACGCAACGTTATTATGCGGTTAGAGAGAAAAGGTAAATGGCTATGAATACATTATTAAATTGGTTTATTGAGCCACTTTCTTATCCTTTTATGCAAGTATCTTTGCTTACAGCATTAATGATTGCAGTGATTTGTGCAGTGCTATCCTGTTATTTGGTGTTAAAAGGATGGGCATTGATGGGAGATGCGATTTCTCATGCGGTATTGCCAGGTATTGTATTGGCTTTTATGTTTAATTTACCTTTGACGTTAGGTGCTTTTGTTGCAGGAGTTTGTTGTGCTGGCAGTGTAGGATTTTTAAAAAATCATATGCGTTTAAAAGAAGATACGATTATGGGAATTGTGTTTTCTGGTATGTTTGCCATTGGGTTAGTGTTATTTAATCATGTAGAAACCACACAGCATTTAACTCATATATTATTTGGCGATATTTTAGGGATTGATCGGCAGCAGATGTGGCAGATGCTTGGTTTCGGTAGTGTAATTTTGTTGATTATTTATACACAATGGCGAGATCTATTGTTGTACTGTTTTGATCCGATACAAGCAAAAGTGGCAGGATTAAATATTACATTATTACACTATGGTTTATTAGCTCTCCTTTCTTTAGCGATAGTATTGGCGATGCAAATTGTTGGCGTGATTCTGGTGGTGGCAATGTTAATATCCCCAGGCATTACCGCCTATCTATTGACTAAACGTTTTTCGACAATGTTAGGCATTGCGATTGGTAGTGCATTAATTTCTAATTTGGTCGGAATTGTATTAAGTTATCATTTAGATAGTGCCACAGGGGCAACAATTGTCTTAACACAAGCGTTATTATTTATTTTTGCTGTTATTTTGAGCAAATTAAAATATCGTCAAAATAAAAGATATGGCTAAGAAAATAATATTAATGAAGAATTTGAAAGTCTGAATAAATCGTATTATTTTCTACAATAAATGATTCAACATAATTAACAGTTGCTGTTTTAGGCCCTTGTTGTAACCAGTGATAAAAGGTTTCTAGTTGTTGTTCTGTGCCTTGTGCGAGTACAGCAACGCTACCGTTAGATTGATTTTTTACCCATCCAGTAACACCAATTCGTTGTGCTTCTCGCCAAGTAAAAAAACGAAATCCAACACCTTGTACGTGTCCATAAATAATAAATTGTTCTGTTTTCATAATAAATATTTCCTAAATTGTTATTTAATTTTGCTAGAAAATAGCATAGGATAAGAGCCTCTTAAACTAGCTCGTAATTTTTACTAGGAGTGTACATGAAATTATCTCGTTTTGCATTGGCATGTGTGGCAGCGACCCTTTCGATGAGTACATTAGCAGCGAAAGTCACTGTAACCCCAAATATTTCCCTCCTTGCCATTGATGGTGAAAAAGCCAAATCTTCATTAACTAAATCACAAAACAGTTTTGACGCAAGTGATAACAACACTCACCAAGTTGTTGTGCGTGTTTCTGAAGTGGTAACCAATGGTTCAGATAGAACATTATTTGAATCTAGTCCAATTATTGTGACTTTCCAAGGTAATAGCCAAGATTTAGTTATTACTGCACCACGTTTAGACAATATGCGTAATGCAAATTTATTCGCTAAGAATCCGAAAATTACGGTGAAAACGAGCGGTAATCAAGAAATTAGTACTAAACAAGATATCTTACAACAAAGCGGAATTTTCCCTGATACTCGTGTTGCAGAAGATTTAGCAGAGTATAATGCATCACAAGGTGTTGCAGCTGTACCAAGCTTTGTGTCTGTGAGTATGCCAGCAGCAATTCCAACAGCAGCAGGTGCTAAAGCAGCGAAAGCGAAAATCACTGTGCAAGGTGAGAATGTTGCAGAACAAATGTTGCAATATTGGTATCAACAAGCAGATAAAGAAACTCAAGCTCGTTTCTTAAAATGGGCTCAAGGTAGCAAATAAAATAATCCTTTAAGGTTATAATTTGAGGTACAATAAGCGGGCAAATTTGTCCGCTTTTCTTTTTATTTCTATTGCAAAAGGAGACCGCAATGAAACAAACCACTCGTCAATTACAAACACAAAAAACAATTGCTTTAGTTGCGCATGATCACTGTAAAGAAGATTTGATTTTATGGTGTAAAACACATCAACAACAGTTATCACAACATCATTTAGTCGCTACTGGAACAACAGGCCATCTTATTGCGAAAGAAACTGGATTAACGATTAATAGTTTACTTAGTGGGCCAATGGGGGGTGATCAACAAATTGGCGCATTAATTGCAGAAGGTAAAATTGATGTATTAATTTTCTTTTGGGACCCAATGAATGCAGCGCCGCACGATCCTGATGTGAAAGCATTAATGCGTATTGCGACCGTATGGAATATTCCAACGGCAATTACACGTTCTTCAGCGAATTTCTTAATTTCTTCTCCATTATTTACACAAACAACAGAGATCCAAATTCCAGATTATCAAGGTTATCTGAAGGAGCGTTTGCAATAATATGTTGAATTTTATCTTAAATTTATGGAATTTCTTTTTCGGTGGTTTTGCGATCTCTTTAGGATGGTTGATCACGACTTTTTTGAGTGCCATTCTGATTGTAACGCTACCTTATACACGCAGTTGTTGGGAAATTTTCAAACTTTCTTTAGTGCCATTTGGACATGATATTGTTCATGTTAGCCAAATAGAACCGCAACATTCAGTCATGAATGGCTTGGGTACTGTGTTAAACCTCGTTTGGTTTATTCTCTTTGGTTGGTGGTTAGCGATTGCCCATATTATTGTTGGTGTGATGCAATGTTTAACGATTATTGGTATTCCAACGGGAATTATGCATTTTAAATTAGTGCGGATTTCACTCTTTCCAGTAGGACAAAGAGTGGTAGAAAAAGATTATGCAAATTATCTAAATCAAAGGAAATTTTTTAAATAAAAATGATGTTCAAGCAGTTTTTAGAACGTATTAATACCACATGGCTAAATAGCAAAATTTTAGCGGTTATTCCAATTTTCCTTGCTGTCAATATTGTTTCTCTGATTGTTTGGTATTTTGATATTTCATCAGTCAGTATGCCACTTATTCTCGGTACTATTGCTGGGGGATTGGTAGATTTAGATAATCGATTGAGTGGGCGATTAAAAAATTTATTTTATACATTGATCGCCTTTTCGATTTCCTCGTTAGTTATTCAAATTACTTTTGTTGATCATTACTTGTTTATTTTAGTAATGGCGCTATTAACATTTTTCTTCACTATGTTAGGAGCGATTGGACAACGTTATAGTACGATTGCTTTTGGTAGTCTGGTTGTCGCACTTTATACTATTTTGGCTTATAACCCAGAACAAGTTTGGTTTGTGAATCCGCTCCTTATTTTGGTGGGAACCTCGTTATATAGTTTGTTGACGATGTTAGTCTATCTATTGTTTCCATTACGACCAGCACAAGAAAATTTAGCGAATGCTTATCTTGCATTAGCAGATTATTTGCAAACAAAAGCAGAATTTTTTAATCCTGATAATCGAGCGCAAGATCTCGATCATCATCAAACTGCATTAGTGATGGCAAATAGCAAAGTGATCCAAGCGTTTAATCTATGCCGTAGTGCTTTGTTTTATCGCTCAACTGGGACCTATGTGCAAAATACAACGTTACGTATGATTAATAGCTATTTTATTGCACAAGATATCCATGAACGGATTAACTCTAATTATTTTAGTTATCCTGAGTTATTAGCCGATCTTAAATATAGCGATTTGATCTTTAGAATCCGTTATTTACTTGAGTTACAAGCTAAAACTTGTCGTGCTTTTGCGAGAACTTTGCAACGGAATCAAGCATTTTTTTATTATGGTAAAGTAAAACACGCGATGTTATCGCTAGAACAATCCTTTGCCCACTTTCAGCAACAAACACCGAATAGTGAACATTTAACCAATTTGTCGGTATTGCTAGAAAGTTTACATAAAATAGAGCAACAACTTTCACATTTAGATGCAAAAGTGAAAGAACCCGATAGCAGTGCAATTAATTGGCGTATTCATCAAGATCGCATTACTGGTTTAGCGAATATTTTCCGTGTAATTAAAAATCAATGTACTTTTGAATCCCAACTATTTCGTCATGCGGTACGATTAACCATTGTGGTAACGATATGTTGTTTGATTGCGAATAATGTACCTATTGAGCGTGGTTACTGGATTTTATTAACTGCTGTGTTTGTATGTCAGACAAATTACACAACCACTCAAGCCCGCTTAAAACAACGGATTATTGGTACGATTTTAGGGGTATTAGTGGGATCATTAATGCCATATTTTACGACTAGTCTAGAAAGTAAGTTAGGGATTGTTGTTATTGCGAGTACCTTATTCTTCTTCTTTAGGACCAATAATTACAGCTTTTCAACATTTTTCATTACTATCCAAGTGTTGATGAGCTTTAATATTATTGGGGTGGATATTGCTTCAGCTACATTACCGCGTGCAGTAGATACAATTATTGGTTGTTTTATTGCGGGATTGGCTGTTTCATATTTATGGCCAGATTGGAAATATCTACGCTTAAAATATACTTTAATTAACGCGTTAAGGAGTAATGCACGTTATTTATTAACGATTATGGTGCAACTGCAATTTGGTAATCATCATGATCTAAAATATCGGATTATTCGTCGTCAGGCACATGATAATGCAACAGCGTTAAATACCGCAGTATCGAATTTAAATTACCAAGGTTATAAGGATAAAACCCGTTTAAATAATGCGTTTGAATTATTGAAGCTAAATTATTCTTTATTAAGCTATATTGCGGCATTAGCGACATTTCGTTCGCAAATGGATAGCACAAAATTAAGCACACAAATGTTAATTCATTTATATCCAATTTCACGCCGTATTATTACGATTTTGGATAATTTTGATCAGCTTTCAGCAGAGAACTTTAAACAAGCGATGCAAGATGTTGAGGAGTTATTACAACAGTTACAACAACAATGTATTTTGCAACCATCATTAGCGACATTCTTGCCATTAGTGAAGCAATTAGATGCGATTGCAAAAACGTTACCAACATTATTCATTGATTATCAAAAAGAAATTGAGTTTAAAGCTGCTTAATTGATATATCAATTTTATTTGAATTTAAGTATCGATCCGCACCATTTCACATAGGGCTTTATTGCGATAGATAATATCTTCTCGTGCTGTAAAGCCCATTTTCTCCCAGAAAGCATTCCCAGCTTGATTATGAGCAAAAACTAATAATGCAACTTTATGAATTTGAAGTTGTTGAAACGCATTTAAAACGGAATAGGTTAATGCGGTAGCAATACCTTGATGGCGATATTGAGGAGCAACCGCAGTATGATAAATATAGCCTCGACGACCATCATGACCAGAGAGAATAACGCCTACAACTTTTTGTCCACTTTTAGCCACAAAACAGGTATCAGGATTTCTTTGCAGAAAGCGTTCAATCCCAATTTTTGAATCATCAAGATCATTTAGTCCCATTCCTTTACAAGAACACCATAATTGATAGATATCTTCATAATCACTGATTTGCATTGGATAGATTTTCATATAAGAGCCTTTTGACAATATATTATTGATCATTAGAAATGTGCATAAATTAAAAGCAATTTATCAGGAAGCTAAACTCAGTTTAAGTTTTTGATTTTTTTATTTGTTTTTTATTTTAAGGTGTCTGGTGGATCTACATTAATTTGTTTCACAGAGAATAGTTTCCCTGGGCTAGCCATATAATCCTCAAAATAGTAGTAAGGTTTTTGAGATTGTAATATCTTACTACTATCTTTACTACCATTACGTTAACTCTGTATGTTTTTGAGACTTTTTGATATGAATAAAAAAGAAAAACCTTGATAAATCAAGGTTTTTTATGCTTATTGAAATTGTTATCTGGTGGAGCTGGGGGGAGTTGAACCCCCGTCCGAAATTCCTCTACCTTCAGTACTACATGTTTAGTCTAGTCTTTAATTTCACTTACTCACTGCGGACAGACACGCGATAAATAAGCTAGCTTGATTTAATTTAGTGCTTCGATCCTCAAGCGGTGGCGTCCACACGATCTCGTTTTGGATGACTTATCTGAACCCTCGTCTTACGAGCGGAAGCTGAGGAGATAAGGCTTTAAGGCAGGTTATTAAGCTGCTAAAGCGTAGTTTTCGTCGTTTGCGACTATTGTTTTGCGGTTTATTTACGAGGCCTACCGCACCTCGACATGCACCTTGGGCTTCGCTAATCCCGTCGAATCCTAGATCAGCCCCAAAATTCCGGCTATTCTAACAAAAAATGTAATAGATAGAAAGGCAACATTGTATTGATAAGCAGCAGTTGTGGCTTTTATCAACAATAATGGCAACTTTTATTATCAGTTAAGCTGCATTTTTTAATAGTAATTCTTCCACATCTTGGAATAACTGCGATAATGATTGTGCTTCTTCCAATAAAAGTGAGAGCATTTCTTTTCTGAAATCATTTACAGATTCTTGTTCAAACGCTTTGATACTATCTTCTTTCTGACGTAATAGCTGATTAAAATTATCTTGATGTTTAATGATTTCCATAAAATATTGGTGAATTTTACGGTGTTTTTTTAATGTATTGTATTTCACACAGACTTTAACAAAAGGCAGAATATAAGTGGTTTCAATTAATTCTTGATAATCACGAATTGCTTGATAAATTTTTGTATGATTATCAACTTGCAAAGAATTAATTTTTACTTTACGCATTTCAGTAATGATATTAATTCTAGCCATTCTAGTGTAATAATAAATTTCACCTTTAATTTCATTGGCTGATTTTTGATTATCTTCTTTATGTTTAATCGTTTGTTGTACTAGAAATAATGCCCCACCTCCAAGAATAGGGCCAATTACATCAAGTACATTATCAAAAATTTCTAAAGTAGGACTAGATAAAAACTCAAGCATTTGGCACCTCTTCTTTAGTAATGAGTGGAAATGATGATTGAAGTTATAAAGTTAATAAACGCTCAAGGGATGGCGCAAAATAATAACTGCCAGTTACAGGTTTGGTAAAACCTAATAAACGGTCAGTTTTGCCATCGGTTTCACCAAACATACTGAGTAATTGTTGTTCAATATTGTGCAAGGTACCACAGTAAGAGATGAAATAAAGCCCATGTTTACCGCTAGCTGTACCATAAGGCAAACTTTGGCGTAAAATTTTTAAGCCTTTACCATTTTCTTTTAAATCAACACGACCAACATGAGAAGTTGGAGGCACTTCATCTAATTCAACGCTATCGGGTTTAGTACGACCAATGACTTGCTCTTGTTTATGTTGATCTAATTTTTCCCATTTATCTAATTGATGTTCCCAGCGTTGAGTAAGAACGTAACTTCCGTCTTGGTCGATACCACTAGCAACTAAACCGACTTGACGGCGTAAGGCATCGCCAGCAGGATTTTCAGTACCATCAATAAAACCAGTAAGATCGCGATCTTCCACCCAGCGGAAACCGTGATTTTCTTCTACAACTTGGATAGCCGATCCAAAAGCTTTTAGTGCTAACTGAGCTAAAGAGAAATTAACATCGTGACGTAGTGACAGGATATGAATTAATAAATCATTTTGTGTTGCTGGTGCGGCTAAATTACCTTTTCCTAATTGAGTGAATGGTTTTAATTCTTGTGCATCAGCCGCATTAGAAAGTTTACGCCAAGCGTTATGACCAAAAGCGATGACACTATGTAAATGTGCATCAGGATGTTGTTTTTGTAATGTTTCTGTCATTTTTACGACATTTTTGCACGCCTCTGCAATAGCTGCATAATCTTCAATTTTTGCTTCGATATAGATAGCGGCTTTACAGTTTTCAAATAAAATACCGGTTTGTGCTGTCATAATTTACTCCATGTTTTTTGATTAAAAATAATGATTTATTATAACGCAAATAGCGTTTGAGAGATGTTGAAATTTGTCAAAGTAATCGTTTGCGTATTTTCTATTAAAATAGATTTTCATTAAGCAAAAAACTCTGTATAATGCCGCCGCAATATTTTTCATCTATTTTTTATTAACTACATAACAGAGAGATATTGCAATGCTTAGAGTAATTAAAGAAGCCCTCACTTTTGATGATGTTCTTCTCGTACCTGCACACTCCACCGTACTTCCAAATACGGCAAATCTTTCAACCCAATTAACTCAAAAAATTCGTCTAAATATTCCAATTTTATCTGCTGCAATGGATACCGTGACTGAAGCTAAAATGGCGATTGCGTTAGCTCAAGAAGGTGGAATTGGTTTTATCCATAAAAATATGAGTATTGAGCGCCAATCAGAACGTGTGCGTAAAGTGAAAAAATTTGAGAGCGGGATTGTTAATGATCCAATCACCGTACGTCCAACTACCACACTCGCTGAAGTAGCAGAATTAACCAAGAAAAATAAATTTGCTGGATATCCAGTAACTTCAGAAAATGGAGATTTATTGGGAATTGTGACAGGGCGAGATACGCGTTTTGTTTCTGACCTTTCATTACCAGTAACAGAAGTAATGACCCCAAAAGAACGTTTAGTTACTGTGACAGATAGCGAATCATTTAATCGCGAACATATCTTTACTTTAATGCACCGTCACCGTGTAGAAAAAGTGTTGGTTGTAGATAGTGCATTTAAATTAAAAGGAATGATTACCTTAAAAGACTACCAAAAATCAGAACAAAAACCGAATGCGTGTAAAGATGAGTTTGGTCGTTTGCGTGTAGGTGCCGCTGTCGGTGCTGGTCCAGGTAATGAAGAACGTATTGATGCGTTAGTTAAAGCCGGAGTAGATGTATTATTAATTGATTCTTCACATGGACATTCAGAAGGCGTATTACAACGTGTTCGTGAAACACGTGCAAAATATCCAGATTTACAAATTATCGCGGGTAATGTAGCGACTGCTGAAGGTGCGATTGCGTTAGCTGATGCTGGAGCGAGTGCGGTGAAAATCGGGATTGGGCCGGGTTCAATCTGTACAACTCGTATTGTGACAGGGGTAGGTGTACCACAAATTACAGCGATTGCTGATGCAGCAGAAGCCTTAAAAGATCGCGGTATTCCTGTGATTGCTGATGGTGGTATTCGTTATTCAGGTGATATTGCCAAAGCGATTGCCGCAGGCGCATCTTGTGTTATGGTGGGGTCAATGTTAGCAGGAACAGAAGAAGCACCGGGCGAAATTGAACTTTATCAAGGGCGTGCATTTAAATCTTATCGTGGAATGGGATCATTAGGTGCGATGGCAAAAGGTTCATCAGATCGTTATTTCCAATCTGATAATGCTGCCGATAAATTAGTTCCAGAAGGTATTGAAGGACGAATCGCTTATAAAGGTTATCTCAAAGAAATTATTCACCAACAAATGGGGGGATTACGTTCTTGTATGGGATTAACTGGATGTGCAACTATCGAAGAACTTCGTACAAAAGCTCAATTTGTACGGATTAGTGGTGCAGGGATTAAAGAAAGCCACGTTCATGATGTTACCATTACCAAAGAAGCGCCAAATTATAGAATGGGGTAATTAGGCTTAAGCAATGAATAATATTTCTTTGCTAGAACGAGCTAAAGGTTGTCTTTTAGGATTAGCCTGTGGTGATGCTGTTGGGACAACCTTAGAGTTTAAGGCAAGAAAATGGGTTAAAACACCACTAACCGATATGGTTGGTTGTGGAAAATTTAACCTTGAATGAGGAAAATGGACAGATGATACCTCAATGGCCCTCTGTTTAGCAGAAAGTCTTATTCATTGCGATAAGTTTGATCCAATAGATCAATTAGAACGTTACTATTTATGGGCAAGTACAGGGTATAACTCAAGTACAGGTAATGCTTTTGGAATAGGTAAACATACGGTTCAAGAGTTAATTAACTTTCATCGTACCAAGCGAGCATATAGTGAAAATATAAATCCTAAATATTCAGGGAATGGTTCATTGATGCGTTTAGCTCCAATAGCTTTATATTATTTTAATCACCCTGATTTAGGAAAGTATGCTCAACTAAGTTCTAAAACAACACATGCTTCATCAGCGTGTTTACAAAGTTGTGAATATTTTGCGTATCTGTTGCAAAATGCACTGCAAGGAAAAGCTAAAGCTGAATTATTTGCTATTGATGATGATCTTGATTGTTTTGATACGTTGCAAGGAGTTATTGATTTAAGTTTTCAAATAAAAAGTGCCGAAGATGTTCAAGGGAATGGTTATGTTATTAATAGCCTTGAAGCTGCTTTGTGGGCTTTTTGGCATACTGAAACATTTAAAGATGCGATTTTACTGGCAGCAAATTTAGGCGATGATGCAGATACAACTTCAGCAATTTGTGGACAGATTGCTGGTGCTTTTTATGGTATCAACTAGATCCCTCAGACTTGGCTATCTTGGTTATATCGTAGGTATGATATTGAAAATTTGGCTATGAATTTAATCTCACGATCGATAGATAACGATACCTGTGTATGAACTAGAATGAGATACAGGTTATGCTGCTAGTAAACATAAATAAGCCACGATATTTGGTGGTAATTCGTTACAAATAAAAGCAATAAAAACAGATAAGGGAAAGAATATAATTATGCTGCAAGCAATTATCTTTGATATGGATGGCGTCATTGTCGATACCGAGTATGTTGAATTTGATGCACAAAGACAATTTATGCGGGAATTATTAACTAATAATCAAGAGATTACGTTGGAGCAACATTCACAACTAGTGGGGCTTTCTGTTAAAGAAATTCCTGCAATGATCAAAAAATTGTGTTCCTCACCATTATCTGTTGCAGAAATTACAGAACGATATCAGCGTTTTACACAACAGTTATTTAGTCAATTAGATTATTTATCGATTTTCCGTCAAGACATCAATAAAATTATTCAGTTTGCGAAACAGAATGGAATTAAGTTAGCAGTAGCATCTTCTTCCCGTAAAGCACATATTGGTAATATTTTGTCGATTTGTGGAATAAAGGAAGAGTTTGAGCTGATTGTGAGTGGAGAAAATTTCCAACGCAGTAAACCAGATCCAACCATTTATCGTTATACTCTGGAGCAGCTAGGTGTTAGAGCAGAGAATGCCGTAGCAGTAGAGGATTCTTTTTATGGAATGGTTGCAGCCAAAGAAGCTGGAATAACGGTGATCGGCTATCAAGAAACTCGAATGATTATTGATCAATCATTAGCAGATTATATGGGCAAAGATATGCAAGAAATTTTAGGCATAATTTGTCAATTACATCAGGAAAAGTAACTAATTTTAGCAGTACATCAGTAATTACTTTAATCAACTAGAGAAATAACATGAACAACATTCACCAACATAAAATTTTAATTTTAGATTTTGGTTCACAATACACCCAATTAATCGCACGCCGTATTCGTGAAATTGGCGTTTATTGTGAATTATGGGCATGGGACGTTGCAGAAGACGATATTCGCCATTTTGCACCAAATGGGATCATTCTTTCAGGTGGTCCAGAAAGTACAACTGAAGCAGGAAGCCCACGTGCACCAGAATATGTATTTAAAGCAGGCGTACCTGTACTTGGTATTTGTTATGGTATGCAAACTATGGCAATGCAATTAGGTGGTTTAGTTGAACCATCTAATGAACGTGAATTTGGTTATGCATCAGTTGAAGTTGTTACACAAGATAAATTATTTGCCAATTTAGCAGATGCACATTCTGCACAAGGCAATGCATTGCTTGATGTATGGATGAGCCACGGCGATAAAGTAACGCAAATTCCGCCACAATTCCACATTTCTGCCGCAACCGAAACTTGTCCGATTGCAGCAATGGCAGATGAAGAACGCCGTTTTTATGGTGTGCAATTCCACCCAGAAGTAACTCATTCTAAACAAGGCTTAGCACTATTAGAAAATTTTGTAGTTAATCTTTGTGGTTGTGAAAAACGTTGGACAGCTGAAAATATTATTGAAGATGCCGTAGCTCGGATTAAATCACAAGTAGGTAATGATGAGGTCATTTTAGCCTTATCAGGTGGTGTGGATTCATCGGTTACTGCACTATTATTGCAACATGCGATCGGTAATAACTTACATTGCGTGTTTGTGGATAATGGTTTACTGCGTTTAAACGAAGGTGATCAAGTAATGGAGATGTTCGGTAATAAATTTGGGTTGAACATCACACGTGTGAATGCAGAAGATCGTTTTTTAGGTGAGCTAGCAGGAGTTAGTGATCCCGAAGCAAAACGAAAAGTGATTGGTAAAGTGTTCATTGATGTATTTGATGAAGAGTCACATAAACATATTAACGTGAAATGGTTGGCTCAAGGGACAATTTATCCAGATGTGATTGAATCGGCAGCAAGCAAGACAGGTAAAGCACATGTGATTAAATCTCACCATAATGTGGGCGGTTTACCAGATTATATGAAACTTGGCTTAGTAGAACCATTAAAAGAGTTATTCAAAGATGAAGTCCGTAAAATTGGTTTAGCTTTAGGGCTACCTTACGATATGCTTTATCGTCATCCATTCCCAGGTCCAGGTCTTGGTGTGCGTGTACTTGGTGAAGTGAAGAAAGAATATTGTGATCTGTTACGTCGTGCAGATGCAATTTTTATTGAAGAGTTACATAATGCAGGTTGGTATCATAAGGTGAGCCAAGCCTTTACAGTATTCCTACCAGTAAAATCAGTGGGTGTTATGGGCGATGGGCGTAAATATGATTGGGTTGTTTCATTAAGAGCAGTAGAAACTATCGACTTTATGACCGCACATTGGGCACATTTACCTTACGATCTGTTAGGTAAAGTATCTAATCGTATCATTAATGAGATTAATGGAATTTCTCGTGTGACTTATGATATTTCTGGTAAACCACCAGCAACGATTGAGTGGGAATAAAATCTTCACATTTCATAACATATCATTTTATTTCAAAATAAATACAAAGCCTTGTTATGCAAGGCTTTTATCATTTCAATGTATTTCATAGCATTTCAAGTTATATCAAATTTTTTGCGGTATAAATGTCGGTATAATATTGCGTAACTCTTAAAAAAGATCAAAAATACCGTCAACTTAATAACGGTATATTAGGAGACATATTATGCTTACTGATACAAAAATCAAGTCTTTGAAGCCTAAAGAGAAATTGTATAAAGTTGCTGATCGTGACGGACTTTATGTTGCGGTATTAACATCAGGCTCTATTGTTTTTCGATACGACTATAGAATTAATGGAAGACGTGAAACTTTGACTATCGGTAAGTATGGTGTTGATGGAATTAATTTATCTAAAGCTAGAGAGCTATTGATGATTGCTCGGAAACAAGTCAGCGAAGGAATTTCTCCCGCTGCTGAAAAACGTAATGCAAAAAATCAAATTCGTAACGCGGAACGATTTTCTTCTTTTGCGGAAAGATATTTGGAAGATGTTAGATTAGCAGAAAGTACAAAAGCATTACGTATTGCGACTTATGAGCGAGATATCAAAAATACTTTCGGTAATAGATTGATGATAGAAATTACCTCAGATGATATTCGGAGGCATTGTGAAAAAATAAAAGAAAGAGGAGCGCCATCCACAGCTATTTTTGTAAGAGATTTGATCGCAAATGTGTATCGTTATGCAATTGCTCGAGGGCATAAGTACACTAATCCTGCCGATGAAATTTCTAATTCATCTATTGCCACATTTAAAAAACGCGAGCGTGTGTTATCTCCGAGAGAAATCCATTTATTCTTTAATGCCTTGGATGAAATGCAGTCTGATTTTGCTTTACGCAAAGCAGTAAAATTTATTTTGCTAACTTTGGTGCGAAAAGGGGAATTAATTAATGCGACTTGGGACGAGGTTAATCTTAAAAACAAAGTATGGACTATCCCAGCTGAAAGAATGAAAGCAAAGCGGACGCACAATGTTTATTTGTCAGAACAGGCGCTTGATTTAATTATTGCTTTTCAAATTTATTCTGAGGGTTCTCCATATCTGTTACCAGGGAGAACAAATAGAGGAAAACCAATTGCGAACAGTTCTATTAACCGAGTAATTGATCACTGTATTAAATATATAAACCGTGAAAAACCTCTAATTGATTATTTTACGGTCCACGATTTACGCAGAACTGGCTCAACGTTATTGCACGAAATGGGATTTAATAGTGATTGGATTGAAAAATCTCTTGCCCACGAGCAGCAAGGAGTTCGTGCCGTGTACAACAAGGCGGAATATGAAGTACAAAGGCGTGAGATGATGCAAGCGTGGGCGGATAAGATTGATGAGTGGATTAGAGGTGAAGGGATTTAGTACTAAGATCTTTCTTCGATCCATTTTTCAATATCCTTAGCGAGCCAAGCTACACGGCGATTTGATGCACTAACACTTTTCGGAAAATCTCCTTTTTTCATCATTCGCCAAATAGTCGGGTAACTTAGGGTTGTCATATTAATAACTTTTTCTTTACTGAGTAAAGCGATCTTGTTTTCCATAGCATTATCTCCATAAAAAAGCCTGATTTTTTCAGGCTTTTTATTCACTCATTTTCAAACTGCTCATCTTCTTCATCTTTAAAGAAAACGATTAATGTATTATCGTTATAGCTGATAATCATATTTTTCACATACTCATCTTTTTTTAATTGTTTAACTATTTTCTTCATTTGCTCATGTATTTTTTCGTTATCAATTTTCATTTTAATACCATTATTTAATTGATGTATTTAAAATAAAAAAGCCTAACTTGCTAGGTTAGGCTTATAGTGGTCAGATCTATAATTAGTCATATAGATCCCCAGAATTATTCATTACTTGATCTATTGCTTTCCGAAGATTTGTTTGACCTACAATAATACGTAAATTTATTTTAATTTCATTAATACCTTCATCAACAGTACACCAGTTTTTCTCGATAAAGTCTAATCTCATTTCATCTGTAATTTTATTTTCATTCATATTTAATCCTTCGGTGGTTTTGGTAGTGGTTGCCAGTGTGAAACTTCAACTGTTTCATCAGTGCATACGCCAGAAAAGTTGACTGGGGAAAACCAATACTCTCCGTCTCCCACTTCTCTAGATACGATAATAATTAATTCTTTATCATTGTTATTAATCCTCTTTTATCCCACCAAACTCATCAATAAGATTTTTCATTAATTCAGATAATTCACCTGTCATTAATACAAAGTCAGCATCAAAACGTTGAGAAATATCTTCTTTCAAAATATCGTCATTTCTTTCATGTATAACATCGGCAAATTTAATACGCTTTAAAGAAGCATCTTCATTAAGCACAAAAGACAAGTGATTTTCCCAATCTAAGGCTAGATTAGTTACTACTTTACCTGCCATTAAGTGTCCTTTAATGTCTCGATCGTAAAGGTCTTGATTTTTGCAACGAATGCTTGAGCCTGTATTTAAATCTTCAAATTTTCCATCATCAAGGCAAGTTAGCCATTGTGGTAATTCATCATTAAGTAACCAGTATGTCATCGTGTGAGCCAATTCTTTTGTAAAAGCAAAAGGTATTACTGGCAGTGAACCAAGCGATTTTCTTAATAATGCCAAGACATCTTCAGCTCGCTTACTAGAAGCCGCATCAATATAAATTAAATCTTGTGTGGTATCGATCCAGAGTGCTGTGCGTTGATGACGACTAAAAGCACGCATTAATAATGTGGCGACAACATCGTCTTTTAAGGCTTGTTTTTCGGTTTTTTTCAGCTTGCGTTGTTGTGCGGCTTCTAATTCTTGAACACGATTTTCTAATGTTTCTTTAACCACATTAGTTGGTAAGATTTTTTCTTCTCGATGGGCGACTAATAAAATCTGACCGCCAACACTAAAGTGTAATAATTCACTGGTTGATAAAGGCGATTGCCAGCCAAATTTACTTTGGTCTGCTGAGCCACAAGGTGTAAATTGGTATTGAGTAAGATTATTTTGCAATGTATCTAATGACCAATCTAATTTTTTAGTTAAACGATAAATAAAAATATTTTTAAACCAAAACATTTCGTTGTCTCCATAAATAAAAAAGCCACCTGTGCGGTGGCGGTTTGTCTAAATATCGAAGTTAGACGAGTTAAAAAGGCATATCATCATCAAACTCAGTAGTAGGTTGTCCATAAGATTGATTTTGAGCTAGTGTTGATTGCGGTTGCTGTTTTGTTCGTT
>NZ_JTJR01000046.1 GCF_001678475.1 Gallibacterium genomosp. 3 | reverse complement strand
CCTGTAATTAATCACAAATTTTAATAGATGTTTATTGGGTTCCCTCTCACACTTGCCCGAATGTAAATAAGATTCAAAAAAAGTGATCATTTTTCGAACACAGTGAGAAAAATCTCTGTTTTTTGCCGCCCGGAAAATCTTATTGGAATGAGGAACAGCAAGTGTGCGAGGGTTTGTTTTCTTTTGCCTTCTTTTCTTTGCAAATTCAAAGAAAAGAAGGTCACCCTTTAGGGCGAAACCTAAATGCTAATTAGGGCAAAAATATCTAAAAATATTAAATTGGACTTTGTCATCAGACAGATGATGTTATACAAAATACCATCTCTAACTTACCTTCTAAAACGCCGCCGCCTTTGATGAAACTGCTTACTACGTTGCTGATTTTCTATTGGTCGCCGCGAGAGCTTAATTGGTACAATTTTGACTTTTCTACGCCGAAAAACATAATGCACACTACTCGCAATAACTAATCCCACCAATAAAATTACAATCACCTCTGCATACAAATAACGGAATTGTTGATTAATATTGCTTTCTGTTGTTTGTCCATATTGCCCATCAAAAGTCACACGCAAAAAGCCAATAATATTATTGGCATTAAAAATAGGCTCCACAACTTGCTGTGTTTTCAACCCATCACTTTCCCCGTCTAACCCCAACTGCTGCCGTAAATCTAAAGCGTGTTGGCTTTGCGCTAATAATTCACCATTACCATTATAAACCGTGGCATCAAGCACAAATTTTTCACGACTAAATGTATTTAACACATCGGTTAATTTTTCAGAAGAGGCATTATTAGCTAACAGGGTAGAAAATAAGTTTGCTTGTTGGCGTACCAAAATATGTGAAAGGTTTGACACTTGGTTGATACTAGCGAGCTGCGAACCAAACTTGAATTGATTAATCCCAAATAAAATCACACCAATTGTGATACAGCTCATAATCAGGATACCTAGCAATAAGGCAATTCGAATACTCTTTTCTCTAACACTATACAAGATCTTACCTTTATTATTTCTATTCTGGTCAATTTATGCTTAAATGCGGATTGTAACAAATTTTTTCCTTTAACCCTAAAAATTAAAAATAAGGTTTTTTCTATGCAAACACTATTTCCTGTGTTACCAAAACCAACCCACTATCAACCTGATTTACCTCGCTTTCTTCTTTATACCAATAGCTTTACTCCAGAAAAATTAGCGCAATTTTTACAACAAAGTGAACAAATTCAACGATTAGCAGAATGGGATATTTTTGAATATCACTGTGTTTTATTACAACACCCAGATCCAGCACAATATATTGCTCTTGCCCATCAACTTAGCTTCGATTTATTTATTCTTAGCGCTACTCCACTTTTAGACCAAGCTGGACTATTAGTTATGGATATGGACTCTACTGCAATTAAAATTGAGTGTATTGATGAAGTAGCGAAACTCGCTGGTACAGGTGAAATGGTGGCAGCAATTACAGAAAGTGCAATGCGTGGGGAATTAGACTTTAAACAAAGTTTAAGACGACGAGTAGCCACTTTAAAAGGGGCTTCTGCAACCATTTTAGATCAAGTCCGTAATCATCTTCCTATTATGTCAGGGTTAGAACGAACCTTAGCTGAGCTACAAAAACTCGGTTGGAAAGTGGCGATTGCTTCAGGTGGATTTACTTACTTTGCTGAAGTTTTACAACAAAAATTTGGCTTAGTTGCTGTTTATGCTAACCGCTTTCAAATTAAAGATGGTTTTTTAACGGGTGAAGTAGAGGGTGAAATTGTTGATGCACAATATAAAGCTAATATATTGCAACAATTAGCACAACAACATCACATTGATATTCAACAGTGTATTGCAATTGGTGACGGCGCCAATGATTTATTAATGATGCAAGCTGCTGGGTTAGGTGTGGCATATCATGCGAAACCAAAAGTGCAACAACAAGCCCAAACTATGGTAAACTTCGCTGACTTAACAGCACTCCTCTGTATTTTGAGTGCTAACCAACAAGATTTCTATTTTCAACAACAAAAATAACGAGGAAAACTATGCCTTCATTTGATATTGTTTCTGAAATTACAATGCATGAAGTTAAAAATGCGGTTGATAATGCTAATCGTGATTTAAGTAATCGTTGGGACTTCCGTAATGTAACGGCTTCTATTGAATTAAATGAAAAAAATGAAACTATCAAGGTCGCAACTGAATCAGATTTCCAACTGGAACAACTTATTGATATTTTAAGAAACGCAATGCAAAAGCGTAATATCGAACCAACTTCACTTGATATCCCTGCCGATTACGAACACAGCGGTAAAACTTACGCCAAAGAGATTAAAATTAAACAAGGAATTGAAACAGAACTTGCGAAAAAAATTAGCAAAATGATTAAAGACTCTAAATTAAAAGTTCAAACACAAATTCAAGGGGATAAAGTACGAGTAACAGGTAAATCAAGAGATGATTTACAAAGCGTTATTCAATTAGTAAAAAGTGCAGGATTGGGACAACCATTCCAATTTAACAACTTCCGCGACTAACACTAAGGGGAACACTATGTCACAAGTTAAAGAAAACAAACCCGGTTTATTTAGAAAACTCCTAAAAAAATATGATGATTTTTGTCAGGAACTTGGTGTCGATCAAGGGGCTTGTCGCAGTTGTGTTCCTATTTATAAACAAGATCCTGAACCCGAAAAAAAAGCAACTGATAAAGAAAAAAACGCTTAATCACGTTTGCTAACCATACTATTAATTCTCAGTTAATCAGTCTTTCTGATTAACTGTTTTCTTTTTTCTAAATAAATTCTTTATTTCATTATGAAAGACTTGCAACAACAAATCGAACAATTACGTAATGAACTCCGTTATCATGAATATCAATATCATGTGCTTGATAACCCTGTGATCCCTGATGCTGAATATGATCGAATGATGAATCAGCTAAAACGGTGGGAAGCCGAACATCCAGAATTGATTACTGACGACTCGCCTACTCAACGAGTGGGAGCTAAACCCGATAATGGTTTTCAACAAATTCGACATGAAATTCCAATGTTATCGTTAGATAACGCTTTTTCAGATCAAGAATTTTTCGCCTTTATCCGACGTATTGAAGATCGTTTAGGGGCATTACCTTCCCCATTCACCTTCTGTTGTGAACCTAAATTAGATGGCTTAGCGGTAAGTATCTTATATGTAAATGGCAAACTTACCCAAGCCGCCACACGTGGTGATGGTGTAACTGGTGAAGATATTACCGCCAATATTCGTACTATTCGTAATATTCCATTACAGCTCCGTACAGATAACCCACCTGCTCGTTTAGAAGTAAGAGGTGAAGTTTTTATGCCTCACGATGGCTTTGAAAAACTTAACCACTATGCTTTAGAGCATGGAGAAAAAACGTTCGCTAATCCACGTAATGCTGCTGCGGGATCATTACGCCAACTTGATCCACAAGTAACTTATCACCGACCATTAATGTTAAATGCTTACGGTATTGGAATCGCTGAAGGCGTTGAATTGCCAACGACTCATTATGACCGCTTACAATGGCTAAAAAGTATTGGTATTCCTGTTAATAAAGAAATTCGCCTCTGTAATGGAACAGACGAAGTATTAGGCTTCTATCGTGCCATTGCTGAGAAGCGAAGCCAGCTTGGTTATGACATTGATGGTACTGTACTTAAGGTCAATGATATTACCTTACAAAATGAGTTAGGTTTTATCTCTAAAGCACCTCGTTGGGCTATTGCTTATAAATTCCCTGCTCAAGAAGAACTCACCATTCTCAACGATGTTGAATTCCAAGTTGGGCGTACAGGTGCGATTACCCCCGTAGCCAAACTTGAACCAGTTTATGTTGCTGGCGTTACCGTTAGTAATGCGACATTACATAATGGTGATGAAATTACCCGTCTTGATATTGCGATTGGTGATACTGTGATTATTCGCCGTGCTGGCGATGTTATCCCACAAATTATAGGTGTTGTACATGAACGCCGTCCTGCTAACGCTAAACCAATTATTTTTCCAACTCGTTGTCCAGTCTGCGACTCTGCTATCGTACGTATTGACGGTGAGGCTGTTGCTCGTTGTACTGGTGGTTTAGTTTGTGAAGCTCAACGCAAAGAGGGACTAAAACATTTCGTGTCACGTAAAGCTATGGATATTGATGGAGTTGGCGATAAACTAATCGAACAATTAGTTGATAAAGAGTATTTACATACTCCAGCAGATCTCTTCCGTTTAAGCAAAGAAACTTTAATGGGCTTAGAAAGAATGGGCGAAAAATCCGCGGAAAATGCACTCGCTAGTATTGAAAAAGCCAAGCACACTACACTCGCCCGATTTCTCTTTGCTTTAGGTATTCGTGAAGTCGGCGAAGCGACAGCACGCAATCTCGCCAACCATTTCCATACATTAGATAATGTCCGTCAAGCAACGCTTGAACAACTATTAGAAGTTCAGGATATTGGTGAAGTTGTTGCTAACCGCATTTTACTGTTCTGGCAAGAGGAACATAACCGTAACGTAGTTGAACAATTAATTCAACAAGGTGTTCTTTGGGAAGATGTACAACCGGCAAAAGAGATCCAAGATAATCTATTAAAAGATAAAACCGTAGTTCTCACTGGTACACTTACCGAAATGACACGCGATGAAGCTAAAGCAATCCTATTACAATTAGGTTGTAAGGTAACTGGCAGCGTATCAAGTAAGACTGATTTTGTCATTGCTGGAGATAACGCAGGTTCTAAGTTACAAAAAGCTGAAAGCTTAGGCGTTAATATATTGACTGAGCAACAATTTCTCGAGATCGTTAATCAATAATCTTCACTCAGTGATCAACGGATGAGCCTATCCGTTGATCCATTTATTGATGAGTGAATTTTACGCAAATAGTCAGCCCTTATCTGACAAAACTAGACTTCACTTTTATCTTTGTCTATAATCGTCCAGTCTTTTCAGCGCCCCCATAGCTCAGTCGGTCAGAGCAGTCGACTCATAATCGATTGGTCACAGGTTCAAGTCCTGTTGGGGGCACCATTTTATCATCTCAACTTCTCTACTTTGTCTTAATTATTCAAAATCTTCCAATACTATCATCGTGTAACTGTTTTCCTTAAATTAATTAAATTTAAGTAACTTCATATATAAATTTCAACTAAAATTACTTTGTCATACCCTATGAAATGAAATAGAGATGTATAGCATACAAGTTACCTTACTTTATTTTTATTAATATCCAAAAACATCTTTCCGTTATACTTAAATTTAATATCTCCTTGATTTCACTATAAATCTAAATCTTTATACAATAGCAATTCTATATTTAAAATAATTTAAAACACCCGCACTAAAATTTTAAAGTAAGTCTTTACATCCTCTAAAAATAAAGAGAAAATCTATTAAAGAATTGTTAACAACGTTGGTCTGGTAGATTACAAAGGTTATAATTATGTCTAAAAAACTGTCCTCTTTTGCTACTTTTTGTTGTTTGAATTTTCTGACTACATTTTCAATAGCCGCAGAAAACACCTCTGCAACTCATCAGGCATTTCCACAGAATTATCCTGCACAACGACAATTAGACGCTAAACAAAAACACTATCAACAAGCTCAGGAAAAAGCTCGCCAACAAGCATTTACTGAACATCGTGAAGTCCGGGTCACAACAACAGGTGAATCCTTGCAAGCCTTCCCAACAGAATCACCTTGCTTTATTATTTTACGCCTCTATTTGACTGAATTTTCACCAGAGAAATCCTCTATTGATACGCTCACTGCGGCGGAGTTAAGAACGCCTTTTGATTGGGCATTACGGGCTGTATATGCGCCAAAAGATTTCACTTTACCGCATTGTTTAGGTGGGCAAGGTATTAGTGAAATTATTAAACGAGTTCAAAATGCAATTATTGAAAAAGGCTTTGTTACCACACGTGTCTTAGCACAACCGCAAGATTTGCGCCAAGGTCGTTTAGTGCTTACTTTGGTGCCTGGTAAAGTGAGGCACATTCTGTTACGTGACCATAGTGATATCTTAAAAGCCCACAAAGGAACGGTTTGGTTTGCCTTACCATTAGGGCAAGGCGATTTATTGAATATTCGTGATATTGAACAAGGATTAGAAAACTTAAAACGCCCGCCACACGTGGAAGCTAATATTCAAATTGTTCCTGCCGAAGATACGCAAGCATTACCAGGAGAAAGTGATTTACAAATTGATTTTAAACAAGCTTTTCCTTACCGTTTAGCCTTGTCTTTAGATGATAGTGGTAGCAAAGCCACTGGACGCCTTCAAGCTGGAGTAACAGTATCCATTGAGAACTTACTCTCACTTAATGATATTTTTTATGGTTCCTACACACAAAGTATCTCGCGTGGCAGTGACACCCCAGGCCATCATGGTAGCCGTAGCACCAGTTTATATTATGCTATTCCCTGGAAAGAGTGGTTATTTAGCTTCTCTTCCACTCAAAATCGTTACCACCAAACAGTTTTTGGCGCATTTACCAATTATGAATATGCAGGACGCAGTGAAACGACAACGTTCAATCTTTCACGGGTGTTATATCGCAACAATGTCCGAAAAACTACCCTCAACGTAGGCATCTGGCATCGAGAAAGCGCTAACTTTATTGATGATGCGGAAATTGAAATTCAACACCGCCGTATGGCAGGGTGGACTGCTGGCTTAGCTCATCGTGAATATTTAGGCAGTGCAACCTTAGACATCAACTTTAATTATAAACAAGGCACAGGTGCGTATCATTCTCTGCCAGCACCAGAGGAACAATTTGGTGAAGGAAGCTCTCGTCCAACCATTATGACGGCATCTCTCAGCTTTAGACAGCCGTTTATGATTGGTCAACAATCATTCCAGTTCAATACATCATGGCAAGCACAATGGAATAAAACACCATTAATTTTACAAGATATGTTTAGTATTGGTGGTCGCTATACCGTACGTGGATTTGATGGTGAACTTACTCTGACTGGAGAACGAGGTTGGGTATGGCGCAATGAATTAGGCTGGAATATCGCTAATAAAGGACATGAACTTTATCTTGCATTAGATGGTGGTCATGTCAGTGGTAACTATACTAAAGAACTGCTTGGTCAAAATATGCTAGGCGGTGCGATGGGATTACGCGGTCATTTATGGGGGATTACTTATGACTATTTTGTGGGGATACCACTACACAAACCTGAGGGTTTTAAAACATCGCACGTCACCACAGGTTTCAATGTAAGTTATCAATTCTAAGCAAAGCGTTGAGGAATAAATTATGAATAAACATCTTTATCGCATTATCTTTAGTAAAACATTACAACGTTTAGTCGTGGTTTCTGAAATTGCATCGCGTGAAGGAAAAGCCAAACATCAAGGTCAACATTGCCATGCTACTTCTCTTAGCCAACGCCCTCATTGGCGATTAAAAGCCTTAACCATCGGGTTATATAGCCTTTTAGGTTTTTTCTATTTAACTTCCGTACACGCAGACGAATTACAAATCCGAGCAGATAATACTGCACCCAAAAACCAACAACCGATTGTTTTACAAACTGCAAATGGCTTGCCACAAGTTAATATTCAAACACCAAATGACAAAGGGTTATCGCATAATAAATACCAACAGTTTGATGTGGCTCAAAAAGGAGCTATTCTCAATAACAGCCGTAAAAATACACAAACAGAACAAGGCGGCTGGGTACAGGCGAACCCTTATTTAGTTGGTGGTGAAGCCAAAGTGATTTTAAATGAGGTCAATGCCACCAAACCAAGTCAATTAAAAGGCTATATTGAAGTGGCAGGCGGTAAAGCAGACGTGATTATCGCCAACCCAAGTGGGATTCATTGCGAAGGCTGTGGCATTATTAATGCAGGACGCAGCACATTTACCACTGGCGAAGTACAAATTGAAAATGGGCAAGTCACAGGCTATCGCGTAGAAAAAGGGGCGGTTACCGTGTCTGGTCGGGGATTCGATAGTAGCCGTCAAGATTACACCGATATTATTGCCAAAGAAGTTAAGGTAAATGCCGGCATTTGGGCAAATGAACTCAAGGTAACAACGGGACAAAATCAAGTTTCTGCCAAAAATGATAGTATTCAAGTTATCCGTGCTGGCGAAGCAAGCCAACCTGTAGGCTATGCCGTCGATGTCGCCGAATTAGGCGGAATGTATGCCAATAAAATTCATCTTATTGGGACAGAAAATGGTTTAGGGGTTCGCAATGCAGGGCATATTGGTGCCGCCGCAGGTGAAGTAAAAATTACTACTGAAGGACAATTAGTCAATACAGGCTATCTCGGAGCCAAACAAGATATTACCCTACAAAGCCAACAAATCAATAACCAACAAGGTATTATTTTTAGCCAACAACAAATATCTTTAACAGGAAATACTTTAGATAACCGTCGGGGGTCTATTCAAGCACAACAAGATATTGAAATTACGGCAAATCGTGAAATAAATAACCAAGCAATCACTACTCAAGGTTCAGTTATTCAAAGTGGTGCCACGCTCACTTTGATCACAAATCAGCTAAATAATCAAGACACCAAAGCAACGACAGCGATACCAACGCAAGGCTTATTAGGTCATCAGCTTACCTTGAGTAGTAAGCAACTGGATAATCAGCGAGGTGGTATTTATACCACCGATCAACTTAGTGCGAGTGTGGCACAAGATATCCATAATCAACAAGGTGAAATCCTCTCTTTAGGCAACGTGAATCTACAAGGCGATTCTCTCACATTACATAATCAACAAGGTCTTATTGAAAGTGGACAAAATTTAAAGTTAGTTCTACAGCAGTTTGATAACGAAGGCAATATTAAAAGTCATCATGATGCCTTGATTGAGTTGCAAAAAGACTTGATCCTCACACACCCCTTTATTGTGGCTGGTAATTTAGTCATAAAAACGAAAGAAAATTTGATTAATCATTCTCAATTAATCACGGGAAAAGGCTTACAAATAACAGCAAAACAGATTGAGAATCTAATAAATAGTGAGTTCACCTCGCCAAATACCCAACTGACTGCAAATTTATTGATCAACCGGGGATTAATTGATGGTACACAAAATGTAATTTATGTGAATACCTTAAATAATCTCGGTACAGGTCGCATTTATGGCGATGAGTTAGCGATTCAAGCCAATGTATTAAATAATCAACCAGAACATTCCAATAACGAAGTACATACTGCAACCATAGCGGCACGTAAAAACCTCCATCTCGGTGTAGGCACCTTAACCAATAGTGATCATGCCTTAATTTTGAGTTTAGGGGATTTAACGATTGCTGGACAAATCGATGCAAGCCAACGTGCCATTGGACAAGCTGATTTTGTGGATAATGGTAGTGCTACTATTGAAGCCTTGGGGAATGGAAAAATTAATACTAAACGGTTATGGAATCATGATTTGCATCTTGTAACGGGATACGATGTTACTCACGATTATATAGAAGAGTATCGTCCTAATGGTAGTAGCACTTTTTATACTAATAAGGAAGGCTATTTAGATTGGAATAATAATAGCCGACATGATGCAAATGCTTATTTTCGTTTCAAAGTACCAAATAAGCCTACAGTTGGCAATGATACATGGTATCAACGTTTTTATACACAAACGATAACAACCTCTAAATTAATCTCAAATGATCCAGCAAAGATATTGCTTGGAAAAGATTTATATTTATCAGGAACAGCGCTTATTAATGAAGATTCCAAATTATTTATTGGTGAGAATTTATTTCTAGGTAATGAAATTTTTTCCTCAAACATAAACCATGAGAATATTGGACTACAAACAGTATTAATCAATAAATCATTTGATGCAACGATAGATAGACATAATCAAGGTAAAACCTCTACACTTGTTGCAGAAAGACATAGACACAAATTTCATCATGTTTGGTCACATTATACACACAATGAACAATATTTCTCAGAAGATTTACCAACAGAACATTTTAAATTTGGTTTAACTGAAAATACGATTGGTCAACCAATTGATACACAATATCAAACAACTGCACAATTAACTTCGCTAGAATTGACCAATATACAAATGAGCCAAAAGACAGAAAAGGTAAAAACACACCAACCCATTATTCACCTGCCACACATCAGTCTCTATAAGATTAACCAAAATCCAGATAGTCATATTCTAGTTGAAACAGATCCAAAATTTACTCAGCGAGATAAATGGCTAAGCTCAGATTATATGTTTGATGCATTGCGAGCTGATCCACAACGTATGTTAAAACGACTTGGTGACGGTTTTTATGAACAACGTCTGATTAATGAACAAATTAACCAACTGACAGGGCAACGTTATTTACCTGGCTATACCAACGATTTAGAACAATATAAAGCGTTAATGAATAATGGTATTCATTATGCAAAACGGTTTAATTTACAAATTGGTATTGCATTAACGCCTGAACAAATGAGTTTATTAACTAATGATATGGTGTGGTTAGTAAAACAAGATATTTCCTTACCATCAGGCAAAACCGTAACGGTATTAGTCCCACAAGTATATCTTGTTTCTCACCATTATGATGTAGATAGTCTTGGAGGTTTAATTGCAGCGAAACAAATTAAAGGAGAGTTAATAAATCGAATCGAAAACAGTGGTGTTATTGCAGGACGACAATTAATAAACCTCAGTAGTACAAACTTACTTAACCAAAAAGGAGGCTTACTGATTGGTGAAAATGTATCACTTTCTGTAAAAGAAAATTTAAATAATCTAGGTGGGCAAATTAACGCAGATTCTTTATATACAAAAGCGAAGAACATCAATATAGCGAGTACAATGAGTACAAGCCAAGCATATACAGCTTATCATACAGAACGAGATCAAATTGCCAACCTCACTATTAAACATGATGCAATATTATCAGCTAGTCAGTCAGCTATTTTACAAGGCGTACAAATGCAAATTGGTGGTAATGCTATAATTCAATCTGCGGGTAACTTACGATTAGATACACTGACTCGCCAAGAAAAATTAAATTATGTCACAGATATAGATAATTATTGGACATTAGACAAAACAGAACACATTGGAAATCAATTGTCTGTACAAGGGAATATTTACTTAGCAGGGGTGAATGGGATTAATATGACAGGTAGCGAAATTAACGCTAAAGGCGAGATTAATCTATCTTCTACCCGAGGTAATATCACTTTACAGGAAAGTAGGACACAAGAAAGATTATCTTCTGCAGTTAAATATAAAGTCAAAGATATACTCAGCAGTACAACAACGACAATTAAACACGATCATCAATATGACTTAGCCCAAGGTTCACAACTCTCAGGAAATAACGTTTCTATTGTTGCAAATCAAGGCAAAGTCTCCATTAAAGGCAGCACCATGGTTGCTGATAACAATGTGAGCTTACAAGCTCAAGATATTGAGATCACTGCGGCTAAAAACACCAGACAAGAACATGATTTTTACTCAGAGAAGAAATCAGGTGTAATGAGTAGTGGTGGGTTTGGTTTTACCATTGGTAGCCGTTCAGAAAAACATGATTATACTGATAATGAAATTACCCAATCCGATGTGCGCGCCACAATAGGCAGCTTAGGCGGAGATGTTACCTTAGTCGCAGGCAAACAGGCGACTATCTTAGGGACAGACGTCATAGCTCAACCAGATAAAGCGATCAACGTTACTGCAAAATCGCTGACCGTAGATGCGGGTAAAGACATCATTGAACGCCATGAACAACATGAATTTAAACAATCAGGATTAACGGTTTCCTTATCAACGCCAGCTACCGATATGGGAATGAAAGCGAGAGAAAGCCTAGCGCGTAGCCAACAGGTTACAGACAGCCGCTTAAAAGCGCTTTATGCGATTAAAGCTGCACAAGAGGGTGTGATAGCGGCTCAAGAGGCGAAGAAAGCCGTTGAAACAGTACAAGCAGGGAAAAAAGCTGACTTTAAAGTGTCTATCGGCGTTGGCTCAAGTAAGTCTGCTTCAAGCAGTGAAACCACGCAAATTACCCATCAAGGTAGCACACTCAACGCAGGTCAAGTGAATCTCACTGCCACAGATGGCGATATTGCGGTTCTCGGCTCAACCATTCAATCGGCGGAAAAAGTGTCACTAGATGCAGCAAAATCCCTTCAATTAACCTCCGTCCAAGACATTGAACGTCAACGCAGCCAAAATAGTAACAGCGGTTGGAGTGCTGGGGTATTTGCTGGTGTCAATGGTGGCAGCCCAGGTTTTGGTGTTGAAGGCGCAATCCAAAAAGGCAAAGGGCATGAAAACAGTAACTCAGTGATTCAACGTAACACCACAGTTCAAGGTCAAGCTGTACAGTTACGCAGTGGCGAAGATACCGCCTTAAAAGGTGCAGTCGTTACTGGTGATAAAGTTAATGTTGAGGTTGGCAATAATCTTGTAGTAGAAAGCCGCCAAGATAGCCAACAGTATGACAGTAAACAAATACAAGGTGGGGTAAGTGCTGGTGTATCTGTGATAGGTAGCGGCTCTTATGCTTCTGTCAATGGCAGCCTTAACCGCGGTAAACTCAATGCGGCATATGTTGAAACACAAAGCGGATTACACGCAGGGGAAGCAGGGTTAACCGTCAATGTGGCAGGCAATACCCACTTAACAGGCGCTATCGTTGACAGTCAAGCAAGCCAAGAGAAAAACCACTTTACCACAGGCAGCTTAACCTCAGAAAATATTGAAAATTACAGCGAAGCCAAAGTGGAATCCGTCGGCGGTGGGCTTTCTACTGACCCAACGCAAAATATTGCTAATAGCTTTGCAACGGGATTAAGTGCTTTAGGGAACATTAATAAACAAGATAGCAGCACCACCCACAGTGCGGTAGGAAGTAATATTCTGCTTACCACGCAACAAGGTGATGTCTCGACTTCCCTTTCTCGCGATACCACCACAGCAAACGAACGGATTGATAAAACCGAGATGGCTGACCTAAAAACACGCCAAGAGATGGCACAAGTGATTGGTGAAATAGCCAATAATGGCATCACCATCGTGTTAAAACCAAAATTAGATGAAGCAGAACGGCAAAAAGCCAAAGCGGAAGCAATATTAAAAAACGACAAGTATAACCAAGCAGCACAACAACAATTAGATACAGCCAATGAAGTCATAAAAACCTACGGACAAGGCGGTCAAATCCAATTAGCCGTGCGTGCAGTTACAGGTGTGTTACAAGGAATAGCAACAGGTGAAGCCTCGCAAGCGGTAGTCGGTGGATTATCGCCGTATGCCAATTATGCGATAAAGGAAGCAACCACTAATCAAATAACAGGCGAAGTAGATACCCAAGCAAATTTAATTGCTCATGCTCTATTAGGTGCAATCGAAGCCTATGCCACAGGAAACAACGCTGCTGCAGGCGCTGCGGGTGCGGTCAGTGGTGAGTTAGCAGCAAAAATTATCACAGAACAGCTTTACCAAAAAGCACCAGACCAACTCACTGAAGTTCAAAAACAAACGGTATCTACCTTAAGCCAACTCGCCAGTGGTTTAGCCGGTGGCTTGATTAGCGACAATACCGCAGGGGCGATTAGTTCAGCAGAAATTGGTAAACGGGCGGTTGAGAATAACTTCCTTTCTGAAAAAGAGATTACTATTCTAGAAAAACTTGCTCAGAAAAAAGTATTAACACCAGAGGATGTTGAACGTATTACGAGCATCAAAATGAAAGATAAAGTCTCTGATACCTTGCTGACTAAATATCAGCAAGACCCAACATCATTAACCCCTCAAGAATATCAACAACTCATGTATTGGGTGAATGAAGCGGCAGCTTGGCAACCTGAAACCGCCAAGAATATTTTAAAAATGGATGTGACAGGACCTGCAATAGAATATTCAAACCCTGAATTAGATAAGAAATACCAAGCTGCACATAGGATTTACAGTTCATTAGATTATCAATTTGGTAAATCCACTTTAGAGGGATTGGCGGTGCTTGGGAATAGTGGTAATGCAATAATTAAAGGGGTTACTACTGTTGAAACGCTTGCTAGAGGGATCAGTGATAGAGCCTTTATCACTGCTCTGCAAGCTGAAAAGGCAATGGGTAAAATTTCGCCTACATTACAATGGCTAGAAAAACATCCTATAGCGAGTGAAACGCTGATTGCAGGAACAGTTTCAACGGGGTTTGATATTTATAATGGAAATATATCTCTAAATGATAGAGATAGCCTAGCGAAGCTCCCTCTTAATTATGCTTTAGCTGGCGTAATGGCAGGAAAGACATTAGGACAACAGTTGTCTATTAATGCTATTTATCAAGGCATAACATTATCAGATAAAAACTTATCAAATGAAGATTTTATGAAAACTTTAGGTAGTTCAACATTCGGGAATACTATTAGTTTCGGAATTGATCAAATTTTATTAAACAATAGAACAAATCCTCTTATCAGACAAACCATATCTAATATTATAGGTAACTCTATTGAAATGCCTAATTCTAAAAAAGAGGATAATCAACAATGAAAATTTTCATATATGGATTTATTACAATTTATATAGGTATAATTTCAGCAAAAATATTCGCCTATTTATTTGATAAATATATAAATCATATTATAAGTAGTATTGATTTTTTTGCTCCTATAAAAATTTCAATAGTTGGAGCTATTATAATATATGTTATACGTATAATTTTTAACAAAAATGATTAAAATAGATGTAATTTAAAATAATAATTCTGCAAGAAAGGTTAGTGGTGAATTAGCTGCCAAAGTAATTAGCAAACAGCTTTACCAAAAATCACCAGACCAACTCACTGAAGTTCAAAAACAAACAGTATCCACCTTAAGCCAACTTACCAGTGGTTTAGCCGGTGGGTTAATTAGCGACAATACCGCAGCAGCGATTAGTTCAGCAGAAATTGGTAAACGGGCGGTTGAGAATAACTTTAACCTTAATTATAGCAATGAAGAACTAGAGGGAATGGCGATAAATGCAAAAGTTTCAGCATTAACTAAAGAGATTGATCAAAAGGTTATTGATAAGTTTGAAAGAGAACATCCTGAGCTTATAGAAAACCTAAAAACAACAGGGGATATAGCTTCTTTCTTAGCCGATTTAACGCCTGTAATTGGCGACGCTAAATCATTTATTGAAGCTGAAGATGGAGTTGACTATTTATTAGCTGCTGTTGGAATTATTCCTGGTTCTGATATTGCAATAAAGCCACTCAAAGCGGCTAAACAAGCTTTTCAAAAGGCAAAAGAAGCTGAAAAATTAGGACTAGCTAAAGATGTTATTAAATATCAACAAGAAGCAACAAGATATATTAATAATTCTGTTAATGGATTTTATGATTCCAAAGAATATAGGCAATGGTTTATTCAAAAATATGGAAATAATGTTAAATCAACCACTGTTCCTCCAAGTAATGCAAAAAATGTTAATTTAGCTGGTAAGCGTCACCCAATAACAGGGGTACCATTTGATAATAAAGGATTCCCAATATTTGATAAATATGCTACTTATGATACTCGATTAGATATTTCTAGTTTTAGAAATAAATCTTATACAGAACAAATGAGTATGGCGACTAAAGATTTAGCTAGTGCTATAGAAAAGGGGTATATTAATAAAAATAATTTTACTTCAGAACAACTTAATGCAATTTATCATGGCGAGAAAAAAATACCAGTATTTACATGGCATCATCACCAAGATACAGGAAGAATGCAATTAATTGATTCTGATATTCATAAAAAAACAGGTCATATAGGTTGGGAGGGAATTAAAGATGCAAAATAAATTAAAGCTGACTCGAGATGAGAGTAGTGATATTGGCTTTGTTAAATCAACTCTAATTGCTGAAGCAATAACTCTAAAAGAATTTAATAATTGGATTATTTTTATAATAAACAATCATTCTATAGATGAGTTGCCTCTATATATATTTGATTTAATCGATTTTAAAGGATATTTATGTGATTTAACTAATATCATTGGTTTTGTCCCATATGCAGGATTGAATGATAATGAAAATGACGCATTATATGGTATAGCATTAAAACGTTTTGGAAAAATTGTTGACTGTCCTATATCTTATCAATATGCTTTAGAAGCATTAAATAACAATCCTCATGTCTTAATAAGATTTAAAGAAACATTCCCTTTTATTAAATTAGATTTTTAATAGTGTATTAGAAAAATGAAGTAGAAATATTAGCAATAAAATACATTTCACTATATTAGTAATAAAAAATGGAACAACGCTGCCGCAGGAGCAGCTGGTGCAGTTGGCGGTGAATTAGCTGCCAAAGTAATTAGCAAACAGCTTTACCAAAAATCACCAGACCAACTCACCGAAGCTCAAAAACAAACAGTATCCACCTTAAGCCAACTCGCTAGTGGTTTAGCCGGCGGGTTAATTAGCGACAGTACCGCAGGGGCGATTAATGCAGCGGAAATTGGTAAACGGGCGGTTGAGAATAATGGATTACTTAGTGGACAAGTTTCTGATTTATTTAGAGAGTTGGAAGCAGCGGGGAAAGATAAGCAACCTATAGAAGAAATTTTTATAAAAGCTAAAGCACTAAGTGATAAGCAATATAAAGAATTAACAGAAAACTGTACTGATTCTGCAATCTGCCGTTACGGCACAGAAAAAGCATTAGAATAAGCAAATCAAAAAGCCTTTGAATTGGTAGGATATTTTAATTCCAAACTAAGCAATTTATCTTATGAAGCTCAAAATAAATTTCTTGAGTTTATTATTGATGAAAACAGTAAAGAATTTAATTTTATTGAAGAAAACAGAACGATTACTGAAAAAGCGATAGTTGGTTTGGTAGAGAGTTTTATTGCCTCTCAACAAACTCAAGGAATAAAAATATCACCTAAGATTGCTAGTTTTGCTAAAAAAGTTAAAAATCCAAATATACAAAATAAAGATTGGAAGTATATTCCAGCTCCTAAACAGGAAGAAATAACGGGGTTCAAAGACTTAGCCAAAATAAAATATAAAACACCTGTTCAAGGAGGAGGAAGACTTCGTGAACGTTGGAAAGATAAAGAGGGGAATATCTATGAATGGGATTCTCGACATGGAACAATGGAAAAATATAATAAGCGAGGCAAGCATTTAGGAGAATTTGATTTTAAAACAGGAGAACAACTTAAAAATGCAGATCCAACAAGGAGAATAGAACCATGATAGAAGTTACTAGATATATAGAAGTTTATGACAATATAACCGAGGAGTTAATAGACTCGTATGAAATAACGTTACCTGATGAGGAAGCGATTAGTTATATCAAGCCTGATGATGATGATCGTTATGCTATTGGTGGTGCGTATGAGTTAAATGAGGAGCAAGTAATTGATTTGGGTGGAAAAAAATTAGTGTCTTTATATCATAACAAAGATGTATCATTTTTTGCAGCTTGTTATCAGAAATAAAGATAAACTAGAAAAAACTTAAACTAACTAACAGAAACATAAAAACAAACGGTATCCACCTTAAGCCAACTTGCCAGTGGTTTAGCCGGTGGCTTGATTAGCGACAGTACCGCAGGAGCGATTAATGCAGCGGAAATTGGTAAACGGGCGGTTGAGAATAACTTCCTTTCTGAAAAAGAGATTACTATTCTAGAAAAACTTGCTCAGAAAAAAGTATTAACACCAGAAGATGTTGAACGTATTACGAGCATCAAGATGAAAGTGTCATATGTTTGATATGTTCTTTCGATTGTTAAGGCTTTGGATTGCTTAATATTAAAAGCAAAAAGGGAACATAATTAAATTACATAGATGAGGAAAAAGTGAATAGGAAATTGATTATCCAAAAAATCCTGAATTGCCATCTTTTATAAAACTACGAATATTCCAAAACCAGCATAATCATTACTAATCTCCTCTTTCCAGGAGTTCTTTTTTTAAATTAATTAAATCTATTACAATCGCGTTGCATACACAATCGATACACAATATAATTTGTATATTGATTGTGTATTAGTAAATAATGGAGATCATTATGCGTACTGCAGCGATTAACTTACGAGCCCAACCTAGTCAGCGTGATTTAATTGATTATGCTGCTTCTTTGCTGGGTAAAACCCGTTCTGATTTTATGCTAGATGCCGCTTGTATTTATGCACAAAATGTGATTTTAGATAGAACAGTATTCCAATTGAATGATGAAAAATTTAATCACTTCATTGAGGCATTGGAACAATCTAATTCAACAAATTCCGGTCTAGAAAAATTAATGAATATTAAATCGCCGTGGGAATAAACAAATGTATTCCGCTCCTGAATTATTACAGTCTCATCATCATGTGAACTTGTTTGATTGTGGTGAAGAAGTGTTAAATTTATGGCTTAAGCATAACGCATTGAAAAATCAACAAAGTCACGCAAGTAGAACATTTGTGATTTGCAAAGAAAATGTTGTTGTTGGTTTTTATGCTTTAGCCGCAGGATCAGTAACACATCAGTTGGTATCCAGTGCATTAAGGCGCAATATGCCAGAACCAATTCCCGTTATTGTACTAGGAAGACTCGCTATAGACGTGAAATATCAAGGGCAAAAATTAGGTGCAGCTTTACTTAAAGATGCAGTATTGCGAGCAAAAATTGTCGCAGAACAAGTCGGAGTAAAAGCTTTATTGGTACACGCTCTTAACGATAATGTAAGACAATTTTATTTAAATTATGGATTTCAATCATCCCCTATTGATGACAGATTATTAATGTTGAAATTGTGATGGGTTTAAAACATAGGCTCTCTGTAGTGATCCACTAAATTAGCTGTAGAAGATCAGACTTGCTCTTCTACAGATTAACGCCATATCCCCCTATCTTTATCATTACCCTATTAACCGTCCCCTTCCCAATTTGATCTTTCTGTTTACATAATTATAATAATTGGCTTTCATTTTTATTAACAGGAGTAATTATGGCGGAAAATACAAAAGCTGTTGAAAGTAACCTAACTAATTCTCTCGATTTACAAAATGTGGATTGGCATTCCCTCTTTAGTCAACAACAACTTTTAAACTTTTTTAATGATTGGGTTGTGCCTTATTCTCTAAAAATTTTGCTTGCGATCATTATTTTTCTAATTGGGAAACGTCTAGCAAGATTTATCAGTAAGTTGTTAGCAGCAATGATTAATCGCACTGTTAAAGATGAAATGCTCAGTGAGTTTGTTCGTTCTATTTCCTACTTTGCATTATTACTTATTGTTGTGATCGCTGCTCTTTCACAACTTGGTATTAATACAACTTCTCTCGTAGCATTAATTGGTGCTGCTGGTTTAGCGATTGGTTTATCTCTACAAAACTCACTGCAAAACTTTGCTGCTGGTGTGATGATTCTAATTTTTAAACCTTTCCGAAAAGGTGATTTTATTGAAGTCGCTAGCAGTTCTGGAACAGTTACCCAAATCGGTCTATTAATGTTGGAATTACGTACTGGCGATAATAAAACAGTTTTAGTGCCAAATAATCAGATCTTTACGCAAAAGATTACTAACTATTCAATGAATCAAACACGCCGTATTGATTTTATTTTTGATATCTCTTATGAAGCGGATATTGCTAAAGCCAAAGAAATTATTGCACGTTGCTTAGCGGAAGAACCTCGTATCTTGAAAACCCCTGAACCATTAATTGTAGTAGGGGCATTAGCCGCAAGCAGTGTGCAGTTATTTGTGCGTCCTTGGGTAAATACCACCGATTACTGGGGCGTTCATTTTGCGATTATGGAAAAGATTAAACTAAAATTTGATAAAGCTGGTATTGATATTCCTTTTAATCAATTAGATATTAATTTAACTAGCAATCCTGTAGAAGCAATTGAAAAGAATAGTGAGCAAAAATAGTTGTTTTCATTGAAAAATACGTGCGCCAATATGGCGCACATTTCTTTTTTTATTGTTGTAGTAGTCTCTTGGTCTGCTCTGCTTGTGGATCTGCAATCACATCTAATGTATCGCCATATTCAATAATTTGCCCTTCGTGCAGCACCAATAATTGATCAGCAATGTGCTTAATTATTCCTAAATTTTGCCCAATATAAATATACGCAATACCGAGTCGTTCTTGTAAATTCAGCAACAAATTAATTAATTGTGCCCTAACTAACGAATCTAAGGAGTTTAACGCATCATCAACAATAATAACTTCTGGTTCCAATATCAGCGTACGTGCTAACGCAATCCGTTGTTTTTGACTTATCGTTAAATCACTAAAACGGATATTGGCATGAATAGGTGCTAAGCCAACTAAACGCAGAGTTTGAAAGATTTTTTGATTACGTTCTTCTTCGGATAAAGGGGTCGCTAAACGTAAAGGTAAATCTAATGTCTGCCCGACATTTAAATGTGTATTAAAGGTCGCATTTGGATCTTGAAATAGCATCCGAATGTGTTTAGAACGAAATGAATAATCACCAAATTTTAATAACCGATCTCTGAAAAAAATATCGCCTGCTGTTGGTTCTGTAATTCCAACAATCATTTTAGCTAAAGTGGATTTTCCAGAACTATTCTCTCCCATAATCGCTAGGGTTTTACGCTGTTCGATCTGAAAAGAGATATCCTTGACTGCATCAAAAGCTCGATTAAATAACGCACTACCACTGGCAGGAAAGGTTTTGGTTAGGTTTTCAACACGTAAAACAACTTCACTCATCGTCATTACTCATCTTTATCTAGTTGATTTGCTTGAATCGTAATTGGTTCAATTTTTTCAGCGGCTACGGAATGTACTCGCATATTAAGCGGATAATAACACGCATATTCGTGTTGTTTCACGCGGCGAGTTGGTGGTTTAATCACGCATTTACGTTGTGAGAATGGGCAGCGAGGTCCTAAACGACATCCAATCGGCAAGTTCGTCAATAACGGCACCATTCCCGGTAAAGCGTTTAATTGTGTTTTTGGTCCTAATGGCACATTGTAATCAGGGTTAGAATTCATCAATGCTTTGGTATAAGGATGAAATGGCGACTCCATAATCATCTCTTTTGGGCCTGATTCTACTGATTGCCCACAATATAAGATATTTAGCGTGTTACACCATTCACTTACTGATACCAAATCACTACTCAAAAATAAAATCGTTGTGCCGTGATTTTGGTTCATCCCTAGTAATAAACGATAAATTTGCGTTTGTGTATTGGTTCCTAATGTATTAATTGCTTCATCAGCAATTAATAACCGCGGTTGGTTAGCAATCGCCATCGCAATCATCACTTTTTGCCCTTCACCTTCAGTAATTTCATCAGGATAACTGCGCATAATATCACGGTGATCACGAATCCCTACTCGGTGTAATAATTCAATGACTCGGCGTTTTTTCCAACCAAACCAACCCCACCATTTTCCTTTGAATGTCCAACTTGGAATACTTTGTTTTAATTGTGCACCAATCGTTTTACTTGGATCGAGATAGGTTAATGGATCTTGGTAAATCATTGAGATTTGTCTGCCAACTAATTTTCGCCGCTTTGATGTAGATAATTTCAATAACTCCACATCATTAAACCGAAAACGATCTGCACTGATTATCCAATCTTCTTTCACTGCATTACAGATAACCTTTGCAATTAAACTTTTTCCCGAACCAGACTCACCTACCAAGCCATACATATCTTCTTCATTTAAGGTAAGATTCACATTATCAACAATACGAACCTTGCCGTTTGCAGTCTTAATATCAATACATAAATTACGAATATCTAGTAATGCCATAAGATTAAGATCTCCTACTTATGAATGATATTTATGAAAAGCACGTAACAAGCTATTACTGAGGACAATAATAACCAGAATTGAGAACATAATTGCTGTACCAGGTAACACGACTGCCCACGGTGCAATATATAATAAGTCTAACGCATCACGAATCATTGCTCCCCATTCTGGTACAGTTGATGCTGCTCCTAATGAAATAAAACTTAATGCACTGACATCCATAATTGCCAAAATAAAAATACGTGAAATCTCTCTAACAAAGACAGGAAAAATATTAGGCACAATGGTTTCTTTTAATAGCAAATATTTTGAAATTCCCTCTAAGCGAAGCAATACTACATAATCTTTTTGTAACTCTTGTTGTACTGCATTATCAATTTGGTGAATAAAATGAGGCAATAAGGCTAAAAAAATCGCTAACATTGCATTTTGTAGCCCACTTTCCATTAATGCGGCAATAATAATTGCCACTAATAAAATCGGAATAGAGAGAAAGATATTTCCCAAATATTTCAAGGTTCGTGATTTTACGCCTTGATTAATACCTACCAATAGACCTAATACGCCGCCTACCAACAAAATAGCAAGGACAATAATTAACGCTGAACCAAAGGTATAATGTACACCCCATAAAATTCGACTAAACAGATCACGCCCAATATCATCTGTTCCTAATACAAAAATCAGATCACCTGATTTATCCCAAAATGGCGGCATTAATTCTTTACCAATAAATTGTTGTTCAGGAGAATAGGGTGATAAATAAGGCACCAATACGGCAATAGTAATTAATGCAGAAAAACAGAATAAACTGAACAACGCAATTTTATTCTGTCTAAAAATAGACCAAATTGCAAAAATAGTATTGGTAATACGAAAATCTTCTGCACGTTGTTCAATCATACCAAGCCTTTTTCTTATAAGGATCTAACAGAAATTCACTTAAATCTGCTAATAAATTGATGAATAGTACAATTACGCCAATGACTATTACCCCTATCGCTACCGCATTATAATCCTGTTCTGATAAGGCAGCGATTAACCATTGTCCAATGCCTGACCAGTTAAAAATATTTTCAATTAACATACAAGATGCTAAAGTTAAGGTAAAGGTACGGATAATCTGTGGTAGGATTGGCCCTAACGTATTACGCAATAAATAGACACGCAATACTTTCATTTTTGACCAGCCACGAATTAATACACTTTTTGTGTAGTTTGCAGACACCACTTGTTCTGCTCGATACTGAGTTAAACGAATAATTTCCATTACCGGCGTAATCATTAATACTAATGTTGGCAATGCCAAATGTTGCAATACACTTTGCACAATTTTAATTCGATACGGTTCTTCCACAAACCAGATATCAATAATCGCAAAGCCTGTAATCGGTTTGATTTCATACAAGGCATTATATTGTCCTACTGAAGAAATTTCCCAATTATAGATAGCAGCTAAATAAAGCAAAATAGGGCCAATCCAATATACGGGAATAGATAGACCAACCGAAGAAACACCTCGAATAACCGTGCCAACTGTACCATGATTAAGCGCACCGAGAAAACCTAAAGGAATCCCGAATAGTAAAGCTAAAATCAGTGCAGCAACACAGAGTTCTAACGTAGAGGGTAATACAGCAAGAATCTGATCGCGTAATAACTCACCACCGACGTAAGTAATACCAAAATCCCCTGTCAGTAACTGTTTAATATAACTAAAATAGCCTTCAATTAATGAGCTACCAAATAACACTTGATTTAATGGATCTTTTAACATGATCCAATAAGAGATCATCGTTAATAGAATTAAAGAAATAAAAATTAAAAATAAACGTCGGATTACTGCAACAATCATTTTTGCACCTCATTTAACGATAATGCACGAAAATGGATATTGCCAAACGGTGTCATATTAATTCCATTTACACGATTATTGGCCACTAATACATTATTCACAGTAGCAATCGGAATAATCGGTACTTGACGTACAATTAATTGTTGTGCCATATCGTAATCTAATGATCTTAATAGCTGTACATCTGTTTGTAATGCTTTCACTAATAGTGCATCTAATGGCGGGTGACACCAACTACTCAAATTGGAAATCGTACTTTGTGATGGGCAGCTTAAAATTGGACGTAAGAAACTATCTGGATCAAGATTATTCGTTACCCAGCCAGTTAGAATCATATCGTAATTATCTCTGCCCTCTTCAACACTCTTTTTCAAGAAATTATATGAAACTACCTTGATATTGACCTTAATCCCAACTTTCGCCAAATCATACTTAATCATTTCCGCCATTTTGATTGGATTTGGGTCATAAACTTGTTCTTCATCAATTACCCAGAACGATAATTCAAGATGTTTATTCGCTAATAGTACTCGTGCTTTATCAGGATCATAGTCATAATCAAATGCAGTCGCATTAAAACGTGATGCCCAAGAAATTTGCGGAATAATTGTTTGGGCAACTTTTGCCGTACCATAATAGATATGTTTAATAATACGTTGGCGATTAATCGCAAAAGCAATTGCTCGTCTTGTATCAACATTTTGTATCACTTGACGTTTCATATTTAATGCCAAAAAGGCCAAATTCATACTATCTGATACACTAATACGAACACTTGGCAACCGATCATTCAATAATTTTAATTGGCTGGCATCAGGGAAAGCCATAATGTCACATTCGCCATTTAAAAATCGTGCTAGTCTGCCAGTTTTTGTAGTGGAAACATCAATTACCACATTTTTAATTTTAGCTAAGTCTCCCCAATAATCATCATTACGTACTAATCGTACATTACGATCTCTAAAATAACTTTTTAACTGATAAGGCCCTGTGCCTACTGGCAAGGTATCCAGCTGTGCTAAGTTATCATCTGCATTTAATTGCAAGGCATATTCATAAGATAAAATCACCGCATTAGGCCCAGATAAATGGGATAACACAGAGGAATCAGGCGAAACTAAATGAATTTGTACTTGATAAGGATTGACCGCAGTTACTGACTCAATTTTATTTCTTAAACGGATGCTCTCAAAATAAGGGAAGTGCTTATTTTTTGCTTTTTCATTGAATAAATCATATTGGGAAGTTTTATTGCTACTACTAACAATGCCTTCTTCAACTGGAAAAATTCCATCATTTTTACCAATAATCCGGCTAAGTGAAAACACCACATCTTCTGCATTAAAATCACGTGTTGGGGTAAACCACTCTGTGGTATGAAACTTTACCCCACGACGCAAATTGATCGTAATGGTACGTCCATCGGTTGAAACATAATAAGAAGTCGCTAATGATGGCACTACATGGTTATCATTACCGCTCAATTCAAATAGTTTATTATAGATCTGATCTGCGACAATATTGGTATTACTTCCAATATCCGCTGTTTGCGGATTGAGAGAAACGGGTAAAGAATGAGTGCAATAAACTAACCCATTATCTAACACTTGTTTTGGAACACTTGGCGCAGCAATCACTGAACTTGCTCCCAATAAACCAAGCCACATCACAATATATTTTGGTAAAGCCATAATAAAACCAGTGCAATGCACTATATTCGATTGATATGTTACGAAAACAGCATATTAACGAGAGAGAAATCCTTTGTAAAAGGAAATACAGACCATTAATCGATAAATTCATCAAAATGACGATCTTAATCAATCCTCTATTTAACCGCAAGTTAGCTTTTCGATTAAATGTTAAACAATACAATTAAATGAAAAATAATTGTAATTAAATTATTAGATAAACCGATTTAGACAGTAACAAATAAGAACAAACTTTAACCATTTAACTCATTAGAAGTATTTTTTTATTGAGTAAAATAAATATTGGCATAACATATGTCGCACTTATCATTTTTCAAAATGATCATAAATAGCATTAACTTTTTTATTATGAATAATTTTAGGAAATTTGTATGAATTTATTTGAACAAACTGATCCAAGCCGTCGCCGTTATGGTGTTGCTGCTTTTGTTGGTATTTTCGCAGGTCTTCTTTCTGCATTTGTAAAATGGGGAGCTGAACATCCTTTCCCTCCTCGTAGCCCACTAGATCTCTTTACGGCAGCATGTAAAGATCCTTCTCAAGCATTAGAAGTATGTTCACGTGCTTTCTTAAATCCACCACATGTTTTCTTAAGAGATTATTTGGGTATTGATCCTACTGCACCTGCATTTACCTTTGCAGATCAAGCATTTAACTGGATTGGCGTAACCCACATTATTTTCTCATTAGTTTTTGCTATTACATATTGTGTTGTTGCAGAACGCTTCCCTAAAGTGAAATTATGGCAAGGGGTATTAGCAGGGATTATTTGTGATATCTGTGTTCACTATATTACTTTCCCTCTTCTTGGTTTAACACCACCAGTAGCAGAATGGCCTTTCTATGAACACGTTTCTGAATTTGTTGGTCATATTTTCTGGTTCTGGACAATTGAATTAGTCCGTCGTGATTTACGTAATCGTATTACGCATGAGCCAGATGCGGAAGTGGCTTTATCTGAAACTCGTTAATTATTTATTACTTGAATTATATAAAATACGTTTTAAGGTTTACGTTAAAACGTATTTTTATTTTATAAATCTATTTCTACTGCTAATCATATTAAATACCGACTTCAATTAAACAAAAAAACAATTTCTCATCATAAAGTATCAATTTATCTTCAAATAGCTCAATACAATCTGACACTTGATATAACTCAAATTAAGTATATAGTGAGTAAAAATGCTAAAAAAATGCGACAATTTATCTACTTCATTATGAGCAATCTTTCTAGAATGTAAAAGATTGTTAAGAATAGTTCTTAACAACTAACTTAGTCAATTAATGAGGTTTAACATGCAATCTTTAATCGAATTTGCTGCAAAAATTATTGCCCCTATGCAACGTCAATTTATTAACTTTGTTCGTATCGCTATCTGTATCGTAATGGTATGGATTGGCGGTTTAAAAGTATGTCAATATGAAGCTGACGGTATTGCTCATTTTGTTGCGAATAGTCCTTTTATGAGTTTCTTATACAAAAATGGCTCTAATCTTGTGCAAAATGATAAAGGAGATCTGGTTAAAGAATATACACTTTATAAAAATCCAGAAGGCAAAATGGTTGCCAAAAATATTGAATGGCATAAAGCAAACGGTACTTATACTGCTTCTTTAATTATTGGAGCAATGATTGTTACAATTGGTTTATTAACTCTATCAGGTATTTGGAGTCCAACATTTGGTATGATTGGAGGATTATTAACCTTTGGTATGTCAATTGTTACTCTTTCATTCCTAATTACGACACCAGAAACTTGGGTACCAAATTTAGGCGGTGATTTACCAACACCCAACTATGGCTTCCCGTATCTTTCTGCAGCAGGGCGCTTAATCGTAAAAGATATTATTATGATGGCAGGCGGCTTAACCGCAGCTGCTGAATGTGCTAATCGTATTTTAGCAAAAAGAAATAACCTTGCTTAAATATTAAAGTAAATAAAGCTGGTGTGGTTATACAACTCCACACCAGTATATTAGCGGAAAATTATTCTGTAACCACTTTTTGAATTAACCCTTCTACTTTAGCCAGACTATTTTCTACTTGCTCAAAAGAGATTTTACTGCCTGAAATAAGTGCTTTAGTATCATTGAACACGACTCTCACTTTTCCATTAACCTCTGTCACCAACACTTTCAATGGTAACTGTAATGCAAAATCAGGATCTTTTAACATCAGTGGTGTGCCAGCTTTTGGTGTACCAAAGACAATTACCGTAGCAGGCTGCATCTCAAGCTGTGTTTCTTTTGCTGCTTTTTGGTGATCAATAATAGCAAAAATTGTCATTCCTCGCTGTTTAAAATTATTTACTAAACGTTCAATAGTATTATCAAATGAGTATTTGCTCTCTACATAATGAATATGTGAAGGCAAAACATCTGTTACGGGTTTCATATCAGCTTGAGCTGCAAAAGCAACATTTATCAACATAGCCAATGTGGCGTATTTAACTAACTTTCTCATTGTATTTACTCCTATAAATAAGATATAGTATATTTGCAATTTTTTATTTATATAAATCAATAAAAAGTCTCAAAAAATAGATAAAATAATGGATATTCTCGACACACTTTTATCATTTGCACAATTATCAGGTAGTATCAATGTACAATGCCATTTTCAGCAAGAGTGGTATGTAGAACATCAAGCCGAACAAGCTCAAGGAATTGTTCATATTGTGACTCATGGAAGTAGTTATTTAAAATTTGATAACAATGAAAAAGCACGAATTATAAATAAAGGTGATATTATTTTTTTCCCTCGAACTATTAAGCATATTTTGAGTAATCAGGCTGATTGTAACAATAATCAATCTACGATAACTTCATCAAATAATGGTGCGTTTATTTTAAAAAAAAGTGGCTTTAATCATTCTCCTGATCTCACCTTATTTTGCGCAAAATTTAGTTATGACAGACGTTCTGATTTATTCAATAATCTTCCTGATATCATCATTCTAAATTTAAACAATTCAATCCTACAGCCAATTCTTTCTATTCTTCAGCAAGAAGCTAAAACACCTCAATATGGTGCAACAACTATTGTAAACTCATTATCTGGAGTATTGCTTATATTATTAATTAGAACTTATTTAGAACAAGAAAAAGCAACTCTTTCTGGTATGCTCAATGGTTTACGTGATAAACGTTTATATAAAGTAATGAATAAAATCATCCAATACCCTGAACAAAATTGGCATATTACTCAGCTCACTGAGATCGCAAATATCTCTAGGGCTCAGCTTATTCGCTTATTTAATCAACAAATTGGCTTTAGCCCATATGCTTTTGTTAATCATATTCGACTACAAAAAGCAGCAAAGCTATTACGTTCTAGTCAAGAAAATATTTTGACTATTGCTCTAAACTGCGGTTTTCAATCAGAAACCAACTTTGGTAAGGCTTTTAAAAAATATTTTGGGGTAACAGCTAGCGAATACCGAAAAAATAAAACATCTCATATTTAGCTAGCTCTATTAAAAGTAATAATATTTCAATTTAACTTGATCTTGTTAAACTAAAACCCATATTTGTACAGCTTTTCATCATCTTATATAACATCATTACAACAAAAAATATTTCTATCTTTAGGCAAAAATTATGCTCAAAACATTACAGAATGAATTTGATCATTTGATTGAACGAGGATTTGATCAAACATTACGTTTAGCTGTTACTGGGTTAAGTCAAAGTGGTAAAACAACCTTTATTACAGGATTCATTAATCAACTTTTATCCTTAAACACAACAGATAAACCACAACTTCCCTTACTTAGTGCTGCCCGTAATCAGCAAATTTTAGGCGTAAAACGTCTTACTCAAAAAAATTGGACATTACCTCGCTTTGAATATGAAGAAAACTTACTCGCTTTAGAACAATCGCCACCACATTGGCCTCAATCAACACGAGGGTTAAGTGAAACTCGCTTAGAAATTCATTATCAACATACTCAAAGCTTATTACGTCACCTAAAATCACAAGGTGTACTGTATTTAGATATTTTTGATTATCCGGGCGAATGGTTACTGGATTTACCACTGTTATCACAAAACTTTCAACAGTGGTCATTAGCTATGCAGCAATTACAACAAGGTGAACGCCAACATCTGGCACAAACTTGGTTACAGCAGTTACAGAAACTGGATTTAACTGCACCAGCAGATGAACATATTCTCGCCACTCTCGCGAAGAGTTATACCGAATATTTACACCAATGTAAGGCAGCTGGATTTTATTTTATCCAACCAGGACGTTTTATTCTGCCAGGTGAAGCAGAAGGATCAATCGCATTACAATTTTTCCCTCTCATTCATTTAACACCAACACAATGGCAGCAATTAGCGAAATCAGCAAATAAACAAAGCTATTTTTATGTATTACAACAACGCTACGATTTCTATCGTAACCAAATCGTTAAAGGTTTTTATCAACAACATTTTTCTCGTTTTGATCGGCAAATTATTTTAGCGGACTGTTTGACTGCACTAAACCATAGCCGTGAAGCATTTATTGATATGCAAATGGCATTACGTGCGTTATTCCAAAGTTTTCACTATGGGCAACGTCATTTTTTCAATCGTTTATTTGCCCCGAAAATTGATAAATTACTCTTTGCTGCGACAAAAGCTGATCATATTACGACGGATCAAATTCCGAGTTTAATCAGTTTATTAAGACAGTTAGTTCAAACTGAAGGCGAGCATTTACAATTCTCGCATATTGATATTGATTTCACTGCATTTGCAGCGATCCGAGCAACTCAACAAGTGATTGTTGAAGAACAAGGACAACAGTTTAAAGCAATTCAAGGTATCAGAAGTCGTGATCAAAAATTGGTAACCCTATTTCCTGGCAGTGTGCCACAACGTTTACCTACTGCTGATTTTTGGCAAAACACAACTTTTGAATTTGATCAATTTGAACCACAACAAGCCATTAGTGGTGAGGCATTGCCACACCTACGCCTTGATGCTGTATTAGAATATTTATTAGGAGACAAATTAAGATAATGCAAGAGAAAAAAATCTTTGATACCAATGAGCAATCCTCAACAGCAGAGGAAAATTTACAAGCAAAACGTGAATTTCATTCTAGCCAAATTGCTATTGATGAGCAGGCTTATCAAGAACAGAATCAAGCAGAAAATGAGTTACGCTACGCTTTACAACGTCCACTATCTTGGTGGCAAAAAGGTCTAATCGGTACTACATTTCTGTTTGCACTTGCCGTTATTGCCCAAGCAATTCAATGGTTAATTGATGCTTGGCAGCAACATCAATGGATTGATTTTGCTTTCGCTTTAGTATTTAGTGGCATTGTTACTTTAAGTTTTAGTGCTGTTATCAATGAATTACGCCACTTACATCAACTAAAAAAATTAGCGTTATTACAACAGCAAAATCATGCTATACAAAATACAACAGCTCACGCCTCAGCCACAGTTTCTGCAAAAGAGGGTGAGCAACTCACACAACAATTAGCGCAATATATGCAGCTTTCAGCCCAAGATCCTCGTTATCAACGTTGGCAACACTATGCAAATCAAGGTTACACCGCTCAAGAGTTATTACGCTTATTTAGTGAAGAATTTTTACAACCGATTGATTTGCAAGCACAAAAAATAATTAATAAACAAGCTATTGAGTCAGCAGTGATTGTAGCAATCAGTCCTTTAGCTTTAGTTGATATGTGTTTTGTTGCTTGGCGACATCTGCGTTTAATCAATAAATTAGCCAAACTTTATGGTGTCAAATTAGGTTACTTTAGTCGTATTCGTTTAATTAAGATGGTGTTATTTAATATTGCATTCGCTGGGGCAACCGATCTGATACGTGAAGTTGGGATGGAATGGTTCTCTCAAGATTTAACTGCAAAATTGTCAGCACGCGCTGCACAAGGCGTTGGTGTAGGTTTATTGACGGCCCGTTTAGGAATCAAAACAATGGAACTTTGTCGCCCTGTGCCATTTACCAGCAAAGAGCGACCAAAACTACACACTGTGCATAAACTGCTATTAAATGAAGTGAAAAATGTCATCAAAGACAATATTTTTTCTGCTAACAAGTCAAAAGAGTATGAACGGTAAACTATAATCCTAACGCATATTTTAAGGCTTTTCGTTTCACCATCCCTGCTCGCTCTGCTGTTAATAAAGCGAGATTTCTGGCTATTTTCATTGGCAACAGTGGTGAACGGAAAGTCTTATAAAATACATCCATTGTTGATTGCATTAATAAATTGTCGTAATAACGTTGTCGTTGATAGCGTTTTAAAAAATCATCCTGATTTAATCCAGACGCTTGTTTCAATGCAGCTTGTACATTTTCCAATAAGCATTTCACATCTTTAAAGCCAAGATTGACACCTTGCCCAGCTAATGGGTGAATACTGTGTGCCGCATCACCAACCAAAATCATACCATTTTTATAATATTGTTGTGCATGGCGGCGGGTTAAGGCAAAACCACCACATTTAATCGCTGCAATCTTTCCTAAACGTTTTGGAAATGCTTCAGTAATCGCTTGCGTTAACTGCTGCATAGATAGCTGTTGTAATTGTGCAATCTTTTCTGACGTATCATACCAGACTAAACACGCTTGCTTTCCTTGTAATGGCAATAAAGCACGAGGTCCAGTAGGATAAAATTGTTGCCAGGTAATATCCTGCTGCTCTGCTTCCGTATCGACTAAAATTAATAAACAATCTTGTTGGTAACGCCATCCAGTAATCCCTATTCCTGCCAATTCTCGCCACTGGGAGTTTGCTCCATCCGCAGCAATTACACGTGGACTACAAATGGTTTCTCCATTTGCTAAGGTCAGCTGCCATTGTTGTGTACGTTCAGCTTTTTTAATTTCGGTATCGGTACAATAATCCACATTGGGTAAGCTTTGGAATTGTTGCCATAATCCTTCTTGAATTAACTGATTTTCTACCATATAACCAAGCTCCGATAATTGAAGTTCAGTAGCAGAAAAGGTTGCCGAAAAGCCGTCAATTTCCCATGTACTTAAATGGCGATAAGGACAAACTCGGCGCGTTTTAATATACTCCCAAGCGCCTAATTGCTCTAATAAATTCACAGAACCTAAACTAATTGCAGAAATACGCAAATCATATTCCTGTCCTTCGGCAAAATGAGGTAATGGCGATCGCTCTACTACAAAAATTTTACAGCCTAATTGTGCTAATCCTGCTGCACAAGCTGCTCCCACCATACCGCCACCAACCACAATAAAATCATAATTTTTGTTCTGCATATCCATCTTGTTACCCTAATTAAATGACTCGCTAATTATTCTACTCCAAAACCTGATCTTGCCTAAGATAAAATGATGAATATACCTCAATGAAGTGCTAGAGATTATCTAGATAAATCGGTAGAATAGCCTCCGATTTTTTAGAGCCTGTGGACATTTTTTACCAATAATCTAGGTAAAGACAAAACGCTCACAGACCAATGATACCGCTATATTCAATAGCATTATTTATGATTTCAATTAGTTAACTTTTGATAACCACAATGACGCAAAAATTACATATTAAAACTTGGGGTTGCCAAATGAATGAGTATGACTCAGCAAAAATGGCAGACCTTTTAAATAGTACACATGGTTTAGAACTCACTGAAAATGCTGAAGAAGCAGATATTCTGTTATTAAATACTTGTTCTATTCGGGAAAAAGCACAAGAAAAAGTATTCCATCAATTAGGACGTTGGAAAGATCTTAAAAAACAAAATCCTGATTTAATTATTGGGGTTGGTGGTTGCGTTGCTTCACAAGAAGGTGAACATATTCGTGAACGTGCGCCTTACGTAGATATTATTTTTGGACCACAAACCTTACATCGCTTACCTGAAATGGTAAACCAAATTCGTGGTGGTAAAAGCTCCGTAGTCGATATTAGTTTCCCTGAAATTGAAAAATTCGACCGTTTACCAGAGCCTCGTGCAGAAGGACCAACTGCATTTGTATCCATTATGGAAGGTTGTAATAAATATTGTTCATTCTGCGTTGTGCCTTATACACGTGGTGAAGAAGTCAGCCGTCCCGTTGATGATGTGTTATTTGAAATTGCCCAACTAGCAGAACAAGGTGTACGTGAAGTCAATTTATTAGGACAAAACGTTAATGCTTATCGTGGTGCAACCCATGATGGAGGGATCTGTTCATTTGCAGAATTATTACGTTTAGTGGCTGCTATTGATGGTATTGATCGTTTACGTTTTACCACTTCACATCCAATTGAATTTACTGATGATATTATTGATGTTTATCGTGATACACCAGAGTTAGTTAGCTTTTTACATCTTCCAGTGCAAAGCGGTTCAGATCGTGTCTTAACTATGATGAAGCGTAACCATACTGTACTAGAATATAAAGCAATTATTCGTAAACTACGTGAAGCACGTCCAAATATTCAAATTAGTTCAGATTTTATTGTTGGTTTCCCTGGTGAAACCGATCAAGACTTTGAACAAACCATGAATTTGATAGCTCAAGTCAATTTCGATATGAGTTTTAGTTTTATCTACTCTCCTCGCCCAGGCACACCAGCGGCAGATATGCCTGATGATGTTAGCGAAGAAGAGAAAAAACAACGCTTATATCTGTTACAAGAACGTATCAATCAACAAGCAGCACAATTCAGCCGTCGTATGTTAGGCACTGAACAGCGTATTTTGGTGGAAGGTCCATCGAAAAAAGATATTATGGAATTAACTGGACGTACTGAAAATAACCGTATTGTTAATTTCGTTGGTTCACCAGAGATGATCGGTAAATTTGTTGATGTCAAAATCACTGATGTTTATACCAATTCTCTACGTGGTGAAGTGGTGCGTACTGAAGATGAAATGGGGCTACGTATCCAACAATCACCACAAGCTGTAATTCAGCGTACTCGTAAAGAAGACGATTTAGGCGTAGGTCATTATCAAGTGAATTAATTAATCTTTCCCTGTTAATCAATAGCAGGGAAAGTAATTGCCGAAAAAAACTACAGTTTCAGCAATTAAGCACAAAGAACATTTTCACAAGATTGTGTTTTTATGCTATTTTTACCGTTCGCTTTACGGCGCTTACGCAAAGTGAGTTAATTTTTTACTTAATTATTTAATTATAAGGAAAACAAAATGGGTCTTATCTCTACAGCATATGCAGCAGATGCCGCTCCACAAGGCGGTGGAATGCAAATGATCTTCTTATTGGTCATTTTCGGTTTAATCTTCTACTTTATGATTTTCCGCCCACAATCTAAACGTAACAAACAACATCGTGATTTAATGGCTTCTCTAGCAAAAGGTGAAGAAGTCTTAACAAGCGGTGGTTTATTAGGAAAAATTACTAAAGTTTCAGCAGAAAGCGATTATGTTGTAATTGCACTTAACGACACTAACGAAGTGACTATCAAAAAAGACTTTATCGTTGCTGTTTTACCAAAAGGTTCTATTAAATCACTTTAATTTTTTCATTTTCATAAAGGCATTTAATTGTGTTAAATCGTTACCCTTTATGGAAGAATCTGATGGTGATCTTTGTGATCGCCATCGGCATTTTATATGCCCTTCCAAATATTTACGGTGAAGATCCTGCTGTCCAAATTTCTGGTACACGTGGACAACTCGCCACTGAACAAACATTAACCGACGTTCGTCAAGTTCTTGATCAAAATAAGCTCCCAGCAAAATCCATTATTTTAGAAAATGGCTCCATTCTTGCTAAATTTAATAGCACTGACGAACAACTCCTCGCAAAAGATAAAATTCTTGAAAAATTAGGTAATAATTACTCTGTTGCGTTAAACCTTGCTCCAGCAACACCTGCATGGCTTACCGATATTGGTGCTGGCCCAATGAAGCTTGGTCTTGATTTACGCGGTGGGGTACGCTTCTTAATGGAAGTTGATCTTAAGTCTGTATTAGCTAAACAACAAGAACAGTTACAAGACAACCTCCGCACCGAATTACGTAAAGAAAAATTTGTTTATAAAGCACTACAATCTACGGATAACTATGCCACTGTCATCACTCTTGCTGACACCATTTCGCCTGATGATGTTGTACGTGTGCTAAAACGTAAACATCCAAATTGGGATATCGTTGCTAACGGTCAAAATGTCACCTCGACTTTATCAGAAACAGAACTTACTCGTTTAAGAACCAGTGCAGTAGAACAAAACATTACAATTTTACGTAAACGGGTTAATGAACTCGGTGTTGCTGAGCCAGTTGTTCAACAACAAGGTGCTGATCGTATCGTTGTTGAATTACCAGGTGTTCAAGATACTGCTCGTGCAAAAGAGATCTTAGGGGCAACAGCAACCTTAGAATTCCGTATGGTTAACCAAACTGCTAACATTGCTGCCGCAGAAAATGGGATGGTACCGTCTGATTCAGAATTACAACACGATCGTAATGGCAGACCAGTTGTTGTTTATCGTAAAACTATCTTAGGTGGTGAACATATTACTGATGCAAATTCAGGGAATGATGAATATGGTCGTCCGCAGGTAAATATCTCTTTGGATAGTGAAGGCGGTAATATTATGTCCGAAGCGACAAAAACCGCTATCGGTAAACCAATGGCAACTGTTTATAGCGAATATAAAGACAGTGGCGAAAAAGATGCTAACGGTAAAGCTATTCTGACTAAACATGAAGAAGTGATTAACGTTGCAACAATTCAATCCCGTCTTGGTAATACTTTCCGTATTACCGGTATTGATTCTCCAGCGGAAGCACAAAACCTCTCTGTATTATTACGTTCAGGAGCATTAATTGCACCAATCCAAATTGTTGAAGAACGTACTATCGGACCATCTTTAGGGGCACAAAATATTGAGCAAGGTTTACAAGCTAGTATCTGGGGCTTAGCGCTCGTTGTCCTCTTTATGGTCATTTACTATCGTAAATTCGGTATCATTGCCAATATTGCTTTATTAGCCAATATTGTCATCTTAGTTGGCTTAATGTCTTTAATCCCAGGAGCAACTTTATCAATGCCAGGTATTGCAGGTATTGTCTTATCGGTAGGGATGTCGGTGGATGCCAACGTACTGATATTTGAGCGGATTAAAGAAGAACTGCGTAACGGTCGTTCAGTACAACAGGCAATCAACGAAGGATATAGTGGTGCATTCTCTAGTATCTTCGATGCAAACTTAACCACTATTTTGACTGCAGTTATTTTATATGCGGCAGGCTCAGGCCCAGTAAAAGGTTTCGCCATCACATTATCTCTTGGTGTTGCCATTTCGATGTTTACCGCAATTACTGGTACTCGTGCTATCGTGAACTTCCTCTATGGTGGTAAACGAGTCAGTAAATTATCGATTTAGAGATGGAATTAATTAGCATGAAAAATTCAACAAATGCAGATAATCAAGTAGATGCAATTAATGATATTAAACTACCGTATAAGCTTATCCATTTTATGCGCTATCGTGCAATTGGATATGGATTCTCTCTTTTGGTCGTTGTAATTTCATTATTCTTTATTATCACCAAAGGATTTAACTGGGGGTTAGATTTTACTGGTGGTACTGTTATCGATACCACCTTCTCACAACCCGCAGATTTACCAAAATTACGTCAAGTATTAGCGGAAAATGGATTACACAATGCGGTTGTACAAGCTTCTGGCGGTGTGCGTGATGTTATGGTTCGCGTACCAGCATCATTTAACGATCCAAACTTAGGTACACATATTAAATCTATCCTTAGTGATAACATTGATAAAAACGTAAACATTCGTAGTATTGAGTTTGTAGGGCCAAATGTTGGAGAAGAACTTACTAGTTCCGCTATTTACTCTACTCTTATTACTTTAGCGATGTTATTAATTTATGTCGGGTTTCGTTTTGAATGGCGTTTAGGGCTTGGAGCAATTCTAGCACTTGCACACGACGTAATCGTCACCCTTGGTGTCTTCTCCATGTTACAAGTAGAGATAGATCTTACCTTCGTTGCCGCAATTTTATCGGTAATTGGTTACTCGCTTAACGACAGTATCGTGGTATTTGACCGTGTACGGGAAAACTTCCGTAAAATTCGCCGTTCATCTACCGTTGAAATTATCAATATTTCGTTAAGTCAAACCTTATCAAGAACCTTAATGACTTCAATCACAACATTAATCGTAGTGATGGCGTTATTACTTTTTGGCGGCTCAACAATTCATAGTTTCTCATTAGCGTTATTAATCGGGATTGGTTTTGGTACCTATTCCTCTATCTATATCGCGATTGCATTAGCGCTTAACTTCGGGTTAAAACGTGAGCATATGTTGCCACCGAAAGTAGAAAAAGAAGGTGCTGATCAAGAAGCATTATTACCATAACAAAACCATCAGCCGTACAATAATGTACGGCTGATGTCATTTTGCCTTATATTCTTATATAATAAGCCTTACATTTATCCGAAAAGGAATCACGAAAATGCGTCAGAAAAAGATGGTGAAATCACTCGATGCAATTGACCTAAAAATTCTTAATGAACTTCAACATAACGGTAAAATTTCTAATATTGAATTATCTAAACGTGTCGGCTTATCGCCTACCCCTTGTTTAGAGCGGGTAAAACGTCTAGAAAAACAAGGCATTATTATGGGCTATCGAGCCTTGCTCAACCCAGAATTACTAGATTCTCCTCTCTTAGTTATTGTTGAAATCACACTAGTACGCGGTAAACCTGATGTATTTGAAGAGTTTAATCGTGCTGTACAAGACCTAGATGAAATTCAAGAATGTCATCTTGTTTCAGGTGATTTTGATTACTTATTGAAAACACGTGTAGCCGATATGGCTGCTTATCGTAAATTACTTGGTACTACTCTCCTCCGCTTACCTGGCGTAAATGACACTCGTACTTACGTGGTAATGGAAGAGGTAAAACAGACAAATTATTTGTTATTGCGGTAAGCATACTTTAAATAACTCTCCCTCTTTCTTATTAAAAAGAGGGAAGCCCTTTCTAAATATTCTTAATTCTGTAATCTCAAAAACGGTAATAACAATAATGCGATCATTGATGCTGAGCAGGTGATCACCACAAAAAAGCCGTTCCAATGGAAATATTGCATAATAATTGCCAGTGGATAACCTGCTAATGCTGCACCTAAATAAGCAAATAACCCAACAAATCCTGTCGCTGCTCCCGCTGTTTTCTTATGTGAACACTCCGCAGCTGCCATACCAATTAGCATTTGCGGTCCAAATACAAAAAAACCAATCGCAAAAAAGACTGCCCCTTGCAATACTCGTTTCTCTTGTGTCATTACCCAAAGGGCTAAAATTGAACAGAAAATCCCTATCGCAAACAGTAGTGCCATTGGGCCTCGATTGCTAGAAAATAGACGGTCTGAACCCCAACCAGCGGCAAGTGAACCAACAAAGCCCCCGATTTCAAATAGTGATAAAATACTATTCGCAGAAACAATGTCATAGTGATATTTCTCAGTTAGATAGATATTACCCCAGTCATTGATCGCTGTTCGCACAATATAAACTAGCGTATAACTTAACGCTAACAGCCAGATATATTTATTGAAAAACACATATCGCTGTAAAATTTCTCGCCAACTTAGATCAGCCCCTTCTCGTTCTTGAGCCAGTTCTAATTGATCATTACGCCACTGTCCAACGCTAGGTAATCCCATTGATTCTGGTATACCGCGCAGGCGTAACATCAACATAATACCAATAACAATCGCACTGATTCCCGCGAAAATAAAGCCATGTCGCCAGCTATAATGTAAGGTTAAATAGCCAATAATTAAGGGAATTAATGCTCCACCCACATTATGTGCAGTGTTCCAAATCGACCACCACAATCCCCGTTCAGTCCGTGAATACCAGGTAGTTAATAATTTTGAGCAAGCAGGCCACCCCCAACCTTGAAACCACGCATTTAATATCCACAACGTCATAAACATAAATAATGAACTGGATAGCCCAAAAAAGATATTGGTCACTCCCGTGAGCATTAACCCAATCGCCATAAAATAACGCGGATTGGATTGATCAGAAAATACGCCAGAAAAGAATTTAGAAATACCGTAAGTGATATAAAATAGCGTAGTCATTAAACCGATATCACTTTTATCAATTCCTAAATCCGTAATCAAAGCAGGCACCGCATAGTTAAAACTCTTTCGGGTAAAATAAAACCCTGCATAACCAACATACATCGCCAACATTAAATGAGTACGCCAATAACGGTATAACTGATCTTGTTGATTCTCTTTCGTTATCATAATTACACTCTTGGTAAGGTAATCCTTATCGTTGTTCCTTGCTCACCAATATTTTGTTGTTGCATCACAGAAGCGAGCGTAAATTCACCACCCAACATACTGACTCGTTCTTGCATACCCCGAATACCAAATCCTGTATCCACAATCACCGTTTTATCAAAGCCAATACCATTATCCTGAATAACCAATGTTATGTTTTCGTTAATTACTAGTTGAATAGATACATAAGTCGCCTGAGAATATTTAACTATATTAGTCAAACTCTCTTGGCATAACCGATATAGCGTAATTTCAAGAACGTGATCTAGGGTAATCTGCTCTTGATTTTGCCAATTAAATTCCACTGTAATGCCATGACTTGTCAAATCTAATTCTGTAAATAAATTTTGGATTGCTTGCGGTAAATCTAAATCATCTAATAAACGAGGACGCATCCGATTCAATAACCCTTTCATCGTGTCATAAATATTTAATGAAAGTTGTTCAATAATATTGGCTACTCTTTCTTGCGGTACAGAATCACTAATTCTTTTTAAAATATTCGCTTGTGTACGAATTGCGGTAATATTTTGTCCAATTTCATCATGTAACTCACGAGAAATATCCTTACGAATCTCTTCTTCTGCATTAATAAGTTGGCGTGTTAAATATTTATTTTTTGCTAATTCTCGTGACAAACTGTAATTAAGATCACGTTGATGTTGAATACCTAAGCCTAAAAAAATCCCTGTGATCGTTTGTGCTGAAAGGGTTAATAATAGATCGGTAATTTCTGAATTAGAGAAACTATGTGCCGTTCCCATTAACGCAATACTATTTAATAACGTACCTAATAATGCTCCCTGCCAGCCATATTGAAACGCTAACAAAATAATTGGAATGGATAAATAAAACAGGGCAAAACGATTAAAACTTTCTGGTAATGTGGTTTGAATTAAAATATTTAACGTAAACAGAATAATATAAATAAAAATATGCTTACTTCTTAGGATAACTGGTTTTCTCACCAGTGCTGCGGTTAATGGTAGCCAGCGTGTCCCAAATAAAAAACTACTAATCAGATAACAAGCTGGAATTAATAGCACACCAGCGGAAAAACTGATTAAAAAAGTAAAATAAAAAGGTTCAGTGAAAATAAATAAGCCATTCAGCCCACTCAACCCAATGATTAATCCTAATTGTAGTAATAACCGCCTAAATTCAGAGCCTACATAATATTGCTGGAATTTCCATACAATAGGCAAGCTAAGCAAACTTAATATCACAATAGAAAAATAATTATTTTCAGGGTAAGAAAAAATCAGAAGTAATAAAACACTATATTCCGCTAAATAAACTGCACTCCAATAACGCCTTGCACTATGAATTAAAATTCCCATTCGTAAGGCAAACGGAAAAAATAAAAAAGCAATGATCGAGTTATCTAACAAATAATCTGAAATTATCCATAGACAGAAATAAGTACAGACAATTAAAAACCAGCTATAAATAAGCGTAAATAGTGTTTTCATCAGATTATATGGTTTGTTGATTAAATAAATTCACCAATTCGACATTGTTTTTAACATTTAATTTGCTCATTGCATTAGCACGATGAACATGCACCGTTTTAAAACTCAAATTTAATTTTTCGGCAATTTCTTTTGCATCTAATCCCGATACTAATAATTCACAAATTTCACGTTCTCTTTTTGTAAGTTCAAACACCGTATTTTGTTTTTTCGGTGTCACTAATTTTAGGGTTAATTCTGGCATTAAATACACACCACCCGCATCAACCGTTCTTACCGCTTGGATTAACTCCTCTGGACTGCAACGCTTACTAAGATAACCTTTCGCCCCTAGTTCCAACGCTTTTTTTACGATGACATCAGAATCATTCACACTTAGCATAATGCAATGAATTGTGGCAGGCATATCTTTAAGTAGCTCAAGACCACTTTCATCTGGCATAGAGATGTCAATAATACAAATGTGAGGTTTTAGACGCGGTAATCCTAAACGTGTTTCTTTTACTGAACCAAACTCACCTACAACTTGAATATCCTCTTCAAGCGAAAGTAATTGTGCAAATCCAGAACGGACTATCACGTGATCATCAACTAACACCACATTTATCATTTGTAATCTCACTTTGTGTAAAAAGCGGCTATTTTACACGAATAAAAAATATGCGGTAAATGGTTTACAGAATAGTAATTTGATAACGAAGCTTATTTAATTCGATTGTAGATACTTTTCTCTAATTAACTTTTAGGTTTCGCCCTAAAGGGCGACTTCATTTTCTTTGTTCGTACAAAGAAAACGAAGCAAAAGAAAGTACGCCCTCGCACACTTGCTAATCCTCATTCCAATAAGATT
>NZ_JTJR01000045.1 GCF_001678475.1 Gallibacterium genomosp. 3 | reverse complement strand
CAAATTTGTCTATTACACCACAAGTTTTCATAAACTATTTAGTCCAGCTAAACATTCATTATTATTAAAAGAAATAAGAAATCCCTCCATTAATCTGTGAGTTCTTCCGATATCCATTTCTAAATGTATTTTCATTATTTAAATAGATTCTCACTGGACCATGAATATAAGAATAACCGACTCCAAATGTTTCCCAATACCCCTTATAATTTTTATCTGCTATAAAACTACCCGCTTGCTCATATATGCCTATATGCTGTTGAGCAAAAAATTCTTTATACCAGTTCATTAATAAAAATAAGCGATGCTTTTTCTCTATCTCAGTTCCCAACTCTAGCCCTATACGACCAATTACACTATGGATCTCACTATTATGTATAGAAGTTTCATAATTTGTTTGATATTGAGAAGATGATAGGTGAGTATATTGTAATTGTCCTTGTGGGCGAATAAATGGACGTAAAGTTTGCTTATCCCAAACTTTATCATATCCATGCTCAATACTTAGGCTAAATGCTCTATTTCTATAATGTCCTTGTAATGGTTCTTGATGATTAATCTGCTCAAAATCAAAACGAGTACCAATTTCTGATAAACGCATTACTAAGTCTGTATAACTACTCTGTCCTTTTTCTTTATCTTGATACCATGTGCTATATAATGAAATTCCTTTTCTTTCACTCTTTCCTGATGCTGGAACACCAAAGTGACGATCCTGAGCAGAAAAGAAATCAAGACTTACACCAAGCACATTTTTTATCAAATCTCTATCATATACATGGCTATAACCTAATTGATAGAAATGATTATGTTGCTTAAAATCCCCTTTTTTACTTGTTACATCATCCCAAGATCTCACCCATAAGCCATTTTTATGATTTCTAATCAGAAAACTCCCTACCCGTTTAGTATGCGTATCTAATTGCGTACCTAAAAGATAATTCATTTCATTAATATTTTGTATTACTAAAGGAAGATCTTCTGAAAATTGAGAAAATTTCTCAATATAGAAATTAACAGCATCATTACTATTATAATTATTAGCCACAAAGCTAGTACCAGGTTTATATAAAGTCATTACTTCACCATTATAAGCATTATTATAGCTACTATTATTTTGTAATTGATCTTTTGTTAATAGTTCACCAACTATTTGTCCAGCATCACTTCTATTATTAATATCATTAACACTGTATCGAGTAAGTTTAATCCCTAAACGATAAAGTCCTGTAACTGGGTTATACTCTGGTTCTGAAAGTTTAAATTCATCTCCTCTAACATTAGCATCTATAGTAGCAAAACGAACCTTATCACCCGCCCTCATACTATTGGCAACTTCATCATAATTACTAATCATAATTGTGGTATATAATGGCGATGAATTTTGATCAGCTGTTATATCTCTCCTTGTTCTAGGCTGTTTATAACCATTTTTAATATATAACATATCACTATCATTACCATTTTTGCTTAGCTTCATGACAATAGTATTTTCACCAGATAATGTTCCAATATGTAAAGATTTTGCTTTATTACTGAAAGGTTTAAATCGTTGTTCAAGAAAAATATCCGCTGTCTGTTTTACAGTTATAGGTACAATTGATTCATCTGGAGCAATAGTCGCATCTGGAAGATTGAATGAATCTTTTACTACCTGTGCAGCATCAGTGATATCTTGAGTTTGTGCTAGATAAATACGACCTTTACCTGATAATTTAGTAATCCAACTTTGATAAGGAATTGCCCATTTACTATTATTTCCTAAATCAATATTAATCGCACCACTATGATTAATCAGTATAGGTATCTCCGTTTCAGAAAGTAATTTAGATGATGGGTCAACAGCTCCATCAGTATTTAAATTAGGTTTAGTAACAGTTAATTTCCGTAAAACGCCATTATGAACAAATACTTTTGGATCACGTATTTCACCTGAAGGCAATACACCACTATAATCATCAGCGGCACCTAACCAAATACTATTTTCCCCCAAATTATACTCAATTATTCCAGTATTATTTGCTATTGCAGATCCTAACAAATAGCTAGTACCTGATACTGTAGCTTTAGTACCTTCAACATTAGGTATCTGTGATTGATCGCTGATAGAACTTCTATCAAAATAAATATCTTGACCATTAGCATCAATAGTTCCAAAGATTTTATTAATATTGTCTGCTGAATTTTCTACTGTAATTCTACCACCAGCAGCTACACTTAATGCCGTTGGAAATCTACTTTGCTTGGTTAGAAAAGGTGCAATAATATTATCGCCTTGAATTATTACTTCTGAATAAATATTTGAATCATTATCTACTGAATGAGAAAGTACCGTTCCCTGCAAATAATTAGCACCACTTAATACAATTTTCCCTCCATTAAAAGCTTGTAATTCTGTAGCAGGATATGTAAATGTTAAACCATTAGGATTTCTCAATATACCTCTCTTATTTATATTTAATTGAGCTCCTGTGATCTTGCTACCAGTACTAATCTCTGGCATTTTCCCTATAAAACTCTTTATTCCTCTTAAACTTATAGATCCATCACCTACAAATCCTTGCTTAATTAAAGTTGTTCCTAAAAATTGTGCCTGAGCTGTCTGAGCAATAGACTTAGTTTTATCCCCTTGTATAATTAAATTATTAATTGTGGCAATAGTTGATTGTCGCGAGGATAAAAAAGCAGTATCACTCAAATAAACATTATTTAAATTCGTTACGCCTCTAAGCTCTCCATTACTATTTTGATGAAATGACAATATATTATCTGAACTAATAGTTTTTCCTTCTTCACCAAGATCTAAGTAAACTGTTCCTTTATTCAATTCATTTGTTACTTGAATATTAGGCAACCTCCCCTCCTTGATCTGAAAATTACTACGATCAATAGAAATTAATACATTCTCTAAATTTGTACCAGATAGCTTATTAATTATAACTCGAGAGTTAAAATTATTATTGGTTGGAGAAGTAGCTACCTTTATATTTAATTTCTTTTGATTACTAGCGGGTAAACCAATAAGTTCTAAATGATTAGCATCAAAATATGCATCTGTAATATTAATTGATGGATTATTAGTATCTTGTTCTGAAGATGAGGATAGATTATTGATATTATTTGATACTGCTTCACCTGAGTAATGGAAAACTAAATGATTAAACGCATTTACCCCCCCCCTTACAAAAAGTTGTCTATTGACAATAATCGGTGCTTCTCCCGAAAATGTGATCTTTCTATTATTATTATTGATAAGATTTTTTATTATTGCACCTTGCTGAAATATAAAGTTAGCAGTAGTGCCAGAAAATAAACTTATTGTATTAATATTAGTTTCACCTCTAACTTCTATCTTTATAGAGTCTGTAGGGGCACTTAGTTGATACTTTCGTAACTGCCCTACTATTAAATTTTTATTAAATAATAAATTACCTTTATTAGCATCAAAATTATTAATTGTTGTTACTCCCTCAAAAGCAGTATTTTCTACAGAATTAGTATTCAGTGTTAACGTTCTAATTTGTAACGGATCTGCTGAAAAAACTGCATTACCTAAATCTTTAATCACAACAGAGCCATATTCATTTTCTGAGGCAGACTGATTAGGAGATGTTACATTTAAATCATTTCCTGCTGCAACTGCTATTGTAGAAAGGTTTGCGACTCCAAAAGGAAAGATCAGCATAAATGGAGAAAGATGTTTTATATTCATAGCTTTTTACTCTTTGTAACTCAAAATAATTCGATTTAATAAATGGCTATCACTTATTGGGAAATAATCATTCACTTTAACTTTAATATTGTTTATGCACCATTAACCACCAAATAATCACCGCAAAAAAGACACTTGGTGCTAATGCTCCAATAATAGGTGGAATACTATAAACTAAGCTTAATGGCCCAAATACCTCATCTAACACATAGAATGTAAAACCACAACAAATCCCTGTCACAACTCGTACACCCGGCGTCACACTACGTAATGGCCCAAAAATAAAAGATAACGCTAACAGCATCATCACGCTAATTGAGATTGGCTGTAAAATCTTACGCCAATAAGTGAGTTCAAATGTTTTCGTATCTTGCCCTGTACTTTTGAGAAATTGAATATATTCCGATAGTCCACTAATCGACAACATACTTGGACGCAACGACACAATCCCCAATTTATCGGGAGTAATACTAGTTTTCCACACTTGGTTTAAATAGTTTTTATTCGTCACTTTATCTTGATCAAGCAACGATTCTGAAATTTGATTAAAACGCCACTCATTATTTCGATAAATCGCTCGATTTGCTTGACTTAATTTAACTAAATTACGTTGCTGATCAAATTGATAAATATATATGCCTTCTAATTCATTCTCTTTTGGTACATTTTGAATATAAACAAAATTATTACCATCTTTAGCCCAAACAGAACCTTTTACCGATAATAAAGAACCACCTGTTAATGACTTATAACGCATTTCCCGAGCAAACTGTTCAGTTTGTGGAATCCCCCATTCCCCTAATGCCATATTTAACACAATCAATGGAACCGCTGTTTTCATCACCGCCATTCCAATTTGGAAACGAGAAAAACCTGAAGCTTGCATAACCACTAGTTCACTATTAGATGCTAAAGTACCTAAGCCAATTAATGCACCTAATAGCGCAGCCATTGGGAAAAAGGTTTCAATATCTTTTGGAATCGTCAATAACGTATAAGCTACCGCTTTTAACGTATCATAATTCCCTTCGCCAATAGCACGAAATTGTTCAACAAATTTGATAATTGCCGATAAGCCAACCAATAAAAATAAAGTAACAAAAATGGTAGCTAAAATAGTTCTACCTATATAACGATCTAAGGCATTAAACATCTTATTTACCTCTTGCTACATTACGTTTAAATGGGCGTAACAATGTAGATCTTACACTGGTGGAGTTCAAAATAATTCCGAGTATTAAGAAAGCGATATTCACTGCAATCATCCAGTGGTGAGCAGCTAATTTGCCATTAATTCCCGCAGTTTTTAATGAACTTTGTAATAAGAAATAGATTAAATAAAGTAAGAGTGCAGGCAACACTTTAGCAAAACGACCTTGGCGTGGATTCACTTTACTTAAAGGAATCGCAATTAACATCATTAAAGGGACAGCCAAAAATAGATTAATCCGCCAAACAATCTCGGCTTTCGCTTTTGCTGAAGAATCTGCTAGCAAGGTATGACTATCTTGCATATCTAAATCGGTTTCATTATTTTGCACCTGATTAAACGTTAAAAATGCTAAATAATCTGTAAAGTGAGTAATCCGAAATTCGGGCAATGTTGCACTTCCCTCAAAACGCTCACCATTTTTTAACGATAATACTTGTCCACCATCTGCTGCTGTTGTAAAGGTACCTTGCTCTGCTACCACAACTGAAGGTTTGACTTTCCCCACTTGTTTTGTTTGGAACAGATAAATATCCGAGAGTTCATCTCCTTTTACTTTCTCAACAAATAGAACAAAATCCCCTTTACTTGAAGTAATAAATTGTCCCGGAGTAATCGCGGATGCACTTGGATTTGCTTTTGCACTTTCAACCACATCTACCTGTTTTTTTAATGCCCATGGAGTTAAATATAGTGAATTATACGCAGCAACACTGGCGGTAATTACCGAAAGCAAAATACCAACTTTAATCAGTGCTTCTGGCCCAATTCCACACGCCTGCATTACAGTAATTTCACTTTCGCTATATAAACGCCCTAATGTGAGTAATAAAGCTAAGAATAGACTTAATGGCAACATTAATTGTGCCATAGTGGGCATACCTAATCCTAATAACGGCAGAATCACATCAACAGGCACATTTCCATTAACGGCTGAACCAAGAACTCGCACAAGCTGCTGTGCTAAAAAAATGACGAGTAAAATGAATAAAATAGCCAACTGGCTCTTTAATGTTTCTCTAATTAGATATTTTGTTAAAATCACGTCGTTTGGCCTATGTTTTCTCTCTATTTTTACTTGATTTTTTTACAAAAAACGATACTTTAAAAGACAATTTTATCTAGATGGCGTCGTTATGTTTTTTCCCCATAAAACATAATTTACAGCGGCATATAATACCTTGTTTCGATGCCTAACAACAATAGAAATCATAATTAAGGATGTGAATATGGAATTTAGCGTCAAAAATGGCAGTATTGAAAAACAGCGCACCGCTTGCTTAGTCGTTGGTGTATTTGAACCTCGTCGTCTTTCTAGTTCTGCTGAACAGTTAGATATAATTAGTGAAGGCTACATCAGCGCATTATTACGACGTGGTGATATTGAAGGAAAGGTTGGACAAACCTTACTACTACACCATGTACCAAATATCTCTGCCGATCGCATTCTTCTTGTTGGTTGTGGTAAAGAGCGAGAATTAAATGATCGTCAATATAAACAAATTATCCAACAAACCGTAAAAGTGTTAAATGACACTGGCTCAATGGAAGCTGTTTGTTATTTGACAGGTTTACATATCAAAGGACGCAACACCTATTGGAATGTTCGTTTTGCTGTCGAAGCAGCGCAAGAAACACTTTATAGTTTTAATGACTTTAAGAGTATTAAACCTGAAACTCGACGCGAATTGCGTAAAATCGTCTTTAATGTTCCTTCTCGTCGTGAATTACCTTTAGCGGAAAGTGCTATTCAACACGCAGTAGCAATTAGTGCAGGTATTAAAGCAGCTAAAGATTTAGCCAATACTCCACCAAATATTTGTACACCCCATCACCTTGCAGATAAAGCCATTGAATTAGCACAATCCTATTCATCAATTCAAAGTCACGTTGTTGATGAACAACAAATGGAAAAATTAGGAATGAAATCCTATTTAGCCGTTTCTCAAGGTGCACGCAATGAAGCCTTTATGTCAATTATTGAATTTAAGAATAACCCTGATCCAAACGCAAAACCGATTGTATTAGTCGGTAAAGGGCTTACTTTTGACTCTGGTGGTATCTCAATTAAGCCAGCTGCGGGTATGGACGAAATGAAATATGATATGTGTGGTGCGGCAACAGTTTATGGTGTGATGAAAGCTGTTGCTGAATTAAATTTACCACTCAATATTATTGGTGTTTTAGCAGGTTGTGAAAATATGCCTGGAGGCAATGCTTATCGCCCAGGAGATATTTTAACCACCATGTCTGGTTTAACAGTTGAAGTATTAAATACAGATGCTGAAGGGCGTTTAGTATTATGTGATGCATTGACTTATGTTGAACGCTTTGAACCAGAAACTGTGATTGATATTGCAACCTTGACTGGTGCTTGCGTTGTTGCCTTAGGTAGTGTTAATAGTGGCTTATTCTCACCGGTAAATACATTAGCCAACGAGCTTCAAAATGCAGCCGATCTTTCTACTGATAAGGCGTGGCGTTTACCGATGAATGATGAATATAATGAGTTGTTAAAATCTAACTTTGCCGATTTAGCTAATGTAGGTGGACGCTGGGGAGGTGCTGTTACCGCAACGTGTTTCTTAGCAAACTTCACCAAAAAATATAATTGGGCGCATTTAGATATTGCAGGAACTGCTTGGCAACAAGGTGCAAATAAAGGGGCGACTGGTCGTCCAGTTTCCTTATTAGTACAATTTTTATTAAATCGTGCTGATATTAAATTTGAATAATCTAAAAATGGGAAAGTGGTTATAACACTTTCCCTTTACTTTTTTTCTACTGAAAACTTTTCTCTACAACAATCCCCACAGATTTTGCTTGTGCAACTGCATCAGGCTTTCTTAATTTCAAACGAATATGTTTAATCTGAAAATGTTGATGTAATTGCTCAATAACTTCATAGGCTACACGCTCAATTAATAAAAAAGCACGTTTTTCAACATAATTTAGGATAAATTCGCTCACTTCTGCGTAATTTAAACAATATTGGACATCGTCTGTCTTTGCAGCTTGCTCACTATCCCAAGTCATCTCAAGATCAAAGATCAGCTTCTGCTTAATTTTTTGTTCCCAATCATAAACGCCAATTTGTGTAAATGCCATTAATTCTTCAATAAAAATATACTCTTGCGACATTGATGTTTTTTCCTTGTTTAATCAGAAATTCAGATGCTTATCTTATCAATTTTGATACAATACACGAAAGCTAAAATGCGTAAAAAGGAAAATTCTATGAGTTTATTTGCTATTTGTTATATGTTGATTGCCTATTTTATTGGTTCAATTTCTAGTGCAATTATTCTCTGTAAACTTTTCCAACTTCCCGATCCTCGTGAAAATGGTTCTCACAATCCAGGAGCAACCAATGTATTACGTATTGGTGGACGACTTCCTGCATTATTCGTCTTAATCTTCGATATTTTAAAAGGTATGCTGCCTGTATGGCTTGGCTATTATTTACATCTTACCCAATTTGAACTTGGTATGGTGGCATTAGGGGCGTGTTTAGGGCATATTTTCCCAATCTATTATCGTTTTCGTGGAGGGAAAGGCGTTGCAACAGCATTTGGCGCTATTGCACCTATTGGTTGGTCAGTTGCTGGCTTTATGTTGGGGGTTTGGCTATGTGTCTTTTTAGTAACAGGTTATTCTTCATTAAGTGCCGTCATTGCTGCATTAACCATTCCTTTTTATGTATGGTGGTTTCGACCTGAATTTACCTTTCCAACTGCATTAGTTTGCTGTCTTCTTATCTATCGTCATCATGATAATATTCAACGGTTATGGCGAGGACAAGAAGACAAAATGTGGGATAAACTGAAAAATAAAAATAAGAAAAACTAATTAGCGCAACATAAATTTAATTGGAATCTTCTGTTCTGCTGATAAACCAGCAGGTCTAGCACCAACACTTTTCGCTTGAGCCACAGCATCTAACGCTAATTGATCTAACTCCTCATACCCAGAAGAACGATGTAATCGTACATTCTGAATCGAGCCATCTGTCATCAAACTAAATTCAACAACAACTGTCCCTTGACGCCGCAACATTCTCGCACGTTGAGAATAGCGTTTATGTTTCTCGATTTCTCGGCGTAATGCAGAACGATAGGCGGCTAATTCATCACTACTTGCACCTTGCCCTTGTAAATTTGGTTGCTGCGTAGTAACAGGTGCACCCTGTGCTTTAGACTGTATTTGTGGCTGAGGTTTGCGTTGATGTTCCCGTTTAGTCTGCTCACGTTTGTGATGTTTTCGCTTTTCCACTTTTTTAGGCTGTTCTACCTCTTTTTTAGGTTTTTCCATAAGCTGTTTGGTAGTGGGATCGGGAATTATCTCTTTTTTCGGCTCTGGTTTTGGCTCAGGTTCAGGTTCAGGTTCAGGTTTTACAGTTTCTTCTATTGGTTCAGGCTCTACCTTTTCTTCTGCAACAACATTTGCCGTCAATAATTCCATTGAAATTGTTGGTGAAAGCTCGCCACTAACGCTGTTCGCTGTCTGATCATGATCAAATGACCAAACAGCGCCTGCAAATAAAGCACTATAAATAGAAATTGTCACATAAAATGCCGGCTTAGTGTAATGCTGAGACACTAGTTTGCTCCTTTCTCTTTTGTTGTCACAATTGCTACATTTTTAATTTCATTTTTACCTAATAAATCGGTAATAGTGACAAACTCTTGAAATGTTGCTTCAGAATCTACTTTAAGTGTTACTTTTTGTGTTTTATCCCAAGTTGCGACTTCTTTTTCTAACGCTGCTTTATCGATCGGTTTGTCATTAAAATAGAGTTGCCCATCTTTAGTCACGGTTAATAATTTGGCTAATTCATCGGACTTAAATGCCACTGTACTACTCGCTTTTGGCACATTGACTTTAATCTTCCCCTGTGAAATAAAAGACGCTGTAATTAATACTATTGCCAATAACACCAGCATAATGTCTATAAAAGGAATAATATTAATTTCATCAAATTTTTTCATAATTGACTGCCTATACTATTGATGAGTTTGCAAAGATTTCCACTGTAAACGTTTCACTTCTACCTTTCTGCCTAATCCGTTGTAGAACATCATTGATGGAATAGCGACTAAAATCCCCACTGCAGTTGCTTTTAGTGCTAATGAAAGGTGTAACATAATTGCACTTGCATCAATATCTCCGCCAGACTGCCCTAATTGATAGAAAGTTAATAAAATCCCAATTACAGTCCCTAACAAACCAACATAGGGTGCATTAGCACCAATAGAAGAGATAATCGTAAGATGGCGAGTCAGATCAATTTCTAAATCATGGATATTTTGATACTTTTTAATATCAATTTTATTGAGGAAAAAAATACGCTCAATCACCATCCACACCATCACAAAACTCATTAAAGCTAATAAGCCTAAAATAATGTAATCAATATACTGCTGTAAAAAATTAAATAGGTTATCCATCTTATTTCCTTAAAAAACAAAGAAATATAAGGCGTGGAGTAACACACCTTATATTACACTTATAATATCAATCATAAGGGGTTTAAATAAGCGAGAACCATTATCATTAAAACAAGATCTTTTTCAAGATTATTTTGCGAATTATTATCATTAATATATAAAACCTAATTTATCTGTTGATTTTTTAACAAAGAAAAATGAAATGTCATCAAATCCACATGAATAATAAGCGATAAGACGGTAAGAGCTAACAAGAAAAAACAGTAAAAACATAGAATATAGAGAAAAAAGGAGGCAATTAATTTTACTTAATTACCTCCTTGAGTAAGGACTACTTGTTCAGTAGTAAGGAACCAATAAAAAATTGATTATTTTCTAAACTATCTGTACGATAGAAAGGCTGTTCTTATTAATAAAAATACTTCTATTACATAGAACAGAAAATCTATACTAATTAAAGAACTAATTATTTTCAATCTAGCTTATTAGATATAATAATCCATAATTAATTTATTTTTTGACTTTTATAAAGTTGCTAAAAATAAAAAAGCGTATATAATGCGAAATATAGAACATCATCATTCACTTAAGAGGTTCTCTATGTTAAGTAATCTTATTCATACCTATCTAACAGATTTATCTACCAAAAAGATAGAAGATGAACGTAAAAAACTTGCCAAAGCTACTTCCCCAACTAAAATCGCCGAAATAGAGCAGAAAATACAAGAAATACAACAAAAATATTTACCTGAAAACTGGCTTAATGACGCTGCTAATCGGATGGCAAAACAAATCTCCTTTTCTACTCATCTCTCTAAACCTATTCACCCAGATTCAAAAGGAAATAATGTCAATTTTAGACAAACCGTATTACACCAATTTGTTGGATCACAACTTGTTTCGAAAAATATTCTTGATGCAAGTGGAAATGCTGCTGCCCTACCTTTAGCCGCATTTTTAAATATGATTGTTGATGAAAAAGAGAATTTACGATTACGAGATCTTTTATTGATAGATTCGCCTTTATTAAAAAAGACTTTTTCCTCAGATGAACAACTATCTGATTTTTACAAACATCAATTTCAAAAAGTATTACTAAATGACATCACAGAACCCATAACTTATGAAAGAAATAAACAACTACTCTGGCCAACTGAGCCTGAAAAAATAACTTCCGATCACTATTATTGTCTTATCCCTTTATATCCAACTGTCTTGACACATACTGTTTATAATAAAATCCAACAATTACGCTTCTCCGAAGAAACTAAAATTGCCAAAGAAAATCGTAAAAAAGACAACGATGAAGTTATTCAACAACGTTATGCCACAATCAATGATTTAGCGATTATTAAATTAGGCTCATCCAAACCACAGAACATTTCTCAATTGAATAATCAACAAGGCGGCAAACATTATCTACTCCCTTCTTTACCACCTATTTTTTCATCATCATACAAATCTACGAACAATACGATTTTTGACAATGATCTCTATTGGCAATGTAAGCCTTTCTTTGAGCATTTATTTGAAGTCGTATTAGCAGAAAAAAATGTTTATACCGAACGAGATAAACGAAAAGAAGCCATAACCCAAATGATTGAAGCTATCTTCAGTATTGCCAAACTTTACCAGCAACGTATTCCAGGTTGGAGTAAAGATTATCAATTTATGAACGTTAACCAGAAATATTGGTTAGATCCTGAACGAGGAGAACTTGAGGGGGAAGAAATGTTTAAATCGGAACAAGAAAAAGAGGACTGGCACAATGAAGTCGCTAAACAATTTGCAGGTTGGGTCAATCATCATCTCAAACAGCGTTTTAAAAGAATTACCTCCGACTTCTCTGTCCCTGAATTTAATGAATGGCGTAGAATCTTTAAACGCAAATTAAAACAGCAACAACACTAGGAGTTTTTATGTCAGAAGCAAATTTTTATCTCCTGTTTAAACATATCAAAATTCATCAAGCAAATGCTATTTCCAGTCCATTAACTTATGGCTTTCCTGCAATCAGTGGTTTTGTTGGTGCGATTCATAACTTAAGCAGAAAAATACAAAGCTATTATCCAGAAGTATCATTAAATGGAGTATTAATTGCTTGTCATCATTATGAATTACAAGCTTATCGCTCACACCGATATACAGATTACACCTTTAATCAATCTCGAAATCCATTAAAGAAAGATGGTAATAATGCGCCTATTATTGAAGAAGGAAAAATCCATTTAGATATTCATTTAGTTGTAGAGGTTATGACAACCCAAGACTTTCAAGACACACTTGCTAAGCCTGACAAAGCAGCTGAATTTACCAATTATCTTGCACAATTATTAGCACAACAAAGAATCGCTGGTGGAAGTGTACTAGAAATTCCTACTGTTGAACTGTTTAAACCTTCAGCCAGCGATCACATTTTACGCAGTATCCAACCTGCATTTGTATTAATCGATGCCAATAAGCATCTATTAGCCATTACTAAAGAATTACAAACTGGTATTAAGCACCATATTGTCAATGATGAAGTGACAATGATGAAAGATCAACAAAATCAGCCACTTTCCTCTTTTTATACTGCTAATCCAAATGCGACTGCATTAGATGCGTTACTTGAAATAGCGTGCTTGCATCATATTCCAACTCAATCAGAAAAAAATACAGAATGGAATGTACATAGTGCCAAACAAGAACGTGGTTGGTTAGTTCCTATTCCTATTGGATATCAAGGTATCTACCCTAAATTTGAGGCTGGAGAATTACAACATAGCAGATCCCCACATTACCCTAGTCAATACGTTGAAGTTATTTATGGTTTAGGACAATGGGTATTTCCTTATCATCTTAAAGAAAGATTTAGCCAATATTTCTGGCGTTATACCCATACACAAGAGAATTTATTTTTATTCACTCAAGGAGAAGCACAATGACCAAACTTATTACCGCTACTGTTCTTGCTTTTGAACGTCGTCTAGATATTTCTGATGCTATATTTTTCCAAAAATCGGCATCATCTAATCAATTATTTCCTATAAAAATTACTGAAAAAGCCGTAAGAGGCACAATTTCTAACCGTCTTAAAAATGCAATTTCTAATGATCCAACAAAATTAGATGCTGAAATTGATAAACCTAATTTACAAACTGTTGATGTTGCTGCTTTAGATCACACTAAAGATACACTGGTTGTACAATGGAGCTGTAAAGTGCTTCCTTTCGCAGGTAAACCAAATGTTTGTAATAATCCTGAATATCAGACTGCGCTTGAAACAACCATACAAGACTATTTAGAAAAAACAGGTACCAAAGAATTATCCTATCGTTATGCTTATAACATTATCAATGGTCGCTGGCTATGGCGTAATCGAATGGGAGCAGAGCATATTAAAATTTCTGTCACCATAGATGATGAAACCCTCAAATTTACCGATGTGAAGCAACTTTCCTTAAATAACTTTAGTTATCAAGATCCACAATTAACCAAACTTATTGACTATATTGAGAAAGGATTTAAAGGTGAACAATTTGTTCTAATTAAAGTAGAAGCTGAAGTAAAAGTTGGTGAAGGACAAGAGGTCTATCCTTCACAAGAGTTAGTGCTTGATAATTCAAACACAAACAATAGAAAAAGTAAGATTCTATATCAAGTAAATGGTATTGCTGGAATGCACTCACAAAAAATTGGCAACGCAATTCGTACCATTGATACTTGGTATGATAATAACGCACAATTCCCTATTCCAGCTGAACCTTATGGTGCAGTAACTAATCTGGGAAAAGCTTTCCGTCAACCTAAACAAAAAATGGATTTCTATTCCCTATTTGATAACTGGATCTTAAATGGAAAAGCACCTAGTTTGGAGCAGCAATATTATGTTATTAGTGTTCTAATTCGTGGTGGTGTATTCGGTGCAAGTGGTAAGGAGTAGATATGAGTCAACTCACACACTATATTGAGCTAGAGGCCATTCCACAGCTTGAAATCAAACATTCTGATGTGATGGCTTATGCGATGCAAACACTACATCAACTCCTGCCATTTTTTGATGGCAGGATAGGAATAGGCTTTCCACAATATCAGCAAAATTATGGTTTAGGCTGGAAAATTCGCCTTTTCGGTACTGAAATGGATTTAGATTTTATTGCATTACAGTTAGATCCATTACAAGATTATTTTATAATCAATGCAATTACTCCTGTTCCTGAAAAAACAACTGCTGTTCGTTACCAAAGAATTCAACATAAGGGTAATAGTGCATTAAAACGAGCTGAAAAGCGGATGAAAGAAAAAGGTAATTTTTCTGATGCAGTTTTAGAAAATATGCGTCTAAAACAACAGCAGGTAAAAAGATACCCTCATGTATTTTTGAAAAGCGCGAGTACTAAGCAAACTAAGATGTTACTAGAAATAAAACGTGTAGTTTGTAGTGAACATCGAGATGGGTTATTTACCGGTTATGGGTTAAGTAAAGAAGCAATTGCAACTACACCACATTTTTAATATAGAAAACCCTTTTTTTTGAGCAAAAATATATATTTTAAAAATCAAACACTTATATAAGACCTCAAAAAAAGGGTATTTTTGATTAAAATGCTCTTTAACAGTTTATTTATCTTATTTGTAAGGGGTTTGATCTCTACTTCACTGCCGCATAGGCAGCTTAGAAATTTTTCCGCCAGTTTTTGAAATTTGTTTTGAACTTCACTGCCGCATAGGCAGCTTAGAAATGATACTGGATTTAAATAACACTTCACTGCCGCATAGGCAGCTTAGAAAACGAATCGTTTTTTATAATGGCCGCATAGCAACTTCACTGCCGCATAGGCAGCTTAGAAAGATTTATGCTGCGATTAGACCAGGTGCGATTACTTCACTGCCGCATAGGCAGCTTAGAAATACCGGCAACGCTTTTTTTCCTGCTTCAATGGCTTCACTGCCGCATAGGCAGCTTAGAAAGTCATCCGCTAATTTATAGCGTGGGTATTTGCCTTCACTGCCGCATAGGCAGCTTAGAAAATTAGGAAATCTATGTTTATGCTTTTTAATTTCTTCACTGCCGCATAGGCAGCTTAGAAAGACAACCCATTATGGTTCACTGAGGGCGGAAACTTCACTGCCGCATAGGCAGCTTAGAAAATCATTCGTGATTAATCGAGAGTTAAAAAAACCTTCACTGCCGCATAGGCAGCTTAGAAAAACGTAAGCCTATTGATTTAATTACGTTGGAACTTCACTGCCGCATAGGCAGCTTAGCGATTAAAGGCGAAAGAAAATGGGCTTTGCTACCGTAAGGCAGCTTAAACCTAAAATTATTTGTATCTATCTATTCTTATTTAAAAAAGCTTTAAATCTGTTTTAAACCCTATTTAAAATTGTCAACTATGATTTTTCTATATCTAACCGATATAAAAAATCTATTGCTCATTTTCTTTCTGCCAAAATCCTAAAAATTCATTAAATTGCCAAATTGCTTCTGTTTGTGAATCTTTAGTTAAAGAAACCGTTGCATATGAAACTGCAACTTGTTCAAGTTCTTTATTTTTTAACTCTTCCGCTAATTCATCCAATACTATTGCTAGTGAAAAATTAAGCCATGGCTTAATTTGTGAATTTGTCAATTCAAGTGGGCGATAATCAAAACGATGATATTCTTTCGCACAAGAATAAGGATCTTGAGATGCTTTCTCATAATAGGCAAAAGCATAATGCCACTCACTTAACTCATCAGGTAAACAGACAAACTCCTCCATCGGTTGAGAAGCTCGAAATGGCGTAGTTAAGCTATAATGTGCTGTTAATTTTGCATTCTCTGTACGCCAATATCCATTTACATAATTAAACGCTTGGCTATGAAACATCTTAAACATCACATTATGTTCTAGTATCGCTAATGTGTCATATTTGTTTTTCTTAGGTGCAATTTCTTCTGCCTGATAAGTAATTCTTGGTATAGCATCAATTACTGCAAGTTGATCTTGTGTAATAATTTGTGCCGTTTGATGTGAAACCAATCCATTCTCTTTACTTTCAAATCCTGGTCGTGTAAATAGTCCCTCTCGATATGGTTTACCCGTCAATCCTCGCCAATTACTTGGTAATAATGCAATATTTGGTATTTCTGCTACTTTATCCGGCCGATGTCGCCACACTCTCCCGGCTAATTGAATAATGGAACGCATAGATGAAGGATCAATAATTGCCCAATCATAATCATGATCCCGCCCAACTTCTGTGACAGGACTTCCTACGACAATAAAAATATGATGTTGTTTATCGCTATTCCGTAAAGCAGTTTGAATTTCTGGTTGCTGGAAAATGGCTTGTGGATCATAACGAGTAAGTAATCTATCTAAACATTGTTCTAAACGATTTCGTAAAAGTAGCAACTGTCTAGAGTGGTAACAACAAATATGAATTTCCGTATCCGCAGCGCATTGCTGTTGTAACATCGCCAAAATAGTTGGAATTATCGGCTTAATATTCGCAAAACGAATCAAACCTAAACTAACCGTCTTATTTGATACGCTATCTTGTGTATAAAATTGGTGATGAAAATCTATTGCTTTGTTGATTAGATAATTTGCAAATACTGGCCAATTAAGTAATTGGTTTTCGCCTCCAGCAACATTAGGTAAATCCATCACATTGGCAATACGTCGTATAGGTTGCTGTTTTAATTTCGCAACACGTAATTGAATAAATTCAGTATGTTTTTGCTGATATGTGGATAAATCACCACAAGTAAACGCCTGTTGATTAAACTCATCAAACCAAGCACAACAAACACCAGTTGAGGGATAATTATTATTATGATTCCAGATTTTTCGTCCTGTCTGATAAGCTTCATACAAACCACTAATTAAATCTGGCGTCAGCGTAGCTGATGATAGCAACACTTTACTGCCAAACAATCCTGCTAAATGCACTAAACGACTTAATGCAGGTAAATCATTTTGATCGAAATCATCAGGTTCATCTAAGATTAAATCTCCTGTTAATAACCGTAGAATTGGCACAATATGCTTACCACCACGCAAACACTCACTCGCATTCATCAGATAATCAACGGTACAAGTTACCAAAGGTGTTTGTAATAATTGTTTGGCTTTCTGGTTTGCTAATAATGTATTAAATTCAGCAATCGAATCAATGGCATGTTCCCCTACCACACCACCATCAATTTGCAGTGTATCTAACCAATCTTCTGCTGACTCACTTCCTGTTTTTTCTTGTAACTCAAATAATTTACTAATAGCATTACCGCCAACTAACACAGCCAGTTCGTCATCATCCAATTTTAATTTACTTTTTAATGCCTTACCGGTTTGTAATGTTAATACTCTTAATCCCAATGCAATCGTGAATCTAGCGCCTTGCTGCGGATTCGCTAATCCATACATAATCCTTGTATTACCGAGTGTTTTACCACACCCCGTACTTGCCATATTTACACCGAAAAATCCCTGTTTTTCAGTAAGTGGTTGTAATTGTTTGGCTAATTCAAAAGCTCTATTTTGCCATTGGAAACGAGCAATATCACTACGTTTATTAAAGCCCTTATGTTTTAAAAAAGGTAATAATGCAGGTAACTTCGGCAGAATCCGTGCAAAACGTACCGCACTTTGACAAACACCCAATAAATGCTCATCTAACCGCTGTTTTGCTTTTCCTTGTGAATCTGTATTCGCTAATAAAGGAAAATCTTTCTCACCTAAATGTGGATCGGATGGTAATGAAGAATAATGATGATCAGCGGTAATTAATGATAATCGAGAAAGCAGCAGTAGAAAATCGTCCGCAATCTCTGCATGATGACTGAGTAAATTAAGTAATCCTTGATGTTTTAACGCCTTATTTGCCCAACGGCTCATCGCTTTTTGCCAAGCTGTGCTATCAGAAACTAAATGTGAAAATTGCCAAAACTTTTCTGGATGAGGATGTTCACTATGCGGATTAAATACCCACCCATTACTCGCTGATAAACGTCGATAAAAACGAGTTAGCGTATCTGGTACTTCTTGATGCCACGTTTTTTTCTTACTCTGATTATTCTCTGCAAATTCTGCTAAATAAGGTGTTCTATGGTGCGAAGAAATCAACCAAATTAATGCTTTAGCTAATGGTGGTAAGGATTCAAAACCATCTTGATTAGGCTGTTTCCCCTCTTTTTTTAGTAATTTTAACCAATCAGGGTATTGCTGTTGATACTCAGCCCAATTTGCTAAACGCGTTAACCATTCGACATCTGTCGTACACCCTGCAATCATTGCTTCAAAAATTCTTACAGACACCCATTCATGTCGATAACAATCTGCAAAAGTGCGTGCTGCTGGCATTAATTTTGTCTGAAAACCAATACTTGATTTTCCCAAATCGTGCAGAAGCGCTGCTAATGCAGCAATAATTTGAATGTTATACGCATTAATCCAAGCAACTTCATCATCTTTCCGCAAAATATCACGTTGTGTTCTATTGGTTGGAATTCGACCTTTTTGATTAAATTGACTTTGATCACCAACAATCCATAACAACGAAGTTTGATTTTTTCCATGTGTCCAATAGCAGGCTACTGCTGTATTCTTTCTTGCTGTTTGTCGTAATAATTGTTTTAACGTTTGCAATCCTGCTTGCGTAATCGCGGTTTGCCAAACACGATCCCCGCAACGTTCTGCAAATTGATCTAAAATCCGGCAAGTTTCTTTTAATGCATTTTTTTGACACTGGCTCACTAACAAAATATTCATAGCTCTGCTCCTTGTTGAGCAAGCTGTTTCAATCCCTCAATAATGATATCTAATGCTTCAAATTGCAGTAGATTTTCAATGCAGTTATGGCGAAAATCATTTTCCTCATCGCCTTGTAGAGAAGAAATAAAAGCCTGTGGCAAAATTAATGCGTCTTTAATCATATCCGCTGCATCGAATACCAGTCCACCTCGTCGAGTTTTACCATGTAACACAGCTAACCCATGTGGCAAACCTAGTACCCAACAAGCTGTTGCGCCTAACCCATAAGCTAAATAATTACCATGATCCAGAAATTGATTTGCTGAATCAAACGCTTCACCACGTTCACTACGTTTAAAACGGGGATCTTTAATCGTATATTGATTAGCTAATGTATAAAGACGCTGAGTAAATCGTCCTTCTGCGGTTAATAAAGCCTGACTCGTTGTCGCTTGTTGAAATTCTACTTCTGCAGCTTGTACGACTTTTTCCAATAAAGTCCGATTAATCTGCCAATCTAATTTTGGCCAGCACTGCAAAATCGTTTGTAATCGTATATGCTGTAAACTTTTTGCTACCGTTAAACGTTTTTCATCATCAAACCAAAAAGAACACCATTGCTGTAAATACTGTACCGGTCGATATTCACTTTGTGGGCTAAAAAACTCACAACCAATCTCTGCTTCTGTGCCAGCAAACAAAGGGGTACCGCCACCGCTGCAAAATCCAATCATTACCCCTGCTTTTGCCAATTCTCGCACTGCTGCTTGTGTAATCGAAGTACCTGTTCCCAGTAAAATACAAGTCGTATTTGCAATAGGAATGTTCCAGTATAACGATTCTTTACCTTGATCTGTAACATACTCAACTCGCCCACCATTCACTAATACTCGGCAATGTTCCAGATAATATAAATTTGCTCGTTTAGAATGGAGAATAGTTTGTAGATTGGAGGAAGGGATATAGTCTGATCTCTTGTTCATAACGGTTAACTCACTAAAAGTAGAATTCAATTCATTATAACAAGAAGCAAAGCTATCGTTTTGTTTATTAAGAAATAAATAGCTATCAGATGATAAAAAATCCCCTTTATTCGGGATAAATAAAAAATACAAATAGCTACGGATATCATATCTGACAATTAAATAGTGAGTTAAAAAGACTTAATTCTGTCCGTAAAACATTACAACACAAATAACAACCAAGAAGTTGTAGCTTATCAGCAAATCAAGAATAAAACAGTTTTTCTTTTTTACTTGACCTTGTACAGGGTACAAATTAAACTAGATTCGTTAGGAGTCAAGATGAATACTGATAAATTTATAACGTTTATTGAAACCCCTATTTTTGAGGAAGATAGAAAGGCCTTACTTTCTGATGATGAATATCAAGTATTTCAAACCTATATGCTAGAGAATTTCCATTTAGGCGATTTTATTCAACATACAGGTGGATGCCAAAAAATCAGATGGAAATTGTCAGGTAACAATAAAGGTAAAAGTGGTGGCATAAGAATTATTTATTATTCGCTCACAGCTAAGGGAAAATTATACTTATTAATGATGTACCCTAAGAGTGAAAAAGATAATATGAATGCTGCAGAAAAAGCAATTTTAAAATCAATAGTCGATAAACTAAAAGGAGATTGAAAATGGATAAAAATTTATTTGATCGCCTAATTAAAAGTGCTGAACAAATGGTCGCCATTGAAAATGGCGAATTACAACCGGCTCCTAATACTGTAACCAAATTTCGTATTCCTGATGTAAAAAAAATTCGTGCTAACACACATTTAAAGCAAAATGAATTTGCAGAGCTATTAGGAGTAAGTACTGCATTAGTGCAATCTTGGGAAACTTCCCGCAGGGTACCCAATGGTCCCGCACTAAAATTACTCTATATCATTGAAAACCAACCAAAAATTTTAGAAACCTTAAAAGCGATTTAATTTATAAATGAAAGGAAAGTTCCAAACTTTCCTTTTTTTACATCTATATGATTTAAAAATAGAAATGCTATAAATAAAAAAATCCCCTTTATTCGGGATAAATAAAGGGGCAAACATTTGGAGTCATATTTTAGGGTACGGGTTGCATTATAATGATCAAAATTTCATAATGCAATAACATTTTTAATATTTTTTTAACGTTTTTAACCTTATTTTCTCATTTGAGGATTTTAGTTAATTTATCCTACCCTAACTTTTTTTCTCGCCATGCGGATTTCTGGTATCAGCATCAACTAAATTACGCATTAATAAGGCATAATCTAACTGTACGTCCTCAGGAACAGGCACAAATACAAAGTGTCCATCACCTAAAGCCGCTTCAACAGCTTCCCCTTTGCGATTAAACATCTGGTTAATTGTAAAAATAATGTTACCATTTGGTGTCATCATTTCGACTTCATCACCCAATAAGAATTTATTTTTTACTGCAATTTCTGCCATCCCATTTTTACGTATACCCGTAAATTCACCGACAAATTGCTGACGTACTGAAATGGAATAACCGTAATCATAATTTTGGTACTCATCATGTGTATGACGGCGCAAAAAACCTTCGGTATAACCGCGATGTGCCAGAGATTCCAATGTGGTTAATAAACTCTCATCAAATGGCTTACCAGCTGCAGCATCATCAATCGCCTTACGATAAACTTGTGCAGTTCTAGCACAGTAATAGAAAGATTTCGTTCTGCCTTCGATTTTCAGTGAATGAACACCCATATTGGCTAATGTTTCTACGTGTTGTACTGCACGCAAATCCTTTGAATTCATGATATAAGTACCATGTTCATCTTCAAATGCTTGCATCTGTTCATCTGGGCGTTGGCTCTCGGTTAATAAAAAGACTTTATCTGTTGTTGTTCCTTCACCCAACGTTGGTGCAACATTTTTAATTGGAATGATGTCATTCGGATCAACAATATTACCTAATTCGTCTTCTTGCCCCTCTTTCACTTGATATTCCCAGCGACAAGCATTGGTACACGTTCCTTGGTTTGGATCACGTTTATTAATATAACCTGACAATAAGCAGCGACCTGAATACGCCATACATAATGCACCATGTACAAATACTTCAATTTCAATATCTGGTACTTGACGGCGAATTTCAGCAATCTCTTCTAGTGATAATTCACGCGATAAGATGACTCGGGTTAAACCCATTTGATGCCAGAACTTAACACTCGCCCAGTTCACCGCATTGGCTTGTACAGAAAGATGGATCGGCATTTCTGGGAAATGTTCACGTACCAACATAATTAAACCAGGATCAGACATAATTAACGCATCTGGCCCCATTTCTACTACTGGCGTGAGATCTTTAATGAAGGTTTTTAATTTAGAATTGTGCGGTGCAATATTGACCACAACATAGAATTTTTTGCCTAATGCGTGTGCTTCATCAATCCCAATTTTCAAATTAGCGTGATTAAATTCATTATTACGCACACGTAAACTATAACGAGGTTGGCCTGCATATACTGCGTCTGCACCATAAGCAAAAGCATAACGCATATTTTTTAGTGAGCCAGCAGGCGAAAGCAGCTCAGGTTTTGTCTGAATTTCAGTTGTCATATTTTTCTCTTGTCTGATCACAGGTCAGGTTATGCCACTTAAGGCATAAATTTAAGGTATAAATATTGGGGGATGAATTTTAATCAGCCACTGCTAAGAATGCAAGTGGCTAATCAAGGTTACTATTGGGTTGATGATGTTTCTGCGAGTAACTTTTCCCACAAGCATTGATTGCCACTTTTTTTATTGATCAACTCAATATATTTTTGATGGGCGGCTAACTCCTCTTCTGTAGGTTTTAAGATAGCCAAATTATGCCGTTTAATCTCACCTTGTTCTTCACCTTGTGCCGCACTTCCGGTCATCATTGGTAACGTTTCTGCATCTAGCATTAAACTGCCTTGTCCACCAGTCATCGCTAAATACACATCCGCTAAAATTTCCGCATCCAGCAAAGCTCCGTGCAAAGTCCGCTTACTATTATCAATTCCTAAGCGTCCACAAAGTGTATCTAACGAATTTTTCTTCCCTGGATAAAGCTGACGAGCCAATTTTAACGAGTCTGTCACTTGGCAAATATCATCAGTTTGTAACGTCTGTTTTAGGAAAGAGAACTCTTGATTGATAAACGCCACATCGAAGGGAGCATTATGAATTACTAATTCAGAACCTTTAATAAACTCGACAAATTCCTCAAATACATCAGCAAAACGTGGTTTATCTGCTAAAAATTCATTAGTAATTCCATGCACTTCAATCGCTGCAGCATCAACTTCACGATCTGGTTGTAAATAGACATGGAAATTACGCCCTGTATGCCGTCTATTCATCAGCTCTACTGCACCAATTTCAATAATACGATGCCCTATTTGTGGTTCACTGCCACCGCTCATCCCTGTGGTTTCTGTATCCAGTACCACAATTCTATTTTGATCAATTTGCATATCTTTGTTTTTCTTTTGTGAATTAACTCTCTATAATTAAACGCCATTTTAACAATACAAATCTTGAATACAAATCCTGTCATGCGAAAAAAAGTTGAGATCTTTACTGATGGTTCTTGTCTGGGTAATCCGGGAGCGGGTGGTATTGGCATCGTATTACGCTATAAACAACACCAAAAACAACTCTCTGCTGGTTATCATTTAACCACCAATAATCGAATGGAACTATTAGCCGCGATTACCGCATTAAATACCTTAAAAGAACCTTGTGAAGTAACACTATACAGCGATAGCCAATATCTGCGTAAAGGCATTACTGAATGGATTATGCTATGGAAACGTAATCAATGGCGGACTAGCCAGAAAAAAGCAGTCAAAAATCAAGATCTTTGGATAGCTTTAGATCAAGCTATTCAGCGACATCATATCACTTGGCATTGGGTAAAAGGCCATGCAGGACACCCAGAAAATGAGCTATGTGATACCTTAGCCAGAGAAGCCGCATCTCACCCTTCACAACCAGACATTGGTTATCAACCTGAAAAGTAACTAGATAAAAATGCTAAGTTAGCGATTAATACAGTATTAAAAACTGCAAATTTGTACTTTAAAATATAATCTGTTACTATTTTGCAGTTTTTTGACACTTTATCGGGAATACTACTTTCCCTTTCGCATTTAGATAGTTCATTCTTTGTCCTATCTTCCTCTCGTGTAAGGCGTTGTCCTAATGCTTTTCACCATCAATGATGACACTATGTTTCGTTCATCATAAAAAATAAATTTATAGGAGATATCATTTTGAATTTGCTACGTTATTGCAAAACGACGAGTACGTTTAAGGCACCTATTTTTGTGCCAAGTCTATTATTTATTCTTGGTGTAACGGGATTAGGTATTTTCGCCCCACAAACCACAGAAACTTTGTTAGATAGCATTAAAAGCAACATTTTCACCAATTTCAGTTGGTTTTATGTGATTGCTGTTTCTATTTTTATTATCTTCTTACTATTACTTTGTGCGAGTAGTTTAGGGGACATTAAATTAGGAACTGAAAATGAAGAACCTGAATACCCGTTTATGTCATGGATGGCAATGTTATTTGCCGCAGGTATGGGAATTGGTTTGATGTATTTTGGTGTTGCAGAGCCGATTTCACATTATGTTGCACCGCTTGCAGAAAACGCTACTCAAACGGAAAAAGTTGAAAATGCCTTACTTCTCTCCTTTTTCCATTGGGGTATCCATGCTTGGGCAATCTATGCTGTCATCGGACTAACTCTTGCTTATTTCAGTTTCCGTTATAAATTGCCACTTACCATCCGATCTGGTTTTTACCCGATTTTAAAACATCGTGTATCTGGTTTCTGGGGTCATGTTATTGATATTGTGGCACTTTGCAGTACAGTTTTCGGGGTAACCACCACCTTAGGTTATGGTGCCATGCAGTTAGATGCAGGATTACACGCCATTGGCTGGATGAGTGATCGTAGTATCACCACCCTTTCAATCATCATTGTTATCGTGATGACGTTAGCTGCTATTTCTGCCATTACTGGGGTAGCAAAAGGGGTTCGCCGTTTAAGTGAAATCAATTTAGGTATGGCTATCTTCTTGATGATTTTTGTCTTAGTTGCTGGCCCAACCATCTATTTATTTAGTAATTTCTCTGAAAATATTGGGAATTATCTCAGTAATTTTATCGAATTAAGTTTCCGTACCTTTGCTAATCAACCAGATAAACAAGATTGGTTTAATGGTTGGACTGTACTTTACTGGGCTTGGTGGGTTTCATGGGCACCATTCGTTGGTTTATTTATTGCGAAAATTTCTAAAGGTCGTTCGATCCGTGAGTTTATTCTTGGTGTGTTATTTGTGCCATCGCTCTTTAATGCCTTATGGATGACGATCTTCGGTGATTCTGCGATCTGGATTGATCAACAAACACAAGGTTCATTATCTGCATTAAGCAGTAATACTGAAGCTTTACTATTTGCTTTTTTTGATCATTTACCTGGCTCAACAATTGCCTCTTTACTGGCAATGTTAATTATTGCGTTATTCTTTATTACCTCTGCTGATTCTGGTATCTACGTTATCAATAATATTGCCTCACAAGGTAAAGAGAATTCACCAGCATGGCAAAGTGCATTCTGGGCGATCTTATTAGCGGCTTTAGCCATCGCCTTATTACGCTCTGGCGGATTAGCTGCCTTACAGACAATGACCTTAATCATTGCCTTACCGTTTACTTTAATTATGTTGTTCCTCTGTTTTGGTCTATGGCGTGGGTTAATGGTAGATAGCCAATATTTCTCGAAAAAATTTGCTCACGGTAGTTCGGTTTGGACAGGTAAACAATGGCGTGAACGGTTAAGTAAAATTATGACTCAACCACAACGTGCGGATATTAAAGCATTCTTTGATAAGATTGTACTGCCTGCATTTAGCGAATTAGAAGCAGAACTTAAAGGGTATGGTTTAAGCGTGCAAATTAAAAAATATGCGCCATTACGTGTTGCATTAGTGATTAAAAACGACAATATCCATAATTTCTTATATGGTGTTTCAGGTGAAAAACGTTCACTGTCTAACCTGTTAATTGAAGATGATCGTTTACCACATATTGAGCAACATACAATCTATGAACCTATTACTTTCTTTAATGACGGGCGTGAAGGTTATGATGTGCAATATATGAGTAAAGATGAATTAATCGTTGATATTTTGAAACAATATGAACGTTATATGAATCTTGCCTTAGATGACACACATAGCTTATTACTTAACGATTTGTCATAAAACAGACTAAAGCCCCACCAAATCACTATTTGAGTGGGGCTTATTCAATGCAAAAATAACTTTTTTAGAAAAAACCTGCGATAAATTCTAGAATTCCTGAACCCCAATAAAATACGATCACAAAAATACCGATGGCAAACAGTATGTATCCGAAGTATAGTGAACACTCGTAAACATCATGTGCTTTATTTTTTGATAAGAAAGCAATAACTATTGTTACTAGGAAATCACCGCTAAAGGAATAACCATATAAGACCAAATAAAATCAGACATACCGCCTCCTATTAAAAGCCCCACATAATATAAGATAAATAAAAATCTTTATCTTATCAGCCTAAGTAATGTAAATAGCTAATAACAACTCACTATCCACACGATGATTAATAAGAAATACGATTAACCAATTTAAATAGCAATGAATCCGCTGTTTGTGATAATTGCGTAAAATCACCTTGCTCAACCACTTGTGCATTATCCATCACAATCACCTGATCAAACTGATCTAATCCTGTTAAGCGATGCGTGACCATAATTAATGTTTTCTGTTGGCAATGTGCTAATAATAGCGCTAATACCTGGCGTTCTGTTTCACGATCTAACCCTTCGGTTGGTTCATCTAATAAAATAATCGGAGCAGACGATAATAACACTCGCGCAATACCTAAGCGCCGTTGTTCACCACCAGATAAAGTGCGACCACCATCACCTAACCACGTATCTAAACCTTGTTCTTGGGAAAGCAAATAACCTAATCCTACTTGGTGTAGTAAATCAGCAAGCTGTTGATCCGTCGCTTGTGGATTTGCTAAACACAAATTCTCACGTAATGTATCGCTGAAAATATGCACTCGCTGCGTTAATAAAATGATCTGTTGTCGTAAGCTTTCTTCGCAATACTGATCAATAGGCTGCCCTGCGAGTAAAATTTCCCCTTGCGTTGGCATATAGTTACGAATCAATAACTGTAATAAGGTGGATTTCCCACTGCCTGTTTTACCTAAAATAGCAATTTTTTGCCCTGCAGTAACAGCAAAACTCACATCAGTTAAAGCTGCTTCTGCTCTGTCAGGGTAATTAAAATGTAGATGTTTGAGGGAAAGCAAAGGTTGAGTATTCGCTGCTACCGTTTTCAATGTGCCATTAAATGTCACTAATGGCTGTTGTGAAATAATATCGGTTACGCGTTCAGCGGAAGCAATGACCTGCCCTAAATGCAGAAATGCTGCTCCGATTGGCATTAAAATTTCAAATGAGGCTAATGCCGAAAAGGTCACTAACGCAATTAATGCCAATTTAAAATCCCCAGACCCCATTGGCGTTGCAGCGGCTAACCACAAGGTAATCACCACAATCACCCCATTGGCAAACAATAATATGGCGCTCGATAACCCCGCTAATTGGGCTTCTCGTTGTTGATTTTGCAACCATTGCTGTTCGGTTTGTTGTAACCGTTGTTGCAATGCTTCGCCTGCATTAAATAATAGTAGCTCTGCTTGAGCTTGGATATATTCGATAAATTGAATACGGTATTTCGCACGACTTGCGGTTAATGCCGCACCAAAGCGTTGTCCTAACCGATAAAAAACAGTCGGGATCACCAGTAATAACACCAATAAACTGCCAGCCACAAACAAAGCAATCTGCAAGTTAAGAAAACTTAAGCCAATCCCAATAAAAATAATCATCCCAACGGCACTGACAAATGGGGCAAATAGACGTAAATACAATGTATCTAAGGTATCCACATCCGCCACTAAACGATTTAACAATTCGCTATTGCGATAACGGCTTAATACCGCAGGGCTTAATGGAATAATCTTTGTAAACACCGTAACACGTAACTTTGCCAAAATCTCAAAGGTGACATCATGGGTCACTACTTTTTCAAAATAACGTGCGACAGTTCGACCAATAGCTAATCCCCTTACCCCTGATGATGGATAGAAAAAGTTAAATAAAATTGACACGCCTGCAATCGCTGCTGCTGCTAAAAACCAACCTGATAAAGTTAATAGCCCAATACTTGCAGCTAAACCAGTTAGCATTAAAATGATCCCTAATGCCAAACGTAATGGCGTATGTTTAAACATTGCAAAAAACGGAAATAATGAACGCATTAAATTATCCTTAACTAACTGCGGTTTCACGTTGTGCCAATAGTTCAGCAAAATAGCCTTGATCCTGTAATTCACTGAATCTACCTTGCTGCACAATCTTACCTGATTGCATCACTAAAATTCGATCAGATTGCTTTAAATCTTCGATACGGTGAGTAATCATCAAGGTTGTTTTGCCTTGACTAAGCTGCTGCAAACTGGCTAAAACTTGATTTTCTGAACGGGCATCTAAACTGGCGGTAGGTTCATCTAATAGCAATAATGGTGATCCTGTTTTTAATAAAGCCCGCGCCACTGCCAAACGTTGTGCTTGCCCTACCGACACCCCTAAGCCACCGTCTTGTAACTCTTTATCTAACAATGGTGCAAGTTCTGCAACATACGCTTGTTGCAATGCGACGATAAGCTGTTGATCTGTTGCTTCACGATTAGCCAAACGGAGATTTTCTCGAATAGTACCTTGTAATAAAAATGGATTTTGCCCAACCCAAGCAAGTTTATTACGCCAAGCAGTTAAATTAAGTGAACGTAACTCTACCCCATTCACTAATAAACTGCCTTGATAAGGTAAAAAACCTAATAACACATTCATTAGTGAGGTTTTGCCTGCGCCACTTTGCCCAACTAAAGCAACATTTTCCCCTGCCTTAATTTGAAACGTCAGCGGTTGAGTTAATGCTGTGCCTGTTGGTGAAAGCACAACCAACTGTTCTGCTTGCAAGCTAATTTCGTCCGCGTCTAATCTCATCTCACCTTGCTGTGCAATTAAGAAATCTTGTTGCAAAAATGCTTCTATCGTGTCGGCTGCCCCCACTGCGGCGGCTTTATCATGATAATAAGTACCTAAGTCACGCAGTGGTTGATAAAACTCTGGTGCTAAAATTAAACAGAAAAAACCTGAAAACAGGGTGACACCTGTACTATATCCACCAAAATTAATTTGTCCCAAATAGCTAAAACCAAAATAAACCGCAGTTAAGGCGATTGAAATTGAGGTAAAAAACTCTAATACAGAAGAAGAAAGGAAGGCAATTTTCAGCACATCCATCGTAGTTTCACGAAAATCTTCACTCCGTTCCTCTATTTGTTCTGTTTGTTGTTTAGTACGATTAAAAATGCGTAGGTTTTCCAACCCTCTTAAACGATCTAAAAACTGCCCACTCAAACGAGCTAAGGTCGTAATATTACGTTGATTTGCTTCGGCAGCTTTTATTCCTACTAACGCCATAAATAATGGAATTAAAGGCGCAGTAATTAATAAGATTAGCCCTGCTGCCCAGTTAATTGGAAAGATCGCAATTAATAAAATCAGCGGTGCTACCCCTGATAAATATTGTTGAGGTAAATAACGAGCATAAAAATTATGCAAATTTTCTACTTGCTCTAAGGCTAATGTTGCCCAACTGCCCACAGGGCGATAAGCCAATGTTGCTGGCCCAACTTGCTGCAATTTTTGCATAATTTGCTGGCGTAAATGCTGACGCAACACGCGACCACTATAAAAGCCGATCTTTTCTCGGGCATACAACAATCCGGCTCTTACGGCAAAAATTATTGGCAACGTAATAAAAAGAGGAATTAATTGTTCACGTGGCACCTGTTCAATAATCAGATCATTTAATAATGAGGCTAATAACCATGTTTGCACAACCAATAATAGTGTTGAACAAGTTGCAAACAGAAGATTTAATTTAAGCGGTTTCTTGATAATTTTACTTTGCTGTTTAAGCCAAGTTTGAAGCTGTTTCTGGCGTGCTTTTTCCATATTCTGCCATACTGTAAAAATACAATAAAATCCCCTCAATAGTGAGGGGAATGAATTCAAAAAAAGGTGTTATTTTTGTGCGTCTAATGCATCAAGGTAACGTTCCGCATCTAATGCCGCCATACACCCAGTACCTGCTGAGGTAATTGCTTGGCGATAATGTTGATCCATAACATCTCCAGCAGCAAATACGCCCGCTACTGAAGTCGCAGTTGCATTCCCTTGTAAGCCAGATTTCACCACAATATAACCATTATTTAGCTCTAATTGACCTGCAAAAATATCGGTATTTGGTGCATGTCCAATTGCAATAAATACACCTTCTACTTCAACCTTTTCTTGTGCATCAGACTGTGTATCTTGTAATTGTAGATGGGTAACGCCCATATTATCACCACAGACTTCAGCTAAAGTACGATTGGTATGTAGCACAATCTTACCTTCTTCGACCTTTTTCATTAAACGATCTAAAAGAATTTTTTCACTGCGGAAGCTATCACGACGATGGATAAGATGCACAGTAGAGGCAATATTAGCCAGATATAATGCTTCTTCAACCGCTGTATTTCCGCCGCCAATTACGGCAACAGGTTTATTACGATAAAAAAAGCCATCACAGGTTGCACAAGCAGATACACCACGACCTTTATAAGCCTCTTCTGAAGGTAAACCTAAATATTTTGCTGACGCGCCAGTGGCAATAATTAACGCATCACAGGTAAAAGTTTGGCTATCCCCATAAAGGGTAAATGGACGTTGTGATAGATCAACTTTATTAATATGATCAAAGATAATCTCTGCTTCAAATTTTTCTGCGTGTTCTAACATCCGTTGCATTAATTCAGGCCCAGTTGTTTCGCCTGCATCGCCTGGCCAATTCTCAATTTCATTGGTAGTTGTTAATTGTCCACCTTGCTGTAAACCAGTTACTAAAACGGGTTTTAAATTCGCACGTGCGGCATAAATTGCCGCGGTATAACCTGCTGGACCTGATCCTAAAATTAATAATTTACTGTGTTTTGTTGTCATATATTGAATCCTAACTTAATAATTGATCTTTGTTGCGACACTTAATACAAGAGGGAATATACCAGACGGCGATACTTATTGGTTAAAGGATCGCTATTCCCCATTGCTGCCAAAATAGCTAAATATTGACGTTTTACTTCTCCCTCTTCTGCACCAAGATCCTTACGCAAAATAGCTAATAATAGCTCTAACGCTTCTTCATTACGATTCGCTTGATGTAATTGTACGGCTAATTTAATCGCAATTTCTGGTGTTGGTTGACGTTGATAATCTTGCTGTAATTGTTGAATCTCTGGTGTATCCGCTGCCTGAATCAATAGTTCGATTTGAGCTTGTAACCCTTGCCAACGGCTATCACGATCTTGCAGTGGAATTTGTTTCAGAATTTCTTGTGCGGGTTCTATTTTTTTCATTGCGATATAGGTTTCAGCGTAAAGCAAGGCAACATCACTATTTTTCTTATCTGAAACTTCCCATGCTTCCTTTAACAATGGTAACGCCTGTTCGTAATTATCCACTGCCAAATAATCTAACGCTTGATTAAACTTAATTTCATCTTCTTTCGGTAAAATTACCGCTAAACGTTGTTGTAATTCTGGTTCAGGCAATACACCGTGGAAGCCATCTATCGGTGCGCCATCTTTGAATAGATAAGTGGTCGGTAATGCTTGGATACGGAATTGTGCCGCGATCATCTGTTCAGTTTCACAATTCACTTTCGCTAAAATAAATTGATTTGGGTATTGGGTTGTTAAACGTTCTAATGTACTCACAAAACCATTTGAAGCATTATCAGTTGCAGCATAAAACACAAAAACTAATGGCTGCGTTTTTCCCATATCTAATACTTCAGCCAAATTTTGTGTATTTACCTCAATAATTTGTTGCATATACCATCCTTATTCTTCTGCAAAACTTGGGCAATTTTAACAAAACTACGGTTGCTTTGCAGTAAGTAAAAAATATGTCATTTTAAAAATAGTGAATTCAATTTGATACCAGAGTTTATTTATTCACAAAACAAATACGCCGCTATAAAAGCGGCGTATTGTTATTTTAAAAATAAGGTTAATAACCTAATTAAAATGCCATCTTAAACATAATGTTTGGTGTATGTTCAATATAGCCTTTACGTGCTGACGCATCATAACCTACTGATAACGTTGCTGCAGGGGTAATGTGGTAATTCATCTCAATTCCCAATTCACCGCTGACACGACCATGTTGTGCTCCTTGAGTTGTAAACTTAACATCCGGCGCACCCGCAAACGCTGCGCGTGTAGAGGCTATCTCACCAACTAAATCATAACCTACACCAACACGAGTATTAACAGAGAGCTTATCAGCAAGACGCGCTTTCATATCAACACCAACTTGGCTAACTAATGATTGGTTAGTGCCCGCATCAACATTAAGATTTAACACACCTGCACCACGTTCACTGTAATGGTTATTACGCACCACTTGGTAATCTAAACGGATAAATGGTTTGATCACAGCTTGTTCAGATGAGAACGCATTAAAGTTCACACCCACACCAGCATACCCAATCTTATTACCATAGTTACCTTGTGCAGTATGCTTCGCAAACTTAATATTACGTTTAGTACCTACATCACTGTAACCAATACCCGCTCTAAAGTCTAAATCAGCAATAGAGCTAATTGATGTATTACCATAAATACCTGCTTGAATTGTATCTGCTCGTAATGTTTGATTAGACACTGATTCACGGTTATAAGCATGGCTATAAGCATAGCCGATCATCGCTCCTAAGCGAGTTTGTTGATGACATTTCTCAACGCCAGCAGCAAAACCATAACTTTCGCTACGATATCCTGCTGCACCTTGGTATTGATCTTGGGTACCCCAACTACCGAAAGTTTTCGCCCAAATATGTTTATCACCTTGTTGAACGTTATCTTCACAACGGTCATAAATTTTCGCAAGATTTGCTAAATGTCTGCTTGTATCAGCAACAACTTGGCTGCTTGCTCCCGCTAAGGCAGGTAATGACTCTACTACTGCATCTATTGATTGTTGATCATCAAAAAGAGCATAGAATAAACGTGCTAGTGGTCCTGTTGGATCTTTAGCAAAGATACTATCTAATGCAGAAGCAATACTCTTCGCTCGCTCATACCCTAAACGATCAGCAATTATACCTAAGTCATCTTTAGATGGTTTAACGATAAATCTTATCTCATTTGGATTAGTTTGTGAATCTGGAATAAAGTCAAACAGATTACTATTATCATCATAAGAAGTGAATTTACCAGTTAACCCACCAGTATTTGATACCACTGCTCTAGATAAATCAATCTTATCCAAGTCAGGACTATCTTTAAACTCTTTAACATCTGTAAAGAATTGACCATCTAAGTGTAAATCACCATTAACACGTAACTCGCTCACGCCATCTGGAGTCGCCTTAACCACAAATCGGCTCTTAGGATTCATTGTTAAGCTACCCAACTCGGTATTTGGCGCATCTACAGCAAGTGTTCCATCATTATTAACATTGACAGTCGCCTGACCTAATTTACCATTATCTGTCAATCGTAGCGTACCTTCATCTATATTAACGGTACCCTCAAATGGGTTATCTGCAAGGATATCTAGCTCACCCGGACCTTTCTTATTGATCGTACCTGAACCTGCAATCGGAGTATCAGGATCTTGGGTTACCACACCATTTGCTGGCGTAGTAATATTCAACGTACCTGTTCGATCGACTGTTAAACCATCTTTACCCTTTTTAGCCGGATTGGTTTGGAATCCATCAAACAACTTCGCGCCATCAGCGGGAGACACATTTAACGTACCAGCAATATTGACAGCAGATGGCTTCGTATCCTCACCAATCGGATCGGTTGTAATCACATTCGGTGTCGTTACGGTTGTGCCCTTATCAATGGTTAAAGTCGTACCATTCACCACAATATCATTAGGGGTTTCTACTGTACCACTATTAATATTGGCAGGACCGCCCTCAAGCACTAAATGATCAGTCTTCAACGTACCTGTTTGTGCTTTATCGTTTGTACCGACATCTAATGTACCATCAGGATTCACGGTAATATTTTTCGTTGTTACCGTACCATCAATCTGGATACCTGCTTCTGATGCTGGATCACCATTGTTATTAGTGTTATTACCGACATTAATATTATCACTATCGAAAGTCGTTCCCTTATCAACAGTAACCTTACCTTTATTGATTTGAGTGGTATCAATGTCTGTTTCACCATTATTCAGATCGATACGCCCCCCATCTAAGGTAACATTAGTAGCGGTCAATTTACCCTTATCCTTAGGATTATCATTAGAGCCAATATCTAATGCACCATCAGATTTAACGGCTACATTTTCCGCTATAACATCACCGTTAGCCTGTAATTTAGCTGTATTAGAGCCACCATCTTTATTGTTACCATCAGGGTTATTACCGATATTGATATTGTCACTGTCTAAAGTCGTGCCTTTATCTGTAGTAAATGTACCGTCATTGATATTGGTGGTACCAATATCTGCTTTACCCACATTCAGATCCACTGAACCACTATCAATAGTTAGGTTAGTGGTTTCTAATGTACCTTTAACATCTGGTGTATCCGCATCAGGATCAGCATTCGTACCGATATTTAAGTGACCATCAGGCTTCACATTTACATCAGTTGCTTTTAAACCACCTTCAATATTTAATTTAGCGGTGTCTGAAGTCTCTTGTGAATCGCCAACATCTACCGTATCACTGTTCAATACTGAATTAGGTTTAATCCCTAATGTACCATCGTGTACAACGGTTTTACCTAACGTATTTTCTGGCGCACTTAACAACAAGCTACCATTACCATTTTTCTCTAATGTACCTTTTACAGGGGTAGCATTATCAGCAGTAGTGAGTGGATTAATCGGTGCATCAAGGTTTTGTGCTACATTCACACCATCTGCCACATCCACTTTTAACGTACCACCGACCTCAATAGTATCTGAATCACCTTGCTTAAAGCCGTCAAACAGTGGCTTATCCCCTGTCGGTTTAAGGCTTAGCTCACCACCACCTTGTACTTTAATAATTGCATCTGTATCATTATCAGTCGGTTGATTAGAAACAATGTTCTCAGCATTCACGTGACCCGCGACATCTAATGTACCACCATTCAGTGTTAGTACTTTTGGTGTGGTTAAATTACCATTTTCTGGATTAACCGTACCTACATTAACCGTACCTGGACCATCTACAGTCAATGTACCACCATTAACTGTTGCTGTACCTGCATCAAGCTTACCTTTATTAACATCCAGCGTACCGCCATCCATTGTAAAGGTGTTAACTTTTAAACTACCTGTGTCACCAATTTTAGTAGGTGCATCACCATCAGAAGGGATATCATTGGTCCCGACATTCACGGCCGCATCAGGTTTTACGGTCATTTCACCACTAACCGTTGCGTCACCATCGATATTGACATGAGCATTAATTGACTCGCCAGTCTTCTGATCATCACTATTATCACCCGCTTTCAGATTTTTTGTCGTTAAAGTGGCACCATTATGAACGTCTAATGTACCGTCTTGAACATCAGTATTCTCAGTAATCTTGGCGTTACCCTCAACGACAGCAACTTCACCACCCTCTACAGTTAAGTTCTTACCAGCTAATGTCCCTACAGTTCCAGGGGTACTGCCCTGTGGATCCGTACCTACGATTACTTTCGCATCAGGTTTAACTGTAATATCTTCAGTAGCCGTTACGGTACCATTCACATTCACAAAGGCATTCGTCTTATTGTTCGTACCTTGCTCGTCTTCATTATCACCCGCTTTCAGATTTTTTGTCGTTAGAGTAGCCCCTTTATCAACGTTTAATAAACCGTCTTTAACATCAGTATCCTCAGTAATGTTGGTTTTACCCTCAACTACATCGACTGAACCGCCCTCTACGATTAAGTTCTTACCGGCTAACGTCCCTGCAGTTGCTGGGGTATCGCCCTCTGCATCCGTACCTACGGTTACTTTTGCATCGGGTTTGACCGTAATATCTCCAGTAGCCGTTACTGTACCATCAATATTCACAAAGGCATTTGTCTTATTATTTGTACCTTCCTCGTCTTTATTATCACCCGCTTTAAGGTCTACCGTAGTCAGCTGAGTACCCTTAGCAACATTCAATGTACCATCTTTAACTGAAGTCGTTGCGGATACCGTTGCAGTACCTTTTGCAAGATCTACTGAGCCACCCTCTACCGTCAAATTAGTCGTACTAATAGATCCAGTATGCGTATCATCACCAATTTTCAAGTAACCATCAGAATCTACGCTGACATCAGTGGCACCTTCTACGGTTCCTGTTACATTAAATGTCGCAGTTTTAGCGGCTTCTTTGTCGGTTGCGTCTGCTACCTTATTATCACCCACTTTAACCGTAGTGCTCTTTAGGGTTTTATCTGGGTCTAAATCTAAGGTACCGTCTTTCACCCAAGTTGTACCAATGGTGTTGCCTGAAGCCAGTTTCAAGGTACCGTTACCATCTTTCACAAAGCTACCTGTACCTGTGAATACCGCACCGTCTTCTTGAGAAATCGTGGCATCTTTATCCGCAACTTGAGCTGTTAGCGTACCGTCAATTTGAATGCCTTCATGACCTGGATCGGTTTTGAAGTTTTCAAAGAGTTTATCACCGTTTATCAGATTGGTTGTGAGGCTACCGCCATTTTCAATATTAATCGTAGATTTATCAGTATCTGCTTCGGGTGTATTAGGATCTCTTGATTTAATGTTACCCACATTTACCGTACCGCCATTTTTTACATTAAGCGTACCGTTATCAATTGTGACATCACCGTAATCATTATCTGTGTGAGCCGTTTCAAGCGTACCGCCAACTGTTAAGGTTGCAACAGGTTGACCTTCCGTATAAGTCTTACCATCATCAATAATCACTTCACTGGTACCGATAATGCTACCGCCTGAAGCAATCTCTAATTCACCGCCCGATACGGTGGTTTTACCCGTGTAGGTACCAGAGCCAGTGTAGGTTACTTTAGCGGTATTGGTTTTTTCGATCTCACCAGTACCATCGATATTGCGTTCAATTGTTGCATCTTCGGTAAAGTTGATTTTTAACTTACCTTTATCTTCACCTTCACCAGTCGAAATCGCGGTCGTGCCTTTCCCCATTGATTCAATATTTTCAAATTGCAGCACGCCACCACGAATCAGCGTATTACCGCTGAAAGTATTGTCTTTATTGCTAATAATGGTGGTACCGCTACCTGCTTGCACGAGGTTACCCGTATCAGCCGCTTTATTTTCTGCTAGAATTTTATTATTTAATTCATATGTATTTGAACGTTTAATCTGTAAGGTTGCGTCTTTGCTTAAAACAATATCTGTATCACGAGCAATATCCCCTGTAGTACCCTCAGTTCCTGCTACTGCACCACCTTCATTACCAAGCTGTAAAGTTCCTTCTTTAACATTGGTATTGCCAGTATAGGTGTTACTTTCGGTATAAACCAAGGTACCCGCACCAGTTTTATTCACGGCTGATTTAGAACCATTAAAATCCTGAATCACGCCACCACCTTGAATAAAGGTCTTTTTAATAGTGCCGTCTGAATTAGTACCTACTTTAATCTCGGTATCATTCTTAAGCACTAAATTACCTTTAAACATTCCAGGATCATTAGGTCTAGCCGCTCTATACTTAGACTCCAATACCCCGTTATCAAAGTTAAATGTGCCTAATTGAGCTGTATTAACATTCTCTCCTTTAAGCTCACCCTCTCTAACAAATCCCTCGAATGTCGTCACATCTTGAGTAACAGCTAAAGTAGAATTAGTCACATTAACCGTACCAATATTTCGAACAAAAATACTAGTAAATGTACTGTTGTTAATATCGACAGAACTATTAGGACCTACAGCTAAACCACCTGAACTACTGGAGTTATTTAATAAGACTTCAGCATTATTCAAAGTGATCGTACTCTCACTAGCATACTTACCAGCTTCTGCACCTGCCCATAAACCATCAAATCTAAACTTACCTTCAGGAGAGCTTGTCGGATTACTAATCAACAAGTGGGAGTTATCCAATTTTAAATACCTAAAATAAGATGCGTTAGGATCAACATTATGGTTGATTGGGGAGTTATTACTATCTGTCCCCCATCCCATTTCATAGATAAACTTAACGATACCCGTATTAGTCGCACCCTGATTACCATCAATCGTAATCGTATCACCTTTGATCGTAGCAGATTGTCTACTAGACACTGTATCATTCGTTACCTTACCAGCTGTAGAAATAGAGCCTACAGGGTCAGTGGATGCCTTTCTCTGCGGCACTGTACCTGAAATCCCATCTGCTCCTGAAATCGTAACCGTTTCAGCAACAGCTTGATAAGAAATCGTTCCCATTGCCAGCAGTGCAAAAATAGAAAGGACTGTTTTTACCCCCCCCCCTAGCATTTACAGAGCGAGGAGTAGCAACTGAGGAGGTGCTAGATTTGCTTTTACCCTTCGCACTAGTTAATTCGGAAACACACTGCCAAATGCCTAATGTGCTGTTCCAAATCACTTTGTAGATTTTATTCATAATGATAGTTCCTTCAATATTAAAAAAATTTCTAAGACCAAATTTAATTTGCAATAACAAACTATCAAAATTAGGTCTATACCCTGCGTAAAAATCAAGCAATTTTAGCAGATTTTTTGTTAAATGTAAAATCCCCCCCCCTACTATTTTCTATATAAATCAACAAATTACAAGTATACCTCAATATAGGTAAATGATACTTTTTATATCTCTACTATAGGCTCTATTATCTATTTTTCTTACTTCCTAATTAACAGAATAGAAATCCACCCTTTACAGTAGTTTTGTGTATAATTCGCAGGTTAAAAAAGAAAAGAGAATAACTATGGATTTATTAAAATTAGATTGGCAGTCACTTGCACCCACCTTCGCGATTCAAGCTGAACAAATTAATCACACTATTGATTTTTGGGATTTACAGCCACGTGCTACCGCAGCGATTAAACATTGGTTAGCACAAGATAGGCATTTATTAGTATTAAAAGGTGAAGAACAATTTAGTGATTTACAGCGTTTAGAACGTTATTTATTACAGCATTATTTTGCAGATCAACCGTTGGCAATTAATGGGGTACATTATCAATTCCAGCAGCATAATAATGAATTTCCTATCATGGAAATGCGGACAGCTACGTCTGTACAGGATAATTTTATTCAACGTGATTGGGTAAAAAGTGCTGATTATCTTGATCCTCAACATCTATTTGGGCAAGTATTACAGCTAACTAATAGCGATAAACTGCATCTTATACCGGGATTAGTTCATCAATTAAATGGTGGGATCTTAATCGTTTCTATCGCACAACTGTTAGCACAATTTGACGTTTGGTTACGTTTATTAAGCTTATTGCAACAACAACAATTTCATTGGCATTTAGATAATATTCTGCAACGCCAGCCATGTGTTATTCCAAGTATGCCATTGAAATTAAAACTTATCTTAGTTGGCAGTCGAGAAAATATTGCCGAATTAGAAGCAATCCAACCTGACTTATACCAATTAGCTGATTATGCAGAATTAGCCGCTTATTGTGAGGTTGCCTCTGAACAGCAACAAGCACAATGGGCAGGTTATATTCAACATTTAGCAAAGTCCGAACTGCAACGTGATATTGATTTATCTGGCATTAATCGCTTGTATCAGTGGCTTGTGCGTGATAGTGAAGATCGCCAATTAATTAGTAATTCGCCTTCACAGATTTTACGCATTTTACAAGGTGCAATGATTACCCAACCCAAATCTAAGTTAATTACCGCAGCGATGATCGAAGATTGTTATCGTCAACAATGTTATCAGCGAGATTTATTGCAGCAACGTAGTTATCAAAGCGTCTTGGCTGAACAGATCTATATCGCTACTGATGGTGAAGAGATTGGACAAATTAACGGCTTGTCGGTAATTGAGTATCCGGGCGTACCCTATGCCTTTGGTGAACCCTCACGAATCAGTTGTTTAGTACAAATTGGCGAAGGGGAAATTGTCGATGTTGATCGTAAAAATGAATTAGCCGGCAATATTCACAGTAAAGGGATGATGATTGCACAATCTTGTTTAAGCAATATTTTGCAATTACCCAGCCAATTACCTTTCTCTGCATCACTAGTTTTTGAACAGTCGTACACTGAAATTGATGGTGATAGTGCTTCGTTAGCTATGCTTTGTGTATTAGTCAGTGCTTTAGCAGAATTGCCGTTACCGCAAAATATTGCAATTACTGGCGCGATTGACCAGTTCGGTTTGGTACACGCTGTGGGTGGTGTAAATGAAAAGATTGAAGGCTTTTTTGCAATTTGCCAACAACGTGGTTTAACTGGAAAGCAAGGAGTGATTATTCCTACTGTGGTTTGTGCACAATTAAGCTTAAATCAAGCCATTATTGAAGCAGTAAAAGCAGGAACATTCCATTTATGGATCGTTGAAGATGCGACACAAGCGTTACAAATTTTATTGCAACGTGATTTAGTAGAAATGCCTGATACTGAATATCACGAGGCTAATCGCCCACTAAACCAATTAATTATGCAAAATATTGAACTGAAAGCTGAGGCAAAACCTTTACTTAATCGTTGGTTTCCTTGGTTAAATTCGCACAAAAAATAAAAAAACTGCTCCGACCATTCAGCGAACAAGTGTAAGCCATTTCAAAAAGCATTTTTCCTTGCTAGAATAGCCAACATCTTATGTTTCCTTTTGGAAAGGATTTTTAACGCTCGCTTGGAGGAGATCAGTATGCCGAACAGTAGTTCACAAAAAAGAACATTCACCGCTCAAAAATCATTTAGCTATGAAGATTTATTAGCTTCTGGACGCGGTGAATTATTTGGTGAGAAAGGCCCTCAACTACCTGCACCCTCAATGTTAATGATGGATCGTATTGTTGAAATGGATGAAACGAAAGGGCGTTATGGTAAAGGTTATATTGAAGCAGAATTAGACATTCGCCCTGATTTGCCTTTCTTTGGTTGCCACTTTATTGGCGATCCTGTGATGCCGGGTTGCTTAGGGTTAGATGCGATGTGGCAATTAGTTGGCTTTTTCTTAGGCTGGATTGGTGGTGAAGGTAAAGGCCGCGCTTTAGGGGTTGGTGAGGTGAAATTTACAGGGCAAATTTTACCAACTTCAAAAAAAGTTATTTATCGTATTCATTTAAAACGTGTGATTAATCGTAAGTTAATTATGGGATTAGCCGATGGTGAAGTTGAGGTAGATGGTCGTATTATTTATACCGCAACCGATTTGAAAGTGGGGTTATTCCAAGATACAACGATGTTTTAGTGTTGTTTATACTGGTTATCTGTTATGGATAACCAGTTAAATTACTAACAACATATTTACTTTAATTAGCATTTAGATTTCGCCCTAAAGGGCGACCTTCTTTTATTCGCAAGCTAGCTTGCTCACCCTAACGGGCCGTTGCAAGCAACGTTCAAAAAGCTATCGCTTTTTGTCATTGAGTTTGCAAAGAAAAGAAGGCAAAAGAAAACAAACCCTCGCACACTTGCTAATCCTCATTCCAATCAGATTTTCCGGGCGGCAAAAAAGAGATTTTTCTCACTACGTTCGAAAAATGATCACTTTTTTTGCCTGAAAATCTGACTTCCATTCGGGCAAGTGTGAGAGGGAACCCATTAGACATTTATTAAGAATTGTTAGTCAATTTAATCTTTCAACAAGCTGTACTGCTTGTTTATCAAATTTTTATTTTTCTGCTTTCAAACGAAAGCGTCCCCGACTATATCTTGCACGTAACAAAGCCGCATTTCCCGCTAATTTAGATTGTCCTGCTTGAGCAACTTGTAGTGAATATTGATAAGAGTGAGCGTGAGTAATGGCAATCGCTAACGCATCTGCGGCGTCAGCTTGTGGTGAAGCAGATAATGTTAAAATTTTTGTCACCATATGCTGCACTTGCTTTTTATCAGCGGAACCAATTCCTACCACAGTTTGTTTCACTAATCTTGCCGCATATTCAAAAACCGGTAATTGATGATTGGTTGCGGCAACAATTGCTGCTCCTCTTGCCTGTCCTAGCTTTAGCGCGGAATCAGCATTTTTCGCCATAAAGACTTGTTCAATCGAAAAAACATCTGGCTGGAATTGAGTAATAATCTCCGTTACACCAACGTAAATTCGTTGTAGTCGTGTCGGAAGATCATCAACTTCAGTACGAATTACACCACTGCCGAGATAGGTGAGTTGTTTGCCTTGTTGGCGGATAACGCCATAACCGGTTAGGCGTGATCCGGGGTCAATGCCGAGAATAATCATATTGAATGTTAAAAATATTAGGGTTTTGCCTATCTTTCTGGGAAGAATAGGCCCTATTTAGTCCACAATATTTGGCTACTAATTCTTTCACTAAATTATAAATTTAGGTTTCGCCCTAAAGGGCGACCTACTTTTATTCGCAAGCAAGCTTGCTCACCCTAACGGGCCGTTGCAAGCAACGTTCAAAAAGCTATCGCTTTTTGTCATTACTTGTGTAAAGAAAACGAAGCAAAAGAAACACGCCCTCGCACACTTGCTAATCCTCATTCCAATCAGATTTTCTGGGCGGCAAAAAACAGAGATTTTTCTCACTCCGTTCGAAAAATGATCACTTTTTTTACCTAAAAATCTGATTTTCATTCGGGCAAGTGTAAGAGGGAACCCAAATGAACCATTTATCAAGATTTATGAATAGGATTTCACTTTACTAGTAAAAAGGGGGCTAAGCCCCCTTTTTTAACTCATCATTCTTACAATAATGCTGCTACTTCATCACTCATATCACCATTGTGATATACGTTTTGCACATCATCGCAATCTTCTAACATATCAACTAAACGCATTAGTTTTGGTGCTGTATCCGCATCTAATTCCGCCGTAGTTGATGGGATCATACTTACTTCAGCTTCATCAATTTTAAAGCCGGCTTCAGTTAATGCATCACGTACTGAACTAAGATCTTCCCAAGCAGTATAGATCTCAAAACTGCCATCATCTTGTGGCTGTACATCATCTGCCCCTGCTTCAATAGCCGCTTCCATTAATGCATCTTCATCAGCTTGATTTACTAAGATTAAACCTTTACGTGTAAATAAGTAAGCCACTGAACCATCAGTACCTAAATTTCCACCACATTTAGTAAAAGCGTGGCGAACTTCCGATACAGTACGTTTACGGTTATCCGTTAAACATTCAACAATAATTGCTGTACCGCCTGGACCATAACCTTCGTAAACAATAGATTCCATATTGGTATCATCGCCACCACCAGCACCACGTTGAATAGCACGATTGATTGTGTCACGAGTCATATTATTTGATAATGCTTTATCAACCGCTGTACGTAAGCGAGGGTTTGAACCAACATCTGGTCCGCCCATTTTCGCTGCGGTAACTAACTCACGAATTAATTTAGTAAAAATTTTCCCACGTTGTGCGTCTTGCGCCGCTTTGCGGTGTTTAATATTAGCCCATTTACTGTGACCAGCCATGAAAAATCCTCTTTAATTTTCAATAGGTTGATGTATTACAAATTTTTCTATCGCTTGCGCGTTATTCCATGATTTTGTCATCTTCATTGCAGTTTCTGCTTCAACCCAACGATAGGCAGAGTGTTCTGTTAAACTGACAGCACACTCCTCTGCTAACGGTAAGGTAAACCAATATTCGTGACAATGCGTTACATTCGGTGCATAACGTGCACGAAATTGGGCAAAGATTTCAAAATCAACTTCATAATGACAATCTTTAAGCATACTTGGTAAGGTAGAAATATCTAATTGTAATTCCTCAAACACTTCCCGTTTTGCCGCTTGCGCTGGTGTTTCGCCTACTTCTAAACTGCCCGAAACAGATTGCCAAAAATCCTGATCGTCTTTACGTTGCAGCATTAATACCCGTTTTGTATTGATACAATACACAACGACCAGAACCGATTCAGGGTGTTTATATTTCATCATTTACTCAGAAATAATCGTTTTTGTTGTATTAAATAAATATTCAGGTTTTACCACATCTATTAAACGTTCATACGGAATTAATAGCTGGATTTCACCTTCTACATAAGCACCGAGTTCATAAGGTGGGTAACTTAACAACATTCCATTATAGGTAAAGGTAAAGTTATCTGTTGGCTCTGCAGCCCACCCCATATCGGCACGCTCTTGCAATAATTGCTCCGCTTTATCGTGATCGGGTTCATTTTCTACTGACGCCACATAATCCAGATAAGCTTCTTGCAATAAATTATTAAATGCTTTTCTTTGATTTGGTAATAGCACATCATCAATGCTTAATACTTTTTTCGCTTTTAAATCAAAGTTAATAAAGTGTGTAGCATAAATACCATGTGCACCACCTGCATAATGGAAGAAATAATCACTAAACATCGCTAATTGTTGGTTTTGTGCCATAAAGCGAGGCTGATATTCAAGCGAATATCCAAAAGGCGCATACTCTGCATCTTTGAATAGTGACGCTACATCATCAATATACGCTTTTTTGAGCTGATCTAGCGGTAATTTATCCCATTCAGCTTGTTTTTTTGCACTCTCTGCTTCTGAAAGATTAGGATCATTAACTTGTAGCAATTTACGCGCCGCATCATCAAAATATTGATTAATCCAATCAACATTCGTCGCTAAACTTTGTAAATCAAGTTGATAACAACGATCCTCTGCAAAACATTTTTCATCTCGTAAAAAAGTCACTGTTTTTGCACTGACTAAAGGTAGCTGATCTTTGGCTTCATTTTGTGGTGGAGTTACTTTTTCAGCGACCTTTTCTTCTTTGCAGGCAAATAGGGCTAACCCACTTAAACAAAGTACGCCCCATTTATATAGTTTCATTTTTGCCTCTTTACTACTCTTTTCCTTTTACCACTTGAATAGCTAACTCTTGTAAGGCTTGTGCATTAGCAAAACTTGGCGCTTCAGTCATTAAGCAAGCTGCTGCTGTTGTTTTAGGGAATGCAATCACATCACGAATATTTTCTGTTCCAGTGAGTAACATAGTTAAACGGTCTAAACCAAATGCTAACCCTGCGTGTGGTGGAGTTCCAAATTTTAAGGCATCTAACAAGAAACCAAATTTTTCATATTGCTCTTGTTCATTGATACCAAGAATACGGAATACGGTTTGCTGCATTTTCGGATCGAAAATACGCACTGAACCACCGCCCACTTCATAACCATTAATCACCATATCATAAGCGTTAGCTACTGCATCAACTGGTGATTTTTCTAACTCTTCTGGTGATACGTGTGCTGGGGAAGTAAACGGATGGTGCATTGCGGCTAAACCACCTTCACCATCATCCTCAAACATTGGGAAATCAATTACCCATAATGGCGCCCATTGATCAAGTTTAGTTAAGCCACAGTCACGTCCTAATTTCAAACGTAACGCTCCCATTGCATCAGTCACCACTTTATAGCTATCAGCACCGAAGAAAATAATATCACCTGTTTGGGCTTGAACACGTTCTAATACTGCTTTTAATACATCTTCCGATAAGAATTTTGCAATTGGACTTTGTACTCCGTCCATACCCGCAGCAAGATCGTTAATCTTCATCCAAGCTAAGCCTTTCGCACCATAAATACTAACGAATTGTGTATATTCATCAATTTGTTTACGGGTAATGCTCACGCCATTTGGTACACGAATTGCGGCAATACGCCCTTTTGGATCATTTGCTGGACCACTAAACACTTTAAAATCGACGTCTTTTAATAAATCTGCCACATCCACCATTTCTAATGGATTACGTAAATCTGGTTTATCTGAACCAAAACGACGCATTGCTTCTGCAAAGGTCATGACAGGGAACTTACCTAAATCTACGCCTAAAATTTCTAACCATAATCCATGAACCATCTCTTCCATAATTTCACGCACTTCTGGTGCAGTAAGAAATGAAGTTTCCACATCGATTTGGGTGAATTCTGGCTGACGATCCGCACGTAAATCCTCATCACGGAAACATTTCACAATTTGATAATAGCGATCAAATCCCGCCATCATTAATAATTGTTTAAACAGTTGTGGGGATTGTGGCAAAGCATAGAATTTTCCTTTATGCACACGGCTGGGTACTAAATAGTCACGTGCACCTTCTGGCGTTGCTTTTGTAAGCATTGGTGTTTCAATATCAAGAAAACCATGACTATCCATAAAACGGCGTACATAACTGGTAATTTTTGCACGTGTTTTTAAGCGTTGTGCCATTTCTGGACGGCGTAAATCTAAATAACGATATTTTAAACGTTGTTCTTCAGTATTATTTTGGTTGAAATCTAATGGAAGTACATCTGATGCGTTATAAATTAAAACATCGGTTGCAGAAACTTCTACTTCACCAGTCGCCATATTTTTATTGATTTGGTTATCTGGGCGCGCAATAACTTGACCTTTAATTTGGATACAGTATTCACTACGTAAATTTGCTGCTTTTTCAAATGCTTGTTTATTTTGTGGATCAATAAATACTTGGACAATCCCTTCACGATCACGCATATCGATAAAAATTAACCCGCCTAAATCACGACGACGGTGAACCCAACCACTAAGAGTAACCTCTTGACCAATATGACTGCGGTTTAACGCACCGCAATAATGTGAACGCATCATAATAATAAATCCTTGTTTTTAAAATTAAGCTAAAAATTAACTTGGCGATTATAGCGAAAATCGCTTCTAGTTTGAATTGGATTCATTCATTTCCCGCAGAAATCTATGAAAAATTTCAATCTGGATAGCGTAATTTTGGTTATTAGGCTTTAATCGCTAACATTGAACCAAAATTAAAGCATTGGAACCACATCACAACGTGTTGAAATCCGATCTTTTCTAACAATGCTTTTTGACTAGCAATGCTATCTGTTTTCATCACATTTTCTAATGCCGTCCTTTTTTGGCTGACTTCTAATTCACTGTACCCATTAGCTCGTTTAAACGTATGGTGTAAATCAATTTGCAGATCATTAATCACATCGTCTTCAAAACGATATTTTTCTGATAACACTAAAATTCCCCCTTTAGTTAGCCCTTGGTAAATTTTGCTTAATAGGGCTTCTCGATCTGCTGGCGGAATAAATTGTAGTGTAAAATTTAACACCACCATTGAGGCATTATTAATGTCAATCTGGCGAATATCATCACATAAAATTTCAACCGAAACGTCACTATGGTAAGCAGCTAAATGTTGGCGACAACGTTGTACCATAGGTTCAGAATTATCAATACCGTAAATTTTTACCCCGTCACAATGCACATTACGACGAATCGAAAGTGTCGCTGCACCACGTGAACACCCTAAATCATAGACATTCGTTTGTGGTTGAACAAAACGCTCCGCTAACATTCCGATTGCAGTAATGATATTTGAGTATCCCGGTATAGAACGTTGAATCATATCAGGAAACACTTCTGCAACACGTTCATCAAAGGTAAAATCGCCCAATTTTTCGATAGGGGCGGAGAAAATCATATCTTTAGCCATGGATTGTTTAACTTGAAATGAAAAAAGGTGTTTATTGTAATAGAAAATGTTTGTTTTTTTAATAGGGATTATATTAGTAACAATGTAATCAAAGATAGTAGTCAAAATAAGAAAACATTAAAGGATCAGACAGTTAACAAATCTAAATTTAATCACAAATCTTAATAAGTGTTTAATGGGTTCCCTCTCACACTTGCCCGAATGCAAATAAGATTTTTAGGCAAAAAAAGTGATCATTTTTCGAACGGAGTGAGAAAAATCTCTGTTTTTTGCCGCCCGAAAAATCTTATTGGAATGAGGATTAGCAAGTGTGCGAGGGTTTGCTTTCTTTTGCCTCCTTTTCTTTGCAAATCAAAGAAAAGGAGGTCGCCCTTTAGGGCGAAACCCAAATAATATTACAATTAAAATAATTATTTATTCTCCGCCGGTAAATGATACAACCGATTTTTATACAAATAACTTCCCCATAAAGCATAAGTTAACGCTTGTTTTTTCATCTCAGCTGGCACTTCTGCCGGGCGTAATACTTTCTGTGCTTGATCGTAGTTAAACCCTTCTGGCTGCTTATCTGGTTGTAAAATTACAACCTGATGCTGTTGATTCATCAATGCCATTGATTTATCGAACTGCATTAATGCTCGATTCGGACTATATTTGGTTAAATCAAAACCTAACATTGGATATTCAGCATCAATTCCAATTAATGAAAGTAGTGTCGGTGGCATATCAATTTGGCTAACAAGACGATTATCTTGTTTAGGCGCAATTCCATCACCAATAATTAATGCAGGAATATGGAAATGGGTAATTGGCACTAAAGAAGCCCCGGCTACTCGTGAATCATGGTCAGCAATCACTAAGAAAATAGTATCTTTCCAGTAATCAGATTGCTTCGCTCGTTTGAAAAACTCACCAATCGCAAAATCAGCATATTTTGCTGCATTATTTCTGGTCGCTTTTGGTTGTTCATATAGCTCAATTTTATTATCTGGAAATTCAAATGGATCGTGATTGCTTGAACTAAAGACTAAACTAAAGAACGGTTTCCCTTCTTGGTGTAACTTGCGAAACTCTTGATCCGCTCTAGCAAATAAATCCTCATCAGATACACCCCAAGTTCCTTTAAAACTTGGATTTGGATAATCTTTTTCATCAATAATGTATTTAAATCCATTACCATAGAAAAAGTTTGCCATATTATCGAAATGTTTTTCCCCACCATAGATAAATGAAGTGTGATAACCTCTGCGAGCTAATAACTCTGCAATGGTGAAGAAATTATTTTGACTATTGGTTAATTTCACTACGGCACGTGCTGGTGTAGGTGTAAAGCCAGTAACTACTGCCTCTATACCACGTACCGAGCGTGTTCCTGTTGCATACAAATTTTCAAACCACCAACCCTCTTTACTTAATTGATCAAGATTTGGTGATAGCGGTAATCCCCCTAACGAACCAATAAATTGTGCTCCCAAACTCTCCTCTAATAAAATAACGAGATTTTTAGGTTTACCACGATAGGTTGCTTCATTTTTGCTTAATAATGGAATATCGCCGGCAATATAATCACTCTCTGGGCGTGGATGCAAACCTTTGAGCGTCGCTAACATATCTTCTGGTTCTAAGCGCCCATAAATTTCTGAAGATTCTTCTTCATGGCGCATTTGTCGCATTGCAAACATCACCGAATAGCCCGAATTCAATACCAGTGAATTAATCAGTGGATCCGACGAAAATGCAACCATTGATGGATTAATTCCACGATGATCAAAGGTTGATCTCGCCCCCATAAACACTAATCCCGCAACCACAACGGCAATTACAGGACGATATAGCCAGCTTCCCGCATTCGCATCACGTACCACATACCCCGATAACTTCCAATATCCCCATGTTGCCAATACTGTCACAATAATTGAAATAATCATCGTCACTAAATGGCCCTTAGCTAACATAGTAAAGACTTCACGTGGATTAACTAAATATTCAACAAAAAGACGATTTGGACGGAAATCATAGGTACTAATAAATTCTGGTGTGGCTAATTCCATAAATAGGATAAACACAGATCCTGCCGTTAATACCACCCGCAATACCACTCTAAATACAGAACCAAATTGCGTTTTATCTAGAAAGAGTGCTGAAAGCAAAGCAAATAGGCCAAATAGCCAACATAGCGAAACCACGTCCATACGTACACCTTGTACCAGGAGTGGAAACCAACCATCCACTGCATCAACCCGTTCTTTCTGCCAAAAGGCTAAACCAAGGCGGCTCACTGACAAAATAATTAAATTCAGAACGAAAAAATAGAGTACTGGATATAGAGAGAAAACCCGCAACATAATAATTTTAATCCTCATCTTCCTGATATTTTGTTTGGAAAAATAAAACCTCCAATAACGGAGCAGCTATTAGAGGTTTATCGATAAAAAGAGTTCATTTATCTAGTCGATATTTTGTGCATTTAAAAAAGGATTTTGTCTTTTTTCATCTGCAATTGTGGTTAATAACCCATGACCAGCAACAATTTGCGTATCATCAGCTAGTGGCCAGAGTTTTTCTTTGATACTTTTGATCAGTTGTGAAAAATCTCCACCGGGAAAATCTGTGCGTCCAATACTACGACGGAATAATACATCACCAGTAAATGCAATTTTTTCTTCTTGATTAATAAAGCCAATATGGCCCGGCGTATGCCCTGGCAAATGTAATATGGTAAAACAAAGTTCTCCCACTTCAATAGTTTCCCCTTCATTTAACCAACGATCTGGCGTTAAAGGCGCACAATATGGTAATCCAAATTGTTCTGCTTGTTGTGGTAATCCTTGTAACCAATAATCATCTGATTTTTCTGGTCCAAGAATATCAATATTAAATTCACGTTTTAATTTCGCTGCAGCGCCAACATGGTCCAAATGACCATGCGTAAGTAAAATTACTTTTGGGGTAATTTGATTTTCATTAATAAATTGAATAATTCGTTCGGCATCACCGCCCGGATCAATGATAGCGGCATTTTTTTCGTCATCCCAAACAACAGAACAATTTTGTTGAAATGGCGTAACGGGGATTATTTGTACATTCATCATGTTTGTCTTGTCGATCAACTACCACGCCAAGTACGATTAGGACCTGTATCGACATGCACAAAATTGCTTCTTGGGTAATAGCCAACCCCACCATTATTCAATGATTGTGCAACTTTACGTACATTATCCAGTGAAACATTAGCAATACGGAAATCAATGGCTTGTCCGCGCATATGATAGCTATTACTTGCTACGCCTTTGCTACGACGATGCATTGCTGCATTTGTTGCTGGCGCACGATAACCGCAAATTACCGAAATTTCACATGAACGTAATCCTAAGCGCGATTGGATTTGATAGAGTTTAGTAAATAAGCGAGGATCCATATTATGGACTAAATTTGTGCGTCTATCACGCATAAGATAATTTAACTTCTGTAAATCTGTTCTAGCGACGCCTTTACCCGGAGCAATTGGGGAACTTAATTTTTCGCCTGTATTAATATTTTTGAAATGTAGGACTTTTGGTGCAGCAGTAGATAGTACAGCAAACGCAGAATTAGCGACAAATGAACTACCTAACATAATACCGCCTAACGATAGCCATTTGCGGCGAGAATGATCAATATTACACATTTCCTTGTTCCTATTGGTAAGTGTGATTTATCAGAGGTCAAACAGAAAGGCTATTGCATAAACAATAGCCTTCAGGATTATACTGATTTTTTCTCTAGATTAAAGCAAATATTGTTGTAGAAGTGTTTTACTTGTGTCATCTAGTACCAATTTTTTGTCATATCCATAGATATCTGCCACAGTATGTAGTTTACCTTCGGCATCAGCCCAAGCTGTAACATAGTATAAATACACAGGATTATTTGATTGAATTGGCACAGAAGTCGTTTTACGGCTCTTCAACACTTGTGCTTTTTTGTCTAATGTCCAACCAGACTCTGTTAATAATAGCGTTGCTAACTCATCTGATTTATTCACCCGTACACAGCCTGAACTAATTGCTCGATTCTTATTGTTAAATAAGCGATGATTTGGCGTGTCGTGTAAATAAATCGCATCTGAACTTGGCATATTAAATTTAAAATTACCTAATGCACTATCGCCACCTGGTGCTTGACGTAAACGATATGGGAAGCGTTTTGCTGTCATATTATCCCAATCGATCGTATATGGATCGATAGTATTTCCTTTACTATCAATAATCGTATAACCATTACGATAGATATAACTTGGATCTTTACGCACTTTTGGAATTAAATCTTCATTAATTAAGCGAACTGGCGCATTCCAAGGCGGATTCACCACAATATTACTTAATTTACTTGTCATCACGGGTGTTTTACGTGCTTGTTTACCAACAATAACTCGTGAATCTAATACTTCTTCACCATTGCGATAATAATGAAGGTGATAAGTCGGAATATTCACAAAAATACCTGTATGGAAATCAGGAATAAAGCGTAACCGCTGCGCATTAATCGCTAATTTCGCTAACGTTGCATTATCCAATGTTTGTTGCTGCATACCAGCTAAAATTGCTGCTACTGTATGAGCATAACGTTGATTTGGCTGACTATATTTTTGTACAAATGTCAGTAACTGTTGTTGATCAACCGCAGATAACCAAGATTGAATCATCTCATCTTTTGGTAATTTTGCACTATAACGATAACTGTCATACAACCAATTTTGTGCATTTGCAGTAACATTCTCGGCATAATTCAAATAATTCAACCAACTATCTGTAATCAAAATATCAGCTGCTAAACTATTTGTATCAACTTGGTTCAATTGCGCTAATTGTTGTTTTACATCTTTTGAAATGTCAGTTAATCCAAGTAACGCATAATCACGTAAAAATAATTTTTTCGCTTCAGCATCTTGCCAAATTGGAGAAAAATTACGCGCTGCATAAATTTCAGCTAATTTTTCAGGAAAAACGAGCTTAATTCCTTGTGTTGCTTGTTGTAACTTTTCTAAATTGGCTTGTTGATCAACTTGTAATTGAGAAGTTTGGGTCGTAGGCTCTGTTGTTGGTGTAGTTACCACCTCTTCTGCAAAGCTTACTTCCATCATCGCAGATAATAAAATTGTGGTGATAATATGTTTTTTTTGCAACATATTAACCTCCTCTATTAGTTCTTTAAGTTATTAAAATAGTTAAAATTATGTAACATTATAAAATAAGATTATTTTTATTTCATCTTTTCTAATAAAAAGTTATATCGACCTCTTACCAGATTATTTTCAAGTTAATTATTTTATTTACCCCTTTATTTTTTATTAAAAATAACCGATTGATTTTAAATAATTTTTACCACCTTGACAAAAAAGGGGTAAATCACTAGATTTGTATATTATCCCTTGGTATTTCTGGGGTAATGCGTTTTTGTGTTGTAGTTTTCTGCCGCATAGGCAGCTTAGAAACTGATGTCGTATGTATGGCGATTATTGAGTTTTGTTTTCTGCCGCATAGGCAGCTTAGAAATCCTGTTTTTAAAAAATGTTCTGTGACTTCTAGTTTTCTGCCGCATAGGCAGCTTAGAAATTGATTGGTTTGCAGAGGCTAAACCAAATCCTGTTTTCTGCCGCATAGGCAGCTTAGAAAAAACGGAGTTTATATGCAAGTGCCTTTCTTTAGTTTTCTGCCGCATAGGCAGCTTAGAAATTTTTCTGTGTGTGATGGCAGGTATTTCACGATGTTTTCTGCCGCGTAGGCAGCTTAGAAAAAAGGGTGATGCTGATATGCTAAAACGCATGTGTTTTCTGCCGCATAGGTAGCCTAAAGTTAAGGGGCTTTTGTCCCTTGATAATCCCAAGTTTTAAGTAATCAAACAATCAAATAGCTAATTTATTACTAACTTTTCTATTTTACTTAATCTATTACTTTAACCTTAAGATACAAAATCACTTTTACCACGAGAAGCAATTCAGTTTACTGATAAAGTCTATTGAATATTTTTTAGATATTTTTGCTCTAATTATCATTTAGGCTTCGCCCTAAAGGGCGACCTCCTTTTCTTTACTCGTATAAAGAAAAGGAGGCAAAAGAAAATACGCCCTCGCACACTTGCTATTCCTCATTTCAATAAGATTTTTCGGGCGGCAAAAAACAGAGATTTTTCTCACTACGTTCGAAAAATGATCACTTTTTTTGCCTAAAAATCTTATTTGCATTCGGGCAAGTGTGAGAGGGAACCCATTAAACACTTATTAATATTTGTGACTAAATTTAGATTTATCATCAAACAAAATCGCCTCTACAACGAGAGGCGATTTTTTCTTTTCTACTGAAATTTTTATTTGCTAGGAAGCATATCTACTGCCATATGCTCTACTTCTTTTAACACAAAGTCTGGTGCTTCGTAATCTTTTGGTAAGTCATCCAATTTTTTAAGTGGCTTCTTGCCCTCACGTTTAAATCTTTCATTTAGATCTTTTAAGCGTTTTGCATCATCTTTATCATTTTCTGTTTTACGCTCATCTAAATTCAATGATAAGAATTTACGTTCATTACGTTGATCACGTGTCGCAATATCTTGATTCAATACAATAAATTCAGGATCGTTCGCTACACGTTCTTTATGACGCTCGGTTAAAGTTTTTACAATTGAAGATAAATCACTCACCTTTTTATAGGGTGCTTCTGGAATTTTATCCCATACAAGTGCATTATCTTCTTTGCTTTCTCCATACTCAGACTCATCAATTAGTTCCGCAATTTTAACATCTGGTGCAACACCTTTTAATTGTGTACTACCACCGTTAATACGATAGAACTTCTGAATAGTATATTGAATTGCGCCTAATGGAGTTGGATCTGTATCATAAATAAAGTTTAGTGGACGACTTTGTTGTACAGTCCCTTTACCAAAGGTATTTTGCCCTACAATCACAGCTCTACCATAATCTTGCATTGCAGCAGAGAAGATTTCTGAAGCTGACGCACTGAAGCGATCAACCAATACAATCATCGGTCCGTTATATAACTCTTGAGGATCTAAATCTTCGTGGACACGAATACGGTTAAACGCATCACGTACTTGTACCACTGGACCATCCGTAATAAACAGACCACTTAATGTAACCACTTCTGTTAATGAACCACCACCGTTATTACGTAAATCAATGATCAAGGCATCTGCTTTTTTCTCTTTCATTTCATTTAATAATTTAACTACATCCGCAGTTAAACCATTATAGAAACCTGGAATCGTAATGACAGCAATATTCTTATCATCAACTTTTTCCACTTTTAATTTTGCAGCACGATCTTCAATTCGTACACGATCACGAACTAAAGTGATAATTTTAGTTTTACCACCTTTTGCTGGTTCGATTTCTAAACGAACTGTTGTACCTTTTTTCCCTTTGATTTTTTCAACAACATCATCAAGACGCCAGCCTACAACATCTTCAATCTCACCTTTGTTACCTTGACCAACCCCAACGATTTTATCGCCAGCTTTGATTTTTTTACTTTTATCAGCTGGTGCTCCTGGAACAAGGGATTTGATAATAGTTTCATCATCTTCTGATTGTAATGTTGCTCCGATACCTTCTAAAGATAAATTCATATCTTCTTGGAAGCTTTTCGCATTACGTGGAGAAAGATAACTGGTGTGAGGATCAAGTTCTCTCGCAAATGAATTTAAAAATAGTTGTGTAATATCATCTGCTTTTGTTTGAGTCAGACGTTTGATCGCTAAATTATAACGTTTTACCAATTTTTTCTTGATTTGTGCCCAAGATTTACCTTGTAAACGCATAGAAATCACATCGTTTTTCACACGCTCTTTCCACAATTTATCCGCTTCTTCTTCTGTTTTTGGGAACGGCGCTTTACTACGATCAATTTCAATCTGATCTTTCTCTTTTAAATTTGGCTCTTTATCTAATAAAGAAAGTGCGTAGGTATAACGTTGATAACGACGTTCTTGTAACAATTTATACATATCAAATGCCGCGGATAAATCCCCAGCAACGAGATCATCATCAAAATGTTTTGCATATTTGCTACGTAACTCATCAATATCTGATTGTAGGAAAGTATTATGGCTATAATCCAGAAAATCGATATAGCGATTAAAAATCTTTTCCGACATAGCATCATCAAGTGTAAATTTCTTATAGTGTGATTGGATTAATCTCGCTGTAACCCGTTTTGCTTCTGTTGAGTTTGCTTCTGTTGCAGCGGGTATAACGATTTTATCTGCACTGATATCTGGCTTAACTGCCCATGCTGGTACATTGGTGAAGAGATACCCGATGATAATGCTCTGTGCAATTTTCTTGAACTTCATTCGTGTCCAATCCTCTTAACTTCGATAAATTTATCAATCAATTTGAACTTGTGTTAGAAACGTGAAGCAGGTTTCCCTGCTTCATTGATGATTATTTACAACTGCTAATTAAAGTTGAAATACTCTATCTTCAGTAACTGTTAAAATCAAACCTTGTGCTAATTCAACACGTACACTGTCTTTATTAACCGCAATCACAGTCGCTACTTGTGTCTTTTCACCTACTTTAATTTTAACCTGTTGAGTTTCTTGTAGATTAGATAAATCAACTGGTACTAATGCAGGTCTGCGTCTAACGCCACCTTTTGCAGCGCCTTTTTTGTAATTTGGCTTACGTGTTCTTTGCTCTTTTGGCTGTTTATCGCGCGCTTCAGCAGCTTTACCAAATTTTTTCGCTTTGCTTTCTTGTAAGCGTTGTTCCGCATGAGCAATATGTTGTAATTCAACTTCACCACAAGGATTACCGTCTAAATCGACACGTTTAGCCCCCGGTTTATACCCATGAAGATAACGCCAACCTGCTGTATATTGACGTAATGCACGACGTAACTGGCTATTTGAAACAGTTTCATCATCTTTTAATCTTTCTGCAAGATCTTGGAAAATCCCGATTTTTAACGGTTTTGCTTCACCTTGAGTAGAAAAGCAGAGAGGGAATTTTTCGGTTAAATATGCAATAACTTGGTTGTTTTCTTGGAATTTATTTTTTGAAGTTGTTTCAGCATTAACTTGCTGTTCATTTTTATTTTCTGTTTCTAACGACATAGTCCTACTCGTAATTGTCAAAAACTGTCCTAAATTAGACCTACCTACTCGTATCAATCTGACTTTAATCTAAAAAATCAGCCAATATTGACGCCTATTTGAAATTCAAATCGATAAGATTATTTACTTGTATATTCTCTCTTTATTTATATACTTGTTCAACAACTTTATTGGCTTATTTAAACTAATAGTGTCATTCCAAGCAAATTTCAATGTTAATTAAAGCGTTTTCTTCATCTGATACCACAGAACGTGCTATTTGTTGTGATATTTGTGATCATGCAATGTTACTACCGCCATTACAAAAGCACCAAAAAGCAAATTGCCCGCATTGCCACCATACTGTACGGGTAGGTAATCTTTGGAGTTTAAAACGTTGTTCAATCTTAGCATTATCTATTTTGATTTTGATGCCACTCGCATTTTCCTTCCCATTACTTAATATTCAACTATTGGGTACACCAGTCTATGCCTCAATTTGGAGTGGTGTTTGGAAGATGGCGACAGAAGGGTATCCATATAGTGCCTTTTTAGTTTTATTCTGTGCGATTGCGATGCCCATTGCCTTTGTCGTAATCATCATTTTGTTACAACTTTGCTATCTATTTAAAATCAACGCAAAAATGTTGTTACTCTCACTTAATTATATTAAGTCTTGGGTAATGCTAGATGTCTATTTGATTTCACTTGGTGTAGCAGCTTTTAAAGTAAGAGAATATGCAAGTATTTCATTTACGACCTATTTAGTACCTTTTGTGTTGGTTACTTTTCTCACGATTCTGTTATTTATTAAAACATCCCCAAAACAGTTTTGGGATAAATTTTATCCACCAGAGAATATTACTAGTGAACATTTACGCTATTGTGTCACTTGTGGCTTAAGCTTCCCCGCTGATCAAACTATTGGTCATTTCTGCCCACGTTGTCACGCAAATACAGCGATTGATTCTAATCTTATTTTACAGCGAACTTGGAGTACATTAATCGCTGGTGCAATTATGTTGCTGCCCGCCAATTTTTTACCGATCTCTATCGTCTATGTAAATGGTGCACCTACTGCTGATACCTTAATGTCAGGTGTCATCTCTTTTATTAAGATGGGAAACTACAGTATTGCAGCGATTGTTTTTATTGCCAGCATCTTTGTTCCTGTCTGTAAGATCTTAATTATGCTTTATTTATTAGGTTGCATTCATTTTGGATATGGTAAAAATATTCACTTACAAATGAAGTTATTTGAAATCGTTCACTTTGTAGGACGTTGGTCAATGCTCGATCTTTTCGTTTTATCCTTAATGATGTCATTAGTGACTCGAGGACAAATTATTAGTTTTTCAGTAGGTCCTGCAGCCATTTATTTTGGATTGGCTGTGTTCTTAACTATGATTTCTGCTGAAGTTTTTGATACACGATTATTATGGAAAAATTATGAAGCACATCAATAATGCCTCCACTTCTACACCAGCAAAACTTTCTACCATAAAACGGATCTCACCATTCTGGCTACTGCCGTTTATTGCTTTTTGTGTTGGAATCGTTCTTTTTTATCAATTACATAAAGAACAAGGCGAACAAATCACGATCTATTTCTCTGAGGGATCGGGTTTAGTGGCTGAAAAAACACCTATTCGTTATCAAGGCTTACAAATTGGTTTAGTGAAAAAAGTAAATTTCACCCCAGATATGAAATCTGTGCAGGTAACCGCTAATATTTATCCTGAAGCCGTTTCGGTATTAAGAGAGGATACAAAATTCTGGATTGTTCAACCTACTGCGACTTTAGCTGGTGTATCTGGTTTAGATGCGTTAGTTTCAGGAAATTACATCACGCTTTCCCCAGGAAAAGGCGAAGAAGCTGATACCTTTGTAGCTGAAGAAGAAGGTCCTATTGCGGAATTAAATGAAGGCGATTTATTGATCCATTTAGTCGCTGATGATCTTGGTTCAGTAGAAATGGGATCAAGTATTTTCTTCCGTAAGGTACCTGTTGGAAAAGTAAATAACTACGCTTTTACTGATGATAAAAAAGTCGCGATTGACATCATTATTTATAAACAATATGCAAAATTTGTGAAACAGGATAGCCGTTTCTGGAATATTAGTGGGATCAAAGCTGATGCGAGTTTAAGCGGTATTTCTATTAATATGGACAGTGTGCGAGCTATTTTACAAGGTGCCATTGCTTTTGACTCGCCTGATGATAGCCCAGAGGCAAAAACAGATAGTACCTTCTCCCTCTACTCCTCAATCAAGGCTGCTAAACGTGGACTAAATGTTGATATCACTTTACCTCACGACACGGCTGGTTTAAGAGAAAATGAAACTCCTGTCTATTTTCACGACATCCAAGTCGGGGTCTTAAGTGAAATTAGTTATGATGAAGACGATGAAACTGTTGTACATAGCAGTAAAACTTTACAAGCTAAATTGCTTGTTGATCCAAGTATCAAAAATAATCTAAAAACAGGATCTAAAATTGTATTACGCGATCGCCCTTCATTAGCGGAAGTCACAAATATTGCTCAATTCCTACAAGGAAAATATTTTGAAATTGTAGAAGGCTCTGGAAAACCTGCTTTATCCTTTGAGGTGATTAAACAATCTGAATTATTACTACAACAACCGGGAATCTTGCTATTAACCCTCACTGCTCCACAAACATATAATATTGAAGAAGGGCAACCTGTTGTTTATAACGGCTTAAAAATCGGGGAAATTGTTTCCCGCCAAGTTGATATTAACCATGTTTCTTTTCAAGTCGTTATTTTGTCAGCTTACCGCCATTTAATTAATGCAGATACCCTATTTGTTGCAGCAAGTAACTTTAATTTAAATCTCAGCAGTGATGGTGTGCAGGTTAGTGTAGATTCGCCACGTAAATGGTTACAAGGCGGAATTAATGTTTTACTTCAATCTAATAAACGGAGTAAACCGCTCTCCGAATATCCACTCTATGAAAACAGTAGTAATGCACTCGCAGGCATTACTTCTAATGAAATTAAACCAACGATTGTCCTTACAACGGCTGAATTACCTGATATTAGCGAAAATTCGCTTGTCCTCTACCGCCGTTTACCTGTGGGTAAAATTTTAACTATTACGCCAACAAAACAGGGTTTTAATGTTGGTGTATTTATTAATCAACAATATCGTCATCTCTTTACTAAACAAAGTCGTTTCTGGGCGGAAAGTGCAGTACAAGTTGATGTTTCATTACAAGGTGTAGATATTAAAGCAGCACCAATATCTCGTATTTTAAAAGGGGCAATTAGCTTTGAAAATGTGAATAGTGGTGGAGAACAAACGCTGCTCTACCCAGATAAAACAACTGCACTTTCTGCAGGACAAGAAATTCAATTAATTGCCAATGATGCGAGTAATCTTGCCATAGGTATGCCATTACGCTATTTAGGCGTTACTATTGGTGAAATTAAGAAAATTTCCCTTGATCAGAAAAAACAACAGGTGATTGCTAACGCTTTAATCACGGGCAATTACTTTTCCCAATTAAGCAAACAAGGCAGCCAATTCTCCGTAGTTACCCCGCAAATTTCTGCGGGTGGCGTGCAAAATCTAGATGCCTTGTTTAAACCTTATATTGATGTCAGTTTTGGTAGTGGTAATAGCCAAACACGTTTTAAATTAACGCAAAGTGCCGACAGTAATAAGTATCGTCACGGTTTCCCATTAGTTGTAGAAACTGAAAATGCAGCCTCACTTTCTATTGGCGCACCTGTGTTATATCGGGGGATTCAAGTTGGTGAAATTCGCAATATTCAATTAAATACCACTGCTGATCGCGTGTTTGTTGATATTATTCTTGATCAACAATATCGCCATTTAGTTCGCCAAAATAGTGAATTCTGGCTTGCGTCTGGTTATTCGTTAGATGTAGGCTGGAGTGGTGTTAATTTAGAAACAGGTACCACACAACAACTTCTACGTGGTGGTATCGCATTCTCTACGCCATCAGGCAAAGTTGTACAACCTGTTGCAAAACCTTATCAGCATTTCTTACTCCAAACTAAAAAACCAGCTGACAGTCAAACTTGGAATCAAGGCAGTGCTACACAGGAATAAGGTAACTGAATAATCTTTTGATCTACACCTAGTTTTAGGTGTAGATCTCATCATTAACTATTCTAAATTTGGATTTCCTCAAAATCGAATCTACTAAACAATACAAATTTTCCTCTATTTAACTTGAACTACAACTTCTTTTTATCTTATTCCACTGTTAGAATGTCAGCGGTTTTGAACCATTTCATTATATCGCAAGGTTTTGTGTGTAAAGAGATGATCAATGCGTTATCTTCTCTATCGTATTCTCACTTAATTTACCTCTCTAAACTTTGCTCTATTTCATCAATTTTTTTGTAGGACTTTGTATGATTTGGCAACGTTTTAAACAAGATTTTTTAATCAAATTCTGGAATCCTGTCCCAGCAGTAATTGCAGCTGGTATTCTATCCGCTTATTACTTTGGCTTAACTGGCACTTATTGGGCAGTTACTGGAGAATTTACCCGTTGGGGTGGTGAGATTTTACAGGTACTTGGGGTCAATGTAGATAACTGGGGCTATTATCAAATCATCAAACTAGATGGTACCGTTTTTACCCGAGTTGATGGGGTTATGATCCTAGGAATGTTCGCTGGCTGTATTTCCGCTGCATTATGGGCGAATAATGTAAAATTACGCCGTTCACAAAATAAAATTCGGATTGTACAAGCAATCATTGGCGGTATGTTAGCTGGGTTTGGCGCTAGATTAGCAATGGGCTGTAATCTCGCTTCATTTTTTACTGATATTCCACAATTCTCATTTCATGCCTGGTTATTCACCTTAGCCACTGCGATTGGCTGTTATTTTGGTGCGAAATTTTCACTTCTCCCAATATTTAGAATTCCAGTCAAAATTATCAAAGTAAATGCCCAAAAACCACTTGAACAAAATCAAGCTAAAGCCCGCCGTCATTTTCGTTTAGGAATGTTAATTTTCTTCGCATTTTTGACTTGGGCAACCTTTACCTTATTTCAGGCGCCAAAACTTGGCTTTGCTATGCTGTGTGGTTTAGGTTTTGGATTACTTATCGAACGAGCACAAATTTGCTTTACCTCAGCTTTCCGCGATCTGTTTATTACAGGACGTACTACGATGCTTAAAGCTATTATCTTTGGGGTAATGGTTGGAACTATTGGTGTGTATAGTTATATTCAAATTGGTTTAACTCCAAAAATTATGTGGGCTGGGCCAAATGCTATTCTTGGTGGACTTCTGTTTGGCTTTGGGATTGTGCTGGCTGGTGGCTGTGAAACTGGCTGGATGTATCGTGCGGTGGAAGGGCAAGTCCATTTTATGTGGGTTGGCTTTGGTAATGTTATCGGTTCAACCTTGCTGGCTTATTGGTGGGATGATCTTGCCCCATATCTGGTTTTAGATTACGAGAAGATCAATTTATTAAAATCATTAGGCGCTGCGGGTGGTTTAATCGCAAATTATGCCTTACTGATTTTATCGTTAATTGCTGTTCTTTGGTGGGAACAAAAATTCTTTCAAAAACGTTTAGCTAAATAAGGAAAAATTATGCTTAATCCTAAAGAAATTATTCCGACTTACCGCTTAGATATGACAGGGGAACCTTGTCCTTATCCTGCGGTTGCAACGCTTGAAGTAATGCCAACATTAAATAGCGGTGAAATTTTAGAAATTATCAGCGATTGCCCACAATCAATTAATAATATTCCTGTTGATGCAAAGAATCACGGATATAACGTATTATTAATTGAGCAAGATGGTCCAACCATTCGTTATTTAATTCAGAAATAGTCAATAATTAAGTGGCCTAATGCTTTTATTGTGGGTATTTAAGCCACTTCTAAATAATTCAATAAATTTCATTCACTTCCTCTAAATTTAATTAAAGGGAGTTCTGCTTAACTCAAATCTATATAATATTGTTAAAAATATTATTTTTCTCTCTTTCTATCTTTTCAGATTATATTTAGTTTTATTAATCCACTAATTATATTAATAAGTGGCACAAAATTTCTTCTATTATCTAATTTAGCTACTAAAAAATTAGATAATCAGTATTTTTTCTCTATTATACCTTTGATAAATTCAGATTTATCTTCTTCTGAATACAGACTTTCTCTTGAATAATCATATATAATATTAGTTTAAAAACTTTCTTTTTTTGATAAAGAAAATTGCAGAAAACATAGAGTTTCACTTCGCCATCACATCTAGCCAATATCTAGGCAGAAATACCAAATCAGCTCAAAATAATGGTGAAGTTAGCCAGAGAAAAAGTAAGAGAAAGGGTAGAATACTGATAATATAACTAATAATTAAACAATTTGCTCAATTAAACATTGTTGGCATAAAGCAAATTTCTTATCAAAATCTTTTAATAAATCTTTCATTTGTTGATAAGATTTTCCGTAAAAATAAAAATAGGTATGTTCTAATTCTTCGTAGCTATAAAAAACAAAATAACCTGTTAAAACTTCCATCATTGTATCAATAACATCATTGATATTATTATCTTGATAAACTTCCTTCGGTAAATCCTGTCCATTAAAGCGATAACATAAGCATTCTAAATCACCGATTGCTATTTGCATTGGTTCACTATTTTCGACTGCTTCATTTTCATAATAGCTGATTTCAGAACCTTTTGGATTAGGTAAACTTTTTAAGAATTGGATAACTTGATCAAGATCTTCCTTTAAACAAATAAAATTTATATCGCAAGAATCAATAGTACCATCTTCGTTTTGATATGTGCCACCACCGTTAATTTCACAAGGAATTTGATATTCATTGATCAATTTTTCAATATTGTCTTCTATATCATGGCGGAGAAAAGGTTGTAATTTTGCGTTGATTTTAAGATTAACAAGGATTTGACTTTTCATGATACTTACCCTTACATAGTAAATTTAAGCATTATAAAAAAATTGGTATGGATAGCAAAGATATTAAGAATATTTATTTAAGACATATAATTTTGTAATGAACAATGCAGAAAAATAGAGCTGTCTGCAAAGTGTTGTTGTTCTATAAATATGATCCTATTATTAATAGATTTCTTATCTGGCTAATAAGTATAATAAAATAATCGTCCACAAGCGGTTAACATAAACTCTCATCATTTTGATCTCTAAAACATATTCATTATTACGAATACCTTTTCAAAATAGAGGATCATTCTAGAAAATTTTTAAGGGATAATTTATACAAAATGGCGGAGGCCTTTTCAGCTGAATCTCGGCACACAAAGTTCTAACTTGGGCTGCTTTCTTCCGAACCTGACCCGCTGAGCTAGAGTTTGTTGCGAGGAACCGAAAAGGCCTCCATTGAAGATGTCGAAAAGACGGCTCGCATTATCTGATAAATAGTGCGGAAATGCAAGCCAGTCTGGCGTTGTTGCTTATTCTTTTAGCATTTTCCTAAATTTTCTTAGCAATCGACTTAACCATTAGCAATTTCTTCTAATTCAGCCCAACGTGTTAATGCATCATCTAAGGCTTGTTCTTGCTCTGCTAATTGCTGTAATTTTTGGCTAGTTACCTCATTTGCCTGCGTAAAGAAATCTGGGCTATTAATTTCTGCCTGTAATTGTTGAATCTGTTGTTCTAATGTTTCTAACAATGTTGGCATTTGAGCTAATTCTTGCTGTTCTTTATACGAAAGTTTTACTTTACGTACTTTATTGGCTCGAAAATCCTGTTTTTTATCTTGTTTTTTATCTTCAGTTTCAACTTTTACTGTTTTGGCTTCCGTTTGTTTTTGCGCTAATACATTCGCTTGCTGCTGCTTCGCATCATGATAACCACCAACATATTTATTTAAGATGCCATTTCCTTCAAAAATAAAGCACTCTGTTGCCGTATTATCAATAAACTGACGATCGTGGCTAACAATAATCACAGTACCCGCATACTCTGTGAGTAACTCTTCCAATAACTCCAATGTTTCTACATCTAAATCATTGGTTGGTTCGTCTAAAATTAATAAATTGTTCGGTTTTAACAATAATTTGGCTAATAACAGACGATTTTTTTCACCGCCTGATAACGCCTTAACAGGGGTCATCGCCCGCTTCGGTGGAAATAAGAAATCTTGCAAATAACCAAGCACATGACGTTTTACGCCATTCACTTCAACATCTTGCTTACCATCAGCAACATTATCCATTACTGTTTTTTCTGGATCTAACATCGAACGATATTGATCAAAATAAGCAACTTCAAGTTTTGTCCCAGTATGCACCCACCCTGAAGTAGGTTGTAATTCCCCTAACAACAACTTAATAAAGGTGGTCTTTCCACACCCATTTGGACCAATTAAAGCAATCTTATCACCACGCAAAATTGTGGTCGAAAAATCCTTTAATAACACCTTATCGCCAATTTGATAATTGAGATCTTCAATTTCAAATACAATTTTGCCAGAACGCACCGCATTATCGACTTGGATATTCGCTTTCCCCATTACATCACGACGTTGACGGCGTTCCTCACGCATTGCTTTTAACGCACGTACTCGCCCTTCATTTCGTGTACGTCTTGCTTCAATTCCTTTACGAATCCAGACTTCTTCTTGTGCTAAACGTTTATCAAATAATTCATTCTGCAACGCTTCTACACGTAGATTTTCCTCTTTCTCTTGCAAATATTGTTCATAATTACCTGGGTAAGAAACCAATTTGCCACGATCTAAATCAATAATCCGCGTTGCCATTCGGCGAATAAACGCACGGTCATGCGAAATGAAAACGATACTACCTTTAAACTCAAGTAACAGATTTTCTAACCAAGTTATGGTATCTACATCTAGATGGTTGGTTGGCTCATCTAATAGAAGTAAATCGGGTTCTCTGACTAATGCTCTAGCTAACGCTGCTTTACGTTGCCAACCGCCAGAAAGCTCAGCCAACGCCACATCTGGATTTAAACCTAAGCGAGCTAAAACCTCTTGAATTCGATTTTCAAAACGCCAGCCATTTAAATGCTCAAGCTGCATCTGAATCTCAGATAAACGCACTAATGTTTTCTCTTGATAGTCTTGCGCTAGCTGTAAAGATAATTGATGATACTCTTTTAATAATTGTGCTAAATCTTCAATCCCTTCTGCAACATAATCAAATACTGTCCCTTCAATATGACGAGGTGGATCTTGTTCTAAGCGGGCAATAATACGATCTTTTTCAATAATTAATTGTCCATCATCAAGCCCAGCTTGCCCTGCGAGAATTTTTAAAAGTGTTGATTTACCCGCACCATTACGTCCAACTAAACAAACTCGCTCACCAGCTTCGATTGTCATATCGGTATGATCTAATAATGGATGATCACTAAAAGAGAGGTATGCACCAGAAAGGGTTAAGATTGCCATAGTTTACCTATTACTTGTTTTACCACTTATTTTCGGGCGCATATTGTAACAAAAATTTAGGGGATTCCCATTAAAAGTAAAAGGATAATTATCCCCATAACAAAAACTTTCTAAGTTTTGCAGAAGATGATAAAAAACACTTAAAAGGTCTTTTCAAAGACTAAATTGATATTCTTATCTGTATAAGTATACATTGACGGAATATTACTATCTTGTTTTTTCCAAGAGAATTTAAGTTTTGGTGTAATTCCCCAGAAATGCCAATCACGTTTCCACAGAGTAAGATGAGCTTGATATACCCGATCAGATCGAATTTTTCCTAATGGAAGTACATTACCTAATACTGCTTCATCTTGGTAGTTTCTTCTGGTTAATGACAAGTTTAAACGAGATGAAATCCCTTGATACCACTCTTGTCCCCAACCAAGTCTTAATGTTTGAGCCGTATAGCTATATTGTTTTACTGAGGTATGCTCCCGCTGAAGATCCATTCCTCCATAAAAATACTGCTGCGGATTACGTAGCCACAATAAAGTAAAAGAGGCTAATTGGCTATGTCCATTCAAAGAGGGAGTCGCAAAATAGCGTTGTTTAGCATATTCAAGTGCAGTAGAAACTTGCCAATTTGCTGATAACCATTGATTCCATTCCCCACGTACACCATTCGCCCACCGATAACGTTTATCCCCAATCCAACGACGTTCATAAAATGGTAATAGTCGCCATGTTTGTGTGGCACTTTTATGGGTATAGCCTAAATAAGTTCGATTTAAAACATCATTATAATCTCGATTATCCCAATAGAACTTACCAACTAGCGTATTCTCAAACGAAAGATAATGTGCTGCAAATAAATTGAAATCACGTGCTAAATTAACACTATAAGCTAAACCATGTGCCGTTTGTGGTAACATTTGATCCGATTTAATGAATCCCGTATGTTCAATTTCTCTCGTTGCAGAAGCATTATTGACGTTATCTTCTTGTAAATAATTAACTGCAAAACTGCTCTTCCATTCCGATCGCTGTTCAATCGCTTGTAAATAATGTTCAATCAATAATTGAATCGGTTGTGGTACTTTCTGTTCTACTTTTGCTTTATTAAATTGTTCTTTAGCAGCACTATTTTGTTGATCTCTAAACAAGCTAATCGCTAACGCAATACGAACAGGATTTAACCTTGGATCAATCGCTAAAATTTGACGAAATTTCGTAATAGCCAATTCATAGTGTTGTTGTGCTTCAGCTAAAGTACCTTCAGCAAAAAGAACTAAAATTTCATCTTTAATTGGAAAATGACGATAAATCGGCAACACCTTAGCAATGACCGCAATATTTCGTTGCAAAATAGCCTGATTTAATATTTGTGCTGCTAATTGTGGATTCTTTTCAATCTCCACTAACGAAATTTTTGTTGTTTTAACAGTGATATTCGCTGTTTCAGGTAACTTCTGCGGAACCTCTGGCTTAGCCACTTTAGTTATCTCTTCCACCTCTCGAGGTAGCTCTAAAACAGTGTTCCTTTCCGCATTGACTGATAAAGCAGACAGATAAATAGGAAATAATAGCGTTATAAATAAATTTTTGTTCATTTTGTATATTTAAGAAAAAGCCCGCTATGCGGGCAAAAATAAGTTATTGAATACTTCCTGAAAAAACACCACTTGCTATTTTTTCACCATCTTTATTTACTTCAAACTTACCAAAGGTCATATCGGTTTTACTCTCTCCACCAGCTAATACCCCTTCATAAGTACCTATAATGTCATCGTTTTCTATTGTTTTATTCTCAGACATCGTTAACGACCCGTGATATCCATTATCTTGTAAAATAGCTTTATTTAAATTAGTAAATTCTTCATTTTCAAGACTAATTGTTCCTGTTACTTCATTATCATGAATATTTAAAATTAAATTTCCATTAATTTGTTCCCATGTTTTTACATTTGTCATATGAACTTGCCCATTATAATGAGCACTTAATGATCTAAACTTTAGTTCTTTCAACTTGTATTCTTCATCTACATGATAAAAATATTCTCGAACTTTATTGTTATTGATTGTTTTATCAATATATCCATAATCTGCGTAGCTAAAATTGCGGATATCAGGATCTACTGCATCTATCTTTAAGCTATGTTTGCTTTCTTGATTCTGTTGAGAAACTTGCCGGTTAATTTCAGCTGTTGCATCATTGACCATCTCTATTATTGCATTATTTTTGGCTTCCTGTTGAGTTTCTTCATTTTTATTTTCATAATTTTTAGTTTTATTTATTTCAATTCTATTTGCATTAATTTCTTTTTGAACTTCATTAACTGAAGTTGATGTAGATGATGAACCACCACCAGAACAAGCCACAATATTAAGAATAACAGCAACAACTAACATTATTAACTTCACTAGTTTCATTTAACTCTTTCCTTTAATAATCATAATAAAATTTATTCACCTTTAGAAAAGCGAGCTAACTATATATATTATTCAGAAAAACACAATAAAATATTGTTAATTTTTTCGTAATATTATGAAATTACTTTGTTTTGTTATGAAATTAATTTCAATAGTTAAATAAATATTAAAAAATAAAATTTGACTAAAAAAACGATTACATTAAAAATAACACATTGATTAACAATTATTTTTATAAATACAAAATAATGAATTTGTTAATAAAAAGTAAAACTATGATTTGTGTTACATTGAAATGTAACAACAATTAGAAAGGGAAATTTGACTAGAAAACTTAAATTAGACTAACAACAATTATTTATATAAAAAATGGCAGACATTATTACCAAATATCTGTCATTTTATTTCTTAATAATTTAATTATTTTACGGCTTGTTCTAATTCATCAACCATCATTTCGGATGCTTTTAGTCCACCAAACGCCAAATACCAATTAGCGGCATCTAAATAAACAATATGTTTTTGTTGATATGCGTTAGTTTTCTTAATTAAATCATTTTCTAAAACAACTTTAGCATTATCTTTTTTCTCAGTAATTGCTGCTGTACGATCAACCACTAATAAATAGTCTGGATTTTTCTCTAATATATACTCAAAACTAACACTCATACCGTGAGTAGAAGATTTGATATTTTTATCTGCTGGTGTGAATCCAAATTTTTGATAAACCAAACCATAACGAGAAGTATCGCCATACGCACTAATTCTATTTTCATTTACTAATACCAATAGTGCTGTTTTGCCTTTGGTTAGTGCTGCTAATTGATTCACTCTGCTTTCTAAATTAGCAATTTTCTCTTTAGCCAACGCTTCTTTATTCACAATCTTGCCAAGAATTTCAATATTATTGACTAATGATGGATAGAAGTTAGTAAAGTCATTTTGATAATAAAAAACAGGGGCAATTTCTTTAAAACGATCTAACATTTTTTGCTGACGGCCTGACGCAATAATTAAATCTGGTTTTAATTCATTAATCTTTTCAAATGCAGGCTCTGGTAACGATCCTACATTCGCAAAACTGTCCGCTTTGAATGATTCTAAATAAGCTGGTAATGCAGTTGATTTTGGAATCCCAACAATGCGATCAGTTGCACCTAATTCACGTAATGTATCCGCTACACCATAATCTAATACCACAATGCGTTTTACGTCTTGTGGGATCAGTTGTTCCCCAACTGGTGTTGCGACGGTTATCTCTTTTGCTTGACTCGCTAAACTGGTGAATAAGCTAAGCAAGCCTAACAGTCCTACTGCAAATTTGATCGTTTTTTTCATTTCTCACTTCTCCTTAATTAAATACGAATAACAACTAACGAAAATAAGTGGCAATACGTTGCCCATTAATCTGTTGGATAGGAATATGCATATCATAAATATTGGCTAATACTTCAGTTTGCATAATGGTTTCTACCGACCCTTCTGCTACTAATCTACCTTGTTGCATCGCAATAATATGATCGGCATAGCAGGAGGCAAAATTAATATCATGAATCACGATCACCACCGTCTTACCTAAATTTTCGACTAACTTACGTAATACCTGCATAATTTGTACTGAGTGTTTCATATCTAAATTATTCAGTGGTTCATCTAATAAAATATAGTCGGTATCTTGTGCTAGCGTCATCGCAATATATGCTCGTTGCCGTTGTCCACCACTTAATTGATGAATCTGTTTATCGCGCAACGCATCTAAATTCATATAATTAATTGCATGATCAATCGCTTGATGATCTGCCTTAGTTAAGCGACCTTTGCTATAAGGGAAACGCCCAAATGCAACTAACTCTACAACAGTTAAGCGTAAATGAATATGGTTACTCTGCTTTAGAATCGCTAATTGGCGGGCAATAGCTTCGCTACTTTGTTGTTGTAAAGGCGTGCCATTTAAAATCACCTCGCCTTGATCTGCTTGTAATAGACGACTCACAATTGCCAATAAAGTACTTTTCCCTGCACCATTTGGCCCGATAAAAGCGGTTATTTTCCCTTGTGGAATCGTTAATGAAACATCATCGACCACTAACTGCTGGCCAAAAGTTTTACTAATATGCTTTAGTTCTATTGCCATGCTTTATTTGTCCTAAGTAATAAATAAATGAAATACACCCCACCAATAAAATTCACCAAAATACTTAATGTTGTTTTAAAGGTAAGGATTTGCGCCACAATAAATTGTCCTAATACCAAAGTGATAATTGTGATTAATACTGCGCTCGGAATTAACCATCTATGCTGATGACGAGGCATAAATTCAAACGTAATATTCATCACCAGTAAGCCTAAAAAGGTAATTGGTCCAACTAACGCAGTCGCAATCGAAACCAAAATAGTGATAATCAGCAATAATTGTTTGGTTACTCGCTTATAATTCACCCCTAAATTAATTGCCTGATCACGTCCTAATGCCAGTACATCAAGCACTCGGAAATAACGAATACTTGCCAGCGCAGTAATAAAAATAATTGCTGTCGCTATCCATAAAATATTGGTATTAATCCGATTAAAACTTGCAAAACCAATATCTTGCGTAATTTGAAATTCATTAGGATCAATTAACACTTCCATAAACGTTGTCATACTTTGGAAAAGCGTACCAAATACAATTCCCACCAAGAGCAAGAAAAACATACTCTGCTGTTCTTGTTGGAATAACAAACGATAAAGCAATAACGCAAAAATCATCATCACCGCAGTGGAGAAGAAAAAGAGTCCTATTGAATCAATAGCCAATAAAGCGGCTGAACCTGAAGCAAAAATAATTGCTGTTTGAATAAATAGATATAAAGAATCTAATCCCAACACACTTGGAGTTAAAATGCGATTATTCACTAAAGGCTGAAACAACAGAGTAGCTAAGGCAATCGCCGTCCCCGTTGCGATAATCGCTAACAATGACAAACTCCGATGGGTTAAGGCATATTCCCAACGAGAAGGTAACTGATAAAACAAATAGCCAGCACTCACTACCACTACAAGTAATATCAATAAAACCATTTTTAATTTAGCCGACACCAAACTACGCATTACGATACCTTTTCAACAACAAATACAGGAAGATCGCACTACCAAACACGCCCATAACTGCATTAATTGAAGTAAATCACCACTCTACCTAAAATATCGCAGCATAGAACAAAGATAGCGCCAAGAATGGCGGTATGCGAAAGTGTTTTACGTAGATTGTCGCCTAAATAAAGTGTCACAATATTTGGTACAATCAAGCCAAGGAATGGAATCACACCTACTGTTACAATTACAATCGCTGATACAATCGAAACTATTGCTAAACCTAGATACAACACTTGTTTGTAATTCAATCCCAGATTAGTAGCAAACTCCTCGCCCATTCCCACAATAGAAAAGCGTTGGGCAAAAATATAGGCTAATAGTAAGGTGGGAATACTGATATAGAGCATTTCATAACGCCCACTCATAATCAGAGAAAAATCCCCTTGTAACCACGCAGAGAGGTTTTGTAGTAAATCTTGTTGATAAGCGATAAAAGCAGTAATTGAGCTAATAATATTGCCAAACATAATGCCAACTAATGGCACAAAAATGGTATCTGTAAATTTTAGTTTTGCGAGTAAAGTCATAAACAGCAATGACCCAGCAAAAGCAGCAATAATCGCCACGGCGGATTTTAATAACATTGACGCATTTGGAAAAAATAAAATCGCTAATAACACGCCTAATCTTGCACAATCCATTGTGCCGGCAGTAGTAGGCGACACAAAACGATTGCGGCTTAGTTGCTGCATAACTAACCCACAGATACTAAGGCTAGCACCTGCAATCAAAATACTAATTAAACGTGGAACTCGGCTAATCATCAACAATTGCCATTGTTCAGTATCAAACGATAATAAGCCGGTTAAAGTGACCGAACTGACGCCAATGAGCAAGGAAAAGAGCGATAACACGACTAGAAGTAACAACAAATATCGTCGCTGAATCATTATTTATTTTATCCCAACAAACAAAATGAGAATTGTTTTTATTTTTTAGGCGGTCAATATTGCCACTATAAAAAATGAATTTCAAGTAGAAAATCGGGGGAGGTCGGGTAGGCTGCTTGGTAATCAGTAAGAATAGGGAATGGACTGATAAGGGGTGATTGATGATGGCAAATAAAAAACAGTTTGATGACAAAGTCGATTTGATATTTTTAAATATTTTTACTCTAATTCATACTTAGGTTTCGCCCTAAAGGGCGACTTCATTTTCTTTACTTGTGTAAAGAAAACGAAGCAAAAGAAACACACCCTCGCACACTTGCTAATCCTCATTTCAATAAGATTTTCCGGGCGGCAAAAAACAGAGATTTTTCTCACTCCGTTCGAAAAATGATCACTTTTTTTGCCTGAATCTTATTTGCATTCGG
>NZ_JTJR01000044.1 GCF_001678475.1 Gallibacterium genomosp. 3 | reverse complement strand
TCAATCTTTAAAACTTTTTTCACGTCTTAAATCATTAATCTATCAACGAATGCCCACACAGATTGTCTGATTTGGTTGTTAAAGAACAAAAAAAATGGTCGGCGAGATAGGATTTGAACCTACGACCCACTGGTCCCAAACCAGTTGCGCTACCAAACTGCGCTACTCGCCGTTAGAATAATGGGGTGGCTAATGAGACTCGAACTCACGACAACCGGAATCACAATCCGGGGCTCTACCAACTGAGCTATAGCCACCATTAAAATTTTGTTTGATATTGCGTTACCTTAGCAAATCTACCGAGCTGGCGCGCTCGACAGGATTCGAACCTGAGACCTTTGGCTCCGGAGGCCAACGCTCTATCCAACTGAGCTACGAGCGCTCATCGCGTCGTTGCGGGGCGTATATTAATGACTTTCATTTTGGCTGTCTAGTTTTTTTTTCATATTTTTTTTGTTTGTCGATAATTTGTGCTTTATTAATATTTTTTAGTCGTTTTTCTACTAATTAATGTTCAATTATGAACTTTACTGGTGCAATTCTTAAATTAATACAGCATAAATTTATCCTTATTCAGCCATTTTTATTTGATGATTACACCTTTCGCTTTACGCCAACGGCGTTGAATACGACGAATAAAGCGGGTTACACGCCATGCTCTCGTAATTGAATAGCCATATAAGAAAATTAGCGCAATAAACCCAAAAAACATTAGCCATTCATTTACATAATAAATTTCGCCTAATATTCCAAATCCAGCACAGATAGCTGCCATCAAAGTAATTGCTAAAAATGCTTGTCTTGAAGTTAAACCTGCTCTGACCATTAAATGATGTACGTGTAAGCGATCTGGTCTGAAAGGACTTTTCTTTTTCTTTAAGCGACGAATCACCACACAAATCATATCAATCAGTGGAATTGCAATTAACCATAATGCAGTAATCGGTTTAATTGGGTGTCCCTGACCTTGAGTACTTAGTAGTAAAATCCAGATCATGGTAAAACCGATCAATGTACTTCCAGAATCCCCCATAAAGACTTTATTCTTCACCCCAAAGATTGAGAGATTAAACAAAATATAAGGAATAAGGCAAAGAATTAATGCAAAGCACCATGCTCCCAAATCAACTTGTCCATCCAACATTAATAGGATACCAATCGCGGCAAAGGATACACTTGATAATCCACCTAGCAACCCATCAATACCATCAATCATATTAAATGCATTAACAATAGCAATTGTTGCAAACACTGTAATCACAACACCCGCAGTACCTAATGTTACTTGGAATGGACCAATAATTTCACCAAGATTATTGAGCGAGAGATCACCAATATAAATCATAGATAACGCTAATGCCGCCTGCACAATCGCGCGTAAGAATGGACTAAGGTCAAAGCGATCATCTAATACACCGATTATCAATAAAATTGTCACACAGGTTAGATAAAGATAAGGCAATCGCATATCATGCCATTCAAGGAAGTAATAACACGCATTACTAATAAAAAGTGCAATCCCACCAATTAATGGAATTAATCCTTGATGACGTTTACGATAATTTGGTTTATCTACAAGACCAATTTTGACTGCAACTGGACGCATTAAAATTAATGCAAGAAATGAGCTTAAAAACGTTAATAGAAAACTCAACCACATATAAAAAACACCCCTTAAATACGTGTCGTGACATTGATATATTGGGCTGGAATGGTTGCAGAGAATAGCATAAAGTAATTTCTAATACATTTGTTTTTTTTCATTATTTCTTGATTTCAAGTACAATACTGAGCACTTTTAACAATCATGAGAAAAATAAATTATGACATCTTCAACTACATTATTTGCACAAGCACAAAAAGTCATTCCTGGTGGTGTTAATTCACCCGTAAGAGCTTTTAATGGTGTAGGCAGTACACCTGTTTTTATTCATAAAGCTCAAGGTGCTTATCTCTATGATGAAGAGGGAAAACAATATATTGACTATGTAGGATCTTGGGGACCAATGGTACTAGGTCACAATCATCCCACTATTTTAAATGCTGTTATTGAAACTGCACAAAATGGATTAAGTTTCGGTGCCCCAACTGAACTAGAAATTAAACTTGCTGAGTTAGTCTGTAAACTTGTTCCTTCCATTGAGATGGTCAGAATGGTTAATTCTGGTACAGAAGCAACTATGTCTGCAATTCGTCTTGCCCGCGGTTATACAAAAAGAGATAAAATCATTAAATTTGAAGGGTGCTATCATGGACATGCTGATTCTTTATTAGTGAAAGCCGGGTCTGGTGCATTAACATTAGGCCAACCTAGCTCACCTGGTGTGCCTGCTGATTTTGCTAAACATACCCTAACCTGCACTTATAACGATCTTCATTCTGTTGAAGAAACCTTTAAACGCTATCCAGATGAGATCGCTTGTATTATTGTTGAACCCGTTGCTGGAAATATGAACTGTGTACCGCCAAAACCAGGCTTTTTACAAGGGCTTCGCCAATTATGTGATCAATATAATGCATTACTCATTATTGATGAGGTTATGACAGGATTCCGTGTTGCACTAGCTGGTGCACAATCTTATTATGGTGTACAGCCTGATCTTACTTGCTTAGGTAAAATTATTGGTGGTGGTATGCCTGTTGGTGCATTTGGTGGTAAAAAAGAGATTATGCAATACATTGCCCCTACTGGTCCAGTCTATCAAGCGGGTACTTTATCCGGCAACCCAATTGCTATGGCAGCAGGTATTGCTTGCCTCACAGAGCTAGCTAAACCAGGAAATGAAGCTTTATTAGCAGCAAAAACAAAAACATTAGCTGAAGGCTTAAAAGCACTTGCTGAAAAACACCATATTCCATTTGTTTTGAATTATGTTGGTGGTATGTTTGGAATTTTCTTCACCGAGAGTAAGACGGTCGAAAGCTATGCTGATGTGATGAATTGCAACATTGAGCGTTTTAAAACTTTCTTCCATCATATGTTATCACAAGGTGTCTATCTTGCTCCATCAGCCTTTGAAGCTGGTTTTATGTCACTAGCTCATACTGATGAAGATATTCAAAATACCCTCAAAGCTGCGGATATTGCTTTCCAAGCATTAAAAGCTTAATCACTCTTTATCAAGATACGGCATACTTAATAGTATGCCGTTTTCTTTACCTCAAATGAGGTAATTTGCTTATTTTTTGGCTAAACACACCTTATTTTGGGAACATTCTTTCTTACTTTGTTGTCTTAATCGTCGCAAAAATTATTTCGTAAGAAATTACTTTTATTCATTAGGGATATTTATATGACAAAGAAAAAATTTGTATTAACAAGTATTGCTCTGGGATTAAGTGTACTTTGTGCTTCATTACCTAGCCAAGCTAATGTCCCAGTACCTCTTTTAGAAAATACCGCTAATGCTACGCCAAGCTTAGCACCTGTTATTCAACAAGTATTGCCTGCCGTAGTCACTATTTCTGTAGAAGGCACCAGCGAAGATTCAGCATCCAACAATCCTTTTGCTGATTTACCACCAGAATTTCAATTTTTCTTCGGTGATCAATTCGGCGGACGTACACCTCGCCAATTTAAAGGTTTAGGTTCGGGTGTCATTATTAATGCTGATAAAGGCTATGTTTTGACTAATAATCATGTTGTAGATGGTGCAGATAAGATTACCGTAACCTTAAATGATGGCAGAGAATATAAAGCAAAACTATTAGGTAATGACGCTATGTCAGATGTTGCTTTATTAAAATTAGAAAATGCCAAAGATTTAACTCAAATCAAGATGGCCGACTCAGATAAAGTACAAGTTGGTGATTTTGTAATGGCAGTTGGTAATCCTTTTGGTTTAGGCCAAACTGTGACTTCAGGAATTATTTCTGCTTTAGGTCGTTCTGCTGATGATGGTACAGATAGTTACCAAAATTATATTCAGACCGACGCTGCGGTAAACCGTGGTAATTCTGGCGGTCCATTATTAAATCTCAAAGGTGAGTTAGTCGGTATTAATACGGCAATTATCGCCCCAAGTGGTGGTAACGTTGGTATTGCATTTGCTATCCCGAGCAATATGGCAAATAGTTTAGCACAGCAAATTATCGAGTTCGGTCAAGTAAAACGTGGTGTATTAGGTATTAAAGGTGGTGAACTCAATGCTGATCTTGCTCAAGCCTTTGATGTCAAAGCACAAAAAGGTGCTTTTGTTAGCGAAGTATTACCTGATTCTGCGGCTGCAAAAGCTGGCTTAAAAGCAGGCGATATTATTACTGGTTTAAATGGCCAAACGATTAATAGCTTCTCTGAATTACGTGCCAAAATTGCAACCACAGGTGCAGGAAAAGAAATGGAAATCACCTATTTGCGTGATGGAAAATCAAATACTGTAAAAGTGAAACTGCAAGCTGATAACGAAACTACAGCAAGTGGTAATACTGTAATCCCTGGATTAGATGGTGCAGACTTAAAAAATTACAATGAAAAAGATCTAAAAGGTGTTGTCATCGCTGAAGTTAAGCAAAACTCTAAAGCAGAACAGCTTGGCTTGAAGAAAGGTGATGTCATCGTTGGTATTAACCGTCATAAGATTAATAATCTTGGTGAATTACGTAAAATCCTAGATAGCAAACCATCTGCGGTAGCGTTAAATATCGTTCGTGGCACCAATAACTTCTACCTATTCATTCGTTAATATTCTCCTTAACAAACCAAGCCTATTCAGTTCCTACTGAGTAGGCTTTTTTATTTGCCAGCATTGACATAATGCTTCGATTCCTTCCAGCAATTCCTTTTCCGTGAAATTACCAAACCCTAAAACAAATAAACGACGTTGATAAAAATGAATTGGATACACTTTTATTTGCTGCTGTGTTGCTAACTCAGTAAGTTCTCCAATACTCCTAGATTCATCAAGCAATTCTATTAATAGATAAAATCCTGAACTTTCACCAAAAAAGCGTATTTTCCCAGCATACTGTTTTAAATATTGGCACAACACATCCATTTTACGTCGATAATGTTTTCGCATCCGATTAATATGTTTCTCAAACTGCCCTTGAGCCATAAAATCAGCCAAAACATTTTGATCCAGACGAGATACAGATGGATTAAAAAAATTAATGGCTTGTCGATAACTATGCAATAAAGACTCGGGTAACACCATAAAAGAGATACGAATAGACGGCATCATTAGTTTAGAAAATGACCCTAGATAAATAACTTTATCGTGTTGATCTAAGCTTTTTAATGCAGGAATAGGTTTACCTTGATAGCGAAACTCACTATCGTAATCATCTTCAATTAAATATCTCCCCGCTTTCTGGCTTGCCCAAGATAATAATTGTTGCCGCTCATTAACACTTAATACACTTGCAAATGGATATTGATGTGAAGGTGTAATATACAATAGATCAATATCTTGTTCAGATAAGACCGTTAGATCTACTTTTAACGTTTGATTATCAATAGGCAATTTCAAAACCTGATGAGCATAGCTGTGCCATAGTTTTTCTACTACTGGATAGCCAAATTCCTCCATCGCATATTGTGCTTGTTGATTCGGATAACGGTGTTGCCATAACAACATTAATTGAATAAGACAGAGTTCTACACCTGCATTAATCACGATCTGTTCCGCTGAACATTCCACACCTCGAGCAGAACGCAAATATTCTGCTATTTGTTGTCGCAAATTAAGTTCGCCTTGTTTATCGCCTAAACTTAATAAATAAGCATATTGTCGAGTAAAAAAGTGTTTCTGAATTTTTTTCCATTTATCAAATGGGAATTGCCGTTCATCAATAACATTCGGATTAAAGTCATAACGCCAATTCATTTGCTGCTCACGAATTGGTTGATGATTTATTTGGTTAATCGATACATTGATGGGTAATAATTGTGTTGTCACGAAATATCCCACTCGAGGCTTTGATTCTATGTAACCTTCTGCCAATAATTGGGAATAACAATTTTCTACTGTATTTTGACTAATTTTTAAATATTCACATAATTGTCTTTTAGATGGCAGGACTTCTCCTTGTACCAGTTTCCCTTGATGAATGGCATCTTTAATTTGTTGATAAAGTTGTAAATAAAGAGGTTGAGCTGATGATTTATCAAGTTTATATGCTAAATATTTCATTGAGTTATAAGAATGATTTCTCTAGAAACGTAACGAATAAGAAATAAAAAGAGTTGGCATCGACTAAGAAACCAACTCTTCAGATTGTTTATTAAATCATAATTTAAACATTTAAGTAATCTAAGATACTCTTCGCCGCATCTCGCCCTTCTGCAATGGCAGTCACCACTAAATCAGATCCTCTGGTCACATCACCACCCGCAAAAACTTTAGGGTTTGCAGTTTGTTGCTTAAAGTTACCTTTTACTTCAATACGGCCGCGGTTATCTGTTGTTACACCAATATCTGCTAAGAATGGCATAGCATGTGGTGCAAACCCGAATGCGACAATAATTGCATCACAAGGAATAACTCGTTCGCTACCCTCTACAATTTCTGCCCTACGGCGACCATTTTGATCTGGCTCACCCATCGTTGTTTCAACCACTTTAATTCCAGTTACGTGACCTTGTTCTGTTACTACTGCGATAGGCTCTGCCTCAATGGCAACAGGTTGAGCATTAAATTGGAATTTCACCCCTTCTTCTTTCGCATTAACAAACTCTTTTCTACTACCTGGCATATTGGCTTGATCGCGGCGATACACACAAGTCACTTCTGCGGCTTGTTGGCGTACTGAGGTACGAACACAGTCCATAGCTGTATCACCACCACCAAGTACAACAACGCGTTTTCCAGCCATCGACACATAATTTGCTGGATTTTGTCCTAGTAATTGTTGAGTATTTGCAATTAAGAATGGTAACGCTGAATGTACTCCTTCCGCATCTTCATTTGGAATATCCGCTTTCATCCCTTGATAAGTTCCTACCCCAAGGAATACCGCATCATATTGCTCCACTAATTCTGATAATTGAACATCTTCACTAATCGTTACGCCTAATTTAAACTCAATGCCCATTTCAGTAAAAATTTCACGACGGCGACTCATTACATCTTTTTCTAACTTAAATGCTGGGATACCGTAAGTAAGTAATCCTCCGATTTCTGCTTGACGTTCATAAACTGTTACTGCAACACCATTGCGGATTAAAAATTCTGCACAACCTAATCCTGCTGGACCAGCTCCAATCACGGCAACGCGTTTTCCTGAATGAGGGACATCTTTAACTTTTGGACGCCATCCCATTTCAAAAGCGGTTTCAGTAATATACTTTTCAATATTACCAATCGTCACTGCCCCAAACTCCGCATTTAATGTACAAGATCCTTCACATAAACGATCTTGCGGACAAACTCGACCACAAACCTCTGGTAAAGTATTTGTTTCATGGGCTAATTCTGCTGCCTCAATAATTCTTCCTTCATAAGTTAACTTTAACCAATCTGGAATATTATTGTGTAATGGACAACGGTGCTGACAATAAGGATTGCCACACGCTAAACAACGATCAGCTTGTGCTTTTGCTTGGGTTTCATCAAAAATTTGGTAAATTTCAATAAATTTAGTTTTCCGTTGCTCAAGTGATTTTTTCTGAGGATCAATTCTCGGCAAATCTATAAATTGATATATATTTCCTTGCTGGCTCATGTTCGTTTTCCTTTTATTTATCTTAATATTCGCCTTAACCATTAAGATTAAGGCGATGGAAAATTATTGGGTTACCACACCTAGTTCATTTACGGTACGACGTTGATGTCCTAGTAACGCATTTAGATCATTTGCTTTTGGCTTCACTAACACAAATTTATCTGCGTAATCAGCCCAATTATGCAAAATACGTTCTGCTAAAGGACTATGAGTTTCCTCATAATGACGTGTTAATAAACCACGTAAATGTTCTTGGTGGGTTGGTAAATCGGTAATTGTTAACCCTTCTACTAACTCTGGATTAATTCGACTACGGAATTTTCCATCAGTATCAAGAACATAAGCAAATCCCCCCGTCATACCAGCACCAAAGTTAATGCCAGTTTTACCGAGTACACAAACCACGCCGCCAGTCATATATTCACAACCGTTATCACCAATACCTTCAACAACCGCGGTTGCACCTGAGTTACGTACTGCAAAACGCTCACCAACTCTACCTGATGCAAAAAGATTTCCTCCCGTTGCACCATAAAGGCAAGTATTACCTGCAATCGTTGAAAATTCTGGTTGGAAACTTACCCCAGTATGTGGACGAATCACAATTTTACCGCCAGCCATACCTTTACCCACATAGTCATTTGCATCACCTGTAAGATATAGGCTAACACCACCGGCTAACCAAACACCAAAACTTTGTCCCACAGTACCATTTAAGCGAATATCTACTTTCTTACGTGCATGACCATTATTGCCATATTTATTGGCGATCATTCCTGAAAGTGTTGCCCCCACAGAACGATCGGTATTATTCACATCAAAGGTTAAGTCAAGGTGTTGCTCATCATTGTAATCAAACGCATCGCCAACTTCTTTCAAAATCGCTTTATTCAATAAACCTTGATCCATTGGCGGATTGCTTTGGGTGCAATATCTTGCACTACCCGCCGGCACTTGTGGTGCATAAAGTAATTTTGTTAGATCTAAACCACGTTGTTTTGCAGTTTGTCCTTCAATCACACTCAACAAATCGGTACGTCCAATTAAATCTGTTAATTTTTCTACACCCAATTTTGCTAACCACTCACGCACATCTTGAGCAATAAATTTAAAGTAATTCATCGCTTTTTCTGGTAAGCCGTGATAATGCTCATTTCTGAGTTTTTCATCTTGTGTTGCAATACCAGTCGCACAGTTATTAAGGTGACAAATTCTTAAGTAACGACAACCTAATGCAATCATTGGTCCTGTACCGAAACCAAAGCTTTCTGCACCTAAAATAGCCGCTTTAATCACATCTAAGCCAGTTTTTAATCCACCATCGACTTGTAAACGCACTTTATGACGAAGATTATTTTCAACTAAAGCTTGTTGTGCTTCTGCTAACCCTAATTCCCATGGAGAACCAGCATATTTCACACTGGATAATGGGCTAGCACCTGTACCACCATCATAACCAGCAATTGTAATTAAATCTGCATACGCTTTTGCAACACCTGTTGCGATAGTTCCCACTCCCGGTAAAGAAACTAATTTCACAGAAATTAACGCTTTTGGATTGATCTGTTTCAAATCAAAAATTAATTGAGCCAAATCTTCGATCGAATAAATATCATGATGTGGCGGCGGAGAAATCAAGGTTGAACCTGGCACTGCATAACGTAATTGAGCAATATATGGCGTTACTTTATCACCTGGTAATTGACCACCCTCACCCGGTTTTGCCCCTTGTGCCACTTTAATTTGGATCACATCAGCACTCATTAAATAAGCTGGTGTTACCCCAAAACGACCTGATGCAACTTGTTTAATTCGAGAAACACGTTCTGTACCATAACGACGTGGATCTTCCCCACCCTCACCAGAGTTTGAGTATCCTCCCAAACGATTCATCGCTGTGGCTAACGCTTCGTGAGCTTCTGGACTTAATGCGCCGATACTCATTGCTGCCGTATCAAAACGTTTATAAAGATTTTCTGCTGGCTCAACTTTATCCAATGTAATCGCTTTACTTTCATCAATGTTTAATTTCAACATATCACGAATAGTCGCAATTGGACGGTTATTCACAGTATCCGCATATTTTTGATAAATCTGATAATCACCACTATTTACCGCTTGTTGTAAATAATTCACAACATCTGGGTTATAAGCATGATATTCACCATCTGGCTTATATTTTAACAAACCACCGGTTGGTAACGCTTGACTTGCTCGCCATGCCTGACGTTGTAAATCCTGCATATCTTGATCTAAATCGGCAAATGATGCCCCTTCAATACGGCAAGTAATACGTTTAAAACAAAGTTCTACAATTTCACGGTTAAATCCAACTGCCTCAAATAAATGAGCACAACGATAAGAGGAAATTGTTGAAATCCCCATCTTAGAAATAATTTTGTATAACCCTTTATCAATACCTTTACGGAAATTTAGTAATACGGTGCGTAATGGTTTAGTAATTGCACCACTTGCCACCATTTCACTTAAACTTTCATAAGCAAGATATGGGTAAACTGCGGTTGCACCTAATCCCAACAATACCGCAAAGTGGTGCGGATTACGTGCTGAACCTGTTTCTACAATAATATTGGAATCACAACGTAAGTTTTTCTCGACTAATCGTTGTTGTACTGCCCCGACTGATAACGCAGCAGGAATTGGTACACGTTTTGCTGAAATTTGACGATCAGATAATACAACTAATACTGCACCTTGACGTGCTGCCTCTTCTGCTTGCTTCGCTAAATTTTCAATCGCTTGTTTTAATCCCATTTCTTCTGGGTTGTAAGTCGCATCAAGAATTTGATGTTTATAGTATTCTTGCGGTAACGCGAGTAATTGCTGCATATCTGAATAAAGCAAGACTGGGGATTTAAAATTAACCCGATGTGACATCCCTTCAGTTTCAAAGAACACACTCATTTCTTGCCCAATACTGGTATTTAAACTCATTACATGCGCTTCACGTAATGGGTCAATTGGTGGGTTTGTCACTTGAGCAAAGTATTGGCGGAAATAATCATAAATCACACGTGGACGAGTAGATAATACAGCAAATGGCGTATCATCCCCCATTGAGCCAACAGCTTCTTGACCATTTTCACCTAATACACGAATTAAACTTTCTAACTCTTCTTTATCGTATGCAAATTGTTTTTGGTAAGTTAATAATTGTTGCGCATCAAACTCAGCTTGCCCAATCTTATCATCAGGAATATTTTCAAACGGAATTAAACGATGAACATTACGATTTAACCATTCACGATATGGGTGACGTTCTTTTAATTCTTTATCAATTTCTTGTGAGTGAATTAATTTTCCTTGTTCTGTATCAATGACTAACAATTCCCCTGGTCCAATACGCCCTTTTTCAATCACTTCATCAGGTGCATAATCCCAGATCCCCACTTCACTGGCAATCGTAATTAATTTATCTTGAGTAATTACATAACGCGCTGGACGTAAACCATTACGGTCTAAGTTACACGCTACATGACGGCCATCACTTAATACGATACCTGCTGGCCCATCCCATGGCTCCATATGCATTGAGTTAAAATCATAGAATGCACGAAGATCATCATCCATATCTGGATTATGTTGCCATGCAGGTGGAATAAGTAAACGCATTGCTCGGAATAAGTCCATTCCACCATTTACAAACAGTTCTAACATATTATCTAATGAACTAGAGTCAGAACCCGTTTCATTAACAAATGGTGCGATTGTTTGTAAGTCTGGAATGAGTGGTGTGTGATATTTATAAGCACGCGCTCTTGCCCATGCACGGTTACCTGAAATTGTATTAATTTCACCGTTATGTGCTAAGTAACGGAATGGCTGCGCTAATTTCCATTTTGGCAATGTATTGGTAGAAAAACGTTGATGGAATAGACAAATTCCACTTTCCATACGTAAATCGGCTAAATCCAAATAGAATTTAGGCAAATCTTTTGGAATACATAATCCTTTATAGATAATAATTTGGCTAGAAAAGCTACAAATATAAAAATCAGGGTGATCAATACGATTTTCGATACGACGACGTGCCATAAATAAGCGACGTTCCATATCTTTAATTCCCCAACCAGCAGGCACATTCACAAATACTTGTTTAATGGCAGGTAAACTTGCTGCAGCGATAGATCCCAATACAGAAGGATTAATTGCTACATCACGCCATGCTGTAATCGTTAGCGTTTCTTTAGTTAACTCTTCCTTAATGATCGCACTATATTGTTCAATTAATTCAGGATCTGTTGGGAAAAAGATTTGTCCAACCCCAAAGTTTTTATTAAGCTTAAATCCTTGCTCTTCTGCAATAAAATGGAAAAAACGTTTTGGCATTTGTAAGTGTAATCCACATCCATCTCCCGTTTTACCATCTGATAATACAGCGCCACGGTGTTGCATTCTTGATAATCCCAAAATGGCTGTACGCACAACTTTATGGCTCTGCTCACCTTCAAGATGTGCAATTAAGCCAAAGCCACAGTTCTCCCGAACCTCATCTTTGTTATAAAGCATAATAGATTCCTTAAATGTTGTGTTTATTGTTTTATTATTTATTAGAAGAATTTGAACATACCAAAAAAGGCAAATATTAGTCAAAGCCTTTTTGATAGATTTTACTATTTTTGTTGTTTTATTAATCCTTATATGATTTTTCTCTTTTTTTCTTATACATCTATCAATAAATCTGCTTATATTTAGATGAGAATAATTCTCAAATTTAATAAAAATATTGTGGTTTCTAAAAAAGAAAACCTCATACTTTTTTGTTGAGTATGAGGTTTCTAGTATCAATTATGAATTAAATCTATTGCAGTATTATTGCAACCAATTATTTAGTTTCGCTTTTTAACTCTTCTGCTTTTTCAGATACTGCTTTTGATGCATCTTCTACTTTACTTGCTGCAGCATCTTTCGCTTCAGTAGCAGCTTGTTTTGCTTGTTCTACTTTTTCAGCTGTTGCCTCTTTTGCTGCTTCAACTTTTTCTGTTGCTGCATCTTTTACTTCAGTAGCAGCTTGTTTTGCTTGTTCTACTTTTTCAGCTGTTGCTTCTTTTGCTGCTTCAACTTTTTCTGCTGCTGCATCTTTTACTTCAGTAGCAGCTTCTTTCGCCTGTTCTACTTTTTCAGCTGTTGCTTCTTTTGCAGCTTCAACTTTCTCTGCTGCTGCTTCTTTCATTTCAGTCGCAGCTTGTTTTGCTTGCTCTACTTTTTCAGCTGTTGCTTCTTTTGCTGCGTCAACTTTCGCTGCTGCAGTATCTTTTACTTCAGCTGCAGCGTTGGTGACAGTTTCTTTGGTTTCTTTATCGAAACATCCCGTCAATGCAAGTGATGCAGTTAAAACTAAAGTAGCTAATAATGTCTTTTTCATTGTGACTCTCCTTATTTTTACAACATAAATTTCAACTAAATTTATTAATAATCATTAAATATAATAATTACAATTAAGCCTATTTCTTTTTTGAGAAATAGGCCTTTCATTAAGACGATGGATCAATAATCACTATTCATCAATCGTTCTTAATAACTCGTTGATCCCAACTTTCCTACGAGTTTTGGCATCAACTTTTTTCACGATAACAGCACAGTATAGACTATGAGATCCGTCTTTACTTGGTAAGCTACCAGAAACCACAACAGATCCTGCTGGTACACGACCATAGTGAATTTCACCTGTTTCACGATCATAAATTTTGGTACTTTGACCAATAAATACGCCCATAGAAATGACTGAACCTTCTTCAACAATGACACCTTCAACAATTTCTGAACGAGCGCCGATAAAACAGTTATCTTCAATAATAGTTGGATTCGCTTGTAATGGTTCTAACACCCCACCAATACCTACGCCACCAGAAAGATGAACATTCTTACCAATTTGTGCACAAGAGCCTACTGTTGCCCAAGTATCTACCATTGTACCTTCATCAACATAAGCACCAATATTCACGTAAGATGGCATCAATACTGTATTTTTTGCAATAAATGCACCTTGACGCACAGCTGCTGGAGGAACAACACGAAAACCTTCTTGTTTAAAACGTGCTTCATCATAATTCGCAAATTTCATTGGTACTTTGTCATAATATTTGGTTTCGCAACTTTCCATAACCTGGTTATCATTGATACGGAAAGAAAGTAATACCGCTTTTTTCAACCATTGATTTACGATCCACTCACCATTTACTTTCTCTGCAACTCGGCGCTTACCGCTATCGAGATCAAGAATAACTTGTTCAATTGCTGCTTTGGTTTCAGCATCAACTGTTGTTGGTGTAATTTCTGCACGTCTTTCAAATGCATCTTCAATAATTTGTTGTAAGTTTGACATGGTCTTCCCTAAATTAAACACTCAAAAAGAACCATAGTTTTATCATATTTTGCTAATAAGAAAAAGTCAGCGCACAAAATAAACGCTGCTTTATCGTGCAATTCTTTAGATTTTCTCAATAAAAAAAGGGCTGCTGTTGCAGCCCTAGATCACTAATTTAATGCTTTTAAGATATTATCAACACTCTCTTTTGCATCCCCAAATAACATTTGGGTATTTTCTTTAAAGAAGAGCGGATTTTGTACACCAGCATATCCTGTATTCATTGAGCGTTTAAACACAACAACATTTTGTGCTTTCCACACTTCTAATACTGGCATACCAGCGATTGGGCTGCTTGGATCATCCTGCGCCGCTGGATTCACTGTATCATTTGCTCCGATAACGAGTACCACATCTGTATCGGCGAAATCATCATTAATTTCATCCATTTCTAATACAATGTCATAAGGTACTTTCGCTTCTGCTAATAATACATTCATATGCCCTGGTAAACGACCCGCCACTGGGTGAATACCAAAACGCACTTGAACACCTTTCTCACGTAATTTTTGAGTGATATCTGCAACTGGATATTGTGCTTGAGCTACTGCCATACCATATCCTGGAGTAATGATTACAGAGCTTGCATTTTTCAACATTTCAGCCACTTCTTCTGCTTTAACTTCACGGTATTCACCTTGTTCTTCATCACTCTTCGCCACGACATCATTACCAAAACCACCAGCAATTACGCTGATAAAGGAACGATTCATCGCACGACACATAATATAAGAAAGAATTGCACCTGAAGAACCTACCAAAGCACCAGTAACAATTAATAAGTCATTACTTAACATGAAACCTGCTGCGGCAGCTGCCCATCCAGAATAAGAGTTCAACATAGAAACCACAACCGGCATATCTGCACCCCCAATAGATGCCACTAAATGCCAGCCAAACACTAAAGCAATAATTGTCATCAATACCAATGGGAACAATGCTGGTGAACCTAAGAAAACTAGCATTAATACAAACGATACAACTAATGCCAATAAATTCAATTTATGGCGATGTGGTAGCATCAACGCTTTTGAGTTGATAATGCCGCGTAATTTACCAAATGCCACAATAGAACCTGTAAAGGTCACCGCACCGATAAATACGCCTAAAAAGACTTCTACATTATGAATATTGGCTAAGGTTGGATCAGTGACTTCATGTGAAAGATAACTATTGAAGCCAACTAACACCGCAGCTAAACCAACAAAGCTATGTAGTAACGCCACTAATTCTGGCATCTCTGTCATTTCTACTTTGAGCGCTTTACGAATACCTAAAATTGCACCAATCACCATTGCAATGATGATCCAAATTTGTCCATGAGTATGCGGACCAAATACGGTAGTAAAGAGAGCGATTGCCATACCAACAATACCGTACCAACAACCCGCTTTAGCAGTTTCATGTTTAGATAAGCCTGCTAAACTCATGATGAATAACACCGCAGCAATAATATAGGCGGCATGAACAAAACTTTCAGACATGATCTACTCCTTAACCTTTTTTGAACATCGCTAACATCCGTTGAGTCACTTTGAAGCCCCCAAAGATGTTAATACTTGCGACTAAAATAGCGATAAATGCTAGAACACTCACAATAAAGTGACCATGTCCTATTTGTAATAATGCACCTACAATAATAATCCCTGAGATCGCATTAGTTACCGCCATTAAAGGCGTATGTAGCGCATGACTAACGTTCCAAACTACGTAATAACCAACTACGCAAGAGAGAACGAATACCGTAAAGTGAGATAAGAATGCTGCTGGAGCAACAGACGCTATACACATATAAAGAACAATCGCTGTAGCAATTAATCCATATTTACGGACTGGATTTACTTTAACTTCTTCTTTTTGTTCTTCTTTTACTGCCGCTTTTGGTTTTTGAGGCTGTGCTGAAACCTTAATAGGTGGGGCTGGCCAAGTAACTTCGCCATCACGAATTACAGTGACACCACGTTGTACAACATCCTCAAAATCAATATTGATCGTACCATCTTTTTCTTTACACAATAATTTGAGTAAATTCACTAAGTTAGTACCATATAATTGTGAAGATTGTGTTGGTAAACGACTTGGTAGATCAGTATAACCAATAATTTTGACTTGATTATCTGTAATCACAACTTCATCAGCTTTAGATAATTCACAGTTACCACCTGTTGCAGCAGCCAAATCAACAATGACGCTACCCGGTTTCATTGAAGCAACCATCTCTTTAGTAATTAAACGCGGTGCTGGTTTACCCGGAATCAATGCTGTTGTGATAATAATATCAACTTCTTTTGCTTGTTCAGCATAAAGTGCTAAAGCGCGACGGTTAAACTCTTCTGACATCACTTTTGCATAACCATCTCCGCTACCGCCTTCCTCTTGATAATTAATCTCTAAGAAAGACGCCCCCATACTTTCAACTTGTTCTTTTACTTCTGGACGAGAGTCAAACGCTCTAACAATTGCCCCTAAGCTATTCGCTGCACCAATTGCTGCTAACCCAGCAACACCAGCACCAATAACTAACACTTTTGCAGGTGGTACTTTACCCGCAGCAGTAATTTGTCCAGTAAAAAAGCTGCCAAATTCATGCGCAGCTTCAACAACGGCACGATAACCAGCAATATTTGCCATTGAACTTAATGCATCTAACGATTGTGCACGAGAAATTCTTGGTACTGCATCCATTGCTAATACATTAATTTTCTTAGCCGAAAGTTTTTGCATCAGTTCTGGGTTTTGTGCTGGCCAAATGAAGCTAATTAGCGTTGCACCTTCTTTAATCTGATTAATTTCTTCATCCGTTGGTGGATTTACTTTTAAAATGACATCTGCTTGCCATACTTGATCAGCTTGCCCAATCTTTGCTCCCGCTTCCGCAAAAGCATGATCTTCAAAACTTGCTCGAAAGCCAGCATTTTGCTCAATAATGACATCAAAACCGAGTTTCTTAATTTGTTGCACGGTTTTTGGCGTTGCCGCCACACGACATTCATTATCGAGCAGTTCTCTAGGTACACCAATTAGCATAATTATTCCTTAAAATCAGCTCGTAATTAAACACAAGGTAACATTATTACCCTACCCAAAATTTGAATCTTATATATTTATTTTCTAATAAGAAATCAAGTTCTCTAAATGTATCACTAAATTCAATAAAAAGAAGAAATTTTTATCGCTAAATACTAAATTTAAAATTATGGTAAAGATAGATAATAACTATATAAAAGCTATCATTCTTAATAACACTCTAATAAAAGTACATAATTATAAAAAATAATAATAATTACTATTTACAACATAAGAAACTTTCTCTAAGCTTAAAAATTTTTCACCATACTATCGGGACTAAATATGATTTGTTTAATAAATAAACAATATAAAAATAAAGTTTTCTTGTTGATCTTATTTTTCACAAATATCACTTTTGCTATGGAGTTAGAAGAAATCTCTGTTGTCGGTAATATACAAAATGAAAGCACTTTACTCAGTACAAGTATAAATAAAACACTAGATGGCTTTAAACTTCAACAATGGCAAGCTAATACTCTGGGAAGTACAGTTGATAAATTACCCGGTATTCATAGTAGCCATTTTGGTCCTAATAGTGGGACACCCGTCATTCGTAGCTTACAAGGTTCTCGAGTTCAAGTCTTGAATAATAACCTAAGTATGTCTGATTTAGCTGGAATAAGTGGGAATTTACCACTCCCAATCCAACCTAATTTGGTTCAATCTATTGAGGTGAAGAAAGCAGGAGCTTCTATATTATATGGTGGAAGAGCTATTGGTGGATCAGTGAATATTTATGATGGTCGTATCCCAAGAGAACCTATAGATAAGCCTATTACTGGAAAAGCAGAAATTAAAACAGGTTATAATAGTGGCAATAGCCAATTTATTACATTAAATGGCGGAAAAGGAAGAGTCGCTTGGCATATAGATAGCTCTAATTATTTTACCCCTTATTACCGTATTCCTGGAAATGCTAAGTTTCGAGGTTGTACTGATCCTAATATTATCTATACCTCTGGAGAATTCGCTGGTACAGATAGTACTTTAGCTAATTTATGCCAAGTTCGTGCATCTACGGTTTCAGTACAAAACCCAGCTTACTACCCTTATATAAAAGCCAATTATGATCCGACAAATTCAGAGGATAGCTACTATACATATACTCGTGAATACTTTGATGCCAACTTTAACCTTATACGAAATCAAAAAAACCCCGATTATATTCCAAACTCATCACCATATATCACAAAAACTATGCCGATCGAAAATCGTACTCCTAATAGTAAAGGGAAAATCCCTAATAGCCATCTTAAACGCCAACAATTTGCAGCTGGTGTCAGTTATTTTCTTCAAAATGGTTATATTGGCTTAGGATTTAAGCACTTTAATACTTATTATGGAGTACCAGGCTTTGCCTCATTAAGCACTCGAACCGGCATTGATAATGCTTTTAGTCCTATTAATATTAAAGCTAATGAAGACAAATTTACTTTAGATACTGGCTTTAATATAAAATCAGATTTTATTTCCAAAGTCCTACTCCAAGCTTCCATATCTAATACTAACAATGGTGAATATATTGGTAACGTTCTTTCTAGTAATCTAAAAAATAAAGCACAGCACATCCGCTTAACGACAGATCATCTATTTTGGAAATTTAATGGTACTTTAGGCAGTGAATATAAATCTAAAGATATTTCTGGTACTGGTATAGATCGTTATATGCCAGATATTCAGGCTAAAGAATATGCTCTTTTCTTAGTTGAAAGATTAGACTTAGATCCAGTAATCTTAGAGATTGGCGGAAGATTAGAATCCGTCAACTATAAGACAAATCTAAATAACTATACCCCATCACGTCGCTACGTTGCTGAAAAATATGGGCGACCTCGTCATTTTTATTTAAAAAATGGTTTTACTGGTATATCTTGGTCATTAAACAATCATCTAATACTCATTGCAAATTATACACATACAGAAAGAGCTCCAGAAGCAAATGAACTTTATGCATCTAATACCCATTTTGCTATTTGGGCTGTTGAACTTGGTAATTCTAATTTAAAAAAAGAAACATCATCACATATTGAGTTAGGCTTAAATTATGAGAATCAAGGATTTAATTTATCCGCTTCATGGTATCGAATGAAATTCAAAAATTATACTTATCTTAGTTTATCTAGCTCTGGAGAAGGAAGCGATTATAATTTTAGTATTCCAATTCGCTATTGGAGACAAGACGATAATTTAGTTTATGGAATAGAAGCCGAAGGTAGCTATACATGGTTAGATCACTATCATAATCAATGGACAATACGTTTATTTGGCGATCATGTCATTAATAAACCTACTTCTTCAAATACTCAACGCTCTCGTTTTGCTGGTAATTATCTTCCTGGACTACCGACAGACCGCATAGGGATCGGAATTGAATGGTCTAAAAATAATTGGAAATTTGGTTCATCTGCTACATATTATTTTAAACAGAAAAACAGAGGAAACTATTTCAGAGAATCGCAGGAACTTAGTATGCCAGCTTACACCTTAGTTGATGCCCTATTAAGTTATACTTACTCATTTAAACAACAAAATATAGAGATTTATCTAGATGGACGTAATCTATTAAATGAAGAGGCTCGACCATATAATTCACCAATCAAATACTTATCTCCTTTACCAGGACGATCTATTGCTATAGGAGTTAAATTTGACTTTTAAAGAAATTTTTTAAAATCCACCTTGACATGATAACAATTCTCATTTATATTTAACACATAACATTTTGATAATCACTCCAACACTTTAGCCTCTTCCCCCACAAAAGAGGCTTTTTTTTATCTCAAATCCAGCAATTTCCTGCGATTAGCTTTCCATTTAATGAATAATCCTTATAATGGATGAGTTTTGTATTTGACTAATGTAGGAACTAATTATGAGTGATATAAATCAAGTACTCGCCGAACTAAAACGAGGCGTAGATGAAATTCTTTCAGAAGAAGATCTTATTGAAAAACTTAAAGAAAAACGTCCACTAAAAATTAAACTCGGCGCCGATCCAACTGCACCAGATATTCATCTTGGTCACACTGTTGTATTAAATAAATTACGCCAATTCCAACAACTTGGCCATGAAGTTTATTTCTTGATTGGTGATTTCACTGGTATGGTTGGCGATCCATCAGGTAAAAATAGCACTCGCCCACCATTAACCCGAGAAGATGTTTTACGTAATGCAGAAACCTATAAACAACAAATCTATAAAATTTTAGATCCAGAAAAAACCCACGTAGTCTTCAACTCGTCTTGGTTAGGTGAGCTTGGTACTGAGGGAATGATTCGTTTAGCTTCTCAATATACTGTTGCACGTATGTTAGAACGCGATGACTTCAAAAAACGCTTTGCTAACCATCAATCTATTGCTATTCATGAATTTATTTATCCTTTATTACAAGGATACGATTCTGTTGCGTTAGAAGCCGATGTTGAGTTAGGGGGAACAGACCAAAAATTTAACCTGTTAGTTGGTCGAGAATTACAAAAAGCACGTGGACAAAAACCACAAGTAGCAATGACATTACCATTATTAGAAGGTCTTGATGGTGAGAAAAAAATGTCAAAATCATTAGGCAATTATATTGGTATCTCTGAATCTCCTGACGATATGTTCGGAAAAGTGATGTCAATTTCTGATGAACTAATGTGGCGTTGGTATGATCTACTTTCTTTCCGTTCCCTAGATGAAATCGCACAATTAAAACAAGATGTCGCTAATGGCCGTAATCCACGTGATGTTAAAATTTTATTAGCTAAAGAATTAATTGAACGTTTCCACGATAAATCAGCAGCAGATGCAGCGGAACAAACTTTTATTGAACGTTTCCAAAAAGGTGCGATGCCAGATGAAATGCCTGAATTCACTTTCACAGGTGAAATGCCTATCGCTAACCTATTAAAAGAAGCAGATTTAGTTGCCTCAACATCAGAAGCATTGCGTATGATTAAACAAGGTGGCGTAAAAATTGATGGTGAAAAAGTAGAAGATAGCAAACTCATTATTTCTGCCTCTACCGCAGTTTATCAAGTGGGTAAACGTAAATTTGCCAAAGTAACAATAAAATAATTTTTTACTCTATTAAGAAAACTACTCGCTGTTTGAAATGGTATCTACTTTTGTTCAGCCGTAAATACAGCATAACGATAATATCTGTTATTTCAAATTAGTGAGTAAATAGCGTAAAATAATCACCTATTTGAGTTCATTATAGAAAGAGTCTTATATAAGGCTCTTTCTTATTTATTTAACCACACAATTCAATCACAAAGTTATTTTATGACAACGCAAGCATTCTTAGAAGAAGTCAATAAACGCAGAACATTTGCGATTATTTCTCACCCGGATGCCGGGAAAACAACGATTACTGAAAAAGTTTTACTTTACGGACAAGCAATCAAAACAGCTGGTACCGTGAAAGGGCGTGGTTCTAATCAACACGCAAAATCTGACTGGATGGAAATGGAAAAACAACGTGGAATTTCGATTACTACCTCTGTAATGCAATTCCCTTATAACGATTGTTTAGTCAATTTATTAGATACTCCGGGACACGAAGACTTCTCAGAAGATACTTATCGTACATTAACCGCAGTGGATAGCTGTTTAATGGTGATTGATGCAGCGAAAGGGGTTGAGGAACGTACCATCAAATTAATGGAAGTTACTCGCTTACGTGATACTCCGATTCTCACTTTTATGAATAAACTCGACCGTGATATTCGTGATCCGATGGAGTTACTTGATGAAGTAGAGAATGTGTTAAATATTCACTGTGCTCCAATTACTTGGCCAATTGGTTGTGGAAAACTCTTTAAAGGCGTATATCACCTTTATAAAGACGAAACCTATTTGTATCAAACAGGGCAAGGGCATACTATCCAAGAAGTACGCATCATTAAAGGTTTGAATAATCCAGAATTAGATCAAGCTGTTGGTGATGATTTAGCGCAACAACTTCGTGATGAACTTGAACTTATTCAAGGTGCGAGTAATGAATTTGATCTTGATGCTTTTCTTAAAGGTGAATTAACTCCTGTCTTCTTTGGTACTGCATTAGGTAACTTTGGTGTTGATCATATGTTAGATGGGCTCACTGAATGGGCGCCTGCACCACAACCTCGTCAAACTGATGTTCGCCCAGTTGCAGCAACTGAAGAAAATTTCTCTGGGTTTGTATTTAAAATCCAGGCAAATATGGATCCAAAACACCGTGACCGCGTTGCTTTTATGCGAATCGTTTCAGGAAAATATGAAAAAGGAATGAAACTACGTCATATCCGCATCGGAAAAGACGTTATTATTTCTGATGCCTTAACCTTTATGGCGGGTGATCGTAGTCATGTTGAAGAAAGCTTTGCTGGCGATATTATTGGGTTACATAACCATGGCACTATCCAAATTGGGGATACCTTTACTCAAGGTGAAGATCTTAAATTTACTGGTATTCCAAACTTTGCGCCTGAACTATTCCGTCGTATCCGCCTTAAAGATCCGCTTAAACAAAAACAATTACTGAAAGGCTTAGTACAGCTTTCTGAAGAAGGTGCAGTACAAGTATTCCGCCCATTAGCAAATAATGATCTGATTGTGGGTGCCGTCGGTATTCTACAATTTGATGTAGTGGTATCTCGCTTAAAAACAGAATATAACGTAGAAGCAATTTACGAAACCGTTAATGTTGCAACAGCTCGTTGGGTAGAATGTGCCGATGCCAAAAAATTCGAAGAGTTTAAGCGTAAAAATGAGCAAAATCTTGCCCTGGATGGTGGTGATAACCTTACCTATATCGCACCAACTATGGTCAATTTAAACCTTACTCAAGAACGTTATCCAGACGTTGTCTTCTTTAAAACCAGGGAACATTAATCTTTCCTTATTCAAGGCGTTTTTCTTTCAGAAAAATGCCTTGAAATAATTTATCTATCAACTTCTGACTTAGATCATAAAATTTACCAATAGTGTAACAAATTTAACATTTGAGGTTGTTCTTATAATCTCTGCTCGCTACAATACATCCCAGTTTTTTATAAATTCATCACAATTTTGTTAAATTTTTATATAAGGATAAGTGCAATGACGCCTAAAATTCTGATTGTTGAAGATGAAGCAGTTACGCGTAATACGCTTAAAGATATTTTTGAAGCAGAAGGTTATCGTGTATTTGAAGCCGTTGATGGCGCACAAATGCACCAACAACTTGCCGCACAAAAAATTAATCTCGTGATTATGGACATTAATCTTCCAGGTAAGAATGGATTATTACTTGCTCGTGAGTTACGTGAGCAAAACAATATCGCATTAATGTTCTTAACTGGTCGTGATAATGAAGTTGACCGTATTCTTGGATTAGAGATCGGTGCAGATGACTATATTACTAAACCATTTAACCCTCGTGAATTAACCATCCGTACTCGTAATTTATTACAACGTACTATGATGGATAAAAATTCAAATAATCATAAACATATTGAAAAATACCAATTCAATGGTTGGACGTTAGATATCAATAGTCGTACATTAATTAACCCTGAAGGTGTGGCACAAAAATTACCACGCAGCGAATTCCGTGCAATGTTACATTTCTGCGAAAATCCGGGCAAAATCCAAACTCGTGACGATTTATTAAAGAAAATGACAGGTAGAGATTTAAAACCAAATGATCGTACCGTTGATGTCACTATTCGCCGTATTCGTAAACACTTTGAAGATCATCCTGATACGCCAGAAATTATTGCCACCATTCATGGTGAAGGTTATCGTTTCTGTGGTGATTTAGAATCTATTTAATCAACTCAAATCCATAAAAAATAGCACCTTCAAGGGTGCTATTTTTTCTTCTGCTGAATCTTTCCACTTATGATCTCAATAGCTGTAAATATTCATTACGATTGTCATCAGTAAAGATTTCACGCTTATCATTTAACACAAAACCATTGAGCTTTTCAGCTAATGTTTCTGCCGCACGACATAACATTCTAAAGTTAGCAATATCATTGCCTGGTGATGGTAAACGCATAAATAGCGTTAATCCAATCGTTGCAAAATTATCAAAATTATTTGGATCAAATGTGCCCGGTTGAACCATATTTGCAACACTGAAAATAATTGGACTACTCGCAATAGTGACATCTAAATGGCGATGGTAAATATTATATTCACCAAATAAGAAGCCTAATTCTTCTAATACTTGATTAATATGTGTTCCATAGAATTGACGATTTTCAGGAGCAACCACATACAACATAATAAATTCAGGTTTCTTCTGGCTTTGCTCAACCGTTTCCACAGCAGTTGATTCCACACCACCTTGTTTCACTTCCACTTTAGGTTCTGGCTCAGGCTCTACATAACGTTCTATGGTTGGTTGTTGAACTTGTGCTCGCATCTCTACTGCAGATGTTACTGTCGCTTGATTAGGTTCTACTGACGGTGTTGCTGTCTGAGCAACAGCTGGTTCAGTAGTATAAGTAGCGGTCGTAGCTGTTGGCGAATTTGGCAATGTAATTTTGATATTTTCTACACGTCTTTCCACTGCTGTAGAAATATCTTCTTCTAATGGTAAATGGGTTTGATAAGGTTCTTCTGGTTCAATACGATGCTGCTGTGGCATTTCTCTCGCCATATTATTTTGTGAATAACCATATTGTGCTTGTTGAGTATAGTGTTCTGCTGATGCTTGTGGTGGATACTCTGGAGTTTGTTGCTGATACATACCTTGTTGTTGCGGTGGGTATCCTTGTGCTTGGGTTTCAAAATGGTGATTTTGTTGATGAGAAGAACGAATTTGTTGACGTTCAAATTGTTGCGCTGACTTTTCAAATTGTGCTTTTTCACGACGACTCGACCAAAATCCATGCCCGATTAAGATACCTAATGCAAGTACACCAAGCAGAATTAATATTTGTTGTAAATCCATTGTCATTCACCCATTTTTTTATAGCTATCATGTTGAATATTTTAGCGTAAACGGCTAATAGCTTACCATATTTTTCTGGATTGTTTTCGAAAAACCTACATAGACATTTAGGAAAGTAAAAGATAAGATCTTTTGGCTTTGATCTAGAGAGAAAAATATGAAAGTTGGATTAGTGTTAGAAGGCGGTGCCATGCGTGGTCTTTACACCGCAGGCGTGTTAGATATCTTTCTTGAAGAAAATATTAAAGTCGATGGTATTGTCGGCGTATCCGCAGGTGTCTTATTTGGGGTTAATTACCCATCAAAACAGAAAGGACGTGTATTACGTTATAACTTAAACTATCTTAATGATAAACGTTATATCAGTTTGCATAGCCTATTTACTACCGGCAATATCGTGAATAAAGAGTTTGCTTTTTACGATCTTCCTATCAATATTGATCCTTTTGATGAACAAACCTTTATTAATTCCGGCGTTGACTTTTATGCCACATTGACCAATGTTGATACGGGAGAGGCAGAATACTTCAAATTAAAACATCTATTTGCTGAAATGGAAGTGCTGCGTGCGACATCTGCTATGCCATTTGTATCTAAAATAGTTGAAGTAAACGGTAAACGTTATCTTGATGGCGGGATTGCTGATAGTATTCCTCTCGAAAAATGCCGCCAACTCGGTTATGACAAAATTATCGTGATCTTAACGCGTCCATTAGAATATCGTAAGAAACCCGTTCATCCTTGTCTTTTTAAGGCATTCTATTGGCGATACCCAAAATTAGTCGAAAAATTAAGTCACCGCTATTTAGATTATAATCGTAAAGTGGAACAAATTATCGAAGCAGATAAGCGTCAAGAAATTTTTGTAATCCGTCCATCACAAACACTACCGATTAAACGTATTGAGAAAGATCGGCAAAAAATTCAAGCGATGTACGATTTAGGTATTGCTGATGCAAAACAGATTTTACCTGAATTAAAGCAATATTTATCATCAATCTAAAAGGAGAAAACAGTGAGTTACACTGATATTAAACAAGGCTGGCACTATTTTGTTCTTGGTTGGCATTTAATTAGCAAAAAAGGCTTAAAACGTTTTGTAGTGATGCCAATTCTTTTAAATATCGTGCTACTTAGTTTTGTATTCTGGTTATTAATGCAGCAAATTGGTGACCTCACCGACTGGATCATTTCTTTTGTTCCCGATTGGTTAAGTTGGTTGCACTATCTATTAACCACGTTAGCGGTTGTGATGATCTTACTCGTTTATTATTTTATTTTTATGACGTTAGCTGGATTTATTGCTGCACCATTCAATGGGCTACTTGCAGAAAAAGTAGAATTACTGCTCAGTGGCAAAACCGCCGATTCAGGTGGCATTTTTGATTTTGTCAAAGATCTACCAAGAATGTTTAAACGTGAATGGCAAAAACTCTGGTATAGCTTACCTAGAATGGTAATTCTCTTCTTACTTGGTTTCATTCCTGTGTTAGGACAAACCTTAATTCCAGTGATGTTATTCTTGTTTACCGCATGGCTACAAGCGATCCAATATTGTGATTACCCTTTCGACAATCACAAAATCAGTTTCCCTATTATGCAGCAACAGCTAGCACAACGTCGTTTATTAAATCTCACTTTTGGTGCATTAGTGGCAAGTTGTACCTTTATTCCACTGCTTAATTTTATTGTGATGCCAGTTGCTGTTTGTGGTGCAACAGCAATGTGGGTTGAGCATTACCGTCATCAAAATTAATCATCTTGTACCAATGCCTATTTTTATCATTCTGTGTAAAAAATAGGCATTCTGATTATTTCCTAATTTCCTCACATTTTTTATTTTTTCATAAAAAAATATTCATTTTGTGATCTGTATTACAACATTTAATTAACAAAAAATTGCTTATTTATTAACTTTTATGTAAGTTGTTAATACTTTAGCGATTCGTTAAGCAGTGCATCGCTCTTACCACTCACTAAGGAGAAGATGCTTATGCAGCAATTAGATTCAATCTTAAAAGAAAACCGTATTTTCCCACCTAGCGATCAATTCCGCCAACAAGCCAATATCGGTAATAATGAACAATATCAACAACTTTGGGATTTTGCTGATCAAGATTATTTAAACTATTGGGCTGATTTAGCGAGAGAATTAATTAGCTGGAAAAAACCATTTATGACAATTTTTGATGGTAGCAATGCCCCTTTCTACAAATGGTTTATTGATGGAAAATTAAACGCTTCTTATAACTGTCTAGATCGCCATTTACCTGATAAATCTGATAAAGTCGCTCTCATTTTTGAATCCGATTTTGGACAAGTAAATACCTTTACCTATCAACAATTACATAATCGTGTCTGCCGTTTTGCCAATGCTTTACGTGAGCAAGGTGTCAAAAAAGGTGATCGCATTGTTATCTATATGCCAATGATTGTAGAAGCAGTGATTGCAATGCAAGCGTGTGCCAGAATTGGTGCAATTCATTCTGTGGTATTTGGTGGTTTCTCTGCCAGTGCATTGCGGGATCGGATTGAAGATGCCGGTGCAAAAATAGTTATTACCGCCAATGGAGGCTTACGTGGCGGTAAAATTATCCCATTGAAAGAAACCGTAGATAGTGCGTTAGAAATGGGATGTGAAACCATTGAAAAAGTGATCGTTTACTATCGATTAAATATTGATACACCTTGGAAAGCAGGTCGTGATCTTTGGTGGCACGAACTGTCAAAAAATCAGCCTGCTTTCTGTGAACCAGAATGGATGGATGCAGAAGATCCGCTCTTTATCCTCTATACTTCAGGTTCTACTGGCAAACCGAAAGGGATTGTACATAGTACCGCTGGTTATTTATTAGGTGCACTCAATACTTTCCGTAATATCTTTGATAATAAGCCTGATGATGTCTATTGGTGTAGTGCAGATGTGGGTTGGATTACAGGCCACTCTTATGTCTGTTATGGACCATTAGCCAACGGTGCGACCCAAGTTATTTATGAAGGCGTACCAAGTTATCCAGATGCAGGACGTATTTGGCGGATCATTCAACGCCACAAAGTCAATGTCTTTTATACTTCCCCAACATTAGTCCGTTCCTTAACACGTTTTGGCGATCATATTCCACAAAAATATGATCTCTCCTCATTACGTTTACTCGGCAGTGTCGGTGAACCAATTAACCCTTCGGCATGGATGTGGCTCTATGATGTGATTGGTCAAGGCAGATGTCCGATTGTTGATACTTGGTGGCAAACTGAAACAGGTTCGATTATGTTATCTCCGCTACCGGGGATTACCGCATTAAAACCAGGCTCTTGTACCCTACCACAACCAGGTATTATGGCAGATGTTGTTGATGAAACTGGGCAAAAAATTACCGATTGCAGTGGTGGGATTTTAGTCATCAAACGTCCATTTCCATCTATGCTACGTACAATCTGGAATGACGATAAACGTTATCAAAAAACCTATTTCCCAGAAGAATTAGGCGGTAAATATTATGTTGCCGGTGACTCGGCTCACCGTGATGAAGATGGCTATTTCTGGATTCTCGGTCGTACCGATGATGTTCTCAACGTTTCTGGTCACCGTTTAGGGACTATGGAAATTGAATCAGCACTTGTCGCAAATGAAAAAGTCGCAGAAGCCGCTGTGGTTGGTAAACCAGATGAAATCAAAGGTGAAGCGATCGTTGCCTTTGTGGTATTAAATCGAGCCATTCCAGACGACAATGAAGCCAAACAGGTGGCAGAAGAACTTAAACAATGGGTGGCACAAGAAATTGGTAAGATTGCCCGTCCAGAAGATATTCGCTTTGCTGACAACTTGCCAAAAACCCGCTCTGGTAAAATTATGCGTCGTTTATTACGTTCAATTGCTAAAGATGAAATGATCACTCAAGATATTTCAACTTTAGAAAACCCACAAATTATTGGCCAATTACAACGTCAAATCTTATAACCGATTATCACTCACACTCCAACAACCTCTTTTTTTGTTGGAGTGTTTTTTTATTCATAATTCTTGCGTTTCCTACGGCTGAAATTCCATCCAGTTATAAAATATAGCGAATAAGCATTGTTCATCTTTTTAGCTTGGGAGTAATCTATCTCCCATATTAATTAATGAACACATCATTAGGAGAAATTATGACTATTTATGCAGATAACACATTAAGTATTGGACATACCCCACTCGTACGCTTACAACATTTTGGCCAAAACGGTAACCTTGTGGTGAAAGTAGAAGGAAGAAACCCAAGCTTTAGCGTAAAATGCCGTATTGGTGCAAATATGGTTTGGCAAGCAGAAAAAGATGGGATTCTTACTAAAGATAAAGAAATCATTGATGCTACCAGTGGTAATACTGGGATTGCATTAGCATACGTTGCAGCAGCAAGAGGCTATAAAATTACAATTACTATGCCTGAAACCATGAGTAACGAACGTAAAAAACTATTAAAAAGCCTTGGTGTAAACTTAATCCTTACTGAAGGTGCTAAGGGAATGAAAGGGGCGATTGCCAAAGCCGAAGAAATTTTAAATTCAGACCCGAATCGTTACGTAATGCTAAAACAATTTGAAAACCCAGCTAACCCAGCAATTCACCGTCAAACCACAGGTCCTGAAATCTGGAATGATAGTGAAGGTAAAATTGATGTTTTAGTTGCTGGTGTAGGTACTGGCGGTACTATCACTGGTATTTCTCAATATATCAAATTGGATCAAAAGAAAAATATCGTATCTGTTGCGGTTGAACCAGAAGAATCACCAATTATTACCCAATACCTTGCTGGCGAAGAATTAAAACCAGGTCCACATAAAATTCAAGGAATTGGTGCAGGCTTTATTCCTAAAAATCTCGATCTTTCATTAATTGATCGCGTGGAAAAAGTGGATAGTGATACTGCAATTAAGACCGCTCGCCTCTTACTTGAAAAAGAAGGTTTATTAGTTGGTATCTCTTCTGGTGCTGCGGTTGCTGCTGCGGATCGCATTGCGAAACTACCAGAATTTAAAGATAAATTAATTGTTGCTATTTTACCGTCTGCAGCGGAACGCTACCTCAGTACTGCGTTATTCGCAGATATTGAGATTTAATTTCTCTTTCTCCTGTGTGTAAATCAAACGCTTGTCTTACTACTATAGGCAAGCGTTATTTTTACCCCTTATCTTTCAAGGTATTAATTACTAAACACTGCTTAACTGTATGTTGATCACACTGCACCATGCTCTCTAATAACTCACGAATTTTTTGTAACTCTTTAATTTTCTCATCTACTAACAATAGATGATGTTCTGCAATCTGATTAGCATCTTGGCAATCTGTTTCTGGAGAATTTTGTAACATCAACAACGTTTTAATTTCTGATAAATCAAAACCTAACGTACGACAAGATTTAATAAATTTTAATTGCTGCAAATGCGTTACAGTAAATTGTCGATAACCATTACTTGCTCTTTGAGCAGGAAAAATTAGCTGTGATTTTTCATAAAAACGAATTGTTTCAATATGAATGCCACTTTTTAAACTCAGTTGTTTAATTGTAAAAAATTGCATAATACGCTTGACCCTGTAATGACTACAGGCTTTATAGTCTAGTCCTATTTCTTTTCAAGTAAAGGAGTTTATTATGGCGTGTGAACATCAACATTGTTGCTCAACAACCATACAATCGGAAAAATATCGAAAAATACTTTGGTGGGCATTCTCTATTAATGCACTTATGTTTATTGTAGAAATTATTGGAGGTATTAAAGCAGGATCTGTATCACTCCTCTCCGATAGTTTAGATTTTTTAGGTGATAGTGCTAATTATCTCATCAGTCTATTTGTATTGGGCAAAACGCTAAATTTACGAGCAAAAGCATCATTATTAAAAGCCTATACTATGGGAATTTTTGGTATTTGTATTGTATTCTCTACCCTCTACCAACTATGGCAGGGAGAAATACCTAACTATCACGAAATGGGAATTATTGGTATATTAGCCTTTGTTGCCAACCTGCTTATTGCATTTCTACTTTATGCTTTCCGAGAGGGAGATAGCAATATGCGAAGTGTTTGGCTTTGCTCTCGGAATGACGCGATTGGTAACTTAATGGTTATTTTAGCCGCAATCGCTGTATTCTATACTCAAAGCAATTTACCTGATCTGATCGTGGCGGCTTGCATGTCTTATCTCGCTCTAAAAGCGGCGTGGTTAATCTACAAACAGGCAAAACAAGAGTTGCAATAAATACATTATTTCCTTGAAAACGATTCCCTCTCTTCACTCACACTAAATTAACAAGAGAGGGAATTTATTAGATAGCTTAAACAAAATTAAAACTCTGTAACACCGATAACGGATAACGTTTTCCTGCTAAATAATCTGACACCGATTGCCAGACTAACGGATTACGTGCAGCATTTCCCTCTTGTTGAATATAGTGTTGAAACTCCTCTACTGTAAGCCATAATGCACCACTAATATCACTATCATGCGGTTGTGGCTCAACACACTCATCTAATTCAACAATAAACACAAAACGAAAATAATCTTTTCCTGAACGAGGTGCGTGCCACTGATAAACACCCAATAATGCCTGCATATCCGCAACAATCCCTGTTTCTTCAAATAATTCTCTTTTTGCCCCCTCCAACAAGGTTTCATTTTCTTCTAAATGACCTGCTGGCTGATTAAGCGTCATCTTGCCGTATTCAAATTCCTCAACAAATAAAAATTTATCTTGGCAATGTACGACACAAGCCATAGTAATACGTGGATTTAGCATCCTCCCTGCCCCTCCTATATCTTCAATTTTAAACGAGCCAACAATGCCCGCTTTTCATCATCATTTAACTGATAATAACTTCCTAATGTTAAACAAGGAAAATCAAATAAATGAAATCCCGCTACCGCAACCCGCACCAACCGCAGCGTTGGAAAACCAATATGTGCGGTCATTCTGCGTACTTGTCGATTACGCCCTTCATGAATGGAAATTTCTAACCAACTAGTTGGAATATTTTTCCGTTCTCGAATTGGTGGATCACGTTGCCATAATTGTTGTGGTTCATCGATCAATCTTACTTGAGCTGGCAATGTCTTACCATCATTCAGCTCTACTCCAAGCCGTAACTTTTCTAAATCCTCTTCGGTTGGCACTCCCTCTACTTGTGCCCAATAGGTTTTCATCAATTTAAATTTCGGCGTGGTTAAACGATGCTGAATTTCGCCATGGTTTGTGAGCAGCAATACCCCCTCACTATCTCGATCTAAACGCCCACAAGGATATACCTCTGCAATAGGCACAAAATCCTTTAATGTTTTCCGCCCCGATTCATCACTAAACTGACTTAAAACATCATAAGGTTTATTTAATAAAATCACCTTTGTTTCTGCAAATGTTAGTAACGGTTTAGGCTTAACCACTCGTTGTCGTGGCTTACGTGCTGTTCGGTTAAAATTTCTCATTAAATTATTAAAAGAATGTTAAAAATGTGATGTAGATACCTGTTCTGGGTAGGTATTTATTTTATACTAAAACTACTTTGATTGCTGATTATCACTTACTTTGTTAATGATAAATTTCTTAGAAAAATCAGTGCTCAATCAAATTCTTTTTTCCTTTATTTTATTATTTTCTTATTGAAGGACAACTCATGCAAACTCAGATTAAAAAACCAACTCACGGTGAAGCTATCCAACTTAACGCAAATGGACAATTAATTGTGCCTGATCAGCCAATTATTCCATTTATTGAAGGTGATGGTATCGGGGTTGATGTCACGCCAGCGATGCAGAAAGTGATTGATGCAGCAGTTACTAAGGCTTACGCAGGTAAACGTAAAATCCACTGGATGGAAATTTACGCAGGTGGCAAAGCAAATCAAATTTATGGTGAAAATACCTGGTTACCAGACGAAACCATTGCAGCAATTCGTCAATATCACGTCGCCATTAAAGGTCCATTAATGACGCCCGTTGGTGGAGGAATTCGTTCACTCAATGTCGCAATGCGTCAAGGCTTAGATCTTTATAACTGCTTACGTCCTATCCGTTATTATGAAGGGACACCAAGCCCAGTAAAACATCCTGAATTAATTAATATGGTAATCTTCCGTGAAAACTCCGAAGATATCTATGCTGGGATCGAATGGGTCGCTGGCTCAGATGAAGCCAAAAAAGTAATTCAATTTTTACAGCAGCAAATGGGCGTAAGCAAAATTCGCTTTACCGAAGATTGCGGAATTGGGGTAAAACCAGTATCTAAACAAGGTACACAACGCTTAGTTCGTGCCGCATTACAATATGTAATTGATAATAATCGTGACTCACTGACCCTAGTACATAAAGGGAATATTATGAAGTTTACCGAAGGGGCATTTAAAGAGTGGGGTTATCAAGTGGCAGCTGAATTTGGCGCAACCTTAATTGATCAAGGCCCTTGGATGAAATTAACCAATCCAAAAACAGGTAAACAAATTATCATTAAAGACTGTATCGCCGACGCCTTCCTCCAAGAAATCTTACTCCATCCAACCGATTATGATGTCATTGCTACCTTAAATTTAAATGGTGACTATATTTCTGATGCATTAGCCGCACAAGTTGGCGGAATCGGTATTTCTCCGGGCGCAAATATCGGTACAGATTCAGCTATTTTTGAAGCAACTCACGGCACGGCACCAAAAATCGCAGGCAAAAATATCGGTAATCCAGGATCATTAATTTTAAGTGGCGAGATGATGTTACGCCATTTAGGTTGGTTTGAAGCAGCTGATTTAGTTGTGAGTGCGGTATCCAAAACGATCGCTAATAAAACCGTAACAGCTGATTTTGCTGATATGATGGAAGGTGCAACATTACGTTCTACCAGTGAATTTGCTGAGGATATTGTTAGTAATATGTAGCTGTTTCTTGTACAGTTTATTTTTGAAAATATCTAAACCCTGTTTAATCTTTAAACAGGGTTTCTTATTATTAGAAAATCATACCGTATATTTTGCTGACAAAAACTATCATTAATATCTCCACGTTCCTAACAAACCTAAATTTAAAGTAAAATGCTAATAAGCCAATTCAATAATGGTTAAACATCCCCCCACTAAACTAACGAAAAAATAGCACCCCACTGGGTGCTATTTAATTTATACTTCAAAAGTTACCAAGTATAACCTACGCTAACGCTACCTCCTGCATCGCCATTGCTAGTTGTCATACCAGAGATACGGATTCCTACTTTACCGCTATCAGAAAGCTTTGAAAAACCTATCGCCACAGCACTTTCACCTTTGAATGTTGCAGTACCTACTGAAACAGTTGTGCGTCCAGCTACGCTAGTTTGTTGTAAACCTGCTGTTGCCATTGCTCCCGCAATACCTGCTCTAGATTCTCTGGTTAAATCGCTAATACGCTTATTCACATTGTTAATTACTTTAGTAGTATCCGCTGCAAAGGCTCTGACTTGTCCCATCGTTGCAACATCCGAGTCTTGCACGCCATTAGCAACCCCTGTGATTCTAGCATTATTCACATTTAAAGCTGGTGGTTCATCAGTCCCTTCAGTCGCTGATTCTGAAGTTAACTTCACCTTACCTTTACCAACAGTAATAGAGTTTCCCACTGTAATATCTTGTTTTAATTTAACGGTATAAGTTTTCTTATCCTCAGTTTTGTTTGTTTCAACTGTAATATTATTATCACCCATTACCTCAATATTGGCTCTCTTCACAACTTCCTTAAACGCCTCACTAATCGTTGTCTTACCAGTACCACCGATACCATCTGTGCTATTCTTAACTGTAACTTTGCCATCTTTATTTTCAAAGTCATTGCCAAGAACCACTGCAACAGATTGTGCTGTAGCATGAAGTTGTCCACCATTAACAGCTTGTTTGCTGCCTTGTGCAACTTTACCATCAGCAATATTATCAATGGTAAGTCCTGGATCTTCGTTGTTATCTTTAGGATCAGAATAATTCGGGTTAACTACTCTCAAGCCTGCGATAGTAGTATCTTTGATAGTTGGGTCGATTTCTCCATCTTTATTCACACCAATGAATTTATCACCCACTTTCACCAAGGTATCCCCATCTTTATTCACATAGCTCATTGGAATACCATTAACTTCGATAGTGTAACTAATCACATCAGGCGAACCTGAATTGACCTTAGATACTTTGGTATTTTTACCATCTACCATTACTATCGTTGTATTTGGTTTTACTTGTCCAACATTACCTGTCTCTTTGACGACAACTTTTCCATCAACAACTTCTTGTGTACCAGTATTAAGAGTGAAGCCTGTATTTACTGTGTCTGACAATTTATCAACCTTAGTATCAACATCACTAACTTTGCTATCAACATAGCCTTTGTTAGCAACATCATTCTCTTGAGTTGGTGTACCAATATTGGTAATTACAGAACCGCCGGCATCAATAATTTTCTCCTTGACCTTTTCAGGAATTTTATTTCCATCATTATCAAGAATAAACTCACCATTATCATCTTTCTTATAGACAATATCGCCGTTAGTATCTTTCTTGATAATTTGAGTATCACGGCTACCAAAGTCTAAAGAGCCTTCGCCATCTTTACCACTGATAGAATCAATGTTTTTCAATTTGTCATTCAAGTCAAACTTGACTTCACCATTCTCACCAATAGAGGCTGTGGTATTATTACCATCGACAAAGTTTAGACCCTCACTAAGTTTAACAGTAGCCGCTTTGTCGTCATAAACAATGTTGCCTTTATCATCTTCCTTCGCAAGACCTTTACTATTTGCCTTGTAAGCGAGATTAACGCTAACACCATTTTCACCTGAAGTACCGTCAATATCTGCTTCGGTAATCACACGAGAAGCCCCGTTTTTACCATCTTTGCCGTCTGTACCTGCAAGACCGTTAGCACCGTTTTTTACAACTACATTACCGTCTTTATCCACACCGATATAACCGTCTTTACCTTTTGTGCCGTCTTCACCGTCTTTACCATCTAAGACAATGCCGTCAAAGGTTGGGGTTCTCTTCATCTCAATACGAAGCGTATCATCACCATCTTGATGGGTAATTAAGTTGCTTGCACTATATTGACTTGCATTAGCGGTTTTTGTCCCCTGAGAGGCATTAGCGACTGCTTGAGTAACATATTCAGTATCGCTACCTTTAATATGTAAAGTAGTCCCTAAAGCACGATGAATACTTACCCCATCATTCCCCATAAAAGTTAAGCCAGCTTGAGCCACTGTTTGTAAGTCACGTAAGGTAACAGCTTTAGACAGCGATGCATCAGTCAACTCTGTAGCTATAAGAGCATTCACTACTTCATTCACACGTGTTTTGTAGTTTCTATCTATTAGAGCATTTTTTGCTTTAGTTAATTCTGCTACTAACTCTTCTGGCGATAATTGTTCAAAAGTCTTATCGTTATGCTCGCTTGGTTTGTAATCTGCTTTTGCCTTAGCTAAAGTTTCCTCAGCAGTAGGTAATACAGCAAGATTATCTTTCAAGTTAGCGATTGTTACAGGCGAGGTTGTTTCACCATCTGGGTTCACCGCAGAAAGTAGCACTTTATCATTGCTTAATGATTTATCACCATTTGTTGGATCTACCAATTTAGAAGCATCATTCAACTGTGCCAAAGATTTACCCTCAAGCAATGCTTTAGCCGTCTCTTTATCTGTAACACTATTATCGGCATCAATAGCCTTTTTCGCATTCTCAATAGCTTGGGTATCTACCGAACCATCAGCTGTGACGTAAGTTTCGTCATACCATAAGCCATCATTCGCTTTGACTTTATTACCAACAACACTTGTATCATAGTACTTACCATTTTCAGCTAAGACACGATTACCATTTGTATCGGTGTAAACCAATGTACCTGCCACACCATCACGTAAACTTTAGACTTTGTTGACAATCGTTGTGCCATTTAAGCCATCTTTACCAGCTGGGCCAACTAATGGAAGTCCATCAGCGCCATTCAGACCATTTTGACCTGGAACACCGCGTTGTCCTATATCGCCAGCTTTTCCAGCTTTACCATCATAGCCATCAATCCCATTGATACCGTCTTTACCATTGGTTGTAATACCAATTTGAGCAGCTAAGGCATCTAATTGCCCCTTGTTCACGGCATCATTGGCTTGAGTACCCGTTGCTACATTCGTTACTCGTGCATTATTCACGCTAATAGCAGGTGTAGTTTCATCAACATCTTTGGTATCAGGATCATCTTGCGCTTTACCATTGATAAAGGTAATACGCGCTTCCTTTGTATCCGTTGATGTACCACCACCAATCGACTTGATATTGTTCAATACATCGTTAAGGTTATATTTCACGACACCATTAGCACCAATTTCTGCGGTGATATTCGTACCGTTATTAAAGTGTAAGCCGTCACCGAGTTTTACTTCACCTTTTTGAACCGTTTTCTTCGCTTTAGGGTCAGTAGTTGAATCAGGATCTTCTACCTGATAGCCAGTACCATCTGTCGCATAAGCAAGTTTTACGGTAGCATTTTCGCCAGAGAGGTCTTTTTCAGTAATAATCTTAGAACCATCTTTACCATCTAAGCCTTTATCACCATTTTTACCGTTCTTACCGTCAATACCGTTGATAATAACAACTTCACCTTGATCATTTACACCGATAAAGCCATCTTTACCTTGCCTATTAGCGCCATCATCACCATCTGTACCGTTGATAACGATCCCTTCAAAATGAGGAAGTTTCTTCATCTCAATACGAAGCGTATCATCACTATCTTGATGGGTAATTAAGTTGCTTGCAGAATAATCAGATGCATAAGCCTTAGTATTTTCTACAGTATTATCTGTTGGTTTATCTTCTGTTGTATAGGTTAATCCAGTAGCACCAATAATCTTAAAGGTAGTACCCAATGGACGGTGGATATTAACATTATCATTCCCCACAAAAGTAAGTCCTGCCAAGGCTACCGCTTGTAAATCACCCACGCTAGCTGCATGGCTAAGCCCCGTTGTTTGAGCTAATAGACCACCCTTGCCATCTAAGTTATCACCTGCGACAGCTTTACGCACTGCCTCAATACGAGCAAGCTCTTTGTCCTTATCTGCTTTTACCTTGGCATCAGCAATCAGATTATCCACTGTCTCTGTGGCTTTCGCTGTTTTTGCTGCATCATCTCCCTCTGTTAATGTCGCTTTAATTGCATTAATTAAAGCGTCTTTCGTATCCGCAGAAAGAGCGTCTGGATTCTTATCCTTATATTGTGCAATAACTTTAGCTAAAGCAGCTTCATCTGTTGTCGCAGTAATCACTTTACCTACATCATCAAGGTTACCCTTGATATTAGCTAAAGTTGTTGTCTCTGAAACCGTACCATTTGCATTGACAGCGGAAAGGATAACTTCATTAGCCAGGACTTTACCCCCATTCTTGAGTTTCTTCTCAGTACCTTCTGCTAATGCTGTATTTTCTGTCGCAAGCTCTTTTAAAGTCTTACCTGTCCCCCCTATTGCATTACCATTGGTATCAACATCACTTTCTGCATACCATAAACCATCATTAGCTTTTTCCAAACCTTTGACAAGTTTCGTATCATAGTATTCACCGTTTTCTGCTAATAGACGGTTACCCGCTTTATCAGTATAAACAACTGTACCCGCAATACCATCACGCAAGCCTTGGACTTTGTTGGCTATCGTTGTGCCATTTAAACCATCTTTACCAGCTGGACCAACTTTACCATCATCACTATTACTACCTGGCACACCACGACCATTATCAATGGTTAATCCATTTTTACCATCTTTACCATCAACACCATTAGTTGGGGTTAAACCAATCTTACCTTCAAGCTGTTCTAATTGCCCTAGATTTACAGCAGAATCTTTGCTCTTACCAGCTGCTACACCAGTAATCACCACATCATCAGCGATCATATCATTTGTAATCTCCGCACCATTAGATAGGTTCAATACCGTTTTGCCTGCATTGGTATCACCTGTCGCTGGTTTGTTAGGTGTTAAAATGATTTTGGCAGCAGTAGTCGTATCTGTCTCACCATTATCCAAAGTTACGCCAGTGAAACTTGGATTTTTCAACATACCAATGCGGATAAGGTTATTGGTCTTATCCACAAAAGTGGCTAGGTTATCACTAGAATAATTATCTGCGGAAGTCACAACAGCCCCTGCTGTCTCAGTCTTATTAAGTTTCCCCACGATATTAAGTTGTGTACCTAAAGGACGATGTACTGTAGTGGTATCCGTTTTAGACGTTGGATTAGCACCAAAGTCTAAACCTGCTTGTGCGACAGCCTGTAAATCACCAAGTGTAGTCACTTTATTTAAAATAGCTCCTGATAAAGCATAAATACCTGATTTACCCTCCTGATCCACGATAATCGTATCTTTATCTGCACCAGTGCCTCCTTTCTTCTTACCTGCAACAACTTTTTGTGCTGCTTCTAAGCTTATAGCTTCAGGCGTTTTCAAGGCATTTTCAGTATTTATCCTAATCTCTTCATCAGTATTACCAGTCGCTTTTGTATTATCTGCCTTACCAGTCAGCCCTAAAGCGCTTCTTACATTAGCTAACGTGGTTGGTGTTTGAGTCTTACCATTTGCCTCTACCGCTGATAACATCACATCAGCTGGATCAATTACAGAATCAGCTTGTCCTTCTGATAAGGTCGCTAATGTTTTACCGTTACGATCAACTTCTGCTAAGGTTTCTAATGCCGATTCATTCACAGTACCATCATTGTTTACTGCTTCTGCTTTATACCACAAGCCATCATTCGCTTTCTCGTAACCCTCTACAATACTGGTCTGGTAGTATTTACCATTTTCGACTAATAAACGGTTACCAGAGGTATCAGTATAAACTACGGTACCTGCTGCACCATCACGCAATGCTTGGACTTTATTAGCAACAGTTGTACCATTTAAGCCATCTTTGCCTGCTGGACCAACTGCACCATCTTTGCCTGGAATACCTTTTGTACCTGAATCGGCAACTGCACCATCTTTACCATTCTTACCATCAATACCGTTCACAGGATCAGCTCCAATCTTATCTGCTAATGCATCCACATAAGATTTCACGGCTTTTTCTTGAACCAGTTTGGCGGTTGGGTTAGCGCTGATTGTTGCTACCCCTACATGCGTACCAAATTTTTTAGTATCTGATACATCAATGGTAATAGTATCAGTAGATTTATCAGCAACGGTGGTGATACCGCTATCCACTTTACCATTAATCGTTAAGGTGTCATTTGGAGCAACACTACCTGTGGTATCTTTACCCTCTTTCTGTGCAGTTGAGTTACCTGCGATATTAAAACCGCTTGCTGCTGTTGTTGCTGATTCTTGCAAACTTGCAATGGCTTCTTCAATCGTATTTTTACCTGTTCCACCAATATTATCTGCACTCAATTTACCATCAGCACCTTGGGTAAAAGTTGAGCCCAAAATGTTTCTGATATTGCCTACATAATCATAGAGTTGGCTTCCGTTAATCGCATCTTTACTCGTTGAACTCACTGCACCATTAAGTACCCCTGCGACTTTCGCATTATTCATAGAAATAATCGGATCAACTGCGGGTTCTTCATTACTAGGTTCCCCCTCATTAGCTGTATTTAGCTTAGCGGGTTTTCCAGCGGTAAAGGTAATCCGTGCTGAATTTGCCTCATCAGATTTACCAGTACCAATAGACGAAATATCGGCAAGATTTTGCGCAAGTTTAATCACTAAACCAGTTGGTGAGGTAGTATTATTTGCAACCACATCAATATTGCCTTGTGCGCTTGCTCCAAATGTATTATGAGCCGTCCCCTCGCCTGTTAAAGTTAAGGTTTCGGACAATGCACGCTGTACATTTTGACTATCATTACCCTGGAAAGTTAAACTAGCTTTAGCAAGAATTTATAAGTCTGCCACAGTGACTGCACGACTCATATCTAACTTATCAGTTGAAGTTGTAGTTTTACCTGCTTTACCCTCAAGCAAGTTCGCCACAATAGCATCTGCATCCGCACTGGTCGGTACTGTTGTCTCTTTTTGTAATGTACTGGTTAACGTTGCACCTAATGCACTCGCCAAATTTGCTAATTGGATTGGTTTGATGGTTGTACCATCAGCATTTACCGTAGAAAGGATAACATCTGACGCATCAACAAGTTGTGATTTATTCCCTTCTGCTTTTCCAATATATACAGTATCCAAATCAGCTAAAGTTTGACCGCTATTTTCTTTACCTGCTTTTGGTATGCCATTCTCTACATCACTAGCGAGATACCACTTACCATTATTCGCTTTTACATAACCCGCTGTAATAACATCGCTATAATAATAATTACCATCACTTGAGATTAGGCGTTTACCGTCTTTATCCGTATAAACCACCGTACCAGCTAAACCATTACGTAACGCATCGACTTGGTTAAAAAGGCTTTGACCGTTAGTGCCATCTTGACCTGCTGGACCTTGATTACCATTAACTCCATTTTGTCCTGGCTTACCAACGACATTTTCTAAAGCTTTTAATTGAGCTACATTAACTGCATCTTTATCATCAACACCAGCTTTAACGCCTTTAATGTTTTTATCATTTAAAGTTAAGCCTGCATCACTAATATTTAATGTTGTAACTCCTGTTTCATCTACTTTAGAACCATTAGTAATATTAGTTATTCCAGTTAAAGTATCTTTTAATGCAAATTTAACTTTTCCTTCATCTTCTATTGACGTTGTAATATTTTTATCACCAATAAAATCAAGTCCTTTATCGAATGCTACAGTTTTAGCATTCGCATCTGCTGTTGAATTAGCTCGATATGTTAATGATGACGTATTAGAAACGTTTTCTATGGATAATGCTTTTTTCCATTTTGCTATGTCATCATCACTTAATCCAGTCGCATCTTTTTTAGCAAATGTATCTGCTAAATTAGTTACTAAGTTTTCCTTAGTTAATGATACTTTAAAGGTATCTTTAGCTATTCCAGTTCCAGCAACTTTTTCTACTTCTATTAAGTTATCTGCACCAGCTACATCAGCTTTAGCTTCAACTACCGCTTTAGCAGCTAATATTGCATCATAAACTGCTTTTGTCGTTGCAACTCTTGTGCTTGTTTTATTTGTTTCATCAATTACTGTATTTTTATTGATACTTAAATCAACTTTAGCACCACTAGCATTAGTTGCTATATCATCATTACCATTAATAGCAAAGGATATTCCACCCTCTTGCCCTAAAGTTTGATCATCAGTTTTACTATCAGAATCGCCCGTTAATGTAATTTTTTGATCTTTTAAAGCTATTGCTTTTTCTACATTAGTTTTAAATTCTGGAGCTAACTTCTCTGCTGTAATTGCTCCGTTAGCTATTTTATCTCCAGTGACAGCGCTATTTTTAATCTTAGAGGTTTCAACAGCATCATTAGCTAACTTATCTTTAGTTACAGCATCATTAGCTAGTTTAGCGGTTGTAACTGCGCCATCTTTAATCTTAGAGGTTTCCACTGCATCATCAGCTAATTTATCCTTAGTAACAGCATTGTTAGCTAATTTAGCTGTATCGATTCCACCGTCTTTAACCTTAACTTTAACTGTGCTTGTAGTAGCATCCGCTTCAGTGACTATGGACTCATCACCATTAGCGATTTTTAATTTAATTCCGCCATCAACATCTAATGTTTGTGTTTTTGAAGCTGTTCCTGTTTGATCAACCAAAGCGATAGTTTGATTTGTATTAACAGTTTTTCCATCACTGACATTATCTAACTTGGTCTTAGCCGCGTCTGTTAATTCAACTACTATTTTTCCATCTTCAGATTTAGTTTGAATATAGCCACTTTGGCCCTTGATAGCTAAAGTTTCTCCTAATTTACGAGTAGTCGCTGTTCCACTATCAGCGGCAAAAACTAATCCTTTATTAGTTAATTCTGTTTTAGCATTATTTAATGCTGTATATACTGCTCCTGAAGTTACTACTTTATTTTCTCCATCACTAACTGTAGTTGCTTTTGCTAATGATATACTAACTTTATTTTCAGAAGCTGTAGTCTTAATATCAGTTCCATCTCCTAAAATATCAAACTTAATTCCACCTGCTTGATCTAAAGTTTGATTGTTAGTTGTACTATTTGAGTTTCCACCTAATGCTATGATTTGTTTAGCATTAGCTGTCTTCTCAATAGATGTATCAATCTTATCTAATTTAGTGATAGCATCATCTGATAAGCCAACAACTATTTTCTTCGCTGCTCCATTTGATCCACCCGTATTTTCTACTGTTAAATATTTGTTTGAATTTCCTGATTTAAGTTCTCCTGAAACTAATCCTGTTATAGTATCTTTTGCAGTATTATCTATATTAGAAAGAGAGATATTTGCATAATTACTATCATCTAAATTAATTTCAAAAGTTTTAACTTTACTTGTTTTATCTACCTTAGAGCTTACTGTTAATTTTTCTGATGAACCCGCTTTTCTTACAATATCTACTAATCCTGTTATTACTTCTTTTCCTGCATCTGTTAAATTACCTAATCCTGTATCTGCTTTTGCATCTACGTCAGTTTTATTCGCTTTCTTATCAATTTCCTTAAGTTTATTGGTAATCGCTTCAGCTAATTTAATCGTTAGGTTTTGTCCAGTTGCAGTAGTTTCGATTTCATCCTTTGTACCTTTCACAGCGAACCGTTGTTTTTTTAAATCCACAGAACCACTAGTAGGAGTAGAATCAGTAGAAGATTTATTATCCCCATCAAAGTTCAAAGTACTGCTTAAGTTCTTAATCTCATCTTTAGTTGCATAAGTCCCATTAGCATCGTCTGCAAGGTTATCTAGCTTACCTAATTTAGTCTTTAAGGTTTGCGCAAGATCAATCGTAACCGCTTGGCTATTTTCTGTAGTGGATGTAGTAATGTATCCGTCTGTGCCATTTAACGCCAGTGACTGTTCGCTCAGTTTTACTTTACCTTTCACAGCCGTTGTAGTATCTGTAGTACCCGTTGTTTTACTATCTGTTGTGAAAGCCAGTGTAACATCGTTTACTTGTTCAACTGTTGCGGCATCCTTATCTTCCACCCCTTTGGTTAAATTGGTAATTTTTGCACCATCACTTACTTTAATATTGCCGTTATCGGCAGTTAATGTCGGTGCATTATTAGCATTACCTAGCTTGAAAGTAGTTGCTGCAACAGTATCTGCTGTAACAGTACCTAAACCACTCAGGTTTTTCGCAAGTTGGATAAATAAGCCATTCTCTCCACCAAAGACTTGGATATTATTTTTGGTGTAATCCTGTTGAGCATTTTCAGAGCTAGATTGACCATAAATTTTAATTGCTTCGCCTAATTTGACTGATTTACTTTTATCATTATTATCACCCGTAAATTGAATTGCGCCTAACTTGTCTTGCCACTTCGTTATATTGCCATTGCTGATATTAGAGGCATCCGCTTTAGCATAGTCAGTCGCTAAATTGGTCGTACCGGCTGCTTGTTTAATCGCCTCCTCAGTAATTCCTACTTTAAAGGTTTTCTTTTTAGTTGCATCATCTACTGATGATTCAATCGTTAGCCCATCGATTGAGCCATCTTTTTTCTGAATATCAACTAAATCAGTGATAACTGTTTTACCCGCATCAGTTAAATTATCTAGTGTCTTATTCGCTTTCTTCGCTAACTCGTCTGTCACATTTGCAGGTAAGTTATCAATCTTCGCTTTTAAGTCATCGTTAATCTTAACGGTATATTTCTTCGCACCACTTGTTTCATCAGATGGAGTCACCACTAAGCCACTATCCGCCGCAGCTTCAACCACTTCTCTAACTGCTTTTATGGCATCATTAATATTATCTTTATTTGTTTCTCCGATATTAGTAAATGTAACTCCTCCAGTATCAACATCAAGCTCTACATTTCCTCCAAATTTATCTTTAACTGATTTAGCTAATTTTCCTAATATAGAATTTGTTGCATATAGTTGTGACCCATTAATTGCATCTGTTGAATCTTTTGTTACTCTACCTGCTGCTACATTAGTTATAGTTCTTTCTAAACTAGCTCCTCCAATACTCACTGTACTACTTGGACTTGTTCCTGCAAAGTTTTTAAAGTTTAATCCTTCTATAGTAGCTTCTTTTGTTGATACTGCTTTTGCTGTAGTAGATCCACTTCCTAATGCTATTGATTGTTCGTCAGCTGCTACTGCACTTGCTCCGATTGCAATTGCATTATTTGCTTGAGCTCGAGCATTAGCACCAAAAGCCAATGCATACGAAGCCGTTTTTGTTATGCTACCATCTTCTCCTTTAGTTTCTATAACTCTAGCACCACCAATAGCCACAGAGGACAAAGCCTCTGCTATTGATTTTGAACCTAATGCAGTAGCATCTTTCCCACTCGCAACTGCTCTTGAACCTAATGCTGTAGCAAAACTGCCTGTTGCTCCTGTTGAAGCACCTAACGATACTGTCGCTAATTCGGATGCATAACTATTTGCACCAATCGCAATCGCATTAGAACCAAGTGAATTTACTTTCCCATCACTCGAACTTCCTGCTTGTCGCCCAATTGCAATAGTGAATTGGCGTCCTTCTTTGTTTTCTCCTGAATTTGGTAGCGCTGTTACTGTTGCTGTAATATCACTACCTATTGCAATCATATCTAATGCATTTGCCGCCACATTATTACCAATAGCGATACTATTTGTTAGATTAGCTTTTGCCTGATACCCTAATGCAAGACCTGCTGTGGCATCTACTGCTACACTAGCATATGGACCAATAGCAATACTCTTATCTCCTAATGCCCCTGTATGTTCCTTATCATAGTTAGATCCTGCTAAGTCTGTTGGTTTCTCTTGTTTTACATTAAACCAATTTACCCCATCACCAATTCCTAAAGCAGTTCTCCACGTATTATAGGCAGTTGTATTAGTTGTTTTATCTGGTAAGTTTGAGCCATCTACTTTGACAAAGGTATTACCTAAACCATCATTCTCTTTGAGAGATTCTAGTAGTTTTGCTTTACTAAAGGTAAGCGTGAATGTATCACTCTCTAATCCTGATGTTTTTGTACCGTTGAGAGAAAGAATATTCTCATCATCTGTTGTCAACTTAACATCCGCTTTTGCACCAGATACCGCACTATACACCGCTTGAGCAGTAGCAAGTTTGTTTAGATTTCCATTGGCTTCATTAGCAATGGTTGAAGCGACATTAGCACTAATAAGATATTTAGTTGCACCATCAGTTGTTGTGCCGGTAGAAACACTGATAAGAGGATTTGTAGAATCGGCTACTGCTACCTCTTCTTGAGATGCTTTGATAGCCTCCTCAATAGTTGATTTGCTTGTACCTGCAAAGTCACTTCCTAAACTAATTGTACCTACATTATCGCCTGTTTTAGTAAGCGTTGCACTTGTACCAATTTTACTTTCCAAGCTAGTTGCTAGTAAGCTTAATATCTTGTTCGTTGAATATAATTGCGAACCGTTAATTGCATCGGTAGAAGTTTTAGAAATCGTACCAGCTGCTACCCCTTGAAGAATACGGGCGTAGTCATCTCGACCAATAGAAACAACACTCACAGGAGAAGGTCCTGCAAAATTACCAAAGGTAATACCATTGAGAAGAATAGAAGCATAAGGGATAGCTTTACCTGTTAATCCATCAGCACCATCTAAGACTTGACGGCTACGTGTTGGGTTTCCTTGATCATCTTTTCCCGTGTCATCTGTCAAAGGTTGTGTAGTATCAATTCGCACACCAGATACTAAGCGAGTTTTAATACCTAAATAAACAGACTCTGCAAGACCTGCCGTCAATAATTTCTCATTACTATCTTCCCCACCACCAAGTACAAAAACCTTATCAGCAGTAACCTTAACATTCCTACCAATCACAAATGAACCGTATGCATCATTGTTTGTTGTCGAATCATCACCAATAGTAATATTATTACCTATGGCATAAGAGTTGCTGTAGTTAATTATATTCGGATTACCACCAAAGGTACCTGAATTATTTCCTCTCACCGTATGGTTATAACCAATCGCAACAGATTGAGTACCAGAAACATTAGTTGTTCGGCCTATTGCAATAGTATCCGATTGTGTGGCTATTGCGTTTTTACCAATCACAATGCTATTTGATCCTGTAGCCCCAGAGAAATCTTTACTATAGTTGTCATTACCAGGATTTGTAGCTTCACGAGTACTATTGACGTTAATCCAACGACTTTCTTGGCTTAATTTTTTCGCTACAGAATATAATTGCGAACCATTAATCGCATCGGTAGAGGTTTTAGAAATCGTACCTGCGGCAACGCCTTGAAGAAGACGGGCGTAGTCATTATGACCAATAGAGGCAACACTAATAGGAGATGCTCCATTAAAACCATCAAAGGTAATACCATTGAGAAGAATAGAACCATAAGGGATAGCATTACCTGTTAATCCATTAGCACCATCTAAGACTTGACGGCTACGTTGTGCATCTCCCGTGTCATCTGTCAAGGGGTCTGCGGTATTAATTCGAACACCACCTACGGTGCCTGTTCTGTAACCTAAATAGACTGATTCAGCAAGGTTTGCTGCCAATCGGCTAGTTGTTGCTGATCCGCCACCAAGAACAAACACTTTATCGGCGGTAACATCAACATAATTACCAATGACAAACGAGCCATCTTTGCTATTATCTGCCTCTGCACCGCCACCAATAGTAACATTATTACCTACAGCATAAGAGTTACTGTAATTGATAACATTCGGGTCACCAAAGGTACCTGAATTATTTCCTCTTACCGTATGATTATAACCAATGGCGATAGACTTGTTACCTTCTACCGTATTCGCTGTACCGATAGCGATAGCATTTTGAGCATTTGCTTTTGCTTCAAAACCTATTGCAATAGCGCGTTTTCCACCTAATTGGCTATCTTGATTCCCAGTAGTTGCTGCTGTTGAAGCTTTCCAACCTAACGCAATACTATCATCACCTTTAGCGCCATCGTTAAGATAGTTGTTACCTTGTTTTTTAGCTGCAATCTGTTCTTGTGTTAAACCACCAATATTTCTTCCGCTATCTTGTATTGCAGCGGTAACAATACGCTCAAGAAAATCGTCAAGTTTTTGTTTTTTCTGTGAAGCTGTTAAATTTGATGTTTGTAATTGAGTTAACTCTCTTTCAATCGCTTTTAAAGAAGTGGCTGTATTTTGTGCTAGATTATTATCAGCGCTACCTAACTCTGAAATCTTATTATTTAAGTTATTTAAAGCTTCCTGATTAAAGTTTTCATCATTTAATTTGGCTCTTGCTGCAAAGAAAAGGGACTGCTCTTTAAGATTGACATATTTTTCATAATTACCTGATCGTTTTAGGATAGCTGATAACTTCCCAGCCTCACCTGTTGGATTTGTTTTTTCCAATGATAAGTATTGTGAGCCACCGCCTCCTTGTAAGGCATCAAGCGCAGTATCAAATTTTTCATCAACTGCCCGTAATTGTGCCACATTCACAGCATCAGTATCTTTATACCCTGAAGCAACGTTAACAATACGTCTTTCATAACCTTTAGAACCTACAGAAATTACCCCTGTTCTTCCCGAAGTTGGTATCGAAATCGCACCTCTAGCTACCCAACCAGGTTGTGCTAAATCCTCAAGAGAATAGTCAGTTTGAGAAGATACCCCTAATGCCATTGAATTAACTAAATTTGCTTCAGAAAAATTACCGAATGCAAGTGCATTTACTGCTGTCGCTTTAGCTAATTTACCAACTGCTGCGGCATTACGGGCATTTAAACGGTAAATATCCTGACCAGAAACTGTTTCCTTAATAATACTTGGGCTATCAGTAGTATCTATATCATTTCCAGTAATAATTTTATACCGACTACCCTCAGGTAAATTTCTAGTATCAGCAACCAATTTATCTGCTTCTGCTTTAGTTAATTTCTGACCAACACTCGCACCAGTACCAATAGCTAAAGAATCTTTAGAAAATGATTTAGCCGAGTAGCCACCAACAAAAGCATTAGCTGCATCAACATAAGCATTTACACCTAATGCTACAGCATTTTCAGATCGCATAGTAGTATGTGAATAAGAACCGATAGCCAGTGAAGATCGTGCATCCGATACAGTTGCATATCCCACTGCTAATGCATTTGAACGCAAAGCAAAAGCATAACGACCGATAGCAATTGTATTTTCTGCAGAATTAGTCTTATCATCCTGCAATGCAGCTCCACCTACTGAGGTTTTCTTAATTGATTTACCACCTACTGTTAAATAAACTTCATCGTCATACTGAAATAAACCACCTGTATCAATCCATGTATCCACACCAACCTGAGCACGTTCAGCCGCAGTAAGTGTTTGACCAGATTTTAGCTTCGTATTTGCTGCATCTTGCCCTTGAATGAGAGTTTCAACTTGTTGCCGAAATAAGTTTTGATTATCAGAATTTGTACTACCGTCTTCATTAAATAACTGAATACTATGGATACCCGCTAATCTTTGTTCAAAACCTCGATAAAGAGTATCATCTAAACGAGCAGCTGCTACTGAACCATAACCAAAAGCAATAGAACCGCGACCTACTGCTTTAGCGTTATATCCGTAAGAAAACGAGCCTTGAGCAGAAGATTCAGTATTATTCCCTACGGCAATAGAGTTCACAGCAAAGACCCGCGAAGATTCCCCAATAGCCGTACCACCAATAGCTGATTTTTCAACAAAAGAACGTAAACCAATGGCAGTAGATTGATCTGCTAATGCAAAAGATAGAGTCCCAACTGTAGTCGAACCATTACCATAAGCTACTGCTCGAGAACCAATCGCAATTGCCCCTACACCTCGCGAATAGGTCGGAGAATAAATCCTTTTATTATCTGTACCACTCTTTGCAACATAAGTGCGATCAAAATATCCATCATCAAGAACAGCCCTTAATTCTTTAAACAGATCATTTTCATTTGCCCTACCGTTAATATTTGCTAATAAATAACGATCTGATAACTCATCTCTATATTGCGAAGCAATATCATCATTACCAATAGCAATTGAAGACTTTCCAATCGCAAAAACATCACTCCCTAATGCAGTAGATTGAGAGGATGCTTGTGTATTATTACCTATCGCAACCCCTTGCACGCCTACCGATGTAGCTCCATCACCTATCGCAACAACTTTTTCTCCACTATTATTTTTATCTTTTTCTGCTTTTGCGCTATGACCAATAACAACTGACCCAGTTCTTAGATTCAGCTGCATTACCTAAAATAACATTATTCTCTGCCCCACTTCCAGCAGATGCTGACTTACCAATAATAATAGAAGCTCTAGTATTTTGTTTAGATGATGCATTATAGCCAATAACAATGGTTTCGTTCGTGTATGCTTCTGATTCAGCTCCAATCACGATTGCTTGTGCAGCAGAGCCCAAGACCTCTGCCCCATGACCAATAACTATAGTTTGTTGAGCTCGTGCCTTAGCTTGATAACCTAAGGCAACGGCGTTAGTAGTAGCGCTAGATTCTCTACCTACTGCGGTCGCTGCTTTCCCACTAACTACAGCTGCATTCCCTATCGCAACAGATCCTATATATCCTGCATTCGCATTATAGCCTAAAGCAGTTGCTTCTTGAGCTGCAATAGAACGTGTACCTATGGCAACCCCACCTATACCAGTACCTGAATCAGTCCCACCTATAAAAGCCCCAGCGCCAATTGCCACAGTATATTGTGCTGCTGGACACTGTGTATCCTCGGAAATTTGTCCACTATCTCTAATAGGAACAGCTAAATCTACCCCATAAAGATTATTGTTATTACAATCTCGACTCGCAATAGAGGTATATGCAGAGCGAATATCAGGTCCTGCTATTGCATTAGGGGATATAAGAAAAGAATAAGTTAAGCCTACTAATATCGCGCTATAACTAGGACGCCACGAAAATACAGCGGATGTTATGTTATGAGCTACCCCCCTATGAATATCACTTGATTGTTTTTGAATGGATTTTTCTTTGCCATGCCTTTTTGTTAATTCTGATACTGCAACAAAAACTCCTCTAGTTTTATCAAAAACTACTCTAAAAATGTGATTCATAGATACCCTCTTAAGATTTTAACAACTTGAAATTAAAGGCTTTTTTATTGAACAACTCATAAATAATAAATAATTACCCTATAATGCTAACCGAAATTCTAACAATTCTATAAATTTATGTAAACTATAAATCCACTTTTTATTTGATAATTGATATTAAGAAAAAGAAAACAACTTTTTGTCAGTTATTTTTTTTCAATTAAACAATTTAACAAACATTATAAAAAATTAAAAAAAACAAATATACCACACCATTAATAAAAAATTTCAAGCTATTGATAAATAATAATTTTTAATTAAATTTAATGCTAAATAACAGTTTTATTCTCAATCTTTATGCTGATATTTTCTTTTAAAGAATAATTTATTACAGAAATTAACTTAAATTCCATTTAGATTATTTTTTATACTTTTTTTGGGAGGGGGGGGGGGGAATTTAAAGAAAGCTAAATTTTTAG
>NZ_JTJR01000043.1 GCF_001678475.1 Gallibacterium genomosp. 3 | reverse complement strand
ATTTTGTCTACTACACCTCTTTTTTAGAGCTAAAAAAATGGTTTAAAACTATACAATACAGTTTTAAACCACTTCTAACCACTATTTTATCCTATTTCTTCACTTCTTCTGACTACATATTGCAATGAAATTCAACGGCTTATTAGGATCATTAAAAACTCTAAACATTTTCTTAAACGTTGTCCTATTTTCTGCTTTTAATGCATTTTTAATAATTTTAATTGCACCTAAAATCCCTTCATCATAAATGAGACCTTTCGGTGATAATAATGTCATATCTCCAGAAAAGGTTTGAATATTATGAAATCCAACTTGAGTAAATATCTCTTGCCAGCCATTCTTCGTAAGTGGAGTCACAGTAATATTAATGGCATCTCGTAAACGTTGAATAATCTCTTCTCCATTATCTGTATTTAGCATAACATCATGAGTTAATAATAGCCCACCTGGTTTTAAGACACGATAATATTCTTGTACTGCTTTGAGCTTAGCTTCAACTGGTAGCATTGTTAGCATGGCTTCATTAATAACAATATCAAAGCTATTATCTTCGAAAGGTAATTTCATTGCATTAGCACGTTGTACATTAATCTTACCTTGTAGCTGGTTTAGCGTTATATTCTTTCTCGCTTTCTCTAAAACTGCTTCATCAAGATCAACACCTTCAATATGACACCCAAACTGTTTTGCTAAACCAATCGCTGTTGTCCCCATATTACAAGCAACTTCTAATACTTTTTTATCTTTATCAAAATGTCCCTGTTCAATTAACCATTCTGTTGCTTTTCTACCACCTGGACGCAATCTTGTTTTACCCAAACGAGCTAAAAAGCTATGTCCAACTTCATCTTTTTTCATACCTCAATTTCCTTTTACTTAATTAAAATAAAAATCTGTATATAACATATCTTATTTTCTTAAAAATATAAATAATAATTATTATCATTTATTGCAATTTATCTATTCTAAGTAGAAATACTCACATATAGGTATTTTTTACAAAAATCCTTTTGCATAGAATTTAAAATTAAATGATAATAATTATCATTTATAAAAAATGAGGCTACTATGAAAAAACATCAGAAAAAACTCCTTTGGGTCACCTTATGTACCGTAATTTCTCCATCATTGTTCGCTAATTTAGCTGACCCTGATACAATCCAACCAATAAAAAACTTTTCACCTCCTAAACCTATCCCACCAACACAATCTCAACGCTACCAAATAGAAAACCAATTTGATCGCACAGATCGCAATCAATACTACTCAGTTACAGACTCTATTAATAATGGTATCTCTCCCCTAAAAATCAGTTCTGGAATATACGGAAATAGTTTTTACAACAGTATTCTTTCTGGTATGCGAGAAGCAAATTATTATGCCATTTTCAACATGAATCACAGTAAAGCGAATCATTATAAAAGTGCTAATGGTGATAAAGTGGATTGGGGATATACACGTTTTAATCAAGCAATAGTATTAGGTTGGTTACCTAACCATTGGAGTGAATATCGATTTACTTTAATACATGATGATATTGAAGATGATAAACAACCACAACATCAAATGGATCCAATTAATACTGATCGCCTTATTACGCGATTTAATACTCGCTTAGGTAATGAAGATCTTAGTAACACCTTAAATGCTGAAGTCACTTACCGAAAAATTAAACGCCATGCCGATAACTATACGCTACGCCATAACACACCTAATGTTTATATGCTAATTGATCGTGAAATTTATGATGTTAGTTTGAAATATGATCGTGATTTTGGTCAATGGCATAATATGTTAGGCACTAGTTACCAACGAGATACCCATAATGGTAATCGATATGTACACACACCTAATAAAGATTTCTTAAATGGTTACCGTTTTGCAGATCTTCACATTAATCGTTTTCGCCTATTTGATGAACTAAGTTATCGTATTAATGATCAACATAAAGTTGCTCTAGGTATCACTTACGAAAATAATCAAACGCAAATTCATAACGCTAATCAGCGTATTCCAAACCCAAACAATCCTGCTCTATCTTTTGCAAATCCAAACCAATTATGGACACTTTACTTTGCCCAACCCGTGCAAGGTAAAGTAAAACAAGACATGCTTTCTGCAGAATTAAAATATGATTTCACTCCAACACCACAGCAACAATATAGCTTCAATGTTGGACATATCGAACGCATTGGAAATAATCAAGAAAGATTTAGTTCTGTTGCAGCAGTTGTAGTTAAACCAGATCAAAGTATAAACAATCAAAAACCACAAGCTGCCGTAGTCAGCAACCCATGGCTCAAGCCAGAACAACATAATCGTGTGAAAATTGATATGGATATAAAAAATGAATTTTATAAAGGTTACTTGAATTCATTAATGGGAGCAGGTTGGAATATAGGCGGTAGCTTACTCTATGATGATGTTAAAAATTTGATTATTTTTGATCGTGTACGTCACCACACAACACAAACTAATGGCGGTGTCATCAGTCGCAATGTCAATGCAACGCTCTTTTTAGCTCAACTTTATGGCAATCTTAATTTTGCCCAACACTGGGGGCTTGGCTTAAAAGCACAATATACCTATGGACAAAACCGCACAGATCGCCGTCCACTCTATCAAACCCGCCCATTAGAAGTCACCTCTAACCTAGATTATAAAAATTACTTCCGTTATGGCAGCTATAACCTAGGGATTGCAATGCGTTATGTTGCTAAACAAAAACGAGGGGATTTTGATTCACACACTGGGCTAGGTATTGACCGCTATGATGCAGCAAAAGCTTTTACTGTGGCGGATCTCTATGCTGGTATCAACATTAAAGATAAATATGGTATTCGCTTAGGGGTAAATAATCTATTTAATCGCCAATATGCAGAATTTATCAGTGGTGATCATGTAATGGCACTGGCACCAAGTATTGTATCTGCACCAGGGCGTACTTATTGGCTTAGTTTACATACCTCATTTTAAGGAGAGTTAATTATGAATATTAATCGTAGAACTTTTTTGCAATTCTCATCTGCCTTAGCATTAACTGGCTTCTTACCGCCCGTTTTTGCTGCAGGAAAAGAAAATTTTACTATTTATGGTGCACCAGCCATTCCTAGCTTAACTATTGCAGTCGCAACCTTACAAGGACAATTAGCAAAACAGACTGACCTTGCAATGAAAATATGGCGTAATCCAGATCAACTACGTGCTGGTGTAGCAAGTGGTGAATTCAAAGTAATGATGAGTCCGAGTAACGTTGGGGTTAATTTACGTAATCGAGGACAAAAGGTTGGTATGATTAATATTCTTACCGCAGGTGTTACCAAACTTGTTGCCAAAAAAGAAATTACTCAACCAGACCAACTCATTGATAAAAAAGTAATTATGCCATTTAAAAATGATATGCCTGATATTTCTTTCCGAGCATTATTAAAACAACTTGGCATCAATGAAGACCGTGTATCAATCACCTATACTGCAACACCTGCTGAAGCTGTTGGTTTATTCTTAACCAAAGATTTTGGTGCAGCTTTCTTACCTGAACCGCTTACTAGTGCTTGTATTTTACGTGGTAAAAAAATGGGGGTTGAAGTTGTGCGCTGTTTTGACTTTGTGGATGCGTGGGCATCAGCATTTAAAGTCAGACCATTACTTCCACAAGCTGGTATCATCGCCAATGTTGAGTTTTATCAAGCTCATCAAGCACAATTTGAGCTATTACATCAAGATCTACAAAACGCTCTCACTTGGATTAAAGACAACCCACAAAGTGCAGCTGAAATCGGTAGTAATTACTTCCCTGCACCAGTTCCTGCAATCGCTAATGCTATTCCTCATTCTAATTTAGTGGTATTAAAAGGCTCTGAGCTCAAAGAAGAATTACTCAAGTTTTATGAAGTTATTTTCCGTTATAACCCCAAATTATTGGGTGGCAAACTCCCTGATGATGGTTTCTTCTTATGTTAATTGTCAATAAAGTACGTAAACCACAATCAACATTTTTCTTAATCGTTGATTATCTTTGGGGTGGCTTTGCCACCCTAGCTATTGTTTGTTTTTTTCTCTCTTTATGGCAATGGGCAAGCCTAAGTTTAGGGGAATTTCTCCTTCCCTCTCCAATTACTGTATTTTACCGAGCTATTGAATTACTAAAAAATAGCCAACAAAATCAAATTACATTATCACTATGGCGCGCTTTACTTGGTGTTGGTGGCTCTCTATTACTTGGGTTAAGTTTTGGTTTTATTGCTGGGCATTTTCGTACAGTATTTGTAATTCTCAAACCTCTGATTACTACCTTACTTTCCACACCACCCATTATTTGGGTAGTAATGGCACTTTTTTGGTTTGGCTTCGGGAATAGCAGCGTACTCTTTACCATTGTAATTATTGTGACACCATTAACTTTTTCGAGTACTGTCGTTGCTGTACAACAGCTAAATAAGCAAACCTTAGAAGTCTTTGACGTGTACCAACTAGGATTTCTCAAAAAGATAAAATATTTTTATATTCCTCATTTCACTCGCTATGTTATTTCAAGCGTCAGTGTTGCCGTAGCAACAGGAGTTCGGGTTGTTGTGATGGCAGAATTACTCGGTGCTAGTGATGGTATCGGTGCACGTATCGCTGATGCTCGAGCAATGTTAGATACAGAAACCGTCATGGCTTATGTTGTTTTAGTGATTAGTCTTGTAGCAATTTTTGAATACTGTATTACCAAACCAATAGAAATTCTCTTTATGCCGTGGAAACAATAAATATGCTAACGTTATCTCGCCTTAAATTAAATATGCAATCTGACACCATTGTGCAAGACTTCAATCTTTCCCTGCAATATGGTGAAGTAAAAACCCTCTTTGGTCGAAGTGGTTGTGGCAAAACAACTGTATTACGACTTATCAGTGGGCTAACACAACCTACATCAGGGAAAATTAATAACCATTTCAAAAAAATTGGCTTTCTTTTTCAAGAAAATCGCTTGCTCAATCACCTAAATGCCCTCCAAAACATTACCATTTTTATGCCACATCCTGATTTAAATTCACTTTATACTCTGGCAGAAAAAGTTGGGCTTAATCGAAGTGATCTGAATAAATATCCAAGCCAATTAAGTGGAGGTATGGCGAAACGAATTGCGTTTTTACGACTTTTATTAAGTGGTTGCGATTTAGCCTTGCTTGACGAACCTTTTGTCGGATTAGATCGTGACCTACGCCAAGTTTTAATTCATATTTTGACCGATAAGATTGATCAAAAACAGCTAGCCTGCTTATTAGTGACCCACGATCGTTTTGAAGCTGCTAGACTTAGCCACGAAATTCTTTTTCTTAGTAACAAAGGAATGAATATTGAAAATACAATTTGTCTTACCACCCCTCTAATAGAGCGTGATGCAAAATTCGAAGAAAAGATTGTGCAACAATATTTTAATGAGGTAATTTACTATGAATAATTTCGTTATCTTCTTCTTTTCCCTATTCTTTCTTGTTTATAGCTATTTTACTTCCCAGTTACAATCCAGGCTTGTTAAACAAGCATTGCAAAAAACAACTTTAAAGCATCCTGTTTTTATTCCTAACCCGATTTATCGAAATTTATTGCTGTTCTTCACCACAATATATTTAGTTGCTTTTTTCTTTTTACCTCATTCAATTACTGGTTTTAATGCTTTAACGATCGGTTTTATCCTCATTGCTCAGTTAAAAGATTTGCACCACTGGGAGCTATTAAGCAGATACCCTCTTCAGCTCTATTACATCGTGCAATTTGCATTTGCAATAACATATGTCTATCTCGGCATTCTATGCATCATGCCATCTTTGAGCCAATAAAAAAGCAGGCTTAACTAACCTGCTTTTCTCTGTATTATTTTCAATCTGTTTAATAGCTATCAATCCGCATTATAATCATCAACATTATCGTTCGCTAATACACCTGAAAGCGTATAAACACGTTTAGTACGAGAAATACGAGAACGATATTTATCCCAAGTTTTTTCAAAGAAAGTTTCTGCTGGACGTTCACCACGGCAGAAAGCAACAAATTGTTGTTCTTCTTCGGTTACTGGTTGGCGAGTACCTTTATCTAGCTCAAGAAACGCTAAACCATGATTTTCTAATGCTTGAGATTCACGGATAGTGTAATCTCCGTGACGAGCAAAACCACGAGGATAATTTTTATCGTCAAAAAAACGACGTGTTACGCTAAAGCTTTCAGACATAGTAGGAATTCCTTAATTTGAGTATCAAATAAAAAAGTCGCATTTAAGGCGACTTTTTCGTTGTTGTCAATTATTTTTTTAATAAAAATTGGGTTAAATCGACATAGCGTTGGATGAAGTCATCTAAAGTTTTTACTTCAGAAAAACCACTGTCATTACCCGTTGCAATATGGTACTTACCATTGATATAAAAATCTGGCACACCACGCACTTTAAACAATTCTGCCGCTTTCTCTTGTTTTGCAACTAACGCATTTACAGCAAAGCTGTTAATTGCACTATCAAACTCTTTACCATCAATCCCGCTATCTACAAAGATTTTACGGATATCATCCATAGAATTTAAGTTGCGTTGTTGTGCTGCTTCAAATAAAGGTGCACGGACTTTTTCTTCTGCACCAATTGCCATCGCTAACGCCCATGCACGGGTCAAATTGGCAGATTGTCCACCTAAGAAATTAACATGGTATTGTTTAAAGCTCACATCCGCCGGTAAAGATTGTTTAATTTTCTCAGGAATATGGAATTTCATTTCATAGTCATAGCAGTGAGGACAATAAAATGAGAAAAATTGGATCACTTCTTTTTGTTCGCTTTGCGGTAAAGTTAAAACGTCATAATCTCTACCTTCGCTAAAATTCGCTGCCATACTAAATTGTGACATAAATGCCACTAAAAACCCGGTTAATACAAGCAATATTTTTTTCATCGCAACTCTCCTTATTTAATGATGCCTCTTGCTTTTAATAATGCTGTTTTAAAATCATCTTCATAATCTTTTTTCAGACCTGGGATTGGTTCATTTTTATCTTTACCTGCCATTTTGAGATGATAAATAATAATTTCATCACTCAATTCTGCTAACTCCCCAGTAAACCCAGCTTCTTTTGCAATTTTTTGCAAAATTTGGGTTAAATTGAGATCTGGATCTTTTGCCCAATAAGGTTGCAATAACTCCAAAACCTCATTTAAACGATGGCATTTCATTTGGATTTTTCCTCACAGTTTCACATAGGTGTGCGATAATACCACTTAAATTTTTAATTGCCAAAAGAGATTACTATGCCTGAGAAAATAACTGCGGTAATTTTGTGCGGCGGTAAAGCACAACGTATGAATGGTGCAGATAAAGGCTTACAAATTCTAATTGATAAGCCTTTATATCAATGGGTTTATCAAGTTATTTCACCTCAAGTTAATGACGTTATTATCAATGCCAATCGTTCATTAACACAATATGCCGCCAGCGGACTGACCGTTATTAGTGATGATTTAACCGGTTATCTTGGTCCTTTGAGCGGAATGTTAACAGGGTTACAACACACAAAATCAGATTGGGTACTATTTGTCCCTTGTGATACGCCTTATTTACCAGTAAATTTAGTAGAGAAATTAGCGGCTGCTCGCCAAGCTAATACGCAAGTTGTTTATGCGACTGATGGTGAACGAGAACATCCAACCTGTTGTTTATTACATCGTTCCCTTCTCCCTGCATTAAACGCCTATTTACAACAAGGAAATCGCCGTGTGTTAGGCTTTTTTAAACAACAAGCCTATCAAACAGCAGATTTTTCAAATGAAAAAACACATTTTATAAATATCAATTCAGTTGATGAATTGCATTTTTATGCTCAACAAGAGGAACAGTGAAATGAATCAATCAGTTTTAACCGTTATCGGCAAGGATCGTATCGGTATTGTGTATGATGTCGCCAAATTATTAGCAGAACAACAAATTAACATTGTGAATATTAGCCAACAGCTAATGGATGGTTATTTCACGATGATTCTTCTTGTTGATACCACAGAATGTAAAAAAGATTACCAAACATTAGCCGCATACTGTACAGAAGAAGGGCAAAAACTTGGGTTAGATTTACGCTTACAAAATACTGAAATCTTTAATGCTATGTATCGTATTTAAAGGGGATTTAGTATGAGTAACAGTATTCAATCTTATGAAATCTTAGAAACACTGCGCATGGTGTCAGATCAGAATTTCGACGTAAGAACCATTACGATCGGGATCGATCTTCATGATTGTATTAGTGATGATATTGATATCTTAAATCAAAAAATTTATGACAAGATTGTGCGTATTGGCGGTGATTTAGTACAAACCGCGCGAGAACTCTCCGCAAAATATGGGATTCCTATTGTAAATCAACGTATCTCTGTCACGCCGATTGCACAAATTGCGGCTGCAACTAAAGCAACTTCTTATGTTTCCGTCGCTCAAACACTCGATCGTGCGGCAAAAGCGATTGGGGTTTCTTTTATTGGTGGCTTCTCTGCTCTCGTTCATAAAGGAATGAGCCCAGCAGATGAGATTTTAATCCGTTCAATTCCAGAAGCTATGCAATCAACTGATATTGTATGTAGTTCAATTAATATCGGCTCAACTAAAGCGGGTATTAATATGGATGCAGTTAAACTAGCTGGTGAAGTGATTAAACAAACTGCTGAAATTACGCCTGAAGGGTTTGGTTGTGCCAAAATTGTGGTGTTTTGTAACGCAGTAGAAGACAACCCATTTATGGCAGGTGCTTTTCATGGTTCTGGCGAGGGTGATGCTGTCATTAACGTTGGCGTATCTGGTCCTGGCGTGGTCAAAGCAGCCTTAGAAAGTAGCCAAGCAACTACTTTAACTGAAGTCGCTGAGGTAGTGAAAAAAACCGCTTTTAAAATTACACGCGTTGGTGAATTAATTGGTCAAGAAGCGAGTAAACGCCTCGGTATTCCTTTCGGTATTCTTGACTTATCTTTAGCACCAACTCCCGCAATCGGTGATAGTGTTGCCCGTATTTTAGAACAAATGGGATTAAGTGTATGTGGTACACATGGCACTACTGCCGCACTTGCATTACTAAATGATGCCGTAAAAAAAGGCGGTATGATGGCGAGTAGCTCTGTTGGTGGTTTAAGCGGTGCATTTATTCCTGTTTCTGAAGATGAAGGTATGATTGCCGCTACTTCACAAGGCGTGCTTACTTTAGATAAGTTAGAAGCGATGACTGCGGTTTGTTCTGTTGGCTTAGATATGATTGCCGTACCAGGCTATACATCTGCAAGCACTATTTCTGGCATTATTGCAGATGAAGCTGCTATTGGAATGATTAATAGCAAAACGACAGCTGTGCGGATTATTCCTGTACCGAATAAAGATGTCGGTGAAATGGTTGAATTTGGTGGATTATTGGGTTATGCCCCGATTATGCCAGTGAAAGAAGGCTCCTGCGAAGTTTTCGTCAATCGGGGAGGTCGTATCCCGGCGCCAGTACAGTCATTAAAGAACTAATTTTACTCAATATATCATACTTCTCTTGCCCATTTTTCAATAACCGGAAATGGGCTTTTATATACCTAACTAATGGTATCCCCCATTATGTATTTATTTACATTAATAAATTCACTTTCATGTAATCAAACAACATCTTTTCAAAAAACTACCTCAAAAATATAAAGCAAATTTTCATTCTTATATAATTGTTGTTATATAAATTACTTTTATTCTTTCTATAACACTTAAATATTCAAATTCATAACAATTTTATATAAAATTAATCAATATCGTTCAAATAGAGTGATATTTGTAAGGTTATTACTGAAATCTGACAAGGAAACTTTATGTTAAGTGCTTTATTACGTAGTGGTGATATCAAAAATTACACCGCACTTGGGCAAGATGGAACGCCTGTTTATGCTGTTGCTTCTCAATTACGGGATGCCATACGATTAAGAGTAAAAGATCAATCAGGCGACCCCCTTGGTAAGAAATTTGCCAATTATCTCGCGATTCCCCAGCGCAATGATCAAGGTAGTCAGATAGATTGGTATGTTCCCTTTGAATCAGACAGAGCTGACGGTAAATATCTCATCATTCCTTGGACCTCAGCAACAGAAGAAGAACGGAATAACTCATATCAAGAATTACACTTATTTGAACAGTCCATGTTAGAGTTTGGGCAAAAATTAAAAAATACAAATAATATTCAAGGCGATCTCCTTTTATTTTCCCGCCTACTTTCTGGTAATAATAATTCTGCTGATATTAATGATCCTGAAAATTTAAAAGCTTTACGATTCCCAAATCCTGAACATGTTTATTTAGTTAATGGAAAACCAGTTATTACGTTCTGGGGATTTGTAGAAAAAAATAGTCCTATCCATGGTCATCCATTTTTAAGTCTCAAGCCAATCGAAAAACCGCTTATCACTACACCTATTGAAGAACCAATACTAGCACAACCTGTAACGGCTGAACCAAGCAAACCTTGGTGGCGTTGGTTATTATGTCTATTACCTTTTTTATTAATCGGTGCACTTTCTTTGTTCTTTTTACGTAGTTGTTGGAGCCCTAGTGTTGAACTTCCTTCTTTATCATTCAATACTGAAAACACTAAAACCCCACAAAACAATACAGAACGACAAGTTTGTTTAGATTTAGCCAAAAATGCTTGGTTTTATGTTGATGATGGAACAACAGTGACAGATTCATCATTAATACAACAATTAAATACCAGTAAAAATAAAAATTCAAACCAATGTCAAACCGTTGCAATAGTTGATTCTGTTCCTCGTGTAATAAGTTCAACAAACACTTCTGCTGGATTACCAACAAGTCGTGATGGTACCGATACAATATCACCAACTCAAAATGAACCTATTGGGAAAAATACTACTGATACAGTCAAAGAGGAGAGTTTAACCGATAATCCTCAGAAAGATGCGACTCAACCAGTAATGGAGGATCCTCAACCAAAAACAGAATCACCAAACCAAGAAACTAATAAGGATGCTACTGATAACAAAAAAGATCCTAACATATCACAAAATCAAGATAATAATACAGTAAAGCCTGAAGATACTTTAAAACAACAAAGTACAAATCAACCATTACAGATTCCGACCGAAAGCTTGCAAAAAGGAAATGTAGATTTCCTTAACGGTAAATGGAATGCGGGCGCCGGCATTCAGGATAAAAGTACAGGTAAACCATTACGTCTGAAATATGAATTTGAAAAAGGAAAAGGGCAAGTTCGAGTAGAAAGGGGTGATGGTGTTCAATGTGTCGGTCAAGTTAATGCTTCTATTCAAGGTACAAGCCTGAATATTGGCAATACCGGGATAGCAAACTGTAGTGATGGTTCTACTTATCAATTACCTAATGTAAGTTGTAAGCCTAGTGCTAATGGTTCGGCTGATTGTGAAGGGGAATATGGCAAAGGTCAAAACTTCCCAATGTCGATGAAATCTGAATAATTTGACTTAGTAAGAGAGAATAACAATGCTTCCAGAATTACATTATTTAGGCAAAGAAGTTTCGCTTGTAATGAATAGCGGGATTCAATTTATTGATTTTGGATTAAAAATTAACTGGAAAGAAAGAGAATGGAAAGATATTTCTACTGGTTATTTTATTTCTTCAGGTGAAAATGGACCATTACGCCGTTTAATAGAAGATCCTATCAGAGATGGCTATTATGATCCTTCACAGCCAGGACGTATCGTAACACCAGAACAAGATATTAGCGTCGAACAGTCATTTACATTATTTAATGGCCTATGGATTCCTATTCCATTTTTAAGAACTGTACCACCAGATCGTTTTGATGAAGGACCTTATAACTGGGCCCGTGTCAGAGTCATTCAACTCGATCAACCAGATCAAGAGGGGAATACTTATCGCGTCACATTTGCCTTTGATACAAAAGTTTTCCCTAACAGCCAAGATGTTGCTTATTTAGCGCCAACAGAGGAAGATATTCGTTCTGGTGTAGTTTTTGGTTTAGCACATCAATCAAATCAAATGTCTTGGTTCTTAGATTTTAATTGGATCAATGATTGGTTATTAGAGATCTTTAAAGAACAAGCTCATTTAATTCGTTTAACTGATTTCGAAGAAATTAATGATGCTGTGAAATTAAAAAATCACCAAGCACATTACCTAAATCTTCTCTCTATTTTAGGTACACGCTTATCTCTACCTAATATTAAAGTTGTTTCCAAAAAAGCAGATGATATTGTTGAAGCCATTCCTGTTGATATGATCCTAGATGTAGGGAATTCTCGGACTTGCGGTATTTTGATTGAAGATCATAAACAAGAGAAAGATGGTCTAAAGAAACGCTATGAATTAGAACTAAGAGATTTAAGTCGCCCACAATATGTTTACAATGAGCCTTTTGAAAGTAGAGTAGAATTTGCCCAAGCGTTTTTTGGCAAAGAACATTTCTCTGTTCTTAGTGGGAGAAGAGATGCGTTTCAATGGCCAACAATCGGCCGTATTGGAAAAGAAGCTTCTCGTTTAGCCAGTCGCCGTAATGGTAACGAAGGCGCTACTGGTCTTTCTAGTCCTAAACGTTATTTATGGGATACAGAACAGTATGGTCAAGGTTGGCGATTTAACAGTACTTACGTCAAAACAGATCATGAACCTCATGCTACCGCAGAACCTTTATCAAGCCTTATTAATGAATACGGAGAAGCCTTACACATTCTAGATGATAATATTGATGAAGAGTTTGATCGAAAAATTCCTGTATTCCATCCAAAATACTCTCGTAGTTCATTGATGACATTTATGTTATCAGAAGTCTTGATGCATGCATTGGTACAAATTAATAGTCCTACCCAGCGAGCAAAATTAGAACATTCTCGTACACCTCGTTATTTACGATCTATTATTCTTACAGTTCCACCAGCTATGCCAAAGCCTGAACGAGAGATTTTCCGTAATTGTGTTTATCAAGCAATCGGTTTAGTTTGGAAAAGTTTAGGATGGGATAAATCAGATCAAGATTTAGATTTTGACTCTAAAGAAAGTCGAGAACAATATTGGCCAATATTGCCTGAAGTTGTTATTCAATGGGACGAAGCTACTTGTGGACAAATCGTATACCTCTTTAATGAAACACAAAATAATTATGGTGGACGCCCAGAAGAATTTATTGCGGCATTAAGAAGAAATGATAATCACCAGAAAAATACTATTACTATTGCAACCGTTGATATTGGAGGCGGTACGACAGATTTAGTTATCAACGATTATTCTCTTGATTATGGTTCTGGAAATTATAATGGTGGCAGTAATGCTCATATTGTACCAACCCAACGTTTTAGAGATGGTTTTAAAGTCGCTGGCGATGACATTTTATTGGATATGATCCGTGATGTTGTCGTACATTCTTTAGAAAGAGGATTAAAAGAAAAAGGGATTTCAGAGCCTGATTCTATTCTCTCTAAATTAATTGGGTCAGAAGAGAGATCTGTACAGGATAAATTATTACGTCAGCAATTAACCTTACAGGTATTTATGCCAATTGGACTTCGAGTCCTAAAAGAATATGAGAATTTTGATCCTTGTTATAGCGAAGCCACACTGTCTGATCTCACATTCTCTTCTCTATTAAGCGAAGTTGAGCGTCCAACAGAGAGAGTTTTAGACTACATTAATGAACCAATCAGACGTGAATTAAATGATCCTACTTTCAATATTTTAGATTTACCAATCGAGATCAATTTACGCGAAATTCATAATCGCTTTATGTCTGGTAATTATTATGATATTTGCAAAACATTTAATGCATTATGTGAGGTAATTAATTGTTATCAATGCGATGTCTTATTACTAACAGGCCGTCCATCACGCTTACCTGGGGTACAAGCTTTTTTCCGCTCACGTTTACCATTACCAGTAGGGCGTATCTTGCCATTAAATAATTATCGCACTGGTAACTGGTATCCATTCCATAAGCAAGGTCGCATTGATGATCCTAAAACAACCGCTTCTGTTGGTGCTATGTTATGCTTTTTAAGTACACATCAACGCTTACCAAACTTTTATTTAAGAGCGACGGCATTAGTTGCCTACTCTACTGTTAAATATATCGGTTTACTAGATAATAATAACGTGATTAAAGATAGTAATATTTATTATCGAGATATTAATTTAGATGATCCTGATTATGAATTACCTGATACCCACTTTGAAGTGAGAGGATTAGCTCGTTTAGGATTCCGTCAACTAAATGTAGAGCGTTGGAGTGCAACACCACTCTATTTACTCACTATCGAAGATGATCAACTCAATCGCGAACTTGTTGATGGCGGCGTTTTAGACATTACGTTACGGATTAAAAAATCATTAGGCTTAGCCTCTAAACAAAAAGAACGTATTGAAAATTTTGAAATTGTTACGGCTGAATTACGAATGTTAGATGGCAAAGTCAAAAAAGTGAGATTAAGACGTAATGAACTAGGTGACCCTCAAATTAAATTAACCTTAAATACCATGACAGATGCAGGCTTAAAAGATAGCTTATATTGGTTAGACACCGGCAGCGTTAAACGGGAGAAATAATGAATAATATGACACAACAATTAGCACAATCGTGGCAAGACGTTTTTAATTCATCCCAATCTGCAATTGACTGGGTTGAAGATGTCCGTCCAAGTGTAACTCGTTTGAATAACGAAGCAGACAGTTTAATTTTAGAGCTACGCCGATTAAAAAATATGGCGAAACGTTTGGGAAATGTCTCCACTAAACCAATTACTGCTGGCTTTTTTGGCTTATCTCAAGCAGGTAAATCATTTTTAATCTCTGCCCTAGTTGCTGATGAGCATGGAAAATTAGAAACGAATTTTGATGGCCAACGTCTCGACTTTATTAAACATATCAATCCACCAGGTGGTGGTAAAGAGGCAACAGGTTTAGTAACCAGATTTACCCGTAAACCAGTTAAATCTATCACCGGTTATCCATTAGAATTACGTTTATTTAGTGAAATTGAAATAGCTAAAATTCTCGTTAATGCTTATTTTAATGATTTTGACAAAGAACGTGTTGAATATGAAATCACCCAATCCCGCGTAAATAGCTTAATTAAATCTCTCAGCTCTCGTGTTTCTGTCCATCCTATAGCCGGTGTAAATAAAGATGATGTTGTTGATTTACAGGATTATGCATTGGATAGTTTTGGTAAATCCTTATCTGTTTTACAAGGGAATTATTGGGCTAATGCAACTGCATTAGCTCCTTATTTGACCATTACAGAAAGAGGACAGCTTTTCTCTATTCTATGGGGTGAGATTAGTGAATTGACCGCTATTTATGTGCAATTTGCTAATTTATTAGCGAAATTAGGGCATCCTGACTCAGTTTATGCACCATTAAATGCCATCGTTAAAACAACAGCAGACGGAAAGCTATCTCAAGCAGATAGCATTATGAATGTAGATATGCTAGAACGCTTGGGTACAGACAGAGATGAGACAATTCATGTGCGCCCCGCTTTCAATGAAGATATTGGCGATAGTGTAGAAATTTCATTAGCTGAATTAACTGCTCTCACTGCAGAATTAGTGTTTCCCCTTATCAATCCGACTCGCGTCCCAGCAGCGGAGAATTTAGATTTACTCGATTTTCCTGGATATCGCGGTAGATTAGGTATTACCTCCCTATCAGACATTAATGAAGGTAATCCCGTTTCTCAATTAATCTTACGCGGTAAAGTTGCCTATCTTTTCGAACGCTATACCGATAGCCAAGAAATGAATATTTTGATTGTATGTACACCATCAACAAAACAATCTGATGTTAATAGTGTAGGACCTGTGTTAGAAAGATGGATCAATAAAACCCAAGGAGATTCTCCTGAGCAACGTAGTCTGCGTAAACCAGGTTTACTCTGGGCAATTACAATGTTTGATATGCGAATTAGTCAGGATCTTTCTAAAGAAGAAGAGTTACTAAAAATTTCTTGGGGTGCTGGCGGATTATTAAAACAAACGATCTTAGAACGTTTTGGTAATTACGATTGGTTTAATAATTGGGAGAATGATAAACCATTTAATAATGTTTTCTTAGTCCGTAAACCTGGCTTTAAAGTAGCTTTCTTAAATGTTGAAAATGATATTGAAGTAAGTATTAATGAAAACGAACGCAACCAATTAAATTTATTAAGACAAACCTTTTGCCAGGATCCTGATATTCAAAAACATATCGCTAATCCAGAAGACGCTTGGGATGCCATGTTGTTATTAAACGATGGTGGTATGAAACGAATCAGTAATTACCTCGAAACCATCGCTTTACCAGAAGTAAAACAACGCCGCTTAATTGAACAACTTAATGAACGAATTCATCATGTTGTCGAAAACCGTTTTGCTAATTGGTATCACAGTGAAGGTGAAGAGGAAGTAGCTAAAAAACGCCAACTTGCTAATGTTGTAGCTAAAATGCTCCTACCACAAAGCCCTCGTGCCGTAATGATGGGAGAGCTATTACATCATCTACAACTACCAGAAGAAACTATTCGCTCGCTCTATTTTTCTGATTTAGATGATTTAACCGAAAATAACTCTGAGCAAACAACACATAATCCTGTTGTCGATGATTTTGATTTATTTAGTGATCCAATGCCAACAACCGTAACGCAACCAAAAGTAAGCGAAAAAATTGAAAACTCACGCTTTGCTCAAGCTGTTTTTAAAGCTTGGGTCAGTCATTTACGTAATTTAACGTCTGATCACAAACTGATGCAATATTTTGGATTAACACCAGAAAATATAGAAAATATAGTTAATGAGCTGGTTACTGGAGCAAATCGCCTAAATTTACAAGAGAAATTATCAAAAATTGCCTTGCATAATGAAAATAGTGGCAGTAAAAGAGATCAATTAGCTGAACGTCAAGTATTTACTATGAGTACAGCAATCTCTGACTTTATTGCATGGTTAGGTTATGCAGATATTCCTTTAGAACAGCGCCCATCAAGTCGTGCTGTACCAGATACAGTGATTTTTGAACAACGTAGTATTGAACAACATAACGGTTTGCCAAAATTAAATGATCAAACAAGTAATTATAGTGATGGTTATCGTCTTGATTGGTTAGTCGCATTTGGACATTTTGCCGTAAACAACGCTGGTCATAGCGCCGGTCGAGAAATTAGCCCTGAACAAAATGCACAATTAGGCACAGTACTAAATGGATTCAGTTCAGCATCTATTACAGAATAAAATGAGGAAATATTGTGTTAAGAATTGAATTAAAAGAAGACAGCCCAGGTTTCGCTCAATTAAACGCACGTAAATGGAAAGGCTCAAATAACGTGGAATTTGCTATCCAACGTAATCAAGATAGCTATTATTTTCTAGGAAATAACAATTGGGGGCCTGAACCTGTATGGCATAAAGCGCCAAATATGAATGTTGTTGGTGATGCATTGCAAGGTAAAGTGGGACCTTGGCTAATTGATTCCTTAGTTAACCAAAGTGGTAATGTCCGCTTCTTACTACAGATAAGGGATGAAAATATAGAAGATAATGGACCAATCAACTTTATTGGTAACATCCTAGCGTCTTCAGCTGGAGGAGATTCCTCTCGTACAGAAAATATCAATGAAGTCTCTGAGACTCCGATAGAACCGCTTATCGAACCAATCGAAATTAAAGAAGGGCAACCTGCTATTACAGAAGAACCTATTATTCCTGAAGCGATCACTGAACCTGTACCAACGCTTGAAAAGCAACCTGAGAAAAAAAGCAAAATAGGTCTAATCATTGGCTTAATTATCTTATTATTATTGCTTGGTATCGCTGCTTATTTCTTCTTCGCTAACAAAAGTGCCCCGACAACAACTGCAGATCCGACAACTAATTTAGGTGAATGTAGCGTTAGTAATAATGCCGATGAACTTGCATTTGTACAAGCTTGTTTAAAAACTAAACCAGACAGTAAAAAGATCTTAGAAGTTATTGCTCAAGCAAAATCAGCTAAAAAATGCGGTATTGCACAACGTCTTTATGCTAATCAAGCTCAAGGAGGTAATGCTGACATTGCGGTTGCTTATGCTAAAGAATATATAGATGGCAATGAGTGTTTTGCAGTAAGTAAGGATAACGCTATTTATTGGTATGAAACCGCTCTTTCTATTGACCCAAATAATGAAGCAGCGAAAAAAGGATTAGCTGAATTGAAAAAATAGAAGCAAAAAACAATCAATTTCCTAAGGAATAAACATATGGCTAAATTGAAACTAACTCCTTTATATACTCTATGCTTATTACCTTTAATGGTATTTGCTAATGAGAAACCTCTATTGCAAGAAGGAAAAACAACATTATATCAACGAGTATTAAGCACCCCAACTTGTGAATTATTGGCCGACAATAAAGCAAAAACCGGGAAAAAAATTCCAACATTTTCTCGCTATTATGTTTATAAAAGAGAAAAAGTTACCAATAAGCAATTTGTCTTAATAGGTCCAGACACATTTGGAAAAACTGTAGGTTGGCTTGATGAAAGTTGTGCCGTACCTTGGAATATGCAAATGACACTTGTCTTTACTAACCCTTCAGACAGAGATCGCTTGCTTTTCTTTAAAGATAAAGCCACTTTAGATGAAATTGTTAATGCGGATGATCCAAATAAATTACTCCAACCAATCCGTAAAGATTTAGCTAATAATAAAAATAATCCGGCTGTACTTGCTCAAGAGCCCGCAGAATTTGTTGATTTCCAAAAAAACTTCTACTTGTTACCAATATTACAAGGCGAAGAAGTGATGAATGCAAAAGGATTTTATGAGCGAGTATTAGAAGTTGCTTCGGTCAGTAAAAATGATCAAACGTTAGCTAAATCTACTTCATCTAATCAAGCATCTAATACCACAAATCAAAATAGTAAAGATCCACAAGAAATTGTCGGTTTCAGCGCTGCTGTTGTCTTTGTTATAGACTCTACAATTTCGATGGATCCTTATATCAATCGTACACGAGAAGCGATTAAACAGGTCTATCAACAAATTGAAAAAGAAAAATTAGGACAACAAGTAAAATTTGGTTTAGTTGCATTCCGCTCCAATACTGATGCAGTAAAAGGTTTAGAATATACTTCAAAGCTTTTTGTTGATCCAAATACAGTAAAAAATGGGCAAGATTTTATGCAAAAAGTTGCTTCTTTAAAACAAGCAACAGTATCCAGCAAAGAATTTAATGAAGATGCTTACGCTGGTATTAATCAAGCTCTTAATGATATTAAATGGAATAATTTCGGTGCCCGTTATATTGTGTTGATTACTGATGCCGGTGCAATTGATGGTAATAATCCAATTTCCACAACTGGTTTAGACGCTAAACAGTTACGTTTAGAAGCACAACATAAAGGTGTTGCTATCTATGCTCTTCACTTAAAAACACCTGCTGGAGCTAAAAACCATCAACAAGCACAAGAGCAATATAATGACCTCGCCTTTAATAACTATTTAAATAAAGCATTGTATTACCCTGTCAATGCTGGAGATGTAAATGAATTTGGTGAAAAAATTAGTAAATTAGCCAAAGCATTAACTGAACAAGTAAAATTAGCTTATCGCGGGGAGATGGCTGCTGGTAGCGCCTTAACCGCATCTAATAGCCAAAATGAACCGAAAGATGAAATTGAGCAAGATGCGATCTTATTAGGCAAAGCTATGCAACTTGCATACTTAGGTGATGTAAAAGGAACTAAAGCGCCTCCTGTATTTAAAGCTTGGATTAGCGATCGCGATTTTGTTAAACCTTCTATCCCAACAGCTGAAGCTCGAATATTGTTAACCAAAGCCCAATTAAGTGATTTAAGTGACATCGTAAAAAAAATCGCAGATGCTGCAAATGAAGGTTTAATCTCACCAGATGATATGTTTGCTCAACTTCGTTCTATTGCAGCCGCTATGGGACAAGATCCTAATAAAATCAAATCTGATAGCTCAACTAAAATTGTAGATCTCGGTTTATTAGGTGAATACTTGGATAATATTCCTTATAAGAGCCAGGTCACCTCAATTGATGAAGACACCTGGAAAGGAATGAGTGCACAAGAACAAGAAAAATTTATCAGAGATTTGCACAGTAAATTACGTCATTATCGGATCTTCAATGAAGATCAAAGTCGTTGGATTTCATTATCTGAAGGTAGTGATCCAAGAGACTTTGTCTATCCTGTTCCATTAGAAGCATTACCATAATAACTTCAAAGGTAAGATCATGCTAATTATCGAGAATATGTCTATCACTCGAGGAACAGAACAACAAAGTTTTACTGTTTCATTACCACAGCTACAAGTAACCGAAGGTGAGGTTATTGCCATTCAAGGTATGAGTGGCTGTGGGAAAAGTACATTATTAGAAATGATTGGCTTGATCTTACAACCAGACAGACTTGATCGTTTTGAAATAGAAACGCCCCATCAATCTATCGATATTCGGCAATTAATTCAACAACACCAACATCAACAATTAGCTCAAATCAGAGCAAAACAGTTAGGTTTTATGTTACAAAATGGTGGATTATTACCATTTTTGACGATTGCGCAAAATATTGCTTTACCAAATGAGTTATTACATTCAACAATAGATCAACATTGGATATCTTCTTTGTGTGAACAACTGCATATTCAACATTTATTAAACAAATATCCAAAACAATTATCTATTGGCGAGCGACAACGAGTCGCATTTATCCGAGCTATTGCTCATAAACCCTCACTTTTATTAGCAGATGAACCAACATCAGCTCTCGATCCCCATCATGCCAATACGCTATTCGATTTAATGATAAAACTAGCTATTCAACAAAAAATTGCAATCTTATTAGTCACACATGATTGGGAACTTACGAAGTCTCATAATTTACGTATATTCCAAGCTGATTTAATTTCCTCACAACAAGCTATTTTTAAAGAAAAACGAAGAGATCAAAAAGATGATACCTATATGCTATCTACAGAAAGCTGTTTTGCTGAGTAAACTTGCTTCAAGAGATCTTTTTTATGATCGGAAAGTCTCTTTTTGTATCATTGCTTCATTAATTGCTGTGATCGCACCACTATTACTCCTTTTTAGTTTGAAATATGGTGTTGTATCACAATTACGAAACCAATTATTGAATGATCCACGTAATTTAGAAATTAAAATTGTCGGTAATTTAAACCTTTCACAACAATGGTTTCAATGGATTGAATCTCAACCAGAAGTACAATTTGTCATCCCTTTAACTCGCTCACTAAATACAATTGTTGATTTACGAGGTAAAAACAATCGCTTTATTGCTGATGTAGAAATATTACCAACAAAACAAGGGGATCCCTTTGTACAACACCTATTACCAAATCAACATTCTATTATTTTGAGTGCATTAGCTGCAGAAAAATTGAAAATCAACATAGGCGAACAAATAGAGCTACTCGCAACAAGAACCTACGAAAATAATATTGAAAAGGGAATTCTTTCTTTTACAGTTGTAGATATTATTCCCGAAACTCGTTTTCCTAGGGCTGCAGCCTTTGTTGATTTAAATATACTTCTTGGGATTGAAGATTTTCGTGATGGGCTACAAACTGCCCTCTTCCCTACAATGCAAGGAGATTCTCCTGCCCAAACTAGAACAACCTTTGCCAGAGCAAGAATTTACGCTAAAACTTTAGATGACGTTTTACCATTAGCTCAAAAACTCCGTGAGAAAAACATTGATATCCGTACAGAGGCTAAAGCTATTGAAAATGTTAAAGCCATTGATTCTGTTTTAGAAACCATCTTTACCGTTATTGCCGGAACCTCTATTATTGGTTGTCTTTTATCACTAATTGGTGCTTTTTTAGCTAATATTGATCGTAAAAGAAAAGAAATTGCTATTTTACGATTACTTGGGTTTCAAGCAACAAGCGTTGTCAGTTATTTAATTTTACAAGCTATTATCTTAAGTAGTATTTCATTCATTCTATCTTATCTATTCTTTTTAGTAGGTAGTCAATTATTTAACCAAAAATTAACTAGCCACTTAATGGAAACCTATTTTGTTAGTAGTTTACAACCAATACATCTACTCATTGCATTCACAATTTCTTTTATTTTAGCTGGTATTGTCGCCGCTATTGGCGCTATCCGTGCCCTCAAAATTCAACCTGCGGAGAGTTTAAGAGATGTTTAGATATACTTTTGTATTCCTTAGTCTATCTTTTTTTGCTGCAACAGCACAAAGTGCTTGGGATGAAAAATTTTACAATCCCCAGCCTCTTGCTGATGATGTTATTCTTCCTTTACCTTGTGAAGGAAGTATGGCGTTTCGGATCGTTAAAACAAATACCCATAAACCACTAGAAGATACTTCTATTACGCTAGGTGGTAATCGTCAACAAGATGGTTATGCTGAATATGCAACACCTAATTACATTACTGGCGGATTTACAGATAAGCATAATGAACGCTACTTTTTATTAGCAAAATATGAAATTACCGATGCACAATACCAATCTGTGATGGCAGAAAAATGCCCTACTCCAAATATGAAAGGGTTATTACCAATTACCAATATTAGTTGGTTTGATGCTATTACTTTTACTCAAAAATATAATGAATGGCTATTAAAAAATGCAAAAGACAAATTACCTGTTACTGATGATGGTACGGCAGGTTTTATCCGTTTACCTACTAATGTTGAATGGGAATTCGCTTCTCGCGGCGGTGTTGCTGTAACACCTTCTGAATTTCGTGAAATTACCTTTCCAATGAAGGGAAATTTAGCTGAATATGCTTGGTTTAATAATGCAAAATCAGCCAATGGTCGTTTACAAGTAATTGGTCGTTTAAAACCTAATCCAATTGGACTATTCGACACATTAGGTAACGCAAGTGAAATGATGTTCGATAGTTTCAAACTCAATAAATTAAATCGCTATCACGGACAAGATGGAGGAATTACTGTCAGAGGTGGAAGTTACTTAAAATCAGAATCTGATGTAAACAATATCTCTCGCTTAGAGATTCCATACTATGATAAAAATGGTGTAAAAAAGGCAAAAGATATCGGCTTCAGAGTAGCCATTGTTGCACCATTATTAACATCAAGTGAACATATAAAACAACTACAAACGGAATGGGAAGCGTTAGGCCAAGACAACAAAAAAAATAATAATCAAGCTGAAGGCGCTGAAATTGTTAATAAGTTAGCAGCACTGGCTAATACCACTATTGATGAAAAATTAAAAAAAGAACTTAATAATACTAAAGAACAATTAAGAGCCGCTAACTTAGAGCGAGATGAACAACGAGATGCGGCTATACATTCAGCACTACAATTAGGCGCTTTTTTATGTGCAAATGTTTCTGATTTGGACGGAGAAGTCGAACAAAATCGAAAAATCGCAGAAGCGATGACTTCATTATATCCAAATACAGAAAAAGAAACGGCAGCTAAAGCCCGCTTAACAGAATCAGAACAAGCGCGTGATTTTGTCTTAAAATACTATGCTGATACCATAGTAGGGAGCTCTGCAACCTATAATAAACAAACAATAGAATCCCAAGTAGAACGTGCTAACACAATTGTAAATAGTAGTGGTAAAGCCAATTTGGTAAAATATGTCGATCTCTACTGGAAGCATCTTGCTCAGTATTATCAAGATGGAAAAATTAATCGTCAACAATGGTTAGAAAATTGTACACACATCAAACAGGAGAAATAATATGGTCAAATCAACACCTTCATTATTAAGCGTATTAGCATTATCTACAACTCTGATTCTAACAGGTTGCCAAAATATGGGTAGTACTTCCAGTTCTAGAAGTAGCTTATCTACTGGTGAAGAAGCACAATTTTTTAGTGAATCAGGTCTAGGTGCTTGTGCTTGGGGTGCTGCAGGTGGTGCCGTTCTTGGTGCTGGTGCTGCATTATTGGCAGGTAAAGATGCTGGAACAGCAACAGTTGCTGGTGTAGCTGGTGCTGCAGTTGGTTGTGGTGCGTTAATGGGAACCAACTATTATTTAGAAAAACAAAGAAAAAGTTATGCTAAAACCGAAGATCGCCTGAACTCTTATATTGCGGAAACTCGTAAAAATTCAGAGATGGTTAGACGCGCAACAGCAAAAGCAAAAGGTCAATTAACCCAAAATAATCGACTACTTGCCAATATGAATAAACAATTAAAATCTGGTGCAATTCAAAAAGCAGAAGCACAAAAACAATTAGCACAAATTGACGCTGATATTAATGCAGCAAAAAATAATCTTGCTTCTATGAAAAAGCGGGCACAAACATTACGTGAAGTAGCAAGCAAAGAAAAAGCCAGTGGTATGAAAGTAGGCAAATTTGAAGCTGAAATTGCAAATTTAAATAAACAAATTGCTGCATACGAACGCTTAGTCGATGCATCAACTAAACAACGTTCTGCTATTCGATTGGGGTAACAAATGAAACAAGTAAAAATTATTTCAATATGTGCAATCCTTACGGCTTTAACTGCTTGTTCAGTTTCACCTGAACAATGTGATCCAAGCGTAGAAACCAGTATTTGGAATAAAATGGCGTGTACAAGTTCTGGAACATATGATCATCGCGTTCAACAAAAAGAACAAGCATTACAAAGTGAGCAAGCAACAAATGCTACACTGAATCAAACATATGCAAATACACAGCAACAAGTCACTGTGTCTCAACGTAAAGTCGCACAAAAAAAGGCTGAGTTAGCTAAGTTAAATAAATCAGTAACTACTTATACTGCACAATTAAAACAAAAAGCTAAAGGTAAAGAAGATGTACTAGCTGAAATCAAAAAAGCTGAACAGGAACTTAAGAATATCAATAATTCCTCAGCAACTGACGCAGAAAAGCAAGCTGAAATAGAGGCATTAAAACGTAAGCTGGAAGCATTACAAACAGCTAGTGGTATTTAATTTTTGCAAATAGGTAGTATCAACTACCTATTTTTATTGTTTTGAGGTACACCTATGCAACGTTTAGCTCGATTTACTATTCAACAAGAACATAACAATGCGATTCAACTTTTATCACATTATGATGAGTTGATAGCCATTATTATGCGTCATCTCCCACCAAGTACGGCGACTCTATTTGCGCGACCAGAAATAAAAGAAGAGGGAAAAATTGTAGAATGGTATAGTGATCTCCAAGGTCAACCTTATCTGCTAAAAAACAGTATTACGGATCAGCAAAAATTATCCTCTATTCAACCATTAATTGAATCACGGCTTAATGCGATTAAACAATTAACCCAAACGTTATCTCAACAAGGACATATTACTCCACAACAATCGAATTTATTAACACAACTTATTGATGGTGCAAGCCATGACACAAAACAAATCTATATCATTAATAATGATCCTGTGATTGTTGGATGGGGTGTAGGGAAAAAACCTGCTACACCTCCACCAATTCCTCCTGTTTCCCCCGCTTCTCATCGTTGGTGTTGGTGGTTATTACCACTTTTATTGCTTCTTTTAGGATTACTATTCTGGTGGTTTTATTTACATAAAACATCTAAAGATACCCAGCCTATAAAAGAGGAAACAGTAATAACTGAACCAGAAAATAAACCAGTGATTCAAGAACCACCACCCCCGCCAAAAGTATGTCGTCAGAAATTGACACCAGCAGAAGCACCACAATTAGCAGTTATCTTTAATAACGCTTCTGGTATGCGTTACACAATAAAAGAATCTATCCAGACAATTCGCCAATTTGATGAATATCTCAAACACCATCATGTTTCTCAAGAAAGAATCAATTATATGTTCAGAAAGCCAAATCGCTCCGATGCTGCGAAAATCGCATTTAATCAGTTATTACCTGCTATTGATCCTGCTATTGATATTAGTTTAGTTGAATTAAAAAGTTGTCTATCTAGAAGTCCTACTAAGTCTGCCACGACTTCCCATGGAATATTTAATTTCGATCAACGCAAAAATTTAGCAAAAAAAATTAATCAGATGAAAATCCGTAATCATCGTGTGCCTGGCACTCCTCTCTATGAAGGATTAGAAAAAGCATTATCTATGGTTGATGGTGTAAATCGAGAAGCATTCATTCTCTTAATTAGTGAAGGAAATGGCGATTGTACCAATCGAGATATCTGTCAACTTATCACACAAGAAGCTCAAAAGCGACCAAAACTAAAAATTAATATTGTAGGAATCAACCGTACTTGGGATGGAGATAGTTGTTTATCTGCAATCACTAATGGACAAATGCTTGATACAGAAGTTCAGAACACACAAGAATTAACAGAGTTAATTAACCAATCATTAAAGAAAGTAACCACAGAGGAGGTATGTGAATAAAAGATAATAGTAATTTTTTACCCTATTTGTTTTTATGATTAACTATATTAAATTTATGAGGTCTATATGAAGAAGTTATTTTTAGTACTAATTCCTTTTATCCTACTTTTATCTGGTTGTGCTGGTTTAGATAGAGTTTCATTATCTTCAGACACTTATTTCTCGACTAATAGTGCCAGATTAAAACCAGAAGCCATTCCTAAGATTTCAGCAATCGCTAGACGTATCGCAATGAACCCACTTATAACTAAGGTTCTTGTTGCAGGTAATACTGATTCCGTAGGCGATGCAGCTTATAACTATAAACTTTCTAAAGACAGAGCGTATTCTGTTGCAAGTGAACTTATCAGTAATGGTGTTTCAAGTAACTTAATTGTTGTTCAAGGCAATGGTGAAACACAACCAGTTGCAAGTAATAGCACTGCAAGTGGGCGAGCTCAAAATAGACGAGTGGATATTATCGTAACTGGTGCTTTAATTTTTTAAATATCGTTGTCGGTTAAGTTCAAAATAAGACAAAGGCAACAAGCCGAAGACAGTATAAATAATAGGTGTAATAGACAAATTTGTTGCTATAAGCATCTCTTTTTAGCACCTATAGTTACTAAGCCTATAATGCCCGAAACTTCGGGCATTATTGATTTTTCATTGCTGTAAACAAGATTAGAGAGCGATTGGTGGCACATAATCTCCTGTAACAATCGCTGATTTAATGCGTTCTGCTTCATTTACCACTTGCTCTAATAATGCTTTAACATTTTCAATAGTCGCAATTGGACTTAATGTGGTCATTTTTAACGCTTGTATCCCATTCACTTTGGTAACGCCAATATTCGCTTCGCCACGAGCAAATAATTCATCTGCCACATTTTGATTCAATGCGTCAATAAATTCTGCTGGATATCCTGCCGGGCAAATACGGAACAATACCGAAGCAAATTGCGGTTCAACTAACATCTCTAACATCGGTTGTGCGTTAATATAATCACTTACTTCTCTTGCCAGATAGATCCCATGATCAATCATTGACGCATAAAGATCTTCTCCTAACGCTTCCATCGTGAACCATAATTTTAGTGAATCAAAACGGCGTGTCGTTTGTAACGATTTTGCTACTAAATTTGGCACACCATATTCTTCATCATACTCAGAGTTAAGATAATCAGCTTTATAATCAATAAAACGGAAATTCCGTTCATCTTTTAATAAAAATGCGCCACAAGAAATAGTTTGGAAAAAATGCTTATGAAAATCGAGCGTAATAGAATCTGCTTGTTCTAATCCGTTTAACCAATCACGGAAATTATGTGACAAGATTAATGCACCACCCCAAGCAGCATCAATATGCAGCCAAGAATCATATCGCTTTACAATTTCACTAATAGCAGCAATATCATCAATAGCACCTGCATCTGTTGTTCCAGCAGTTGCGACAACACATCCAATAAATTTTCCTTGTGCTGTTAATTCCGCTAACGTGGCTTCTAATGCTGCAACATCCATTTGGGCATTTTGATTGGTTGGTACAGTCACCACCGACTGAAATCCCATTCCCATCATTGCCATATTTTTTTGCACTGAGAAGTGGGCATTTTCAGAACAGATAATTTTTACCTTTTGTAACGCTTCTGCTGGCAAGCCCTGTTGTTGCACAGACCATTCTGAACCATCTTCCTGCTGCCAATGTTTTGCCACACAAGCATCCCGAGCTAACAACACTCCCATTAAATTCGACTGTGTGCCACCCGATGTAAACACGCCAGCAGTCCCTTTGCCATAGCCCACTTTTTGTCTTAGCCAGTCAATTAGCTGCTCTTCCATAATCGATCCTGCTGGGCTTTGATCCCAAGAATCCATTGATTGGTTAGTCGCATTAATAAACACTTCCGCAATTTGGCTGGTCACCATAGTTGGGCAATGTAAATGTGCTAATGAATGAGGATGATGAACTTTTAAACTTGGGTGAAGAAAAATCTCGGTGAGATGTTGCAAAGTTTTTTCAATTCCCGCTCCCTCTTTAGTTGGCTTAAATTGAATGGTCGGGCGAATTTGGCGAATGCTTCCCCCTGTATACATTTTATCATTCTGCATCCATTCACAAACTGCGGTAACTGCTTGTTGCATTGCAGTTTGGTAATCATTGATCGATTGAGGATCGCGGCAAAATAATGCTCGTTTATGTTGATTTAACATAACTAAATTCCTACATAAATTGATTGATCGCTATTGATAAAAAGTACGAGAACTGGCTCGTACTTTTATCGACCATAAGCAAAGTAATTAATAATTACTCTACCCTTGCTGTAACGCATCCACTAAAGCTTGAGTAAAGCGTTTGATCATCTCTTCACATTCAGCTTGTGTAATGATAATTGGACAAAGAACACGAACAACATTCCCATTTCGTCCACCACGCTCAAGTAATAATCCATTATTAAAGCACGCTTTTTGAATTGCTGCGGCTAAATCTGGATTACCTGGATACGCGCCTGTGCGATCTGGTTGTTTGGTTGGATCAACAATTTCAATTCCCATCATCAAACCACGTCCACGAATATGCCCAATGCAAGGATATTCTTTCGCTAAGGTTTGTAATGAGGATTTTAGATATTCGCCACGTTCTTTTGCATTTTGCGCTAGATTTTGTTCACGCATAATTTTTAATGAAGCATAGCCTGTCGCCATCGCTAATTGGTTACCGCGGAATGTTCCTGTGTGTCCAGCTGGTTTCCACACATCAAACTCTTTACGAATAGCCAATACTGCTAATGGTAAACTACCACCTACAGCTTTAGACATAACAACAATATCAGGCTCAATACCTGCGTGTTCAAAAGCAAACATTTCACCAGAACGGCAGAAGCCTGCTTGTACTTCATCTAAAATTAGTAAGATGCCATGCTTTTGGGTAACTTCTCTTACTTTTTGTAAGAATTTCACTGGCGCTGGCACAACGCCACCTTCGCCTTGAATTGCTTCTAGAATAACGGCAGCAGGTTTTACTACTCCACTTTCCACGTCTTCAATGAAATTCTCAAAATAAGCGGTAACTGCCTCAGCACCAGCCTCGCCACCGATACCAAATGGACAACGGTATTCATGTGGGTATGGCATAAACTGCACGCCAGCCATTAAATTTTGTACAGCATTTTTTGCACTTAAATTGCCTGTTAGCGAAAGAGAACCATGAGTCATACCATGGAATCCGCCTGAAAAAGCAATCACATTACCACGACCAGTATAAGTTTTTGCTAATTTAATCGCCGCTTCATTAGCATCTGCACCAGATGGTCCACAAAATTGTAAACAATACTTATCCTTAGGGAAGAAAGATAATAATTCTTCGGTGAAAGCATCTTTTAATGGTGTGGTTAAATCTAAAGTATGTAACGGCAGATCACTTGCCACAGTATCTAAAATAGCCTGTTTAATTGCGGGATGGTTATGCCCTAACGCTAACGTTCCTGCACCTGCTAAGAAATCAAGATATTCTTTGCCCTCAACATCTGTTACCCAACAGCCAGAAGCTTTTGCAATCGCTAAAGGTAATTTACGTGGATAACTTCTTACATTTGATTCCATCTTATCTTGACGATCTAAATAATAAGAGTTGGTAGCATTATGAATTGATTTTATAGGGGTGATAATTGTCATTTTAAAATAAACCTTCTAATAGAGGTGAAAAAAATAAGTCGGGTGCCTTGCGGGAAGCCTAAGCTTTCTGTTTCCTACAAACAGATGCCATGGGGCATTTGACTCGCTACTTATTAAAAAAAGCGTTTCAGCTTTTTTAATTCCCTTTATGGGGAATAAAGAGAATGTTCCTTTATACAAACAAGTTGAAAAAGGACGGGCTATAGTACCTATTTTTATTAGAAAGGGAAGCTTTTTATCTGAATTTAAACGAATAAAGATAATTACGTTGATTAATTGCTTAATTAGTAAACAAGTTTTGTTTTTTGTGTTTATTTTGTGAGCCATGAATAGTAAATAATACTATTCAATTTATAGTTTGATGATAAAGTCTAAATGATATTTTTGCTAAATATCATTTAGAGTTTCGCCCTAAAGGGCGACCTCCTTTTATTCGCAAGCAAGCTTGCTCACCCTAACGGGTCGTTGCAAGCAACGTTCAAAAAGCTATCGCTTTTTGTCATTGAGTTTGCAAAGAAAAGGAGGCAAAAGACAATGCAAAGCGTTGAATGTTGCTGAAAGCAACAGCCCGAAGGGTGAGCGAAGCGAATAATGCAAACCCTCGCACACTTG
>NZ_JTJR01000042.1 GCF_001678475.1 Gallibacterium genomosp. 3 | reverse complement strand
AGTGTGAGAGGGAACCCATTCAACATTTATGAAGATTTGTGCTTAAATTTAGGTTTATCAGTAAGTTTAATAGCGAGTAATCCTACTCGCTATCTAAACTTAACAAATATAAATTATTTATCGCCAATTAATACAGATTCCAATGCAATCTCAATCATATCATTGAAAGTTAATTGACGTTCTTCTGATGTAGTTTGTTCACCAGTACGAATATGATCTGAAACAGTACAGATGGCTAATGCTTTCGCACCATATTCTGCTGCTACTGCATAAATACCTGCTGCTTCCATTTCTACACCTAAAATGCCATATTTTTCCATTACATCAAACATTTCGACATCTGGTGTATAGAAAAGATCTGCTGAGAAAAGATTTCCCACGTGCACTTTAGCATTTTTTTGTTTTGCTGCTTGTACAGCTGCTTGTGCCATATCAAAGTCTGCAATCGCAGCAAAATCATTATCTTTGAAACGGATACGGTTTACTTTAGAATCAGTACACGCACCTAAACCAATGATAACATCACGCACTTTCACATCATTGCGCACTGCACCACAAGAACCAACACGAATAATCTTTTTCACGCCATATTCAGTGATCAATTCTTTTGCATAAATTGAACAAGATGGAATGCCCATCCCGTGCCCCATTACTGAAACTTTTCGACCTTTGTATGTGCCAGTATAACCAAGCATATTACGTACGTTAGTTACTTCAACCGCACCTTCTAAGAAAGTTTCTGCAATATATTTTGCACGTAACGGATCGCCCGGCATTAAAACAACATCTGCAAAAGCACCATCAACGGCATTAATGTGTGGAGTCGCCATAAATTATCCTCTCTTTATTATTTGTTATGAAAATCAATGATTGTTGAACCATAATCCATTGGGCTTAATTCAAAGTAATTTGCGATGGTTTGCCCAATATCCGCAAATGTTTCACGTCTGCCAAAAGATTGTTTTGGTACATTTGCCCCATAAAGTAATACTGGAATATGTTCACGGGTATGATCTGTACCTGTCCAAGTTGGATCACAGCCATGATCGGCGGTAATTACCAACAAATCGTCACCTGTCACTAACTTCAATAGCTCTGGTAAACGTTGATCAAAATACTCTAATGCTGCCGCATAACCTGCAACATTACGGCGATGACCGAAATCTGAGTCAAAGTTCACAAAGTTAGTAAATACAATGGTTTTATCGCCTGCCGCACGAACTTCTTCTAAAGTACGATCAAATAGCTCTTCTAGACCTGTTGCTTTAATCTTACGTGTAATGCCTGTATGCGCATAAATATCAGCAATTTTACCGATTGACACCACTTCCCCATGTTTTTCATCAACTAATTTTTGTAACACAGTTGCTGATGGTGGCTCAACCGCATAATCGTGGCGATTTCCCGTACGTTGGAAATTTCCTGCTTTATCACCAATAAATGGACGCGCAATAACCCGACCAATGTTGTAGCCTTCTAATTCTTCACGGACTAAATGGCAAAGCTCATATAATCTTTCCAAGCCGAAAGTTTCTTCATGACAAGCAATCTGGAACACAGAATCTGCTGAAGTATAGAAAATTGGTTTACCTGTTTTCATATGTTCTTCACCAAGTTGATCTAAGATCACTGTACCTGATGAATGGCAATTCCCTAAATACCCCGGAATCCCTGATTTTTCTACGATGCGATCAAGTAATTCTTGTGGGAAAGAATTTTCGTGTTCAGGGAAATAACCCCAATCAAACAACACGGGTACACCAGCAATTTCCCAGTGACCAGATGGTGTATCTTTACCAGAAGAAATTTCTTTTGCATGAGCATATCCGCCAATGAGTTCTGCATTTTCATCTAAACCAGCTGGGAATGTGCCACTAGACTCTTTAGCTGCTAAACCTAAACCAAGTTTTGTTAAGTTAGGGATATTTAATGCACCTTCTCTGCCTTCATTTGCTAAACCTGCTGCACAACGTTCAGCAATATGTCCCAATGTATTTGAACCAGCATCGCCAAATTTATCAGCATCAGCAGATGCGCCAATACCGAAAGAATCTAGCATCATAATAAATACACGTTTCATAGAATCCTCTCTTAAACGATTATCTTAATTAATAGTTTGTTTTCGCAGATGCAGTTTCTACACCTAATGTGGATAATAGATTATTTAATAAACCTGAAGCACCGAAACGGAAATGACGTGGCGTTAACCATTGTTCACCAAAAAGATCCGCTGCGAGTTGTAAATATTGTTGAGCCTCTTCAGCAGTACGTACACCACCTGCCGCCTTAAAACCAACACGATCTTGGATACCTAAATCACGAATAGTTTCCAACATAATTTTGGCTGCCGACAATGTTGCATTGACTTTCACTTTGCCCGTAGAGGTTTTAATAAAGTCTGCGCCTGCTTGAATCGCAATTTCTGACGCTTTACGAATTAACTCTGCTGATTGTAACTCACCAGTTTCAATAATCACTTTTAATAATTTATCGCCACAAGCACGTTTACAAGCTGCGACTAATTCTGCACCAATTTTTTCATCCCCCGCCATTAATGCTCGATACGGGAACACAACATCAACTTCATCAGCACCAGATTGAATTGCCATTTCTGTTTCACGGCGAGCTAATTCAATATCTGCTGCCCCTGCTGGAAAATTGGTTACAGTAGCAACTGCAACTTGTGTACAACCTTGTTGCTGCAACGCTTGTTTTGCTGTTTGAATAAATTGTGGGTAAATACAGACTGCTGCGGTTTGCCCTACTGGATTGCTCTCTTTATGGCAAAGCTCAGTCACAATCTCATCAGTATCATTGTCATTTAAAGTGGTGAGATCCATTAAAGATAAAGCTAACTTTGCTGCTTGTATAAGATTAAGTTCTGACATAATTATTCCTTCCTATAAGAAAAGCAAACGTTTTCTATCCCCTAATAATAGAACACCACGACAGTTGTCGTGGTGTTTTTTGCGTGTAGTGATTATATCACAATGGTTAGCCCATTAATACCGGCCCAACCAATCCGATAAATAATCCAGCAATCGCTGCACTCATTAAATTAGATAATGAACCAGCAATAACTGCTTTAATCCCTAAGCGAGCAATATCTTTACGGCGATTTGGCGCCATTGTACCTAACCCACCAATTAAGATTGCGATTGAGCTAAAGTTTGCAAAACCACAAAGAGCAAAGGTAATAATTGCTTTTGTTTTTTCTGCTAATACCATTGGTGAATCTGGACCAAGATATTTAACGAAATCAACATAAGCCACGAATTCGTTTAATACTAATTTTTGTCCAATCATTGAGCCCGCCACTTCAGCTTCATTCCATGGCACACCAATAACATACGCTAATGGACGGAAAATCCAACCTAAGATAGTTTGTAGATTTAATTCTTTATGATCCAGTGAGCCAGAACCATACCCGAACCAATCAGCAACACCACCAATAATACCGTTTAATAATGCAATTAATGCGATAAAGGCTAATAACATTGCGCCCACATTCATTGCTAATTGCATACCTGATGATGCGCCCATTGCGGCAGCATCTAATACGTTAGACGGTTTATCTTCTTCACTATCCGATTTTAAATCATCGTTGAATTTTTCAGTTTGTGGAATCAAAATCTTCGCAAATAGTAACCCACCTGGTGCTGCCATAAATGACGCAGCGATTAAGTAAGGAAGTGGTACCCCCATTTGTGCGTAACCAATCATAACTGACCCCGCAACAGAGGCTAAACCACCACACATAATCGCAAAGAGTTCTGATTCTGTCATGGTAGAAATATATGGACGAACAATTAATGGTGCTTCAGTTTGACCAACGAAGATGTTCGCTGCGGCTGACATGGATTCTGTTTTTGAAGTACCAAGTACTTTTTGTAAGAAACCACCAATTAAGCGAATCACCCATTGCATGATCCCTAAGTAATAAAGTACTGAAATTAAAGAAGCGAAGAAGACAATTGCAGGTAATACGCGTAAGGCAAAAATAAAGCCACCGCCACCAAACAATTCAAACATCTTGTCACTGACTAAACCACCAAACAAGAAGTTAATCCCTTCGTTACCATAAGCAATCACTTTATTCACTGCCTCAGCAGCACCAAGTAATGCTTTACGACCTAATTCTGAATAAAGTACTAATGCTCCAATCCCTACTTGAATAACAAAAGCACCACCTACGGTTCTTAAATTAATCGCTTTGCGATTTGTTGATAATAAAAAGGCAATTGCTAATAACACAACAATGCCGATAATACTCATAAGTAAGTCCATAATTACCCCTGATTGGAAAAATGGCTGTTGATGAATGATGAGATAACTCATTTATCCCGTAAATGGGCCAAATAAAGCGTCCTTAGGATAAACGTGCCAACTATACCTGTTTTTCAAAAAAATGTCTGAGAAATTTGTAAAAATGAGAACGTAATCGATTACTTAATGACATTTTTTCACTTTGTTAGCTCATCTTGGCAAAAAATGACAAACTAAATTAGCAGTAAATGACAAATTATTTTTCTAAAAAAGCCTAAAATTATTTAGGGTCTATCGATATTTGATATTACTGCAATAAACTGTGTATTTAATTTAATTTAGTTTAGAAAATTTCGCATCGTCAGTATTTACTTTTAACAATGTACTACTATAATAGTGCAAGATTTTTATTTTGGAGAAATATTATGAGTCAGAAACTCCCTTCTTTACTTGGTGGTGCCATGATTATTGCCGGTACTGCAATTGGTGCTGGTATGTTTGCCAATCCAACCGCAACCGCTGGATTATGGTTTGTTGGTTCTATTTTGGCACTAATCTATACCTGGTTTTGTATGACGACATCTGGCTTAATGATTCTGGAAGCAAACTTACACTATCCAATAGGTGCAAGTTTTAGTACAATCGTGAAAGATTTATTAGGTAATACTGCCAATGTGATCAACAGTCTTTCCTTGGCATTTGTACTCTATATCCTCACTTATGCTTATATTACGTCTGGCGGTGGAATTACTGAAAATCTCCTCAATCAGGTCTTAACCACAGATAGTTATGCCGTTGAGTTAGGTAGAAGCTACGGCTCCTTAATTTTCTGTTTAGTATTAGCTGCTTTCGTTTGGTTTTCGACAAAAGCCGTTGATCGTTTCACTACGGTATTAATTGCAGGAATGGTAATCGCTTTTTTCCTTTCGACAACAGGTTTACTCACTTCCGTAAAAACAGAGGTACTCTTTAATACCATTGCTCAAGGCGAACAAAGTTATCTTCCTTATTTACTCGCCGCTCTGCCTGTTTGTTTAGTCTCGTTTGGCTTCCACGGCAATGTACCTAGTTTAGTAAAATATTACAATCGTGACGGTAAACGTGTCGAAAAATCAATTATTTTAGGCACTTTAATTGCGTTAGCCATTTATATCTTATGGCAGTTAGCGATTCAGGGAAATTTGCCACGCAGTGAATTTGCTCCAGTTATTGCTAAAGATGGCGATATTGCGGCTTTATTGGGTGCATTAAGTAAATATATTCAAACCGAATATATGGCGGTGATTTTGAATTTCTTTGCTTATATGGCAATTGCAAGTTCATTCTTAGGGGTAACATTAGGTTTATTTGACTATATTGCCGATCTTTGTAAATTTGATGACAGCATTATGGGAAGAACAAAAACAACCTTAATTACTTTCTTACCACCACTCTTACTTAGCCTACAATTTCCATTCGGTTTTGTAATTGCGATTGGTTATGCTGGTTTAGCGGCGACTATCTGGGCAGCCATTGTACCTGCCTTATTAGCCAAAGCTTGTCGTAAGCGTTTCCCTAAGCAAAGTTATACAGTTTTTGGTGGTAACTTTATGATTTATTTCATCATCTTATTTGGTGTATTAAATATTGTTGCTCAATTAGCTGCGCGTTATGGTTTTCTCCCCGTATTTACAGGTTAATTATGCAAAAAAGTGTTTATGACCAAGAGGAATTTTTCCAGCTCTATCAAAAATTAAGAACTAATCCAATCAGTTTGAATGAAATTGTCGAAAAGCCAACAATGTTCCGTCTTGTTGGCAATCTACAACATAAACGTGTTTTGGACTTAGGTTGTGGTACAGGTGTCCATCTTCAATATTATTTACAACAAGGTGCAAGCTATGCAGTAGGTATTGATCTTTCCGAAAAAATGATTGCACAAGCGGAAAAAAACCTACAACACAGGGGGGTTAATCAGCAACATTATCAATGCTATACCCTAGCAATGGAACAATTAGCCCAGTGTCCTGACAATCAGTTTGATCTTGTAACCAGTTCTTTTGCTTTTCACTATATTGAAGACTTTCCTGCATTATTGACACAAATCGCAGCAAAATTAACTGATAATGGACAACTTATTTTTTCTCAAGAGCATCCGATTGTAACTTGTTATCAAGGTGGTGAACGTTGGGAGAAAGATCAGAATAAACAACAAATTGCGTATCGTCTAAACTATTATCGAGATGAAGGATTACGCCAACGAAATTGGTTTCAGCAACCATTTAAAACTTATCATCGTAAATTAGCAACCATTATTAATGCTTTGATTCAAGCTGGTTTTGCGATTCAACAAATTGAAGAACCTATGTTGGCAGATCAACCAGAATGGCATAATGAGTTTAAAGATTTACAACATCGACCTGTATTATTATTTATCAAAGCACAAAAAATAGCTAAATAAAGGGTATTAAGAAAAGACATAAAAATCTTCAACAAAAATACTTGCATAAATCTAAAAAATCGCATAGTTTAAACAACGTTGCTTTTTAGTTAGGAATTAAAAGTTTTATGTTATTTGTTTGTATCTCTCATCATCATCACCATTCAACTGAATAATCTTTCAGGCGTTTGGTGCTGCTTGGAAGATAAAAAACTTCCGAGAGTACGAAAACTCAGTTATACCCTTCGGAAGTCCTCCGGAGGGTTTTTTATTTTTAAGCATTTACAAAAAAGAAGGATACACAATGTCAGACAAAACTCGTTTACGTATTGCAATGCAAAAATCTGGTCGTCTTAGCAAAGATTCCCAAGAACTCCTTAAACAATGCGGTGTAAAAATTAACTTAAATGAACAACGATTAATTGCTTACGCAGAAAATCTTCCTATTGATATCTTACGTGTTCGTGATGACGATATTCCCGGCTTAGTATTTGATGGTGTCGTTGATCTCGGGATTATTGGGGAAAACGTATTAGAAGAAGAAGAGCTTAGACGCAAAGCCAGTGGAGAGGAAGCGAACTATAAAATGCTGACTCGTTTAGATTTTGGTGGTTGCCGTTTATCCATTGCGGTTCCACAAGATGCCGAATATACCGGTCCAGAGTCATTAAATAATATGCGTATTGCTACCTCTTACCCACAATTATTAAAACGTTTTATGAGCGAGCGTGGCTTAAAATTTAAAAGCTGTCTATTAAATGGATCGGTTGAGGTTGCACCTCGTGCTGGCTTAGCGGATGCGATCTGTGATCTAGTTTCTACTGGAGCAACACTAGAAGCTAATGGATTGCGTGAAGTTGATGTCATTTATCGTTCAAAATCTTGCCTTATCCAACAAAATAATCCTCTAGATCCAGCAAAACAACAATTAATTGATAAATTACTCACACGTATTCAAGGGGTAATGCAAGCAAGAGAATCTAAATACATTATGTTACACGCACCAAAAAGTAAACTAAAAGAAGTCATTGCATTATTACCAGGAGTTGAAGATCCAACCATTCTACCGTTAGCAAATGAAGATGATCGTGTCGCATTACATATGGTTAGCCAAGAAAATCTATTCTGGGAAACAATGGAACAATTAAAAGCGATCGGTGCAAGCTCAATTCTTGTATTACCAATTGAAAAAATGATGAACTAAAGGAATCTCATATGAAAACGCTTATTTGGAACGATCTCGATCAGCAACAACGTCAACAAGCAATGCAACGCCCTGCTATTGGTAGCTCAAAAACGATCCAAGCTGCAGTTGATGAAATTCGTGAATTAGTCCTAACAAAAGGTGATCAAGCGTTGTTTGAACTTAACCAACACTTTGATAAAGTCGAATTGACCGCATTAAAAGTTTCGCCTGAGCAAATTGCTGCTGCTAGTGCCAGAATTCCAACTAAATTAAAACAAGCTATTCAAACTGCACAACAAAATATTGCCAGATTCCATCAAGCTCAAAAGCCACAACCAGTAGATATTGAAACGCAACCAGGTGTACGTTGCCAAGTATTAACTCGTCCAATTAATAAAGTAGGGCTATATATTCCTGGTGGTTCTGCACCATTATTTTCAACTGTGTTAATGCTCGCAACGCCAGCAAAAATTGCAGGTTGCCAACAAATTATCCTTTGTTCTCCACCACCTATTGCGGATGAAATTTTATATGCCGCTTCACTTTGTGGTGTAGAAACCATCTATCAAGTAGGTGGGGCACAAGCTGTAATGGCAATGGCATTTGGTACAGAGTCTATTGCTAAAGTGGATAAAATTTTTGGTCCCGGTAATGCTTTTGTTACCGAAGCAAAACGTCAAGTTAGCCAAGATCCAAATGGTGCTGCGATTGATATGCAAGCTGGTCCATCTGAAGTACTGGTGATTGCAGATCAGTTTGCTAATCCACAATTTGTTGCCGCAGATTTACTTTCTCAAGCTGAACACGGTTCAGATTCTCAAGTTATTTTGGTTACGCCGAGCCAACAACTCGCTCAAGCAACAGAAGCAGCTATTGCACAACAATTAACTCAATTACCTCGTGCCGAAACTGCTGAAAAAGCACTTTCTCATAGCCGTATTATCATCGCTGAAGATTTACAACAATGTGTAGAAATTAGTAATGATTATGCCCCTGAACACTTAATTGTGCAGGTTCAGCAAGCACGCGAATTATTACCTTATTTAGATAATGCAGGTTCTATTTTCTTAGGTGCTTATTCACCAGAAAGTATGGGCGATTATGCTTCTGGGACAAACCACGTCTTACCAACCTATGGATACAGCCGTACCAGTTCTAGCCTTGGTTTAGCTGACTTTAGTAAACGTATGACAGTACAAGAACTTACTCCGCAAGGATTTTCTGATCTTGCTCGTACAGTTGAATTAATGGCTGAAGCTGAGCAATTACAAGCCCATAAAAATGCAGTTACTTTGCGTTGTCAGTCGTTAAAGTAATTGGTAAAGCGGGCAAATTGCCCGCTTTAGTTTAATGATAAAATCTATTTAATATTTTTTCAGATATTTTTATTCTAATTAGTATTTAGGTTTCGCCCTAAAGGGCGACTTCATTTTCTTTACTTGTGTAAAGAAAACGAAGCAAAAGAAACACACCCTCGCACACTTGCTAACCCTCATTCCAATAAGATTTTCCGAGCGGCAAAAAACAGAGATTTTTCTCACTCCGTTCGAAAAATGATCACTT
>NZ_JTJR01000041.1 GCF_001678475.1 Gallibacterium genomosp. 3 | reverse complement strand
ACTATCTTTCTATTTACTATCAAGGTAAAGATGGGCAGCCCTTACAAGGCGGACATAATATGATACAAGCAATTATGGGGTGTACAGGGGTTCAAGCCTTATCCAAACAGTTAATTGCGGGTAAATATATTGCACCTGAATTAACAAATAAATATATAGGATTAATGCTACAAAAAGTGCTTCGCTTAAAACAAGATGGTTCAGATACTTACAATTTCCAAATTCTCTGCCCGTTTATCATTAAAACACGCAAAACCCTATCTGAACATATTGAGAATAAACCCGCTGAACGTATTGATTGGCTTGTTGCTCATACCAAAGATCGAGATGAACGAACAAAACAGCAACCACAATCAACACCTACTCAAAATCAATCTTCTGGGCAACCTACTACTGATTTTGATGATGATATGCCTTTTTAACTCATCTAACTTCGAAATTTAGACAATTTTAGACGAACAGCCCTCGATTGAGGGCTTTTTTTTATAAAATAATATCTAAGTCCTATTTTTTGATATATATTGTTTGTTATCCTATATTTTTTATAACTAACATACTCCGCTATGGAAGAATTTGGAAATTATTATATTGAAACAATAGAGCATCTAGGTAGAGGCACATTTGGTACTGTTGATAAAGTAAGAGTTTATAATAAAACTAAGACACATTTGACAGAATATGCAAGAAAATTCTTTGAGCCACGATATGCAACACAAAGCGATTACGAAGAATATAAAGAAAGATTTAGACGAGAAATAACGTATCAATCTGACTGTTTTAATCGTAATATAGTACATGTATGTCTTTATAATTTAGCTATTGATAAACCGTGGTTTATTATGGAATTAGCGGAAGAATCTTTAAGCGATTTACTTGAGAAAAATGATTGTAAAGAAAAAGAATATGCTCTTACAAATAAAGAAAAAATTTTCATCCTTAAAGAAGTATTAAATGGGGTCAACTATCTTCATTCAAGAAATTTTTTACATAGAGATATCAAGCCTGAAAATATTTTAAAATTTAAAGATGGTAGATTTAAACTATCTGATTTTGGTCTAATTAAAAATCTAAAAGATAGTGGAACAAACCAGCTTACACAATTTGGGCAAGTAATGGGAACTAATAAATATATGGCACCAGAAATACAAAACGGTGCAGACTATACTATACAATCGGATATTTATGCGCTAGGCGTTGTAATAGAAGATTTAGAATTAGACGAAACCCTAGCAAATATCCATGCTAAATGTACTTTTAGACAACCAAAAAAAAGATATAATAACATTCAAGAAATTATCAAGGATATTAACACTTTAGAAGGAATAAATATATGATTACCCTATATTCAACATCTACGTTTTCCTTCTCAAAGGATAAGGTACAGATAAATCAAGATAGCTATCTAACCCCACAAAAATTTCATGACACTTATATTTTCGCTATTGCAGACGGCGTAGGAGGATACCTAGGAGGAGAAATCGCATCTAATCTTGCCATTTCTACTTTATGTGAAACCCACGATAAAATAAAAACAGTATTCACGAGAACATTAGAAAAGATAAAAGCCTTACCTCCTGAGTTAAAAAATGCTTCAACAACACTTACATTCGGTTATTTATCAGAAGAAGGTTTACATATTGGACACATTGGAGACTGCCGCTTATATATCAAACAAGGCAATAAGCTTCGTCAAAAGACAAAAGACCATACATCACATCAAAGATTATTAGATGAAGGTATTTATACAAAAAAAGAACTCAAAGAATTAAAAGGCAAAAGTATCATTACTACAGCTATTTCTACACAAGTCGAAATGAAATATGATGAAATTTTTATTCCTATTGATGAAATCAAAGATAAAAATGGTGAAATTTTTATCTATCTAATGTCCGATGGTGCACATCATTTCTGGGAACTTCGCCCACGATTCTCCGATAATACCATGAATAGTGTTACAAAATTCGCAGCCGCCTTACAAAAGAGAATCGAAAAAGCACCGATTGATGACTATTCATTAATAGCCGCACAATTTAAAATAGAAAAATAAAATTAAAAGTCTCTTATTATCATAATAAGGGGCTTTTGCATTTAACAGAAGAGATCTATCCAAAAACTAATTCCATAAGATATGGAAACAACATTCAACCAGATAATAGGTATTTATTTATGTATGAAGCTTATACAAGGCAATCTCTACCATCTAAACAATATCGAGAATTGTTAGGTAGTGCCATTTGTGTTTTTAATTCCAATAATGCATTTATCATAGAAAACATTCTAAGAGAAGATAATGGCAATCAATATAATTGGTTTGATTTAATAGATAAAACATCTGGATCACTATTAAAACCTATTCAAGAAACAATAACTGATAAGGCAGGTGATGAAATTGCAAATTTATTTAAACAATTGGTAAATATGAGAAATCGTATAATTCATAGCTTTCAGATAACAGATAAAGACAATGAACAAAAACTTGCTACTAAAGATAGAAGCCATAAACAATACATAATCACTGAAGAATTTCTATTAAAATTTATTAAAATGAATGAAGAATTAAGCGATAAATTACATGATTTTAGAGGATATTAAAAGTATATTTTTTCGTTATACTAACTAAAATCAATCATAAAAAATAGTTTTATAAAAACACAGATCTGTATATTTCAATGATCATGGCAAGAGAGCCAAATACAACACCGAAAGGAAATAAGCTCCTCCGACTAGTCTCGGTAGTTGAAGCCTACCTCCTTAGCTTAATACTTTATTTTCTAATAAAAATTTAGCCTATTTTTTCTTTTTCTTAATATTCTGTTGTATCTATACTCTAGTGTTTCTATTTTTTTCCAATATATACCTAAGTGTTTAAAATAAAACGGACCGAAAAAGACAATAATAGAACACATCAATACTTTATTATGAAAAAGCTCTATATATGATCCTTTAAATAAAGGAAACGTTTTTTCTAATTCTTCGTACGAGTATCCAAGCATAACCGTACAAAAAATTACTATCGAAGCAAATGGTAAGTACATACACATCAAAAAAACATAGCGATAAGGAATTTTGCGTTTAATTTTATTTTTAGGGATTAATTCTATAAGAGATAATAAACTTAAAAGAGCAGATACAATAATAACTAGTATCACAAATTGCATATTTATACCCCAATACAGATATCCAATAATCCCTAGAACTAATATAACTGCACTTATAATTACGCCATACTCAATACATTTTTTTATCATTTTAAAGTATCTCCATAGATAAGAATTGACAAATTAAAAACCACCGCCCTATAATAACTCCACTTTCAGCAAAATCTGAAAGTCGGGATTGGTCTCCTGAATATCTCAAAGGCGGTGAATGAAGTGGCTGCCTAAATGGTGGCTTTTTTTGTAGCCAAAAATCAGCAAATCTATCTTTTCCACAAAATTGAGGAAAAGTCCAAAAAGAACCTTTTACGGAAAATTCCGTAAAAGTCCAATGGTGGGCTGAATGGAAGTCCGAAAGGACGCCGTGAACCTTTGAGAGCGGTAAGACCAATTCTGTTCAGTTCACCACCAATGATTGGTCTCTGCGGTGGTGAGTATAACAACTTATCTCAAAGGACAATCAAAATGACAAATTCAAATCTAATTCCAGTCTTTAACGGTCAAATTGCAAATCAATCTGTACAACTCTGCAATGCTCGCTCTCTTCACGAATTTTTAGAAGTAAAAAATCGCTTTAATGACTGGATCAGCGACCGCATATCAGACTACGGCTTTCAACAAGACGAAGATTACATCATAGTAACCGAACGCACATTAGGCAGACCACGCAAAGAATATCACATTACCTTAAATATGGGCAAAGAACTCGCAATGGTCGAACGCAACAAAAAAGGGCGAATGGTTCGCAAATACTTCATCGAGTGCGAACGCAGAGCTTTACAACAACCAAAGCAACTCGCCCTACCTGAACCAGAAAAAACATTCACCCTAAATTGGACAGAAAGCGAGCTTAAACGATTAGCTTCATTTTGGTGTACCGCCTTTGAAATGCACCAAATGCTAAAACACATTGAACCAGGACTACATGCGATTGGTTCAAGTTTTGCCTCAACCGTTTATACTCAAGTTAGCGAATATCAATCTACACTTGACCTTATTCACGCACGGCTTCAAGTTGATATTGACCCTTTGCAATATACCGAACCAGAAAATAGACACTGGCAATATTGCCTAAATACTATCAACAGATACAAGCCAAAATCGCAATTACACAAATACAACTTTTAATTTTAACCTAGCCCTCAATAGAGGGCTTTTTTATAACAAGATTACTTTAAGAGTTGATCAATATATGATTTTACAAATACCGCACTACTGAAATAGAGCTTTTTAAGCTTTTCTTCATTTGGTTGAGAACCCTCAACACCATATAAATATGGGCATGTGATGTAGTGTATATCATAGTCTTTTTTATAGGAATTAATTGCATCATGAGTTTCACCTTTAGTTCGACACGCAGTAACAATAATATCGCATTTTTTCTTGATTAAAGTTTGGATATTTTGGGAAATTGTTTCTTTGTAATCTCCATCAGTAGTGATGCCTAACTTAATTCCATTATAATCAAAGCACTCAAGCTTATCTTTATTAGAGAAATTATTAGGATTTTTACTATGATCAAAAAAATTAATTAGCTCATTTAAAGAATTTGTTTTGCCATTATTTGCTGCGCCATAAAAACCAATAATCACTTTTTTCATAATAAAGCCCTCTTTGTTAAGTCGATAGATTAAAGTTTGATCGCAATAATCATATCAAGAAATAAAGAGGGTTTCATTATGGATATTGACACTCACCGCTCTATCGTATTAAGATAACCGCACTTAATTGATTAGTGACAGTAATCATTTTGTTCTTTTGGAAAAATTTAGACCATAGAAAATAGCTTGCCAAGTGAACTTGAGCAGGCTTTTTTAGTCTAAGAATTAAATTAAATAGGAGTAGCAAAATGAAAAAATTTAACTTAATGGAAGGTTGGGGCGGTTTCTACCTTGGTGAAAGCTGGGATGATGGTAACGACTGCGGCGAAGGCTGGGAAGTTTAATGGAACAACTCTTGCAGTTTCTGCATGAATTAGATTTGAATACAATAGTTGGGCTAGGTACTTGTTTCTTTACTGGATATCTAGCCTTTTTTGCGTGGTCTCAACTTAAAGAACTCCGTAAACAGCACAAACAGAAATCTACGATTGAGCTTCTTATCAGCAACAATAGCAATGAATACTATCGAAAGCGTAGAAAAGCATATATGGCAATGCGCGATAGTGGTATGAATTTTACTGTTCTTGCTTGTGCCTTAAATGATAAAAATGCAACAAAAGAACAAAAACGACAAAATTTTATTGTTTTAGATATTCTCAATGCTATTGAATTTATCTGTGTTGGAATAAAAGAAAATTTGTTTGATGAAGCAGTGTACAAACGAATGAGTAAAAGTAGCGTAATCAAAGATTGGAATACATTAAAGCCCTATATTATGGAGTTGCGTCGTATCAATAATAACAATAATAAGCTATTTTGTGAATTTGAATGGCTTGCAGAAAAATGGATAAATGAGAAATAAAACTTTCAGGATTTGACAACCCCAAATTTTTATACTACTATCTGCCACAAGGTGTCAGAACCTTTTTCAAACGGCGGTAGTAAACGGATCGCCAAAGTGCGGTCTTTTTTTATGCCGAAATCTCGTTAAGTCGAGAGGGCGACTAATACAATACCTTCGGGGAATACGTCCACCTTTACCGTTTGAAAGGTTCTGAACCTCTCGGCACCAGTGTCAGAACTGGTAACTTTCAGAAAAGCAAACGGAGACAGTCAAAATGACTACACAATTATCAATTCTAAAAACCTCTATCCGCACTTTAGACAACCTTTATTCACTTACAGACCTACATAAAGCCAGTGGTGGAGATGAGAAACATAAGCCAGTTTTATTTCTACGCTTAGATCAAACTAAAGATCTAATTTCAGAAATCCAAAATGACAAAGTACATATCTGTACTTTGCCTGTAAAAACGGTTCGTGGTGGAAGAAACCCTAGCACCTATGCTTGCAAAGAGCTAGTTATCGCTTACGCTGCTTGGATAAGCCCAGCTTTTCATTTAGTTGTATTACGAGCTTTCTTAAACCAAATTGAAAGTAAACAACAACCTTTACCTCTAGCAGAAGCCGAAGCAGATGAAGAAGCAATCCGTATTATTGCCAATCTCTACCACTCGCTTAACGGCGCATATGAAATGGGCGTTAAAATCCGCAAAGAATATCCACATCTTGGCAGAGATATAGATAAATTTATTGGTGGGCATTACCTCTACAACCTCAATATGCCAACTGAAAACGCCTTAGAACGAGCCAGAAAATATGTTCAAGCCAAAAGTGAACGCATTATGTTCATTAAAGGAATGTTAAGCCTACTTGATGAACAGCCACAGCCTAAGCGATTAGTGAATTTTTAATGAAACAACCATAACCAAATGAAGCCTAACCTAGCAAGTTAGGCTTTTTTATTTTTAAAGAGGTAAACAATGACAAAACATGCTAAACAATATCAGTGGCATAGCACTGCAAAACGTGACTATCCGAAGCTAGACGGGTTATATCGAGTGAGAATTCTTGAATGGCATGATGGCTGGGAGGATTAAGTATGAAATACATAAGAACGAAAGATGTTTATACAAAACTAGGCATTGGACGAACAACTCTTTTTGATTGGACTAATCCAAAATCACCAAGATATATACCGCGTTTTCCAAAGCCAATCACGATTAATGGCTCAAAACTTTATATAGAAGAGGAAATTGAATCATTTATGCAGACATTAGCAGCAAAACGTTAAATTTCAAACCCACACATTTCCACATAATCACCCCACATTTGCATTACAGCAACACGTTCTTCCATATAATCATGCCGGTTATAAACTTTTTCAAGTTTATTTCTTATATCGTGAGCAAGAACGGTTTCAGCTACATTAGTATCAACGCCTTGTTGCGCAAGATATGTACGTACTAATGCCCTCATCCCGTGAGCGGTTAATTTATCTTTATAGCCATTTCGCTTTAAAGCAACATTAACCGTTTCACTATTCATCGGTTTATTACCATCGCTTCTGCTATAAAATACATACTTTGAGCTATTCTTAAAAGATAACATCTGTTCAAGCACTGATAAAGCTTGACGGGACAATGGCACACTATGAGGTCTTTTATATCCTAATCTTCCCTTCATTTTTTCTGCGGGTATATGCCAGACTTTATTATCAAAATCAATCTCGGTCCATTCAACTGATACCGCCTCCGCTGGTCTAACAGCGGTTAATAACTGCCAATATATCAAATACAAAGTTCTCGCTTGAATTGGAGAGTTTTTAATATCAGTAATAAATGATTGCAATTCATGCGGTTCAATTGTTGGATTATTCTTTGCTGTTTTGATATGAAATGATTTTTTAGCTTTATGGCAATTATGCATCTCAATAATTCCCATATTTTCTGCAAAATCCATAATACTAACTACAGTTCGCAATACTTTTTCAATGACTGATGTTAATCCAGCTTTTGCTACTGGTTACAATACATCCACAAGTAATTTGGCATTAACATTGCTAATCGGTACATTGCCAATTTTAGGTAAAATATATTTTTGCAAACGCCGCCAATCATCAAACATCGTCTTTGACATAACTTTTTTAGCTTTAAAGTTTACCTTCCATGTTTCTGCGATTTTTTCAAAAGTATTTAAATGAGCACTTATTCGTTCCTGCTCTAAATTTTTTAGATAACCTTGTGGGTCAATATTCTGATCTAATAACGCTCTATACTTATCTCGTAATAGCCTAGCATCTTGTAACGACATTGCTGGCCAAATACCAAGAGATATATCGGTACGTCGTTTTGTATAAGGCTTATAATAATTAAAACGCCAACGTTTAGATGCTGAGCTTATTTCAAGATACAAACCTCCACCATCTCTTAATGGACTATTTTCAGGAGTAGCTGCCTTTACAGCTGTTGCTGTTAACGGTTTAATTACTTTTGCCACAAAATCACCTACCAAATCACATACCAAAATGATTGTATAGCATTGTATAATTTTGGATTATTTTAAACAAGAAATAAGTATAACTTATTGTATTTTAAAATAATTTTTAGATAAAATTAAACCAATTTAAACTCAAACGAACACGATATAGGAGGCGGTACACGTCTCCACATAATAATATATTTTCTATAAAATTAATTAATTTATTATTGTTACAAATTTTTCTACTTGGTGGCTGTTCGGTGGCTGTTATTACAAAATTTTTTATCTATTTTTTTGCCTAATTTTGGTGGCTGTTTTGGTGGCTGTTTGTGACATTTTGCTTAGTCACTTTTTCTAAATACCATTCAGATAGCTTTAACTGTAATCAATTTTTACATTTCTTTTCACGTAAAACTAGATTTTCTTATATCTATCAACTACATAAATCAATCTAATATCATACCTCGCTTAAAAATCGCTGAAAAAATGTGAAATTAACTGAAATTTTACAAAATGATCTTTTTTACTTATTCCAGTAATACCAACCCTTTAACCGATCTTTTTTCTGTTGCTTAACTGAAAAATTAGAAAAATTTTTCCTAAAATCCGCAGGTGAGCGAGTGAATTTTTCGTGACGCATACTTTGACGTGATTATATTTATCGTAATAAAAAAGAGGGCTTTACCCTCTTTTTTTTAATCTTCACGCTTAGATACTCTCTTTCTTCTCTTTTTCCTTTTCTAAGTGTTCTCTTTCCGCTATTTTTTTCAACAGATCCTCTATTAGATTTTTTCTTTGTTCTAATAGTTTGGCTAAGTCATTCCAAATACCCGTTGGAATTTTTCTGCCTCCTGATAACCAATATCTAACCCGCCTAGGATCAGACAACCCTAGATCATTTGATAAATTTGTTTGCCACTGCTCACCATATAGCGCTTTACCGATCAATTTCAATTCATCTATGCCAAAATCTTTATCTTTGTATTCCATATTTTACCCCTTAAAATTTATTCCTAATTATAGGAACAATATAAAGTAAATACAACATTCTTCAAAATAAAAATATATAAATCTGATTTTCCAAAATCGGTAAAAATTGGAGTTTCTACTCTTTTGTAAAGCAAGAAATAGAAGGTTATATGGAGAATTTGGTAAAACAAAGGTGGGTTAATTTATAGCAATCATTATTAAACATTTAACTCACAACAGCTAAAAAATGCAAAAATAGAAGATGTAGTAGATAAAAAAGTGGTTAATAATCTTTATAAATAATGATTAGCAACCACTTTGTCTACTACACTTTTATATATAAAAATATCTTTTACTAATTACTCTAAATGCTCAGTTTATTTCTTCTGTGCTTGTACAGCTGCAACTGCCACCATATTGATAATACGGCGAACAGAAGATACTGGGGTAAGAATATGTGCTGATTTTTTCAAGCCCATCAACATCGGTCCCACTGTAATCGCTGTTGTCGTTGCACGTAATAAGTTATAGCTAATACGAGCAGATTCCATACTTGGCATAATTAACAAGTTCGCAGCACCTTTAATTGGGCTATCTGGCATAATGTTTTTACGCAAGTTTTCTGAAAGTGCAATATCACCATGCATTTCACCATCAATAATTAAATCTGGACGGCATGCCTTCACTAACTCAAGCATTTTACGCATTTTCACTGCATTTTCGCTATCAGATGAGCCATAATTTGAGTTAGACAATAATGCAACTTGAGGTTCAATCCCAAAAGATTGGACTTCTTCTGCTGCCATTAAAGTAATCTCTGCCAATTCTTCTGCTGTTGGGTTTTCATTTACAAAAGTATCTGAAATAAACACATTACCTGTTGGTAATACCAAGCTATTTACAGTCGCTAAAGTATGCACCCCATCCGCAACACCGATGACATCTCGTAATGTTTGAAGATGTTCACGATAGGAGCCAACTAAACCACAAATAATTGCATCCGCTTCACCACGCTGTACCAAAATAGAAGCAATCGCTGTTCTATCTGTAATTAAGCGGTGTTTTGCAAGAGATGGTGTTACCCCTTTACGTTTCATAATTTCATAATAAGCCTGCCAACATTCTGTATAACGGCTATCTTGCTCATTATTCACAACATCAAAATCTTTGCCTGCTTCGATCTTAAGCCCTAAATTTTTGATTCGTTGTTCAATCACGCTTGGACGACCAATCAAAATCGGATAAGCAATACCTGAGCTACTGATTTCTTGTACTGCGTGCAAGACGCGTGGTTCTTCACCATCTGTCAAAATCACACGTTTTTTATCTAATTTTGCTTGTGCAAAGACTGGTTTCATAAATAAGTTAGTCTTATACACAAATTGTGTAAGTTGATCGATATAAGCATTGAAATCAGTAATTGGTTTTTGTGCAACGCCAGTATCCATTGCTGCTTTTGCTACGGCCGGAGCAATTTTCACAATTAAACGAGGATCAAATGGTTTTGGAATAATATATTCTGCACCAAACGATACTTCACTTTCGCCATAAGCAGAAGAAACCACATCACTTTGTTCTGCAAGAGCTAAATCAGCTATCGCACGAACTGCTGCCAATTTCATTTCTTCATTAATCGTTGTTGCGTGAACATCTAACGCACCACGGAAAATAAATGGGAAACAAAGTACATTATTAACTTGGTTCGGAAAATCAGAACGTCCTGTACAAATAATTGCATCTGGACGAGCCGCTTTAGCAACTGGTGGTAAAATTTCTGGCACTGGGTTAGCTAATGCTAAAATTAATGGGGTATCTGCCATCGTTTTCACCATCTCTGGTGTTAATACGCCTGCTTTAGAACAACCTAAGAAAATATCTGCCCCTGGTAAAGCATCCGCTAAAGTACGTGCACCATTATCATCAATTGCATAAACTTGTTTGGTTTCATCAATATGATCACCACGTCCTTTATACACAACGCCTTTAGAGTCACAGATAGTAATATTTTTACGTTCTATCCCTAATGCCACCATTAAATTTAAACAAGCAATCGCTGAAGCTCCCGCCCCAGATGCTACTACTTTCACTTTCTTAATATCTTTATTTACAACACGTAATCCATTTAATACTGCTGCGGCACAGATAATAGCTGTACCGTGTTGGTCATCATGGAACACAGGAATTTTCATCCGTTCACGTAATTTTTTCTCAATATAGAAACACTCTGGTGCTTTAATATCTTCAAGGTTAATTCCACCAAAAGTTGGTTCTAATGAAGCGATAATATCGATTAATTTGTCAGGATCGGTCTCATTGATTTCAATATCAAACACATCAATTCCGGCAAATTTTTTGAACAATACGCCCTTTCCTTCCATAACAGGCTTACCGGCTAATGCACCAATATTTCCTAATCCTAATACAGCTGTACCATTTGAAATCACGGCAACTAAATTACCACGAGAGGTATATTTATAAGCATTCGCAGGATCTTTTTCGATCTCTAAACAAGGTTCTGCTACCCCTGGTGAATAAGCCAGTGCGAGATCTTGTTGAGTTGCAAGTGATTTAGTTGGTGTAACTTCGATTTTCCCAGGAATTGGAAATTGATGGAAATCCAAGGCTGCTTGGCGTAATTTTTCGTCCATAATCTATCCTTAATCTATCATATAAAAAATGATTAATGTGCAAGAGGTTTACCGCTTTACTTATCGTGAAAGGAATAAGAGAAGTTGAGGGCAATCCACCGCTGTGTTCTAACAGGCTCTAATAAAAATCATCAAAGTCTATTTATATTCCATTAATTTACTTGCTGACATCCACTCATATTGTTTGAGCCAGAAAATGGATTTTATTGTTGGAGCAATGCTCCGTACCCTAAAAAATGAGAGAACTCATTAAAAATCCATCCTTTATTATAGTTTCGTTTTTCAGGAAAGCTGTGAGCTATGCCACATTTTGCAAATAATGTTAGAATAATTACTCCAATTTTTTCTGTAACTTAAACAAGAATCCTAGTAATAAACATAAATGATGAAACAACGATTAGATAAATTTTTATCCGAATACACTGGACTTTCTCGTTCTCAAGCAACCAAAGCATTACGACAAAACTTAGTTAAAGTGAACAATACGCTAGTTAAAGACGGTGCTTTAAAAGTTTCAACTGATGATCTGATTGAATTTGATGGAGAAACATTAAATTGGGTTGCAGGAAATCAGTATTTTGTTTTGTATAAACCTGAGGGGTATATCTGTTCACAAGATGATGGTGACTATCCAACGGTTTATCAATTTTTTGATTATCCACTCTCTAATCGCTTACATACTGCTGGTCGATTAGATGTTGATACAACTGGGTTAGTATTATTAACAGATGATGGTCAATGGTCACACCGAATTACATCACCCAAGCATCATTGTGAAAAAACTTATTTAGTAACATTAGCCGATCCGATCGAAGATTTTTATCTAGAACAATGTCAGCAAGGCATTCTGTTAAAAGGAGAAAAACAGCTAACTAAGCCAGCACAAATTGAAATAATCAATGATTACAATTTGAATTTAACCTTAATTGAGGGTAAATATCATCAGGTTAAGCGTATGTTTGCTGCCCTAGGAAATAAAGTGGTTGCGTTACATCGTTGGCGTGTTGGGCAAATTATCTTAGATGAAGACCTCGCAGAAGGTGAATATCGTTCTTTAACTCACGAGGAAGTTCAATCATTCTTAGAATAACAATAACAAGAGGTTTAAATGGGAAATAAAAAAGTAAGAATTAACTTTATCTTTGTATTAATTTTAGGACTATTGTCCATGATGCCACCACTCGGCATTGATATGTACCTTCCAGCATTTTTAAATATCACTAAAGATTTAAACATACCATCTAGTCAAGTCCAATATACTTTAACTATGTTCACTCTCGGAATGGGAGTTGGACAATTAGTCTGGGGACCTATTGCTGATAGTGTTGGACGTAAACCAATTATTCTTTTTGGTTTAATGATTAGTACCATTGCTGCATTAGGGCTAACCCAAATTAATAATATCCATCATTTTATTTGGTTACGCTTATTACAAGGTTTCTTCGCAGCTGCACCTGTGGTTGTCCTTGGTGCACTACTACGTGATCTATTTAGTAAAAATGATTTTTCTAAAATGATGTCTTTAGTCACTCTAGTGCTAATGATTGCTCCATTGTTAGCTCCGATTATTGGTGGATATATCGTGCAGTATTTCCATTGGCATACGATTTTTTATTTATTAGTAGTGGTTGGAATTACCAGTGGTTCGTTATTTGCATGGCGAATTCCAGAAACTTTAGATCAAGAAAAACGTCAAGCTTTCTCTTTAAGAAATATCTTACGTCAATTCTGGAGTGTATTAAGAATCAAAGAAGTGATCGGTTATTTAATTGTTTCTACATTTTCTTTTGCCGGTTTATTCGCTTTCCTCACTTCCGGTTCACTCGTATATATCGATATTTATGGGGTAAAAGTACAAAACTTCGGTTATTTCTTTATGATGAATATTGCGGTTATGGCTACATTTACTGTAATTAATGGCAAAATTGTCGGCAAAGTAGGTGCTGAACGTATGCTGCAATTTGGCTTAGGTATGCAAGCTGCCGCAGGGCTGTGGTTATTCATTGTAGCAGTTTGTGACCTTGGATTCTGGCCTATGGCACTTGGAATTTCTTGGTTTATTGGAATGAATTCTACTATTGGTGCTAATTCAGCTGCATTAATTTTAGAAAAATTCCCGAGGACGGCTGGTACCGCAAATTCAGTACTAGGTACTTTACGTTTTGGCGGAGGTGCAGTTGTGGGATCACTACTCGCTTTAGTGCCAGTAACTAGCGCTATTCCGATGTTAGCAACAATGATTGTCTGTGTATCTGTTGCTGTCTTCGGTTATTGGCTATTTACTTATCGTAATCTCAAATAAATATTATCTATCTAGCAATACAGGTGTTTCTGTATTGCTATTATCCTATAACATCTACTCTAATTAGCTTTCCATACTAAATTTTCACCAATTTGATGATCCATTATTCAAATTTGGAGGACATTTTTCTATCCACACAACCTGTGGATAACTTTGTGGAATACTTTTATTAATTTTCTGTGAGTCCTTGTAGGATAAGGGATTATATTAGTCACAATTAAAATTGTTTGCAAAATAGCATTTCTTTTAAAATCAATAAGTTATATAAAATCCAGTAAAGATTATATTTTTCGCTAAAAAAATAAATAAAAAAAAACTTGACAAAAATAAGTCTGTGCAAAACTTACTATTTTTCAAGCTTTTTCTATTTTTTCTTTTTGTTAACAATTAAAAATAATGGAGCATTTTTTGCCCCATTTTTGTTTACTTAAACAACAACTGACTAATCAAATTAATTAAAAAGCCACCTATCGATAGCCAGAAGAAAACAATTAAACCAAGAATAAGTGGTTTTGCTCCTGCTTTTTTAATTGCATCAATATGTGTTGTTAATCCTAATGCAGACATCGCCATCATTAATAAAATCGTATCCAACTCGACCAGCCAATGAGTAATGATTTCAGACACAATCGGGAAAGAATTAATCACAGCAACAATAATGAACCAAACAGCAAACCATGGAATATTAATTTTTCTGGTTTGTGTATCTGATGATGATTCTCGACTTAAAAAATAAGAAAGGCCTAATAAAAACGGGGCTAACATCATGACACGAATCATTTTAGTAATTACAGCACTATCTGCTATTTGGCTATTAATATTCTGCCCTGCTGCATAAACTTGAGCGACTTCATGTACTGTTGATCCAATATAAATTCCAAACTGATACTCACTAATAAATTGATTAAGCCAAGTATGGAATATAGGATACGTAAACATCGCTATTGTGCCAAAAATTACTACCGTAGCTATTGCAACTGAAACTTTATGCGATTGAGCTTTTACCACTGGTTCAGCCGCCATTACTGCAGCTGCTCCACAAATACTTGCCCCAGTCGCACACAATAATGTTGTTTCTCTATCAATTTTTAACCATTTCATTCCTAACCAACAGGCAATCAAAAATGTTGACAGCAACATTACAGCATCCGTAGCAATCGCATTCATCCCAACCGAATCAATTTGTTGAAAAGTAATCCGAAAACCATACAGAATAATGCCTGTACGCAATAAAATTCCTTTGGAGAAATTTACCCCTGTTTGGGAAATCTCTGCTATCTTTGGATAAACCGTGTTGCCAACCAACATACCAATTAAGATCGCAAAAGTTAATGCACTAATCCCTAATGATTTCCCAATCCCCAAATAAGTTAAAGTAAATGCAATAGCTGTTACTACACCAGCAAGTAAAACACCTGGTAACAAAGATTTTATTGTCATTTTTCATTTCTCTAATAAATTAATGTTATAAGAAATTATAAATCGTTATATACAAGAATTCTATTGTGGCGAACCGCAATGTTATCTGGCAAGAAATTCAGCTTATGCTGGAACTATGATAAAATTCACGACCAGCATTTAGATCTTAATAACCTTGTTATGAAAAAAAATAGTAAACCTTTTATTCTTCATTCTGATTTCAAACCCTCTGGCGATCAGCCTGCCGCCATTGCTAAATTAGTAGAAAATTTAAATGATGGCTTAGCTCATCAAACCTTACTTGGTGTAACTGGTTCAGGTAAAACATTTACTATTGCTAATGTCATTGCACAGTTAAATCGTCCTGCCATGATTTTTGCACCCAATAAAACGCTCGCAGCGCAACTCTATGCTGAAATGAAAGCATTTTTCCCAGAAAATGCGGTGGAATATTTCGTGTCTTACTATGATTACTATCAACCTGAGGCCTATGTCCCCGCCAGTGATACTTTTATAGAGAAAGATGCTTCGATTAATGATCAGATTGAACAGATGCGGTTGTCGGCGACTAAATCTTTTTTGGAACGCCGCGATACTATTGTGGTGACCTCCGTTTCTGCTATCTATGGTTTGGGCGATCCTGAGTCTTATTTAAAAATGATGCTACATCTACAAACCGGGGCATTAATCGATCAGCGTCAAATTTTGTCGCATCTTGCTGCATTGCAATACACCCGCAATGATCAAGCGTTCCAACGCGGTACTTTCCGTGTTCATGGCGATGTTATTGATATCTTCCCCGCTGAATCTGATGATGTTGCATTACGCGTTGAGCTATTTGATGAAGAAATTGAACGCTTAAGTCTATTTGATCCATTAACAAATCGTTCTTTAGGCGTAGTTCCTCGTTATACCGTCTATCCAAAGACACACTATGTCACACCAAGAGAACGCATCTTAGAAGCTATTGAATTAATTAAACAAGAGTTAGTTCAGCGGCGAGAATACTTTATTAAAGAACATAAATTAGTTGAAGAACAACGGATTACCCAACGTACTCAATTTGATATCGAAATGATGAATGAATTAGGCTATTGCTCTGGCATTGAAAACTATTCTCGCTATTTATCGGGGCGAAAAGAAGGAGAACCACCACCAACTCTATTTGATTATATTCCGAGTGATGGTTTATTAATTATTGATGAATCACACGTTACTGTTCCACAAATTGGCGGGATGTATCGTGGTGACCGTTCTCGTAAAGAAACCTTAGTAGAATACGGTTTTCGTCTACCCTCTGCTTTAGATAATCGTCCGCTTCGTTTTGAAGAGTTTGAACGCTTAGCCCCACAAACAATTTATGTTTCTGCTACGCCAGGTCCTTATGAGTTAGAAAAATCAGGCGATGAAATTATCGATCAAGTCGTTCGTCCAACTGGATTATTAGATCCTGAAATTGAAGTTCGCCCTGTTTCTACACAAGTTGATGATTTATTATCCGAAATCCGCCTAAGAGTGGACAAAAATGAACGTGTTCTCGTTACCACATTAACAAAAAAAATGGCTGAAGATCTTACCGATTACTTAGCCGAACATGGTGTGTTAGTTCGTTATTTACACTCAGACATTGATACTGTTGAACGGGTAGAAATTATTCGAGATTTACGTGCAGGTGAATTTGATGTTTTAGTTGGTATTAACTTGTTACGTGAAGGATTAGATATGCCAGAAGTATCACTCGTTGCTATTCTTGATGCAGATAAAGAAGGCTTCTTGCGTTCAGAGCGTTCCTTAATTCAAACTATTGGTCGCGCTGCACGTAACTTACACGGTAAAGCAATTCTTTACGCTGATCATATTACTCCATCAATGCAACGTGCGATTGATGAAACCGAACGCCGCCGTCAAAAACAACAAGCTTATAATGAAGCGCACGGCATTGTGCCAAAAGCGCTAAATAAGAAGATTGGCGAAATCTTAGATATTGGTCAAAGCCTTAATCCTAAAGGGAAAAAACAACGGATTGCCAAAGCCGCAGAACCAACCGCTACTTATCTCCCAGTGAATAATGCGAAAGAGTTACAAAAAGAGATTAAGCGCCTTGAACAGCAAATGTATAAATTTGCCCAAGATCTGGAATTTGAAAAAGCGGCACAAACTCGAGATCAATTACATGCGTTACGAGAACGTTTTATGCAATTACAAGGTGATTAATCGTTATAATCTCTAATATTAGGCAGAAAATTTCTTTGTCTATTTTTTCATCAAAAAAAAATATAGAACAAATATTCTTTTATTTTTATTGAGCAATGATATATAGATATGCTTTTTCAAATCATTTCAAGCCTTTTATTTTGTAGATTTTCAATATTTCTACCTAGATCACAAAAATGAAATAAATTTTTTATTTAAATAAAAAGATGAATTGAAATTTCCATTTTGCAATAGTATGTTACACCTCAATCACAATCCTACAATACCACCATACCTAATAAACCATTTAGATATGATTGTTGAACAGTAGATATCCGTACACCTTAGTGAAAAAGGAGATAAACATGGACAAAGTAAGAATCGGTTTAGTTGGTACTGGCTATATTGGCCGTTGCCACGCTATTGCTTATGCACAATTACCAACCGTCTTTAACTTACAAGGTAAAGTAGAGTTGGAATACCTTGCTGAAGTAACACCTGAATTAGCTGCACAACGTGCAAAAGAATTCGGTTTCCGCCGTTCAACTGCAAATTGGCAGGAATTAGTTGCCGCTCCAAACGTTGATGTCGTTGATATTTGTACACCAAATTTCTTACACAAAGAGATTGCCCTTGCCGCAATCCAACACGGCAAAACCGTCTATTCTGAAAAGCCACTTGCATTAACAGCCGCAGAAGCTAAACAGATGTATCTTGCAGCTAAGCAAGCTGGAGTGAAAACACTTGTTGGTTTTAACTATGCTAAAAATCCAACTAGCCAATTAGCTCGTGAAATTATTGCGAGTGGTGAAATTGGTGATGTTATTCATTTCTATGGCACTCATAATGAAGATTATCTCGCTAATCCAAATACACCTATCGATTGGCATTGTTATCGTCATTTAGCGGGATTAGGTACGCTTGGCGATCTGGCTGCCCATATTGTACATATGGCGGAATATTTGCTCGGTTCAGAAATCCAAGAAGTTTGTGGTGATATGCAAACTGTGATTAAACAACGTCCAGATCCAAAAGACCCTAATAAACTTTGTGAGGTTGAAAATGAAGATCAAGCCAGTGCATTAGTTCGTTTTGCTAATGGTGCGATGGGAACGATTGAATCTTCTCGAATCGCTGCAGGTAGAAAAATGGGATTAACTTATGTGGTAACTGGAACGAAAGGTACACTTAGTTTCACTCAAGAAAGAATGGCAGAATTACAGCTTTACCTTCATGCTGATGCCTCTAATCGTCAAGGTTTTAAAACTATTTTAACTGGTCCAGAACATCCTGATTATCGCCCATTCTGCATTAGTGCTGGTCACGGTATCGGTTTTAATGATCAAAAAGCAGTCGAAGTAAGAGATCTTGTGGAAGGACTTCTTTATAACAAACCAATTACCCCTGATTTCTATGTTGGTTATCACGTTTCTCAAGTATTAGAAGCGATTGCCCAATCAGCACAAACTAAATCATGGGTGACAGTAGCAGAGATTTAATTATTTATACTTTTGTATTGTCGTAGCATTTTGCTATGAATAAGATGTAGGGAGAAAATGATGTTTGCTTTTATTTCATTTATCGCATTTACCGCTTTTGTTGCTGGTTATGCCTATTATAAAACACGAAATGCTCACTTAACGGAATCCGCTGAAGGCTATTTCCTTGGTGGCCGTTCATTGACCGGGATTTATATCGGTTCATCCATGCTATTAATGAATCTATCAACTGAACATTTAGTTGGTTTAAATGGCTTATCATTCCGCACAGGATTTATCGTTATGGCATGGGAAGTTATGGCGGCAATGACCATTGTTTTATTTGCAATTTTCTTCCTACCTCGTTATTTGAAACTCGGTATCTCCAGTATTCCTGAATATTTAGAAAATCGTTTTGACAAACAAACGCTCACAATTACTTCTATTTTATTCTTAGGTTTATATGTTATTTCATTGCTACCAATCGTTCTTTACACTGGCGCGATTGCCTTAGAAAACTTATTCCAAGTATCTAATGTCTTCCATCTTGATCGCTCAACTGCTCTACTAATTATGGTATGGGGCGTAGGTGCTATCGGTGCGATTTATGCAGTTTTTGGTGGAATCAAAGCAATCGCTATTGCGGATACATTAAACGGTGTAGGCTTAATTGTAGGTGGTTTAACAGTTACCCTATTTGCTCTGGGTTATGTCGGTGATAGCAATGTTTGGTCTGGTTTAGTTGAAGTCTTTGAATCTCATCCAGAAAAATTCAATTCTATTGGCGCAGAAGATTCACTAGTGCCGTTCTCAACACTATTCACTGGATTAATTGTTTCTAATATGTTCTTCTGGTGTACCAACCAATCTATCGTACAAAAAGCGTTAGGTGCGAAAAACCTTGCTGAAGGACAAAAAGGGGTTTTCCTTTGTGCATTCTTTAAATTATTAATCCCAAGTATCATTATTTTACCGGGTATCATTGCATATCATATCTTTAATGGACAAATGGATAATCCAGATAACGCTTACCCACGTTTAGTCCAACTCGTATTACCTGATTTATTAGTGGGCTTCTTTGCCGCAGTAGTGGTAGGAGCAGTATTCTCAACCTTTAGTGGTGCCCTCAATTCATCAGTTACCTTATTCACAGTTAATATTTACAAAAAATCGTTAAATCCAAAAGCATCTGAAACACAAGTTGTTAGAGTAGGAAAAATTCTTGGTTTAACCTTAGCTATTATTGCGATGGTTGCGGCACCATTAGTTGCAAACAGCAGCGAGGGTTTATTCTATCTTATTCAACAATTACAAGGGATGTTTAATGCACCAATTCTTAGTGTGGTATTAGTTGGCTTATTAACCAAACGTGTACCTGCTATTGCCGCAAAACTAGGCTTACTCTTCGGTATGAGTGCATATATTATCTTTAACTTTATTATCAAAGTTGATATCCACTTCTTCCATTTAATTGGCTTACTCTTTGTAGCAAACATCATCTTTATGTTGACTGTTGGTTACTTCTACCCTCGTCAAACAGACTATCAAGAAATCTATACTGAACAAGTTGATATTCAACCTTGGTCACTTACAAAACCAGTTGCAGTATTAATTACCCTAGCGTCTATCTCAATGTACACATTCTTAGCACAAAATGTTGCTGGCTGGGTAATGCCAACTTACTATGTTGTGGCGGTTGCTGCGATTGGGTATGTATTATGGTCAATTATGCAAGCGTTACGTTATACTAAAGCTTCTGGTGCTGTATAATTGCAATTCATTGATTAGTAAAGAAATAAACCGCTAGCCTTAGCGGTTTATTTTATCTAAAGGGTTATTCCTATGACAGAATCATCACTTTTGCCAAATATTGTTAATTTTTTATCTAATATCCACCCTTTTGATTTGCTTCCCGCTGATGATCAAAAAGCCCTCGCTGGTGCTGTTGATATTTTATATTTAATGAAAGATCAAACTTTGGCTCAAGAACAACTTGTGGGTAAAGGGTTATTTATCATTCGTTCTGGCGCAGTTGAACAGCGTTTACCTTCTGGTGAATTACGAGCAAGGTTAAGTGATGAAGATCTATTTGGTTTTAGTCAATTAGATCAAGAAGGTATCGGTGATTATCATGTCACTGCTATAGAAAATACCCTTTTATACCGAATTCCAAAAACTAAGTTATATCAATTAATTGAGCATAATCCTGCTATCCGTAACCATTTTGCCGCACAAGAAGGGGTACGCTTAGCACAATCATCTACCAAATCCTTTGCGGAAGAAGCGCTTTATTTAAAAACAGTTGAAAGTGTTATGAATCGACAAATGGCGATTGTTTCGCCAGATTGTTCCATTCAAGATACCGCCAAAATTATGGTTAAAATGCACCGTTCCAGTGCCTTAATTATGCAAGAACAACAATTACTTGGCATTATTACTGACCGAGATATTACTAAGCGAGTGGTCGCTGAAGGTGTTGAAATCACCCAACCAATTCATCTTGTTATGACAAAACAGCCAAAAGTCATTGAGAAAAATGCGTTGTTAATTGAAGCAGTTGAGATGATGATGCAGCATAATGTACGAAGCCTACCTGTTATTGATGGTAACCAAATCATTGGTGTTTTAACTGCTACCAGTTTAGTGGAAAGAAGCAAAGTACAAGCTGTTTACCTGATTAGTCGGATTTATCGCCAAGAATCCTTAGAAGAATTGATTGCTTTAGTACCACAAAAACAAGCGGTTTTTCTCACTTTGCAAAAAGCAGGCACCCATGCTCAAGTTATCCAGCATATGCTTAGCTTAATTGCAGATGCTTTCACTAAGCGTCTATTACAACTTGCAGAACGTGAGTTTGGTCCACCACCGATGCAATACGCTTGGTTTGTTATTGGTTCTCACGCTCGACAAGAGATGCACTTTAATTCTGATCAAGATAGCGGATTAATTTTAGAGCGTTCACCAACACCTTTAGAACAGGATTATTTTCAACGTCTAAGCCAATTTGTTTGTCATGGATTAGCACAATGTGGATACCCATTGTGTGAAGGAGAAATGATGGCTAATCAAGCAAAATGGTCTGTTGAGTTAGCAAAATGGAAAGAATACTACCGTCAATGGATTTATAACCCTGATCCTCAAGCACTCTTAGACGTTAGTGTTTATTTAGATATTCGTTTTCTATTTGGTGAAGAATCTCTCGTCCAACGTTTACAAGAAACAATTCTATTGCATATCAAAGGCAATCAACGCTTTCTTGCATTCTTAATTGCTAATTCATTAAGAGTTAATCCGCCATTAGGGCTATTTAGACAATTTGTTTTGGCTAAAAATGGGGCTAACCAGAAAGTGTTTAATATTAAAAAGCAAGCAATTAATCTTATCGTGGAATTAGCCAGAGTCTATGCTTTAGCGTCTAATAGCTTAACTACCAACACGATGGAACGGCTAAAAATCGCCAGCCAAGCACAAGTGATTAGCGAAACAAGTCAGCAGGAACTCTACGAAACTTTATCTTTTATTAGCCAAGTACGCTTATCACATCAACAACAAGCATTATTACAACACCAACCGTTAAGTAATGAGATTGAGCCGACTTCGCTAACGCCTTTTGAACGTAATCATTTAAAAGATGCGTTTCGTATTATTGCCCGTTATCAGGAAGCAGCACAACTACGTTTTAATGCAAAAGGTTTACTACGATGATTTGGCATTTTTGGCAAGATAGCCTACAAAAACTAGAAAAGCAAAGACAACAAGCACTAGGTTCCTCTAATTTACCCAAATTAGCGTTACCTCTTTATCAATGTCCGATCCCTAATAGCGACATTCCGTTATCCCAGCTCTCTTTAGTTGCTCTAGATTTTGAAACATCTGGACTAGATATCGCCCAAGATAGAATTCTCTCGGTAGGGACGGTCGAAATAAATCAACAGGTTCTCTCTTTATCTACCTCACAGCATTATTATTTATCTTCTGCTGGTGATGCGATAAAACCCGAAACAGCTATTATCAATCATATTCGCCCTGAAGTATTAACTTTAGGGCTAAGTGAAGAAGAGTGTTTACAGCGTCTTATTCCTTATTTGGCAGGGAAAGTTGTCATCGCACATTGCGCTTCTATTGAAAAAAATTTCTTGAAGAAAGCGCTTCAATTACCTGCTAATTTGCCATTACCTTTAGTCTTTTTAGATACACTTTGCTTGGCTCGCTCACTATCTGAATATTGGGGACAAACCAATCCTGATCTACGATTAGCCAAAATTCGCCAACAGAAAGGATTACCCGCCTATCTGGCACATAATGCCATTGCTGATGCGATTGCAACAGGAGAACTCTTCCTAGCATTGGTTGCTGAAATCTTTCCTAATCAAGAAGTCACTTTAAAACAGGTCGTGAAACAATGTTCTGCCACAAGATAACAAAATTTTCCAAAATAGAGAAAAAATGAAAATTTAATTTTCTAGAAAAGATTGCGATTCATTGTTAAAAAATTTTTATGTAACCAATTTTTCACTATCTTGTTCTTATTTTTATCCTATTCCTCTCTCAATAGCCCAACTATAAAAAACACGCAAAATAAACATAACCAATTAAAAAACAAAATAAAAAACAGAAAAGATTAAAATAGATAAACTAAATTAAATATCCCACTGCAAAAATTTTTTCATAAAAAATGAGAGATATTTCACAATTCATTAACTTCATCATTGTCATAAAAATGGCTTAATGTTATACATAGCACCAGATAATTTATTTCAAATTATCAGAATTTGGAATTTATATTCTTTCATTGACGTCTTTGTAGAATATAGTTGTATTTCCATCGTGATTAACTCAACTGAAAAAGGCTAATCTTATGATGAAAAAAACATTATTAACTCTTCTATGTAGTGGTGTGCTACTTACTTCCCAAGCGGTAACGGCAAAAACTTATGTTATCGGGGCGCCAATGAACTCTTTTGCCGATAAATGGCAAACTTACCTCCAAGATGCGATTCGTGATTTTGATGCAAAACATGATGATGTTGAATTTAAACTTGCTGATGCAAATGCCGACTCAGCAAAACAATTAAGTGATGTCGAAACCTTTATTGATCAAAAAGTAGATGCTTTATTAGTTGTTCCTAATGATCCTAATATTGTTAAAGCTATCGGCCGCAAAGCAAAAAATGCAGGCATTCCATTAATCATTGTAAACCGTCGTCCAAATGAAGATGATTTGGATAAATATGTAACTAGCTTTGTAGGTTCAGATGAAATTGAAGGCGGTCGTATCCAAGGTAATTTTATCGTTAATTCTCTTGGTGATAAAAAAGGTGATGCTCTTATCTTATTAGGTCCTTTGGGGCAAGATGCAGTAACAAAACGTACCGAAGGAAATAAAGACGTATTTAAAGCTCACAAAAACATTACTATCGTTGCTGAACAAGAAGGTAAATGGGAACGTGATAGAGGCTTAGCGATTGCAGAAAATGTTTTATCTGGTCAAAAATCTATCAACGTTGTTGTAAGTAATAATGATGAAATGGCAATTGGTGCCGTACTCGCTTCACGTAAACTTGGTATCAAAGATGAAGATATTCTGATTGTTGGCTTAGATGCTACACCAGATGCATTAGAATATTTAGGTAAAGGTTTAGATGCTACTGTATTCCAATCAGCTCAAGGACAAGGTTTCACTGGTGCTGAAACTGCTTACCGTGCAGCGAAAGGCGAAAAAGTAGAAAAAATTAAATGGGTTCCATTTGAATTGGTAACACCAGATAAGAAAGAAGAATATAAAGCAAGATATAAATAATTATCTAATACTAAAGGACGGTACTTCCGTCCTTTTCTCAAAACTCACTATCCTCATTACTAAAGGAATGACTTATGATTAAAAAGATCTTTATATTCATTATAGGCTGTTTAGTCATACCAACTTTATCTGCAAAAACAATAAACATTGGCATCACTATGTATAGTTTATCTGATAAATATCCTACTTATGTTCAAGATGCTATGAAAAAATTTGCCGATGAACACCCAGAACTAAAATTACGTTTTGCAGATGCAAATGGCGATCCAACAAAAATGCTTAATGATGTAGAAAATTTTATTGATTCTAATGTAGATACCATTGTTGCAATGCCAACTGATCCAAAAATTGTAAAAGCAATTGGATTAAAAGCCAAAAAAGCAAAAATACCTTTTATTGTTGTTACTGTAAAACCTAACGAAGAAGATATGAAATATCTTACAAGTTATGTTGGTTCAGAAGAAATTGTAAGCGGTGAAATGCAAGGTAAATTTGTTGTTGAGGCATTAAATGGTAAAGCGGCAAATGCCATCATACTACTGGGTCCATTAGGTTTAGATGCCCAAATTAAACGTACTGAAGGTAATAAAAATATTTTAAGTAAACATCCTGAAATAAAAGTTGCCGCTGAGCAAGAAGCTAAATGGGATCGTGCTAAAGCTATAGAAGTTTCAGAAAATTTATTGCTAGCCAATAAGAATGTTAATGTCATTCTTGCAAATAATGATGAAATGGCAATCGGTGCTTTATTAGCTGCAAAAAAACTAGGTTTCAAAGATCAAGATCTCCTTATAGTTGGTATTGATGCTACACCTGATGCCTTAGAATATTTAGGTAATGGACTAGATGCAACAATCTACCAATCAGCCTCAGGTCAAGGAAGAACTAGCATTGAAATGGCTTATAAATCAGTAATAGGAGAACAAGTACCTTTATACAATTGGATTCCTTTTGAATTAGTTACCCCTAATAACAAAGAACAATATCTCAATAAATATAAAGAATAATTATTCCCCATATTAAGGAGTTCTAAATGGATTCATTAACACATACCCCTTATATCTTAGAAATGCGTAATGTTTCAAAAACATTCCCCGGGGTAAAAGCACTAGATGGTATTAACTTAAAAGTTAAAAAAGGCAGCGTTCATGCATTAATGGGAGAAAACGGTGCCGGCAAATCAACTTTAATGAAAATTCTTTACGGTATTTATACACCTGATGATGGTGGCGAACTTATTTTAAATGGTAAACCATTTAGTCCATCTCGCCCAATTGATGCGATCCGTAAAGGTTTAACTATGGTACCTCAAGAAATTTCACCTGCTGCTAATCTCACTATTGCCGATAACTTCTATCTTGGTCGAGAACTTACCAAAGGAAAATTTTTCTTAAATCAGAAAGAAATGGATGAAAAAGCAGCCAAAATTTTGGAAGGCCTTGGTATTCCAATGGATGTGACCGTCAAAATGTCAGAAGTATCTGTGGCAAAAGCACAGCTAGTTGCGATTGCGACTGCTGTATCAAATAATGCCAAAGTTATCATTATGGACGAGCCAACTACTGCATTGACTGAAACTGAAGTTGAACAGTTATACAAAATTATTGAAACCGTTAAAAACCACGGTATTGCCATCATCTTTATTTCACATAAGTTAGATGAAGTCTTTAAAGTATCCGATGAAATTACCGTGATTCGCGATGGTCAATATATTGGTACTAAACCTGCCTCCGAAGTGACAAAAGAAGAACTCATTTCTATGATGGTTGGACGTGATATGTCCGAAATGTTCCAACGTGAACGCATTACAATTTCTGATGAAATTATCTTAGAAGTGAAGAATTTAACCAAAGCAGGTAAATACAAAGATGTAAGTTTCCAAGTGCGTAAAGGTGAAATCTTTGGTATTGCAGGATTAGTTGGTGCTGGTCGTTCGGAAATTGTTGAAGGACTTTTTGGTTATAAACCAGCTGATAGCGGAGAAATTTATATTCACGGGCAAAAAGCTGAAATTAAAACACCACTTGATGCAATGAAATATAAAATTGGTTTCGTTACAGAAGATCGAAAACTCACCGGATTATTTCTTAACTTAGGTATTACAGACAATATGATTATGCCTAAGATGTCCCCTTATCTCGAAAATTTCCTAATTTCTGTTACTAAAGCACAAAAAACAGCACTTCAACAAAAAGAGAAATTAAAAATTAAAGCACCTAATGTTGAAGTTATCACCAATAACCTTTCTGGCGGTAATCAACAAAAGGTTCTCTTAGCTCGGTGGTTATTACTTGAGCCAGATATTTTAATTCTAGATGAACCAACAAAAGGTATTGATGTTGGAGCAAAAGCTGAGCTTTATAAGTTGATGGTTGAGTTAGCTAAACAAGGTAAAACTATCATTATGATTACATCTGATATGTTGGAACTACTTTCTATGAGTGATCGAGTCATGGTAATGCATGAAGGGCATCAAGTAGGAATTATTCCCCAACAAGAATTAACCCAAGAACGAGTGCTCGAATTAGCCTCTGGTTTAACACATAACTAAAATTTAATTACGTATGAGGAATTTATTATGTCGAATGATGCCGTAAAAAAAATGCTAAATGCCTATGGAATGGTGTTTATTTTAATTGCCCTCTTTTTAGTTTTATCTGTATCCATTGATGGCTTTTTCTCTGCTCGCACTGTTTGGAGTATTATTGAGCAAGTATCTATGTTCGGTATTATTGCTATCGGAGTAACTTTTGCCATTGTCACCACTGGTATTGATTTATCATCTGGCTCTATGGTAGCTCTCACATCTGTTGTCGCTGCTTCTATTGTTACAGGTGGCGATAGTGTAAGTGCCGCTTTTCTCGCCTTTGCGTTATCTATTGCTTTAGGTGCATTGCTAGGTGCTATTAACGGTGGTTTAACAGCAATTGGCTCAATCCCACCATTTATTGCAACATTAGGTATGATGATTATCGCTCGTGGTGCAGCACAACTCTACTCTGATGGTCGTCCTATTGATGCTTCTTCTGAAGCCTTTACTTGGATTTCTGATGTAAGTGTTTTTGGATTACCAGGCTTAGTCATTCTTTATATTGTCGTTGTTGTGGCTGCCCATATTTTGCTTAGTCGTTCAACGTTTGGTCGCCATGTCTATGCAGTGGGTGGCAATCTTAATGCTGCTAAAATTTGTGGAATTAATACAACTAAAACTTTAATTTGGGTTTATGTTCTTGCTGGTGCTTTATCAGGTTTAGCAGGAGCAATGTTAGCTGCTCGTACATATGCAGGTAACCCATCTTATGGTTTAGCTTGGGAGTTAGATGCGATTGCCGCCGCCGTTATTGGTGGAGTGTCATTAAGTGGTGGTATTGGTACTATTCCAATGTGTGTAATTGGTGCGTTAATTATTGGTACTACTAATAAAGGCTTAAATATGCTTGGCGTTGACCCTTACTGGCAACAAATTGTAAAAGGTTTAATTATTGTTGTTGCAGTATTAATCGATACATTAAAACGCCGCAAAAAAGGAAGTTAATTAATTCCAGTTATACCTTAATTTAGATAAAAAAATAGCGGTTATTTTGATTTAACCGCTATTTTTTCAATTAATTTAACTACTTACCTAAATTATCAAAGAAACGTTTTACCCCATCTAAAAAGCCACTTTCTTTTGGACGGTGTTGATTACGCCCTTCCAAGCTCTTTTCAAATTGTTGCAATAACGCTTTTTGTTCTTTATTTAGTTTCACTGGGGTTTCAACAATCACACGACAAATTAAATCACCTTGATAATGTGAACGGGTTGAAGTCACACCTTTACCACGTAATCGGAATAATTTACCTGTTTGAGTTTCTTCTGGGATTTTTAATTTCACTTTACCATCTAAAGTTGGCACTTCAATCTCACCACCTAATGCAGCAAGGGTGAAACTGATTGGTACTTCACAGTACAAATTATTTCCATCACGTTGGAAAATATCATGCTCTTTCACATGAATGACAACATAGAGATCTCCCGGTGGTGCACCATTCTCACCTGCTGCGCCTTCACCATTTAAGCGAAGCTGATTACCAGTATCTACACCGGCAGGTACTTTCACTGAAAGATTTTTATGTTTATGAACTCGACCATCGCCATGACAACTGTCACACGGTTGTTCAATAATTTTTCCAGTACCATGACAATGAGGACAAGTTTGTTCTTGCACAAAGAAACCACTTTGACGGCGGATACGTCCAGAACCATGGCAATAGCCACAAGTGTCCACTTTAGAACCTGCTTTTGCACCTGTACCATGACAAGTATCACAAGTTGCCAAGGTTGCAATACGGATATCTTTGCTGACACCTTTGACCGCTTCTTCCAACGTAATCTCTAAATCATAACGGAGATCTTCGCCACGCACTACACGTTGGCGACCGCGCCCGCCACCAAACATATCACTAAAGATATCACCAAAAATATCACCAAAATCAGCACCGCCAAAACCACCAGCTCCAGCACCACCTTGTTCAAAGGCAGCATGACCATATTGATCATAAGCAGCACGTTTCTCTTTATCCCCTAATACATCATAGGCTTCTTGCACTTCTTTAAACTTTTCCGCAGCGTCTTTATCACCTTGATTACGGTCTGGGTGCAATTTCATTGCTAAGCGTTTATAGGCTTTCTTGATCACTTTTTCATCATCAGATCTTGATACACCTAGCACTTCATAATAATCACGTTTTGCCATTCGCTTTCCTATTTCTTTATGAAATGGGAGATGAAATTCTCCCCTTTGGATACGCTAAAAGGGCGAGGTATTTCACCTTCGCCCATTCGTAATTTGTGGCAGCTCATACAACAACTTAAGCTGCCACATCAGGAGGATAGATTATTTATCTTTTACCTCTTCAAACTCTGCATCAACAACATCATCACCGTTGTTTTTCGCACTACCTTGTGCTTGTTGTTGCTGAGCTTGACCTGCTTGAGCTTGTTGTTGAGCTGCTTGCATTAATTTTTCTGCTGCTTGAATTAAAGCTTGAGTTTTCGCTTCAATTTCTGCTTTATCTTCACCTTTCGCAGCTGCTTCTAACTCATTCGCTGCTTTTTCGATAGCTTCTTTATCACTCGCAGCAAGGTTTGCTCCTACTTCACTTAATTGTTTACGAGTTGAGTGAACTAAGTGATCTGCTTGGTTACGAGCTTGTACTAATTCTTCAAATTTACGGTCTGCTTCAGCATTAGCTTCTGCATCACGTACCATTTGTTGAATTTCTTCATCGCTTAAACCTGAAGAAGCTTTAATCGTAATTTGTTGTTCTTTACCAGTACCTTTATCTTTTGCAGAAACATGGATAATACCATCAGCATCAATATCAAAGGTAACTTCAATTTGTGGCATACCACGTGGTGCTGGGTTGATACCTTCTAAATTGAATTGACCTAATGATTTATTATCTGCTGCACGTTTACGTTCACCTTGTAACACGTGGATTGTTACTGCACTTTGGTTATCTTCCGCAGTTGAGAATACTTGTGATTTCTTCGTTGGAATCGTTGTATTCTTTTCAATTAAGGTAGTCATTACACCACCCATAGTTTCGATACCAAGTGATAATGGAGTAACGTCTAATAACAATACATCTTTTACATCACCCGCTAATACACCACCTTGTACCGCTGCACCAATCGCAACCGCTTCATCTGGGTTTACATCTTTACGTGGTTCTTTACCAAAGAATTCAGCAACTTTTTGCTGTACTAATGGCATACGAGTTTGACCACCAACTAAGATAACATCATTAATTTCAGAAACACTTAAATCCGCATCTTTTAATGCCACACGAATTGGTTCCATTGATTTAGCAACAAGATCTTCAACTAAAGATTCTAATTTTGCACGAGTTAACTTAATGTTTAAGTGTTTTGGTCCAGTCGCATCTGCTGTGATATATGGTAAGTTAACGTCTGTTTGTTGTGCTGAAGAAAGCTCAATCTTCGCTTTTTCACCAGCTTCTTTCAAACGTTGCATTGCTAATGGATCGTTACGTAAATCAATACCTTGTTCTTTCTTAAATTCATCAACTAAATAATTAATAACGCGGTTATCAAAGTCTTCACCACCTAAGTGTGTATCACCATTAGTCGCTAATACTTCGAAAGTTTTTTCACCATCAACTTCATCAATTTCAATGATGGAAAGGTCGAATGTACCACCACCTAAGTCATATACCGCAATAGTATGGTTACCATTTGCTTTATCTAAACCATAAGCCAATGCTGCTGCTGTTGGTTCGTTAATGATACGTTTTACTTCTAATCCTGCAATACGACCTGCATCTTTAGTTGCTTGACGTTGTGCATCGTTGAAGTAAGCAGGCACAGTAATTACTGCTTCAGTCACAGTTTCACCTAAGAAATCTTCTGCTGTTTTCTTCATTTTTTTCAATACCTCAGCAGAAATTTGCGGTGGTGCCATTTTGTCACCTTTTACTTCAACCCAAGCATCACCATTATCTGCTTTCACAATGTCAAATGGCATAATGCTAACATCACGTTGTACTTCATCATCGGTAAAACGACGACCAATTAAACGTTTAATTGCAAATAAAGTATTTTTTGGATTTGTTACTGCTTGACGTTTTGCAGGTTGACCAACTAATGTTTCACCATCTTGTGTATATGCAATAATTGACGGGGTTGTACGATCACCTTCAGCATTTTCAATAACACGTGGTTTATCACCATCCATTACTGCAACACATGAGTTTGTTGTACCTAAGTCAATACCAATAATTTTTCCCATAATCGTTATTCTCCTGATTTTAAATTCGTTTTTTTGACGTTCGACTAAATAAGGCTCTTTTTATCAATTACAAGGGCAAATTTAAATTTTTCTTTAGTTAAACTTGCTCGCCTTATCATTCGTGCCACACTAAATTGAACTTAAAATCAGATTTTCAAGGGGCATCCATAAAAAATTTTTTAATTTTCTCTACTCTCAAGAAAAATCATCGGATTTTTACTGATTTTACTAGCACTTATTACATTACCGTGTATATTTAGTGGGGAAATTTTTACGTAAAATTTAGCTTATGATTTAAGAGGTCTTATGAATCCATCCTTACAACCTTTCGAACAAGCACTAATTGAAATTGTTAAACAAGATGTTGTGCCTGCCCTAGGCTGTACCGAACCGATTTCTCTTGCATTAGCATCTGCAACTGCCGCCAAATATTTAGGAAAAACCCCAGAAAGAATTGTTGGAAAAGTTTCGCCAAACTTAATGAAAAATGGCTTAGGTGTTTCTGTTCCAGGCACTGGCATGGTTGGTTTACCTATTGCGGCTGCCATTGGCGCAATAGGTGGTGATGCTGATGCAGGTTTAGAGGTCTTAAAACATATTTCCTCTGCACAAATTACCCAAGCAAAAGAACTGCTTAAACAAAATTTAGTTTCTGTTTCTATCAAACAAACGGATCACATTCTTTATGCAGAGTCCACTTTATACGCGGATAACGATTGGGTGCGTGTCGTGATTGAAGATCAACATACTCAAATTATGTTGATTGAAAAAAATGATCAAATTATTTATCAAGCCCCGCCTAAATTAGCGGCTGACAATGATCTATATACTATTTTTAATCAATTAGCGACAAAAGATATCTTTGATTTTTCCATGCAAGTAGCCTTAGACAAAATAGAGTTTATTAATCAAGCTGAAAAATTAAATGCCGCACTTTCACAAGAAGGGCTTAGCCAAGATTATGGCTTACATATTGCACGTACACTACAAAAACATATTGGCGACGGTCTGTTATCTGATGATTTATTATCGCGAATTATGATCCAAACCACAGCGGCTTCTGATGCTAGAATGGGTGGCGCCACTCTCCCTGCAATGAGTAATTCTGGATCTGGTAATCAAGGCATTACTGCTACGATGCCCGTTGTGGTTGTCGCTAATCATCTAAATGTTACTGCTGAACAACGCACTCGAGCATTATTTCTATCCCATTTAATGGCCATTTTTATTCACAGTAAACTGCCAAAACTCTCTGCACTTTGTGCGGTTACTACTGCCGCAATGGGAAGTTGTGCTGGTATCTCTTATCTGATTACGAATCGCTTTGAAACTGCAGCGATGGCGATTAGCAGTATGATTGGTGATATTAGCGGTATGTTATGTGATGGGGCTGCTAACAGCTGTGCGATGAAAGTATCTACTAGTGTTACCTCTGCCTATAAATCCGTTTTAATGGCGATGAATCAAACAGGGGTAACTGGTGATGAAGGTATCGTTGAACATACAATTGATCGTAGTATTGATAATCTTTGTTCTATTGCCTGTAAAAGTATGCAGCATACTGATTTCCAAATTATTGAGATTATGGCAAATAAACCACAAAATCAGTGTAAATAAATTTCACTAACCAAAAAATAAATAACTAAGGAGAATATTATGCAGAAAAAATGGGCAATCGTTCCTGCTGCCATTATTGTGCTTGGAGGCGTTTGGGTTGGTAACGCTTGGTACACAGGATCACAAATTGAAAAGAATTACCCACAAGTAATCCAAAAAATTAATGATAATGGCATCATTAAAATTGAAAACGTCAAATTAGAACGGCATCTATTCTCTAGTGATATGCAATATGATCTACAAATTGGTAAACTAACTATGCCACTACATAGTAAAATTTACCATGGTGCATTACCACTCAACCTACTGCAACAATTTAACTTCAAGCCCGTTGCAGCTTCTACTGAAACAACATTAATTAAAAATGAAAAAACAGCCTCAATATTTAATACTTTCCCAAATGGGCAACCTTTTGTATTAAATGTTGACGTGGGATATCAACAACAAGTTGATATTAATCTACTAGTTAATGCTGGATCATTTAAAGATGAAAAATCAGATACACAAAGTAATTGGTCTAGCAGTAAATACCAATTACAAATTGATGAGAAAAATGCTATCAAATATTTAATGGAATTAGATCATTTTGATATGTATATCAAAGAAAACAAACAACAACAGCCTACAAAGTTAGTAATAAACAAATTCCTTGCTCAAGGAGCTCTAAAATTAACAGAATGGAAATATTTAGCAACAGGCAAAGGTGAAAGTTCAATTAAAGAATTTTCTGTTTTTCAGCCAATTGATGAACAATCTAATACAATTATTACTGTCAATTATCAAGATCAAACTAATAATTACGAACTTACCAAAGACCAAGACTTTTATTCGATTAGCAACTCAGCACAAACAAAAAACTTATTGTTTAGTTCTCAATCATCTGCTATAAATTTTGCAACCAACTCTGTTGTTAAACTTAATCACCTCAAAGGAGAAGCTGTATCAGAACTAATTAAAGCTATCTTAGAACAAGATAAACTGGCTTTTAATCAAGCAATAAAAACATTGGTAGATAATCAACCTCAATTACTTCTTAGCCCGATCGAAATATATAATAATCAAGATAAATTCGTATTAAATGCTGATATTAAATTAGCTAAAGCTGACCTTAACTCATCATTCCAAAATGGGCATCTGAGCGAGATATTTGATCAATTTAAATTTAACTTTTCTTTAGATAAAACATTTATTAATAATCTACTTTCAGGTGCAATTACATTTATCAATAGTACAAATGCACAAAATAAAATTGATATTGATGAAGTACAACAAAATATTCAGCGTGCATTAAAACAACAAGTGATACAGGGCGTTTTAACTGAAACAGATAAATCTTACCTCTTAAATTTTGAGGAAAAAGAGGACAATTTTTATCTTAATCAGCAAAAAATACCACAAGAAGCAATATTATTTGGCTTATTACAATTATTTTCTGGATCTTGATTCTAAGATAAGCCAAACATTATTAATCAAATAAGCAGTACATTGTTTCAATCACGAATAAGGCGTAATATATATGCCTTATTCGTTATCAAGTTACTATTATGAAATTAAGTACCTTTACTGATTATAATTTACGTGTTCTGCTTTATTTAGCTGCACATCAAGAAAAATTATCCACTATTCAAGAAATTGCAACAGTCTATAATATTTCCGAAAACCATTTAATGAAAGTTATCCATCATTTAGCCAAGAATAATTTTATTCAATCTATTCGTGGTAAAGGTGCGGTATCCGATTGCATCGCCATCCAAGTGAATTAAATTTAGAAGATATTATTCGTCTTGCAGAAGAAAAAAGTGCCATTGTCGAATGTTTTGGTGAGCAAAATCAATGTTGCATTAGTGCAAATTGCCAATTACCGCCTATTTTAGTCAATGCTTTTGCTGCGTTTTATCAGTCATTATCACAATATACATTACAAGATATCTTGTTAGATCCACAAATTTTCACCTCATTACCAACAAATATAAGCGAATAATTTAATAAAATCAGATTAACGTATGCTATCTGTTGACAATAGGGTCCAAAATCAATAAAATGCAGCCCGCATTGCCCAATGGGGCTATTCCTCCTTAGTTCAGTCGGTAGAACGGTGGACTGTTAATCCATATGTCGCTGGTTCAAGTCCAGCAGGAGGAGCCAAATTTTTTCTTTTGGTACTATGTTTTATTTGTCTCCTTTTATGAAATTTAGTTTTTATACCAAAAGAAGTTTCGCCCATAGTTAAATAACTATGGGCTTTCTTTTTTCACCAAAATCATCTTTTTTGGTGTAGTAGACAAAATAGTTGCTGATTTTAAAAAAACTACACCAAGTGGACAAAGTGGTTGCTAATAATTATTT
>NZ_JTJR01000040.1 GCF_001678475.1 Gallibacterium genomosp. 3 | reverse complement strand
AAAAAAAAACGCTAACCTCTCGGTTAGCGTCCTTCTTTCTTATTCAAACCTGGCAGTGACCTACTCTCACATGGGGAATCCCCACACTACCATCGGCGTAACAACATTTCACTTCTGAGTTCGGCATGGATTCAGGTGGGTCTATTGCACTCTCGCCGCCAGGATAATTCTTTTTTATTCCTTGCTTTTTCGCTTTTACTTGTATCTTTGCTTTTCGCTTCGCTCTGCTTTTTATCTTTGCTTTGCTTCGCGTTTTTCGCTCTGTCTTGTCCTTTGTTCTTTTCTTTTTCTTTCTCACCAATGTCACACAAGCTGTCAACCATCAAACTCTAGTCTCGTTTTTTTTCTCGCTTTCTTTCTTCTCGCTTCCGCCTCTTTCCGCCTCAGCTTAAAAACCCTTCAGCGTTGTATAGTTAAGCCTCTCGGGCAATTAGTATGGGTTAGCTCAACGGCTCACACCGCTTACACACCCCACCTATCTACGTCTTCGTCTTAAACAACCCTTACCAACTTCTCGTTAGGGAGAACTCATCTCGGGGCAAGTTTCGTGCTTAGATGCTTTCAGCACTTATCTCTTCCGCACTTAGCTACCCAGCATTGCTTCTGGCGAAACAACTGGAACACCAGCGGTGCGTCCACTCCGGTCCTCTCGTACTAGGAGCAGCCCCCCTCAATCCTCCAACGCCCACGGCAGATAGGGACCGAACTGTCTCACGACGTTCTAAACCCAGCTCGCGTACCACTTTAAATGGCGAACAGCCATACCCTTGGGACCTACTTCAGCCCCAGGATGTGATGAGCCGACATCGAGGTGCCAAACACCGCCGTCGATATGAACTCTTGGGCGGTATCAGCCTGTTATCCCCGGAGTACCTTTTATCCGTTGAGCGATGGCCCTTCCATTCAGAACCACCGGATCACTATGACCTACTTTCGTACCTGCTCGACTTGTCCGTCTCGCAGTTAAGCTTGCTTCTACCATTGCACTAACCTCACGATGTCCGACCGTGATTAGCAAACCTTCGTGCTCCTCCGTTACTCTTTGGGAGGAGACCGCCCCAGTCAAACTACCCACCAGACACTGTCCGAATACCCGTTCCAGGTACCTCGTTAGAACATCAAACGTTAAAGGGTGGTATTTCAACATCGACTCCTCACTAACTGGCGTTAATGTCTCTCAGTCTCCCACCTATCCTACACATTAAAATTCAAGGTTCAGTGTCAAGCTATAGTAAAGGTTCACGGGGTCTTTCCGTCTAGCCGCGGGTACACCGCATCTTCACGGCGATTTCAATTTCACTGAGTCTCGGGTGGAGACAGCCTGGCCATCATTACGCCATTCGTGCAGGTCGGAACTTACCCGACAAGGAATTTCGCTACCTTAGGACCGTTATAGTTACGGCCGCCGTTTACTGGGGCTTCGATCAAGTGCTTCTCTTTCGATAACACCATCAATTAACCTTCCAGCACCGGGCAGGCGTCACACCCTATACGTCCACTTACGTGTTTGCAGAGTGCTGTGTTTTTATTAAACAGTTGCAGCCAGCGGGTCACTTCGACTGGTTCATGCTCCATCCGTGCAGACTTCACACTACGCCAGCGCACCTTCTCCCGAAGTTACGGTGCTATTTTGCCTAGTTCCTTCACCCGAGTTCTCTCAAGCGCCTTAGTATTCTCTACCTGACCACCTGTGTCGGTTTTCAGTACGGTTTATTATGTAATATGCTTAGTAGCTTTTCCTGGAAGCGGGGCATCAACAACTTCGCAACCTTAGTCGCTCCTCTTCACGCCTCAGTATTAGATACCCGGATTTGCCTAAGTACCCTACCTACACGCTTGAACAGACCCTTCCGTCCGTCTGCTTGCCTAGCCTTCTCCGTCCCTACATCACTTACATAACAAGTATGGGAATATTAACCCATTTCCCATCGACTACGCTCTTCAGCCTCGCCTTAGGGGCCGACTCACCCTGCCCCGATTAACGTTGGACAGGAAACCTTGGTCTTCCGGCGAGCGGGCCTTTCACCCGCTTTATCGTTACTTATGTCAGCATTCGCACTTGTGATACGTCCAGCAAACCTCTCAGTTCACCTTCTTCCGCTTACACAACGCTCCCCTACCCAACAAGATTTCTCTTGATGCCGCAGCTTCGGTGCTATATTTTAGCCCCGTTACATCTTCCGCGCAGACCGACTCGACTAGTGAGCTATTACGCTTTCTTTAAATGATGGCTGCTTCTAAGCCAACATCCTAGCTGTCTAAGCCTTTCCACTTCGTTTCCCACTTAATATAGACTTTGGGACCTTAGCTGGCGGTCTGGGTTGTTTCCCTCTCCACGACGAACGTTAGCACCCGCCGTGTGTCTCCTATACATTACTCTTCGGTATTCGCAGTTTGCATCGGGTTGGTAATCCGGGATGGACCCCTAGCCGAAACAGTGCTCTACCCCCGAAGGTATTCATATAAGGCTCTACCTAAATAGATTTCGGGGAGAACCAGCTATCTCCCGGTTTGATTGGCCTTTCACCCCCAGCCACAATTCATCCGCTACTTTTTCAACAGTAGTCGGTTCGGTCCTCCAGTTAGTGTTACCCAACCTTCAACCTGACCATGGCTAGATCACCGGGTTTCGGGTCTATACCTTGCAACTAATCGCCCAGTTAAGACTCGGTTTCCCTTCGGCTTCCTTATTCAGTTAACCTCGCTACAAAATATAACTCGCTGACCCATTATACAAAAGGTACGCAGTCAC
>NZ_JTJR01000039.1 GCF_001678475.1 Gallibacterium genomosp. 3 | reverse complement strand
GCTCCCACTGCTTGTACGTACACGGTTTCAGGTTCTCTTTCACTCCCCTCCCGGGGTTCTTTTCGCCTTTCCCTCACGGTACTGGTTCACTATCGGTCAATCAGGAGTATTTAGCCTTGGAGGATGGTCCCCCCTTCTTCAGACAAGATTCCTCGTGTCTCGCCCTACTTCTTGTTAGCTTAGTACCACAACATGGCTTTCGGATACGGGATTATCACCCTCTTCGATTGAGCTTCCCAACTCATTCTCCTTGCCATCTCGCTATCTCTAACGGCTCCTCCACTTTCGCTCGCCGCTACTCGCAGAATCTCGGTTGATTTCTTTTCCTCAGGGTACTGAGATGTTTCAGTTCTCCTGGTTTGCCTCCTTATCCTATACATTCAGATAAGGATGATAGATTCTTCATCTACCGGGTTCCCCCATTCGGATATCGTGGGATTTACGCGTCTTATCAACTCCCCCACGCTTTTCGCAGATTAGCACGTCCTTCTTCGCCTCTGATTGCCAAGGCATCCACCGTGTACGCTTATTCACTTAACTATACAACCTCAAGGATTCTCTCCCCTCAGTCGCGCTATCTTGAGTTCTCAGTTTTCAGCTTGTGTTTTCATTGTTAAAGAACAAATTTATCTTATAAAGATAT
>NZ_JTJR01000038.1 GCF_001678475.1 Gallibacterium genomosp. 3 | reverse complement strand
CAGTTCCTTTTATATAACTAGCCACCGTTGCCGCGGTGGTTTTTTATTACATACAAAACACTAATCCCATAAATCTGGGCGCATTTCAGATTTAGATACTTCCCCATTTGTAGCCACCTCGATTTTTTTTGCTAAATACGGTGGTATCTTTGTTCTCCCCATCTCGCAGTTTCTTAAAAAACACATAGATACTCCTACCTGTTTTGCAAAATTTGCTTTAAAACCACGTTGTCTATTTGATAAATATTCTGTCAGCTTCATAAACTTTAGTTTAGCTAAAAATAAAATTAAGTTTATTTATAGATAAACAATAAGTCAATCATTAATTTTTTGCTTATTTACTAAATACTAAATAAAATGGTGAAAAATTAACTAAGGAGGAATCTATGAAAAAAATAGATCTAACTAGTATTCGTAGGGAAAATTTGAAAAGATTCTTCTCAGATAAGAAGTACCCTGATAAAGATAAAAGTCTAATATCTCAACAAATAAATGGTTCAGCTAAATCTTTTGGGGAGAGATTGGCTAGAAGATTAGAAAAAGATTATGGCATGGGTGAGTTTTACTTAGATACTCCCGTTAGCGTAGATAGTAACAATAATATCGTTTCCAATATTAAAGAAATTGGGGCATTTGAATTATGGGATAGACATACTCCTCTCTCAAATGATGAGATAGAAGTTCCTTTTTTCAAAGAAATTAGACTCTCTGCTGGGAATGGATTTGCTGATGACATAATGGACTATAACAATTTTAAACTTAGATTTTCTAAAGCAACTTTAAGAAGACAAGGCGTATCGTATGACAATGCTGTTTGTGTGACCGCTGATGGTAACTCTATGGAGCCAGTTATTCCAGATGGAACAACAGTGGGGATCGATCTCGGCAATAAAACTATCAGAGATGGAAAGATATATGCGATAAATCACGGTGGATTATTAAGAATAAAAATTCTCTACAATATGCCAAATAATCAGGTGAAAATAAGAAGCTATAACTCTGAAGAGCACCCAGATGAAGTCGCAAACTTAGAAGATCTTACAGTTTTAGGCAAAGTTTTCTGGTACTCGGTTTTGTTGTAACAACCCAGAAGATGGGTTTTATTGAGTGAATTTAATATGGTAATTTGAAATAAGATAATATCACTTATTTCATGAAGAAACTTTCACCCGTTGTATCTCATGTAAGTAAGTGGCAGAATACAGAGGAAATTATGTTAAAACTCAAAATATTGCGATCTATCGTTATTAAGAGAACGCTACGTAATCTGATTTCCAAACAGAAAAGACGCCGAATGAATGGTGGAAAAATAAAATATAAATCTATCAAAAAAAAGAAATTATTTCGGCGTCTATGTGCGGAGGTTTATGCTCCTAGTAAAATTGTACTAGCAAGAGAAATTTCTCACATTTTTGTTTCTTTTAAAAAAGAAATTGAAAAAAAAGCAAAATTAGCTTCACAAAACCACCAAATATTAAAATTAAACTTTAGAGAAACTTCTGTTATTGATGCTCCAGCTTGTGCTGTCTTAATTGCCACTCTAGATACTATTAGGAATCAATATCCTGAGTTAAAATTTAGTGTTATTCGTCCAAAACCTAAACCAGCAGATAGAAGAAAACGTGGTCCATATGATGTAGATGGTGTATTTTGTCATATTGGTTTATATAAAATGCTTGGCTTTAACTATACATCAAGTTCTTCTCAAAAAAATGTAAAGTGCTGGCATTTTATTCAAAGTGATAATACTGATGGCTCAATCACGGCGCCCTTACTCAATGAGCTTAAAGCAATGGGAGTAAATACCAAAGGAATGTATAGCAGTTATATTGAAGCCATTGCAAACGCTGTCGAGCATGCATATGCAGAAAATATTCAAACTCATAGATATTTCCCAATTAAGCGATGGTGGATGTTACTTGCCATATTAGACAATGAACTTTCTCTTTTTGTTTGTGATTTAGGGCATGGCATACCGAATACATTAGAAAAAACTCAAAAAGCTAGTACGCTAAAAAAAATTTGGGAAAGATTAAAACAACAGCTAGGCAAACCTACGACAGATGCCATATATATTAAAGCTTCAACATTGATTAAAGAAACTCGAACAGGGCTGGGATATCGTGGTAAAGGTGGTGGAGATATTAGGTCAATTATTGATAAGACACCAAATAGCAGTTTAATTATTCGTTCAAATCGTGGAATGTATGTGTATAATGGTCGAAATAAAGCAGATTTAGTCAAAGAGTCTCCTTACTCTATTGATGGAACGATTGTTCAATGGAACCTGCCACTTGATACAAATTAAAGGTAAATAAAATGCAACATATTTATGTGAAAGACTTTAGCCTTTTTCCAGGTCCCCGTCATATTAAAGATGGAAAAGCTAGTGGAGAAGAATTTAGAAATACTATACTTATCCCTGCAACTAAAAAAGATCCAGAGATAACATTGCACCTAGATGGTGTTGTAGGGTATGGTTCATCTTTTCTAGAGGAAGCATTTGGTGGGGCAATTCGTTTAGGAGTATCTCCTAATATTATTAGTAATATTATTTTTATTTCTGAAGAGGATCCTGACCTAATTGAAGAAATTAGAGAATATATAAACGCAGCCATTTCGGAGTTACAATAATGCAAAGTTCAGAGGTTATTTCAATAGTCGCTCTACTAGTTTCAATTATAGCAATTCCAATTGGTTATTTTCTAGGAGCAAGAAATGCAAGGCATAATGCACATAACGAAGCTATTGATTCTTTACAAGAACTATGCAATAAAATTTTTGAAGATGCTCTACGTGTTCATAAACAAGCAGCTTCATTAAATGAGGGTGATTTTCATTTAATGATAGCATACCATAAAAGGCTACAAGGTAAATGTACTGAAATTATGGAATTAGCTCAAAATGATTTTTATCCAAACATAGAAATTAGAGAGGTTAAAAAAGTTACAACAAACCAACTCTTCTCAGATGATCTAACAGTAAGAAATATCGCTATTCGCAGCTTAATTTATAAGTTACATGCTGTACATTCTAAATATCACAAAAAATTTATCTAACTACTACATTATAACAATACTTTTATCTCTCATAACTTTATATTTCATCTAGATAACTTAAAATTTCATTTCACTAAATTTGTTCACTAAACAAGCTCTTTTATCCTTTTCTACCTCTCAATAATATCAATTTGAGCAAAAATTAATCAATTAAACATCCTCCATAAAAAATTTTTTCTTTATTTATTAATATTTTAATAAACATATTACAAAAATATTTATTAAAAAATAAATAAACGTATTGATCTAAAGTTTATTTTTTAATAAACTAAACCCATCAAAACGAGATACACAATATCTCAAGCTCTTTTAACAATTTGGATTAAAAACACCCTATGCGGTCGCTAAGTATTGGTAACGATGCAGAGAGACAACTGCTCGCTTAGATGAACGTTTAGTCTTACGTGAAAAATCACTGTGAAGTGAATTGGCAACGGAACCAATAGGGTGAATCGAGTTCTCTCAAGTAAGCAACGGCAGTGAATCGTGAAGCATAGAGAGTTTATCGAATCTAATGCCTGTTTAATCAGTGAATATTAATTAACGCAATATCTAGTATTTCAGAGGTGGTTAAGCAGGCATTAGGAAAATCATTTACTAATTACCTCTTATTAGCTGAGTGATTTTCACTTGCATATAAACTCCGTTTGGGTTTGCCCTCTTTATTGAGGGCTTTTTTTAAAGTTAATTCTATGAGTGAGCTTTAAAAAGAAAAGAGAAAGGAGAAACACCATGAGAAGAAGATCTATTAGTCCTTGGGACTACGATAGTGACGAGGATTACTACGAAGCATTAGCAATTAATCAAAAAGATCAAGAATATGAACCAGACGACAGTTTCGACCCTCGTGAATGTGATGAGTGTGCTGATCGAGACTTCAGAATGTTTAAAGACAATTTTTATTATAGATAAGCCTAGATTGTTCTAGGCTTTTATTTTAGGAGTGAAAAGATGAATACTATTCTAATATCAGCTTTAACCGCTTTAATCGTTTCATTACTTGTGCATTGGTTTACCGTTACACAAGTAACAAAGTGGTTTGATAATTTCTTTGAGGAAGAAACTAAAACTTTAGAAAAATATGCAAAGGATATTGAGAAAATAGTCAAAGAAAGACTAGAAAAACTATAAACAAACCTTACAAAAATTCCGACCTAATGCTGTAAGTTTAATCAATCCTTTTTTTAGTTCAACATCTTTAAAAAACATTGAACGCTGGAGTTCTTTTTTTAGTTCTTCCCTTTCAGCATCAGATAATCGTTTACCGCTAGGATCAATAATGTTTATGATTGATTTATCCTCTAACATTTTAATATTTGACTTAATAGATTCTATTTTTTGTTCTACATCTCTCTTTAGGGATAAAAATAATGGATTCGAAAAATGTTTCTCATATAAGTTTTCTTGAGTTTTATATTCAGTATAAGTAACGTCAACTAGTTTTAAACGAACTAAATTATCTATAGACGGTTCAATCTGCAAGTTATCTTGACATTCAGGATTACCTAAAAATATATGATTATACAAGGTGTGATATCCTCCTGATTCCAAATTTACTTGTATTTGAGAAATTGTTTCATCTTGATAATGGTGTAGGTAATAGAGATTTTGAGCGTCTAAAGGACTAAGCATTTTGATCATTTCTGAGAATGACGGGTGAATATCATCTGCTTTTGAACTATCCATTGCAGACACAATGAGATTAGAAAACATATCTCTAATTTCATCTTTATTAATACGATATTTTGCAGATTCTAACGTTGAACCTATAACATCAATATCAGGCTCTATACGATTTTCTTCAGGAATATTGTTTGATTTTGCTTGTATTTCTTCCTTAAATTTTTCAACGTTATATGCAACTTCTATTTCTCTTTTCTGACGCTTCTCAGACCATTTATAACCATAAATTGAATACCACATATCACTGACTGTTTGACCAATCCCCTTCGATACCACAGTAGCAACTTCTTTACCTGCTGCTACTGCTACACCAGTAGCTACTGTTGATATTGGTTCACCCATAATAAAGCCCTCTTTATTAAGTCGATATATTAAAGTTTGATCGCAATAATCATATCAAGAAATAAAGAGGGCTTCACTATGGAATTATTGACACCCACTGCTCTATCGTATTAAGATAACCGCACTTTCAAACGAAAGTATAGCCTATTGAAAATTGAGTAATCTGAAATGCCTTACAGAAATGTGGGCTTTTTTTATATTGGCAGCGGAAAAATGAAATCAATATTTACAGCGCAATTTGGACAATTCCCGTTACGATTCATTTTGAAAAATAACGAATTATTTGTATCAAAATCAGACCTAACGGCTATTTTCTATGATTTCTTCCCTGTCTCACACCAAACTTTTGTTGATGAAATTATCAATAAAGGCATACCCGATGTTATCGGGGATAAACGTGATATAACTTCTGGTATTATTGGCGACTCTGAAATCGGGGCTGTTATTCATTTTCACGCTGTAGGTAATCTTGTCACACATTATGGCAAATTAACTGATGTCGATAGCGATATTTTACGCAATTCGGCTTTCCAAGTGCGAACCTTCTCGCACTGGTATATCGAAGCCTTATCTCAGGCTGATAAATATTTCGGTAGAACTCTGGAGGATTTACTTATGTCAGTTAAAAACCGATTAGATCGCATAAATCCCCCTTATATCGTAGAAGTCATTTGCGACACTGAAAATAATGAAACATGGTGGGTTGGAACTTGCGATAAACTGCGACTTGCCACAGAAGGTCAAACATACGAAGAGTTACAACAACGAGTCTGGGAAATTGCACCAGAAATGCACGAATTACAAGGGTACGGAAAAGAAAGCGATAATATCCGTATCTCTTTTATACAAACAGAAAGCCACCACGAACATCAACGCTTGGAGATGTAGAAATGGGGAGTGGCTACTATGATCGGCTTATCAAAGTGCTAAAACAACAAGGTTGTTATTTTTATAGGCAAGGTAAAGGCAGTCATGAAATTTGGTTCAGTCCGCTAAATAACAGTTATTTCCCTGTCGCTTACACCATTAATTCTCGTATTTTGGCTAATAAAATTTTCAAACAAGCTGGTATTGACTTTAAATTCTAATTTGACAACCCCAAAACTTTATTTTATTATCCGCCACAGGTCTCAAAACCTAATACTCAAGGCGGATAGTTCACTAGTCGCCACAAGGCGATTTTTTTTATATCCGTAATCCTGACTATGTCGGGAGGGCGACTAATACAACACGCTTTGCGAAATACGTCCAGCCCTACCTTGAGTGGGTTTTTGAGCCTCCCGACGCCATTCTCAAAAATGGCTTGTTTAATAAACAAATACTCAAGGATTACAATATGTCAAATCAAATTCAATTCAAATCTTTCGATTTTAAAAATCTCCCAGTTCGCATCATCATTGATAGCACAAATGAATTTTGGTTTTGTGCTAAAGATATTTGCGCTATTCTAGGCTATGTCAATGATACAGATGCGTTGAAAAAACATTGCAAAGAAAAGGGGGTAGCGAAACGCTACTCCCCTACAAGAGGCGGTAATCAAGAAATGGTTTATATCAACGAACCAAACCTATACCGCCTAATCATCAAATCACGCAAACCTGAAGCAGAACGATTTGAAACGTGGGTATTTGAAGAAGTATTACCACAAATCCGCAAAACGGGTAAATATAATTTGCAAAATTCTCAACAAACCCTACCGCTAGCAGAAGCCGAAGCTGATGAAGAAGCGATCCGCATTATTGCTAACCTATATCACTCACTTAACGGTGCATATGAAATGGGCGTTAAAATTCGCAAAGAATATCCACACCTTGGCAGAGATATAGACAAATTTATCGGTGGGCATTATCTCTATAACCTCAATATGCCAACCGAAAATGCCTTAGAGAAAGCAAGACGATACGTTCAAGCAAAAAGTGAACGTATTATGTTCATCAAAGGAATGTTAAGCCTACTTGATGAACAGCCAAAACCAAAACGATTAACTAACTTCTAATTTAATCCAAATAAACCGCCTTACCTTACTTTTTAGTGAGGCGGTTTCTTGCACCCTAAATTCAGTAAATTGTTCAAATAAGGAGCAACACAATGAAATTCACACACGAACCACTCTATCTTATTTTTGCCGTCATCATTGCATTTATCTTAGGAGTAAGTTGCCAACCAGCTTACACAGCACAATACGATAAAGATACGGATTATTACGACCACACACTCAACATTGAAACCGAATTAAGCGAGGAACAATTAGATTGGGAAGAATGGGCTAATAACGAGTGGAAAGAAACGCATGGTGAGCTACAAACGCCGCTAAGTAAAGAGAATCAACAAGAGATTAAAGCTCGATTAGATAAAGGTCTTAGATGATGGATATTTTTGAAAAACTCAATCAACAAGCAATCATCATAAAAAAACAAGCATTCAAATCGCTTAAAAACCGACTTTTCCTAGCTTGTCAGCAATATAAAACTGACAGCGAATGGATGGAATTTTTTGATGAATTGCTACTTAACGAAAGCTATCACGACATTACTAATGCAATACAGTTGCTTAAAGTTAGCCAAGTGTATAAAGACAAATTGCAGCATATCTTAAATATATCTCAATTTTACCACGTGCAAACAGCAGAAAATGCAGACCACAGAACATTAAATCAATTTGAGGTAACGCTATGAGCTTATATCAACTCTCAGAACGACTAAAAAATATCAATGAATTACTTGATGATGAAGAATTTACTAACGAACAAGCTGTTATTGATGCCTTTAACTGCTTGGAAATGGAATTTGAAGATAAAGTAGCTGAAGTATGGAAATTACATAAAGAAACAGAAATCTTAGCCGAAACTGCAAAAGCAGAAAAACAGCGGTTAGAGAAAATTCAGAAAATATATGAACGTAAACAGCAACGCTTACGCAACCTTATCTATGCATCAATGCTTAATTCAGGCACTAATGAAATTAAAAACCCATTATTCAAATTAAAGATGACCGATCCAATTATGAATAAGGTAGATATTGCAGAAAATGCCGTTATTCCTGATGAGTTTTATATTCCACAGGATCCAAAACTCGATCGTGTTGCACTGCTAAACGCATTAAAGAATGGGGCTGAAATTCAAGGCGTAGTATTAACAGGTTCAAGACAGTTGAGGGGGTTATGATGAGTATTGCTACGCTTATTTTAGGAGAAAGTGGTACAGGGAAAAGCACTAGCTTACGCAATTTAAATCCGAATGAAACGTTGCTTATTCAAGTTATCTCAAAGCCACTCCCTTTCAGAACAAAAGATTGGAAGTATTTTGATAAAGAGAACTGCCCAACAGGCAATGTTTTTGTTTGTGACAATGCAGATAAAATCTGCCAACTACTAAAGCAAACAAAACGAAACATTATTGTTATTGACGATTTCCAATATTTAATGGCAAATGAATTTATGCGTCGTGCCAAAGACAAAGGTTACGATAAATTCACTGAAATTGGATTACACGCTTGGCAGATTTTTGATTTAGCTGGAAAGCTAGAACATAACAAACGAGTTTATATTCTCTCCCACACACAAAATGACGACTTAGGTCGTACAAAAATTAAAACGATTGGCAAAATGCTTGACGAAAAAATCACCTTAGAGGGGATTGTTACTGTTTGCTTACGAACGAATGTATCAGATGGTAAGTACACATTTCTCACGCAAAACAACGGCAGCGATACAACAAAAAGCCCTATCGGCTTATTTGAGGAACAACAGATTGATAACGATCTCGCCTACGTTGATATCCAAATTTGTGATTATTGGGGAATTACCCCTGAACCTCAAACTGCAGAAGACACCACTCAACAGGAGAATCATCAATGACCCAACCTATTTTTACCTATAACCAAGAACAAGCACTTAAAGCAGGCAATTCACAATTTATCAGTGAAACAGGTGCTTATCTCTGTAAGATTATCAGCGCTGAATATACCCAAGCACAAAGCGGTGCATTATCACTAGAATTAAGTGTAGAAACCCAAGAAGGATTAAAAGGCAACTATCTTTCTATTTACTA
>NZ_JTJR01000037.1 GCF_001678475.1 Gallibacterium genomosp. 3 | reverse complement strand
CAGTTCCTTTTATATAACTAACCACCGTTGCCGCGGTGGTTTTTATTTCCGTTTATACAGAGCTATAGCTAGTTCAACTGAATTAGCTGTTGCAGATAAATGTTTATTTAAAGCTGCTCTAATCTTTTCCTCCTCATTAGGAGTTATTACACCATCTGTCATTGCTTTCTCTAGTGCTTCATACAGCAATCCCCTTGCTGCAATTTCATGTACTTGCTTGCAAGATAGCTCCACATTATCAATTTCGCCTTCAACTGGGATCTTTAGGAAAACTCCCCCAGACTGATGGCATAATTCATCTATAAAATCTGTTAATCCAAATTCATTTTGAATCGCAATTAACTCTTCGTTTTTAAAGCGTTGCCCCTTAGTTTGATAAAGTCTGTTATTAAGCTCAGCCTCTGTAAATCCAAGAAATCCAGCTACTGCGCTTTTCCCACCAGGAATTTTTTCAATCATTTCTATGATCGTCTTTTTCATTGTCATAATTTCCTTATGTTTTTTATGGTTTTATTTAAGAAATTGAGTGATAAATTACAGTTATGAAAAATTAGCTGGATTACTAAATCGCTTGATTTCATCTGCTGTTACCGAATAATTGAGTGCTTTAGCAAGTCGTTCTGAATAATTTGTTTCTCCTGTGTAATCAGTTCTAGGTAAAGCGTTTGATGTTCTCCACTTATAAACGGCTCTAATTGATACACCACAAATTGCAGAGACTTCACTCACACTAAGAGTGTCAATAAGATTCTTTAAATTTTCATATTTTACTCCTTTGTTGTACATAAAGTACATATCAAATCATAACTGAAAGTACTTCAATGATTATTTATAATTGAACCAATCGTTCAATAAGGGTTAGAAAATGATTACTGAAGAAGAAATTAGAAAAGGATTTGCTGATAGATTGGCATTAGCTTGTAAATTGAAAGAATTTCCAGATAAAGGAAAAGGTAAGATATTAGCGGACCACCTAAATCTAACGCCAAAGGCTGTCAGTAAATGGTTTAATGCTGAAACAATGCCATCTCCAGCAAATATCTATGCAATTGCTAAGTTTTTAGATGTATCAAAAGAATGGCTAACATACGGTGATAAAAATGCTTCGTTGGAAACAATTAAGCCACAAAGAGCTTATCCATTATTAAGTTCAATACAAGCAGGATTATGGAAAGGAATCAATGCATTAGATAACGAGCAAGGCTATGAAATGATACCAAGTACTATTCTAGCCTCTGAAGATTCTTTCTATTTACGAATTGAAGGAAAATCAATGTTGCCTCGTTTTAATGAAGGTGATTTAGTATTAATTGATCCAACGCTTTGCCCATCTCCAGGCGACTTTGTCGCAGCTGTAAATCATGATAATGAGGCTACGTTTAAACAATATAAAGAGTTGGGAGATTTAGATGAGTACGGCAGACCTCACTTTGAATTAGTTCCACTAAATCCAATGTTCCCAAGATTAAATTCTCAATCACACCAAATTAGAATTATTGGTGTAGCTGTACAAAGAATTGAAACACTATAGAGTCTGAGGTCCAGAATTTGATTTTATTGGGTAAGGATATAGAAGTTATCCTTATAAGGTATTTAGGATAACGCATTAAAAACCAACATTACTTATAACTAAGGAAAGAAGATGGCAATAAAGCAACATAAGTTCAACATTAGATTCTATTCTGCTCAATCAGAGACTGGTTATAATTTTAGATCGCTTGTAAACCATTTTAAAAATGATTCAATGCCTGTAGTAATGATAGGAAATTATGCGAGAAGAATACATATCTTTTCTGATAATTCAAATTTTGATAATTCTATCTCAGGTTATTTCTCAACATTTAGAGAAGACTTATTACACAAAGGAAATAAAAAGACAGGCAAAGAGGAACTCCTAAATCTTGAAGATGATGAATCTATCATAGAACGAAACTATTTCACACTCTTTTACGGAAAAGAAAAAGAAATATTGCTTTATCATAATTCATCTCTATATGGCAATATAAGAAACTTTGAAAGTTATCTTACAAACCTAACTCAAGCAGTATCTAAAGATAACAAATTCTATAAAATTACAATGGCAGAAATTGGGGCTGAAGAATTTTATCCAGATAATAGAAAAGCACCATTAATCCAAATAGAATACAAAATATCTCGTCCAAACAGTAAAAAGCCAAGAGATGGCGAAGACCCATGGGTTCAAGAACAGTTTGATGAAATGGGAGAGCTTGGAGTTAGAACACAGAGAGTTATTCTTCATTCAAGAAAAGGTTTATTACCAGATGCTTGGAATACAGTAAAGATACTCCTTAATCTTGACAGAACTAAAATGTTAAAAGTAACACTCAAAGACATAGAACAGCCAATCGACCTACTTCACAATGTATTAAAAGATAAATTTTCAATTCAAGCATCATCAAGGGAAGAAGTTAAACTAGAGGATATTTTTTCAAAAATCCATAAGATAAAAGAAAAACATAATGATATACTAAAAGAATACCTTGATGATGAGGAATAACTAAGGAGAATAAAAGTGCATATCAAACATTGGAAGAAAGTAGCTTTTACTTTTAGTTTTGGTTTGCATTTTTATTTATGGAAAACAGGTACATTTACAGAGCTTAGCTTAGATGAAATCCATGATTTGAGTAATAATCTATTTTCCATATCAGCAACATTGATAGGATTTATTTTTGCCGTAATTGCTATTTTAGTTACAATAACCGAAAACCCACTCATAAAAGAAATGAGAAAAAACGGAATGTACTCTGAAATAATAGATCACCTCGGCTATCTAATAGTAGGGTTTAGCATAACGATGTTACTTAGTTATATCAGTTTACTGTTTTCTGGTGAATATCTACATTATTTATTAATCTGCACCTCTTTTATCTTCATGTATAGCATGATTATGTTAATTACTGACATGTTTAGACGATTAAAATTAACATTCCGAAATCTTAAATAATATCCTCTCGCAGTATTTTTTCTTAACCAACACCCTTGCTTAACCATTTTCGTGGCGTCACGAAAATGATAGTTAGTTCGACTTACTGCAAAAAATCAACTGTTCATTTGTTCATTTTTACCGCTCAACAATATTAATTTGCTCAAAAATCAAGCAATCAAACATTTTTCCAAAATTTTTATTTCTTTATAAATCACACATTTATGAACTTTTAATTCATTATTACATTATTTTTGTACTTTTAATTCTTTACTTTAACGAACTTAAAGTACATAATAAGTGCGTCAAAACGAGATACACAATATCTCAAGCTCTTTTAACAATTTGGATTAAAAACACCCTATGCGGTCGCTAAGTATTGGTAACGATGCAGAGAGACAACTGCTCGCTTAGATGAACGTTTAGTCTTACGTGAAAAATCGCTGTGAAGTGAATTGGCAACGGAACCAATAGGGTGAATCGAGTTCTCTCAAGTAAGCAACGGCAGTGAATCGTGAAGCATAGAGAGTTTATCGAATCTAATACCTGTTTCAGTGAGTATTAATTAACACAATATCTAGTATTTCAGAGGTGGTTAAGCAGGCATTAGGAAAATCATTTACTAATTACCTCTTATTAGCTGAGTGATTTTTACTTGCATATAAACTCCGTTTGGTTTCGCCCTCTTTATTGAGGGCTTTTTTTAAAGTTAATTCTATGAGTGAGCTTTAAAAAGAAAAGGAAAAGGAGAAACACTATGAAATACAGATACTCACACTTAGGTGATGATGAAGAAATACCTATTAATCCTGACGATCAAGATTATGGCGAAGATGATAGCTTTGATCCATGTGATTGTGATGAAGCTGCTCTTGATTATGAATTACTACACTTCAGAAAAGACAGCAGATACTAAAAATCTTGACTTTTTTCTGTATAGGTCTCAATCTTACAAAGAAAATTTAACTCTATACAATAAAAGGTAAAGTATGACTAGTAACTCAGATACTAATAGAACGCTAAATAATAATGCTGACTCTTTAGAAAAAGCAATACAAAAAGCTAAAGAAAATGGTCAACAACATCTAGAAGTAGAAATAGCAGAGCTAATAAAAATTTTTAATAAAATGGATGAAAATAATAAAAAAGATTATTTTGAGGAAATAGAATATGCACAAATGATGCTTCAATTACTGTTCTTTAGAACTATTGAAACTAAATTAAAAATATCAATAAATAGTTTCTCTAACTCACATGGATTCATGTAGCTTTTATGATTCATTGAAAAAGGAGATTAAAAATAAATTAGATATAAATAAATATATAAATGCAAGAAAAAATATAGAAGATTTAGATAAAATACTAAAAGAATACCATATACAAGAAGAAGAAAACACGAAAGCTGCTGCAAATGAAACTTTAAAAATCCTAAAAAATTTATCAGAAAAAGAAAATTGTTCATATTGGATAACTTTAGGATTACTAATAATATTTTCACTTTTACCAGTAGAACTATCATTCTGGTATGGATATAAATATGATCTCGATACTGTCATTAAGGCTTTTAGTGAAATAAGTTCTCTCAGCCCATTTATTATATCCCCAATAATAATTATATTCTTCACATTACTTATATACTTAATTAAATTACATTCTGCAGTAAATAAAATTAGACATGACTATAAATTTAAATATAATACATTTAAATTATTTTTATATAGCCATAATTGGATTGATACTAAGATAAATAATGAAGAAGATAAGAAACAAGCCCAAAAAACAATAATCACAGATTTAATGAAAACACTATCTGATAATCCTACAAGACTAATATCTAACCAAAACAATGAATTACCAGTAGAGCAAATAATATCTGCAGTGAAAGATGCAGTAAACAGTAAGTCCAAATAGTATAAATATTGACAAACCGCCCTGCTTCGGACTAAGATAACCGCACTACAAACGAAAGACGGTTATCCGCCCGTTCTAAAGCGGTTTTTTTGTGCCTAAAATTTAGGTAGCGATCGTTTATGGTCGGGTCGAGAGAGCCTAATACAATACCGAAAGGAAATAAGCTCCGCCATCTTTCGTTGGTAGTTGAAACCCGATCACCTACTAAGTGATCTGCTAACTAAACTAAAACGAAAGGTACAAAATATGTCAAACTTACAAATCTTAAATACATCTATCCGCACTTTAGATAACCTTTATTCATTAAATGATCTTCATCTTTCTAGTGGAAATGACCCGAAACATCGCCCTAGTTTATTTATAAGACTTGAAACAACAAAAGATTTAATTAATGAAATTTCAAAAGAAGTTAGAAGCACAGATCTGATCTTCAAAACTTTAAGAGGTAGAAATATTCAAGGTACATATGCTTGCAAAGAGCTAGTTATCGCTTACGCTGCTTGGATAAGCCCAGCATTCCATTTAGTTGTATTGAGAGCTTTCTTAAACCAAATTGAAAGTAAGCAAAAACAAATTGCTCTACCTGAACCACAAAAACCTAAAACGATCGAAATTGATACAGATGTTTTAGACGCACTTATAAAATACTGCAAGTTAGCTAAACGACATGGTGAGCAACTAGAGCCAGCTATGCGAACAATCTATACATCACTTGGCTTAGAGCGATATATCAAAAATAACTTTGCGGCTCAAGCTTACGACTTAGCACACGAGTTCAATTATTGGATTGACGAAGCCGAAAGAACCTATCTTTCTCAAACCACACCAAGATTGAGATAAACCAAATATTCACCGCCTTACCTTACTTTTTAGTGAGGCGGTTTCTTGCACCCTAAATTCAGTAAATTGTTCAAATAAGGAGCAAAAAATGAAATTCACGCACGAACCACTCTACCTTATTTTTGCCGTCATCATTGCCTTTATCTTAGGCGTAAGTTGCCAACCAGCTCAAGCTGCTACATACGACAAAGATACCGACTATTACGACCACACTCTCTATGAGCCTACCGAAACCGAAATAGAGATGGCTAATCAAGAATGGAAGCAAGAACACGGCGATTTGCAAACACCACTTACGCCACAGCACGAATCTGAGATCAGAGAACGACTATTGAAGGGGCTTAGGTGATGGATATATTTGAAAAACTCAATCAACAAGCAATCATCATAAAAAAACAAGCGTTCAAATCGCTTAAAAACCGACTTTTCCTAGCTTATCAGCAATATAAAACTGACAGCGAATGGATGGAATTTTTTGATGAATTACTGCTTAACGAAAGCTATCACGACATTACTAATGCAATACAGTTGCTTAAAGTTAGCCAAGTGTATAAAGACAAATTGCAGCATATCTTAAATGTATCTCAATTTTACTACGTGCAAACAGCAGAAAATGCAGACCACAGAACATTAAACCAATTTGAGGTAACGCTATGAGCTTATATCAACTCTCAGAACGACTAAAAAATATCAATGAATTACTTGATGATGAAGAATTTACTAACGAACAAGCCGTTATTGATGCCTTTAACTGCTTGGAAATGGAATTTGAAGATAAAGTAGCTGAAGTATGGAAATTACATAAAGAGACAGAAATCTTAGCCGAAACCGCAAAAGCAGAAAAACAGCGGTTAGAGAAAATTCAGAAAATGTATGAACGTAAACAGCAACGCTTACGCAACCTTATCTATGCATCAATGCTTAATTCAGGTACTAATAAAATTAAAAACCCATTATTCAAACTAAAGATGACCGATCCAATTATGAATAAGGTAGATATTGCAGAAAATGCTGTTATTCCTGATGAGTTTTATATTCCCCCAGATCCAAAACTCGATCGTGTTGCACTGCTAAACGCCTTAAAGAATGGGGCTGAAATTTAAGGCGTAGTATTAACAGGTTCAAGACAGTTAAGGGGGCTATGATGAGTATTGCTACGCTTATTTTAGGAGAAAGTGGTACAGGAAAAAGTACTAGCTTACGCAATTTAAATCCGAATGAAACGTTGCTTATTCAAGTTATCTCAAAGCCACTCCCTTTCAGAACAAAAGATTGGAAATATTTTGATAAAGAGAACTGCCCAACAGGCAATGTTTTTGTTTGTGACAATGCAGATAAAATCTGCCAACTACTAAAGCAAACAAAACGAAACATTATTGTTATTGACGATTTCCAATATTTAATGGCAAATGAATTTATGCGTCGTGCCAAAGACAAAGGCTACGATAAATTCACTGAAATTGGATTACACGCTTGGCAGATTTTTGATTTAGCTGGAAAGCTAGAACATAACAAACGAGTTTATATTCTCTCTCATACACAAAATGACGACTTAGGTCGTACAAAAATTAAAACGATTGGCAAAATGCTTGACGAAAAAATCACCTTAGAGGGGATTGTTACTGTCTGCTTACGAATGAATGTATCAGATGGTAAGTACACATTTCTCACGCAAAACAACGGCAGCGATACAACAAAAAGCCCTATCGGCTTATTTGAGGAACAACAGATTGATAACGATCTTGCCTACGTTGATAGCCAAATTTGTGATTATTGGGGAATTATCACTGAACCTCAAACCACAGAAGACACCACTAAACAGGAGAATCATCAATGACCCAACCTATTTTTACCTATAACCAAGAACAAGCACTTAAAGCAGGCAATTCACAATTTATCAGTGAAACAGGTGCTTATCTCTGTAAGATTATCAGTGCTGAATATACCCAAGCACAAAGCGGTGCATTATCACTAGAATTAAGTGTAGAAACCCAAGAAGGATTAAAAGGTAACTATCTTTCTATTTACT
>NZ_JTJR01000036.1 GCF_001678475.1 Gallibacterium genomosp. 3 | reverse complement strand
CCCGTCTTTTTAGGCGGGTCTTGTTTTTGGGAAAAAGAAAAGATTTCTTTGTAAAATATTAAAATAAGGATAGGGTTAAATGAAAATTTTATTACTCAATGGTGGCAAGGCATTTGGCCATTCTCAAGGACAATTAAATACAACTTTGCATAATACAGCAAAAGAGACTTTAGTCGCATTAGGGCATGACGTAAAAGAAACCGTAATTGATGCTGGTTATGATATTGAACAAGAGGTTGAAAAATTTGTTTGGATGGATGTTGTTATCTGGCAAATGCCTGGTTGGTGGATGGGGGAACCATGGATTGTGAAAAAATATATTGATGAAGTTTTCACATTTGGTCATGGTAAACTTTATCAAAGCGATGGTCGTCACCGTGTTAATCCAACTGAGGGGTATGGTACAGGTGGGTTATTGCAAGGTCGCCAACATATGTTGTCTTTAACTTGGAATGCGCCAATTGAGGCTTTTGAGCGTGAAGGTGATTTTTTTGAAGGCAAGGGCGTCGATGGGGTATATCTCCATTTCAGAAAAGCGAATGAATTTTTAGGTATTAGCGCATTACCAACATTTATTTGTAATGATGTAATCAAAAATCCAAATGTGGATCAGCATATCGCTGAATATAAAGCACATTTAATAAAATTATTTGCGAAATAAAATACATTTAGATGATATAAAAAGTAATTCAGGTGAATTACAGTAATAATCTTGGCTCAGCTAGTCATATTTTTTATACTATGACGCTGGGCTTTATTTGTATCTATGTTTTTAGCCAAGATACAATAAATTATATCGTTGTTAAGTCATATTTGAGATTATCATGCTGTTGCCAAGAGAAGACCAATTTGATCAATTTGTAGAACAAGAGTTATTACCTTTTGTAGAACAATTTCCTATTAATTACTTAGCTGCAAATGCCAAACAACAATTAGCTTATCGTTATTTAGTGAATCCAACGCATACAAAATTGATCATTTTGGTAAATGGTCGTGGGGAGAATATTGCTAAATGGAGTGAAATTGGTTACGACTTTTATCAGCAAGGCTATGATGTTTTATTATTTGATCATCGGGGACAAGGGTTTTCATCTCGTTTATTAGCGGATAAGCATAAAGGCTATATTGATGAATTCCGTTATTATATTGATGATATGGATTTGGTGATTCAACATATTCTGCAACAAAAGTCTTACCAGCAACAGGTATTATTTGCCCACTCAATGGGGGGATTATTAGCAACATACTATTTAGCGACTTATCCACATAATATTGATAAAGTGATTTTATCCTCCCCTTTTCTTGGATTGCGTGAAGAAACCGCATTAAGAGATGAAATTGTTGTTATGTTAATGGTATTGTTTGGATTCTCTGGACGCTATATTTTTACTAAAGGGCCATATAAACCAGCGGATATTGCCACGACAGATTTAACGCATAGTGCAGCAAGATTAAATTTTATGAATAAAATGGCGGCACGCTATCCAGAAATTCGATTAGGTGGGCCTACTTTTGGTTGGGTTCATCGGATTATTATGGCATTTAAGAGATTGCCTAAATTAGTGACTAAAATTCAGATTCCAGTATTAATTTTGCAATCAGGGGAAGAATCTATTGTTTCTACTAAGAAGGTGAATAAACTCTTTGCTTGTTCACCTTCTGCGCAGATTATTGAAATTGCGGGTGCTAAACACGAAATTATGTTTGAAACAGATGCTGTGAGAATAGCTGCTTTTAAACAGATGATTGAGTTCCTTAATTAAGCCTGAAAAACATAGACTGCAATAAGTAACACAGCAAGATAAAATAAGATAAAACAGATAGCCAATACATAGGCAGCAAATTTAGGTTTACGCTGATGTAATTTATAAATGATGCGAGCTAAGATGAATAAGAGTAATGGATAGCTCCACATAAAAATCGACATATTAGTGAACGCCATTTCACTTAAATTTGGATTCTGTTTTAAACTAGGAGAAAGTAATAAAGATAAAGGCCATAATAAAGCTGGAATACAAAAAATAGCGATTGCCCAAGAAAATTTAGAAAAGCCTTCGGGAAAATTATTTTTTTTGCGCATACATCATCATAAATTAGTAAAAATGGTGAACAACAGTATAACGGATTTTATAGTTCACCTCTAGGATTAGCCAAATGCATTATCTTTTTAGTAGTACGCAAATCGCACTAGCGAAACGCTTTCAACAAATCATTCAGCAGCAATATCAGTATCAAATTGAAATCCAACAAGAAAACGAATATTTTCATCTATTTCTCGTCGAAGATTCACCGCAAGTCATTGAACAAATACAGCCTATTGCAGAACGATTTATACAAAATCCTAATGATGCGGAATTTAATCAAGTAGAATGGCAAAATGGTTCTACACTTTCTTTTAAACAAATTATTACCCCCTTTTCTCAGGTATTTGCTCAATTTCATTGGCAACAAATATTGTCTGCAAAATTCACTTTTTTGATTACATTATTATGTGTTGGAATTTATGGCGGGACATTGATTAATAGTGAAGAAATCTTCGTTTATTTCCATTTTCCAGAGTTGCCATTTCAGGTTACAGAAATTTGGCGTTATTTGTCGCATACCTTAGTACACCTTTCCTTTGCTCATCTATTATTTAATCTATTATGGTGGTGGATTTTTGCGGGATTGATTGAGCGTTATCAAGGGATTCAAACCATTTTATTTATCTATCTCTTTTCTGGGATAGTGAGCGGATTTGCACAATATTTTGCATCTGGTCCTGCATTCTTTGGCTTGTCTGGTGTGGTTTATGCTGTACTCGGATATGTCTGGGTTGAGAGTCAATTTGATCGATCAAAGCATTTTGTTGTACCAGCAGGGTTTAGTTGGTTTCTGATTATTGGGATTGTAAGTGGATTCTTTTCTTCTTTAATTGGATTATCTATGGGAAATAGTGCACATATTGCAGGATTATTAAGTGGATGCTTTTTAGCCGGGGTAAATCTTTTCTATCATAAACATAAATCATGATGATTTTTCACAAAAATTTAATGAAAAGATAGTGATTTTTAGTAGAATGACAGCGAATAGCCACTTAACGTGAGGTAGTTATGAAACAAGCAATACGCCATAACCGTATTATCGAATTAGTCAAATTGCACGGTTATATCAGTACTGAAGAGTTGGTTGCAGAATTAGATGTCAGTCCTCAAACAATTCGACGAGATTTAAATGAATTAGCGGCAAAAAATGAAATTCGCCGTCATCATGGGGGAGCAGCCTCACCATCCACTTCAGAAAATAGTGATTATGCCTCACGTAAGACATTGTTATGCCAAGAAAAAGATTGGGTAGCAAAATGTGTCGCTGAACAAATTCCTAATGGTTCTTCTCTTTTTATTGATATTGGTACAACAGCGGAAGCTGTCGCACGTGCTTTATTGAATCATGAAAATTTACGCATTGTGACCAATAACCTAAATGCAGCTCATATTCTAATGGAGAAAGAGAGTTTCCAAATTATTATTGCTGGTGGTGGTCTACGTCCTGATGGTGGAATTATTGGTGAAGCGACCATGGAATTTATTTCCCAATTCCGTTTAGACTTTGGTATTTTGGGAATTAGTGCGATTGATCATGATGGCTCTTTATTAGACTATGACTATCATGAAGTCCAAGTAAAACGCACAATTATTGAAAGTTCTCGTACCAGTATTTTAGTGACTGACCATTCTAAATTCTCGCGTCGAGCAATGGTGCGTTTAGGGCCTATTACAATGTTTGATTACCTCTTTACAGATCGCCCATTACCAGGTGAAGTCGCCTCATTAGTAGAAAATAGTAATTTAGTAGTAAAAGTCTGTCCTTATCAATCATGATTGGAGCTATACATTCTGCAAAATTGGTAAGTTATGCGCAGTTAATGCGTTTAGATAAACCAATTGGTTCTTTATTGTTATTATGGCCAACTTTGTGGGCTTTATGGCTAGCAAAAGGTGGTTTTCCTGATCTTAAAATTTTATTAATCTTCGTATTAGGCGTTGTCTTTATGCGTTCAGCAGGATGTGTCATTAATGATTATGCGGATCGTCATATTGATGGACAAGTTAAACGTACTAAACAACGCCCTCTGGCAACAGGTGCTGTAACCGAATTAGAAGCAAAAATTCTATTTTTTGTCTTAGTTTTTTGCTCCTTTTTATTAGTATTACAGTTAAATTTCTATGCCATTGGGTTATCGGTTATTGCGGTTTTATTAGCGTTTATCTACCCATTTATGAAACGCTATACTCATTTACCACAACTCTTTTTAGGTGCAGCGTTTGGTTGGTCAATTCCGATGGCGTATGGCGCAACTTTGTCAGGCTTACCATTAGATTGTTGGATTCTCTTTCTGGCTAATTTAGCGTGGACGATTGCATACGATACACAATATGCGATGGTGGATCGTGATGATGATTTGCGTATTGGCGTAAAATCGACTGCAATTTTATTTGCAGAATATGACAATAAAATCATTGCGTTACTTCAATTTATCGCTTTGTTGCTACTAATTTATCTGGGGCAAGAGAAAGAGTTAAATACAGGGTATTTTATTGTGCTAGCCATTGCTGCTGCACATTTCATTTATCAATGTAAAATGACTAAATTACGTGCGCGTGAAGCTTGCTTTAAAGCTTTTTTAAATAATAATTATTTTGGGATGTGGGTATTTATTGCGATTGTGGTAGGAATGCTCTGATACCAATTTTACATATAAAAAGCTGTCAGTGGCTGATACTCTGACAGCTTTTTGTATTTTTAGATTGTTATTCGTTACAGTATTTTACCGCAGTAAGTGTTTTATTTTTGATTGATTGCGTTGCTGCACTGGCGATACAAATTGCTCTAGCAGGTAATTCACAAAGTACACTCGGCTGTTGTTGCTGTAAATGGGTTAGAACGCTATCAGCTTCTAATTCAATCGCACGAGTGAGCCAATAAGGACAACGCTCATTTGGCTGGCCATATTTCTGAATGCCTTTGCTGCTTTCACGTAAAGAAAGATCCGCTTCAAATTCATCATACATATTAAATTGTTGGCGATGACCATTAGCAAATGAAATGGTAACACTGGAAGTAAAAAAATTAATCAACATAGAACCGAGTTCACCATGGATAGTAATATCCCACTTAGAGAGATGATAAGCAGACCCCATTTCTAAGGAACCATATACCCCATTTTTAAATTGTAATAAGAGTTGAATGATATCGTGGTGATCGGGTGTTTCTAAATGGGCTCGATTAGTCGATTGTGCGAAAACATACTCTACTTCACCGACAAGCCATCCTAATAAATCAAGCTCATGGATTTCGTGAAATAATTTACCACCAGTGAGTTGAATATCATTTTTCCACCAATTTGGCTGAAAAATAGGATCAAGCCAACGCTGACGATTCGCACGTACAACAGTAATTTTTCCTAATTTTTGTTGTTGTATTATCTGTTTTGCTTGCTGTAATCCAGGTAACACTCGCAAACAGTGACCAACAAAAATAGTCGTTTGTTGTTGTTTTGCAAGTTGTAATAAGGCATCCGCATCATTCAGAGTAATAGTAAATGGAGATTCAACAAAAACAGCACAGCCATGTTGAAGTGCAATTTCAGCAATTTGACGATGACTGTGGTTATAAGTGGCGATTAATACCAAATCAACAGATTGTTGAGCTAATAAGCTAGGGAGATCGGCATAAGCAGTAGAATCATATTTACTGGCGAGATCTTGTGCTAACCCAATTTGTAAATCGGTAACACCAACCAGCTTAGTTGATGCTTGAGAGAATACAGCAGCAAGTTGTTGTCCAAAAAATCCACAGCCGACTAAAGCAATCTTGAGATCTTTCATAAACACTCCTATGGATTAATTCGTTGACGTAAATGACGAAAATAGAGCAAAACACTATGCTGAAAGCGATTTATATCTCGCGCTTCTACAGCATCAACCCACTCTTGATAACTTAACGCAATTTGTTCTGGCGTAAGTGATGAAGCGGGCAAATTATCCTCTTGTAATTGGAATATTTGCCAAAAAGCATCTAGATATTGTGATAATAAAGGGTTTTTAATCGCTTGATAGGTTTGTAAGTGAATTTGGTATTCTATCTCGGTGGAATATTCGCCATCTCTTGCTCGTTGCTTCATTTGTAGGCTTAATTCTTGTAAAGCATCAACCTCTTGATCACTAATTTTCGCAATAGCAAGCGGTGCAAAACCATATTGTAAAATTTCACGTACGTCTAAAATATCCAATAAATATTTCATATTGTCTTGCAAATGTAGCTGGGTATGAAAAGCAAGACTTTGGATCATAGGGGTCAAAGAGGACTCACTAATAAAAGTGCCAACGCCATGATGAATATCTAAAATATGTAATGCTTCTAATGATTTAACGGCTTCTCGCAAGCTAGAACGGCTAACATTAAGATGAGTCATTAGCTCATTTTCCGTAGGCATAAGGTCGCCAGCTTTTAATCCTCTAGACAGAATTAACTGCTTAATTTCTTCTTGCAGTGCTAAATTTGATGCTTTTTTTGCCAATTTTTTCATTTTTGTGATCTTAATCGCAGAAATTTTATTCAAAACAAGACATCATATCTCTAAATTTAAGACATCTGATGTCTTATCTCTTGGTTGTGTAAATAGTAGCTCATTTTTTATAACTTGTCAGTTAAATATTGAGCGATATAGATAAAAGGAAGGCTTATGGCAACACTATCGTTAAGTCACATTTACAAACGTTATAGCAATGGCTTTGAAGCAGTAAAAGATTTCAACTTAGAAGTTGCAGATAAAGAGTTTATTGCATTAGTTGGTCCTTCTGGTTGTGGGAAATCAACAACATTACGAATGATTGCTGGATTAGAAGATATTTCAGAAGGGGAATTTTATATTGATGATCGTTTGGTGAATGATGTCGAACCAAAAGATCGTGATATTGCGATGGTGTTCCAATCTTACGCTCTTTATCCACATATGACAGTTTATGAAAATATGGCGTTTGCTTTAAAGCTACGCAAAGTTGATAAAACAGAAATTGATCGAAAAGTAAAAGAGGCTGCAAGAATCTTAGGATTAGAAGCCTTATTGGATCGTAAGCCAAAAGCCTTATCGGGCGGGCAAAGACAACGTGTGGCGTTAGGTCGCACAATTGTTCGTTCGCCGAAAGTATTCTTGATGGATGAACCACTTTCTAATTTAGATGCAAAATTACGCAGTAATATGCGTGCTGAAATTATCAGAATTCATAATAAATTGAATGCAACTACCGTTTATGTAACCCATGATCAAACAGAAGCAATGACGATGGCAGATAGGATTGTGGTAATGAGTGCTGGGGTTGTACAACAAATCGGTTCACCAAAAGAAATTTATGATCATCCGAATAATCTGTTTGTTGCTGGTTTTATTGGTGCACCAACGATGAATTTTTTACGTGGACGTGTTCAGCAAGGCAATTTTATTACGGAAGATGGTTATAGCTTGAGTATTCCTGAAGAATATTATACTGAGTTAGAACAGCGTGGCTGGGAGGGTAAACACGTTATTTTAGGAATTAGACCAGAAAATATTTCTAACGAACCATTGCTATTAGGGAGTTACCAAAAGGCAATGATTACAGCACCTGTCAATGTGGCTGAATTATTAGGTGCTGAATATATTGTGCATCTTGATGTGGGGCAGCAAAGCATTAAAGCTATCGTACATTCTCGGCAGCAAATCAAAATGGGACAAAGTATTAGTTTAGCGTTTGATATGAAACGTGCACATTTCTTTGATCCTGAAACTGAGCAATCACTTCTCTAAATTTTCTCTTATTAAGGAGCATTTTATGAAATTAAAAACTCTTTTAACGGTTGGTGCATCAGTAGTTTTAAGTACTAGTGTCTTTAGTAGTAATGCTTTAGCTGCAGAACTTGCAGGAAATATCACTGTTTGGCATTCATTTACCCAAGGTCCTCGTTTAGAAGTGATTCAAGAGGCTGCGAATGAATTTATGAAAGAGCATCCAAAAGTAAAAATTAAGATAGAAACGTTCTCCTGGAATGACTTCTACACTAAATGGACAACGGGTTTTGCTTCAGGCAATGTACCAGATATGAGTACAGCATTACCAAACCAAGTGGTTGAAATGATTAATGTTGGTGCGTTATTACCGATCAATGATTTAGTTGATAAAATTGGTCGTGACAAATTCTCTGAAGCTGCCATTAATGAAGGTACAGTCAAAGGTAAAAATTATTCTTTACCACTTTATTCCCATGCTCAAGTTATGTGGATTCGTAAGGATTTATTGAAAAAACATAATCTTGAAGTGCCAAAGACATGGGATGAACTTTATCATGCTGCAAAAGTATTAACAAAAGATGGTGTTTATGGGTTATCAGTTCCAATGGGAACAAATGATTTTATGGCAACACGTTTCTTAAATTTTTATGTAAGAAGTGGTGGCGGTAGTTTATTAACAAAAGACTTAAAAGCTGATTTAACTAGTCCATTAGCTCAAGAAGGCATCAAATATTGGGTGAAAATGTACAAAGAAACTTCACCAAAAGATGCAATCAATTATGATGTATTAAAACAAGCTACCCTCTATTATCAAGGTAAAACCGCATTTGATTTTAACTCTGGATTCCAAATCGGTGGGGTAAAAGCGAATTCACCACAATTATTAGGCGAGATTGATGCTTATCCAATGCCAAAAATTAATGCCAATGATCCAGAACGTGGTATTGAAACCTCGAATGTCCCTCTCGTTGTATGGAAAACCTCAAAACATCCTGAAATTAGTAAAGCCTTTATTGAAACACTATATCAAAAAGATCGTTATATTAAATTCTTACAATCTGTACCAGTAGGAATGTTGCCAGCGATTAAGGGAATTTCGGATGATCCTGCCTATGCAAATAACCCAATGGTGAAACAATTTAGCCATGCAGAAGAGGTTATTTCTGCTGCGGTAGAAAAAGGAACTGCGATTGGATATGAACACGGACCAACAGTACAAGGAGGTCTATTAACCAATCAACACATTATTGAAGCAATGTTCCAAGACATTGTGGCGAATGGTACAGATCCAAAAGTTGCTGCGGAAAGAGCCGAAAAACAACTAAATGAGTTGTTTGAAATGGTTGCACCATAGTCGATAAAGTGGGGTGAATAACACCCCACCTTCTAACTAATAATGATTTGATGATTTTTCATTCCCATTAAAATGGGAAGGGGAGGGTTCGTGATTGCAAAAAACTATACCCGATGGATTTTTGTACTACCTGCATTAATTGTGGTTTCTACACTTTTTGTGTACCCATTTTTATCAAGCATTTTTTATAGCTTTACCAATAAAAACTTGATTATGCCGTACTACAAATTTGTAGGATTCGATAATTATCGGGCGGTATTAGGAGATCCAACATTTTGGTGGGCATTTTTAAATTCTATTAAATGGACTGTCTTTTCTTTAATAGGGCAAATTCTTGTCGGCTTTTCACTAGCTATGGCGTTGAATCGAATCCGTCATTTGCAGTGGTTATATAAAATTCTACTTATTATTCCATGGGCATTTCCAACGATTGTTATCGCCTTTTCATGGCAATGGATTTTAAATGGTGTCTATGGTTATTTACCTAATATCATTGTCAAACTTGGCCTAATGGATGTTGCGCCACATTTCTTATCAGATAGCACTTGGGCTTTTGTGAGTTTAGTGTTTGTTAATATCTGGTTTGGTGCACCATTAATTATGGTGAATGTGCTTTCTGCCTTACAAACCGTACCACAAGAACAATATGAAGCAGCTCGGATTGATGGCGCAAATGCATGGCAAGTATTCCGCCATATCACATTGCCTCATATTAAAGTCGTTGTTGGGTTATTAGTCGTATTAAGAACGGTTTGGGTGTTTAACAACTTTGACATTATCTATTTAATGACTGGTGGTGGTCCAGCAAACTCAACAATGACGATTCCGATCTTAGCGTACAACATGGGATGGGGTACAAAAATGTTAGGACGTTCTTCAGCGGTTACTGTGTTGTTATTCATTTTCTTGTTACTAGTCTGTTTCATCTATTTCAAAGTCATTAGCCGTTGGGAAAAAGAAGGAGCACATTCATGAAAAAGCAAAAATCGATCCTCGGTGATGTCATTTCGCACGCCTATTTGATGATAGTAACAGTAATTGCGGTATTCCCTCTTGTCTGGATCATTATTTCATCAATTAAAGGGAAAGGTGAATTAACTGGTGATCCAACGAGTTTCTGGCCAAAAGTATTTACGTTGGATTATTACCGCCATGTGATTTATGACTTAAATTTTATTATCAACATCAAAAATAGCTTGGTGATTGCTCTTAGTACAACATTAATTGCGACTGTGATTTCAGCAATGGCAGCCTATGGGATTGTACGTTTCTTCCCCAAATTAGGGAGAGTTATGTCTAAGGTATTGATTACTACCTATATTTTTCCACCAATTTTACTGGCAATTCCTTATTCAATTGTAATGGCAAAAGTTGGATTAACAAATACTACATTGGGCTTAGTTATTGTTTACCTTTCATTCAGTGTGCCATATGCGGTGTGGTTATTAGTGGGCTTCTTTCAAACAGTACCAATTGAAATAGAAGAGGCTGCAAAAATAGATGGGGCAAATAAATTTACAGTGTTTTTCAAGATTGTCTTGCCACTTGTTGCACCCGGTATTGTAGCAACTGCAATTTACACTTTTATCAATGCGTGGAATGAATTCCTTTATGCGCTGATATTAGTCAATGATACCAGCAAAATGACGGTAGCCGTGGCATTACGTTCATTAAATGGCGCAGAGATTTTAGATTGGGGCGATATGATGGCAGCTTCAGTCTTAGTGGTTCTTCCTTCAGTATTATTCTTCTGTTTTATCCAAAATAAGATAGCTGGTGGATTATCAGAAGGATCCGTGAAATAAGCAAATGAATTTAGATTGAATATCCTCAAGGAGTATAAAAATGGTGAAATATGGCGTTGTTGGTGTAGGTTATTTTGGTGCGGATTTAGCTCGTTTTATGAATGAGAATGAAGATGCAAAAGTTACGGTGGTTTATGACCCAGAAAATGGTAAGACGATTGCAGCAGAATTGAATTGTGATGCTGCTGATAGCTTAGAAGCGTTAGTGTGTCGTGAAGACGTAGATTGTGTGATTGTCGCTACACCAAATTATTTGCATAAAGAGCCTGTCTTGTTAGCAGCAAAACATAAAAAACACGTATTTTGCGAAAAACCAATTGCATTAAGTTATGCTGATTGTGATGAGATGGTGCGTGCTTGTGAAGAGAATGGTGTAATCTTTATGGCTGGGCACATTATGAACTTCTTTAATGGGGTACATCACGCAAAAGAACTGATTAATCAAGGGGTTATTGGTAAAGTTTTATATTGCCATACGGCACGTAATGGTTGGGAAGATGTACAGCCAAGCATTTCTTGGAAAAAAATTAGAGCAAAATCAGGTGGCCACCTGTATCACCATATCCATGAATTAGACTGTGTACAGTTTTTAATGGGAGGAATGCCAAAAACAGTGACGATGACAGCCGGCAATGTTGCACATCAAGGCGAACAATTTGGTGATGAAGATGATATGTTATTCCTAAATATGGAATTTGAAGATGGACGATTTGCTGTATTAGAGTGGGGGTCTGCTTTCCGTTGGGGAGAACATTATGTGTTAATTCAAGGCGAAAAAGGTGCTATTAAACTCGATATGTATCATTGTGGTGGTACATTGCGTGTAGATGGGCAAGAAACTCATTTCTTAATCCATGAAACACAAGAAGAGGATGATGACCGTACTCGTATTTATACAGGTACAGAAATGGATGGCGCAATCCAATATGGTCACCCAGGTAAACGCACACCATTATGGTTAAGTTCTGTGATGAAAAAAGAGATGAAATACCTTAATGATATTATGCATGGTATGAAACCATCAGCAGAGTTTGAAAAATTGCTTACCGGTGAAGCTGCTCGTGCAGCGATTGCTACAGCGGATGCTTGTACCCGTTCTCGTTATGAAAATCGTAAAGTAGAAGTTGCTGAAATTATCCATGGTAAGTAACGAGAACAATCAATTTCATTGCGTTAATCAAGATAGCTGTGCTGTTTAGCCAGCTATTTTTTATTGAGGTTAATCAATGTATTAGTAGGAAACTTATTAATTCTTAACTTAAAGATTATAACTATATAGCATAAAATCAAATAGGAAATAACCTTCTTACTGTAGCGATTTTATTAAAATCTGTTACTAATAATTGCGTATCAGTGTTGGCGTCTTGTCCCATAATTGCTTGGATATGTTCAGATTGCATTTTGCTTGGGTGATAACTTTTACCAGATAAATGTAATTCAGTTATTCCTGTTTGTTGGGCGATTTTATCGGCATTATTAGCAGTGATACCTGCGCCTGCCATAATTGTAATTTGATGATTTGCTTGATGAACTAAGTTAGCTAAACAGTGTATTCCTTGTTCTGCGGTTGTAGCTAAACCTGAGGTAAGTACTCGTTGGCAACCTAAATCAATGAGTTGTTGCAGTGCAAGGTAAGGATCACTGCATAAATCAAACGCGCGGTGGAAAGTAATTCCCATACCTTTCGCGGACTGAATTAAGCGTTTAACTAGTATTAAATCGATTTGAGCTTGCTCAGTTAACGCGCCAATAACTACGCTTGGTGCACCGAGTTGTTTGGCGATTTCAATATCAGTTAGCATTATTTGTTGTTCTTGTGGTGTAAACAAAAAATCACCAGCGCGAGGGCGGATCATAACGTGTACGGGAATGGTGAGTTGTTCAATCACAGTTTTGATTAATGCATAAGATGGCGTAATACCGCCTAGTGGCAAGGCAGCACACAGTTCAATCCGATCCGCACCAGCGCTTTCTGCAATCAAAGCGGATTCTAAATTATCAACACAAACTTCAATTTTCATATCAACAAACGTTAAAAAAGGAATGGATTGAAAGCAGTATAAAAAGAATTTGTGCAGAGGATAAGAGGAATTTTTAAATAAACAGGTATCTTGAGAAATTTAGATACCTGTTAATTAGGTTAATTATGTGGGTAGAGTAATAATATTAAGCAATTTTCATATTGCCTAATGTACCATCATCTTCGATCTGTTTTGCTTCACCTAAGATTTCTTTAACTTTTTCACCATCTTTGAACATCACAAAACCACCATGTTCCATTTTTGTCCAAAGTTCATTTTTGGTTAAAGGTTGGGTAGAAATAATGGTGACTTTATCGCCTGGTTTAGCGTAATCATTAAAATCAATAAAACTATCATCATCAACACGGAAAGCCTTACCAAAAGGTGCTTTACGAGTGAGGTAATGTAAAAAAGTAGAGCAATGTGCCATCATAAATTGCCCATTAGACAAGATAAAATTAAATGTGCCTAATTGTGATAATTCTTTTGTGACTTCATAGACCGCATTAAAAATTTCATCTTCGCTTGGTTTACGATGGTAACGACGTTTTAGATATTCTGCCATATAACAGAAAGCGGCTTCTGAATCGGTTGAACCAATAGGTTGAGCCCGGCAATCTGATAAATCAGGTAAAGTTTTTAAATTACCATTATGAGCAAATACCCAATTTTCACCCCAGATTTCACGCATGAATGGGTGGGTATTTTCAAGGTTAACATCACCTTGTGTCGCTTTTCGAATGTGTGCAATCACGTTAAGTGATTTAATGTGATATTGTTTCACACAATCTGCGATTGGTGATGAGCTACAAGGCTTATCATCACGGAATACACGTACACCTTTGCCTTCAAAAAAAGCAATACCAAAGCCATCCGAATGGCAATCTGTAATCCCTGCACGACGACGGAACCCTTCAAAGGAAAACACGATGTCGGTCGGGGTATTACAATTCATTCCCAATAATTGACACATAATTTAACCTATGAAACCTAATTTAGTGAAACATTCAGGCCGCATATTATAAACGATAATTCACATATGAGTAGTAAGGTTATTAATAATAATTTGTTATATGAAAGTCAATTTGGTTGGGTAATGGTTATTAATTATTATTTTGAGTAACTATTGATGCAGTTGCTTTAGCAAGTTTTTGTTGCTCTCGGCGTTGCTGAAAAAATTGGCTAATTTTATTACTACACTGTTCAGCTAAAACACCTGCTGTAATTTCTACTACGTGATTCATTCGGTAATCTTCAAAGAGATGAAATCGAGAACCGATAGCACCGGTTTTATAATCCATTGCACCAAATACTAAACGTTTTATGCGGCTATGCAAAATAGCGCCAGCGCACATCGGGCAAGGCTCTAATGTTACGTAGAGAGTGGTGTTTAATAACCGATAGTTTTGTATTTTCTGTCCTGCTTGGCGTAAAGCGATAATTTCGGCGTGTGCTGTGGGATCAGAAAGTGTAATTGATTGATTCCAACCTTCAGCAAGAATATTACCTTGTTCATCCACTAACACCGCCCCAACAGGAACCTCCCCCATTGCAGCAGCTTTATCTGCTAAAGTGAGGGCATATTGCATAAATTTCTGGTCTTGTTCAGTCATAGGATTAGTGAGAATAGATTAATGGCGAACGTGGGCGGATTTGAACCGCCGACCTACCCCTTAGGAGGGGGTTGCTCTATCCAACTGAGCTACACATTCGCTGAATTATAGTTAATCAGTCGTTGTTGAATGTTTGTGTTCTTGCCTAATTAAGGAATTGTGTTGAATTTTAATATTTTTTCCTTTTGCTTGAAAGTAGTCAGCAAGCTGTTGTGCAATATAAACGGAACGATGTTTACCACCGGTACAACCGATACAAATCGTAAGGTAACTACGATTATTTTGTTCTAATAAAGGTAACCAAGTTTCAATATAACTACGAGTAGAGTAGAGAAATTCGCGTACTACATCAAATTGGCGTAAGAAATCGATAATCGGTTGATCTAAACCGGTTAAAGGGCGTAATTTTGCTTCCCAGTGAGGATTCGGTAAAAAACGCACATCGAAAATATAATCAGCATCCTGAGGAATACCGTATTTAAAGCCAAAAGATTTAATAATAATTTGTAAATCTTTATTCGCTGTACCACGAACGAATTCACGTAATTTTTCCGCAAGCTGATGGGTTGAAAGATTTGTAGTATCAATCACAAAATTTGCGTGCTGAAATAGTGGTTCTAAGCGTTCTTTTTCTAAGTCAATAGAGCCTTCAAGAGAAAGGTTATCTTTAGAAAGCGGGTGAACGCGGCGAGTATCACTATAACGGCGAATTAAGGTATTACGATCAGCATCTAAATAGATAATCTTGGTATTGCAAGATTGTGGTAGTTGATCAAGCGTTGTTTCTAATTCTTGCGGTTGTAGCGGAATATTACGAATATCAACGCTGATCGCAATAGTTTGTTGGCTCGTAGCTAGTTTTTCGATTAATTGTGGAATCAAAAAAAGAGGGAGATTATCAATGCAGTAATAACCAATATCTTCCAAAGCACGTAATGCAATAGATTTTCCTGCACCAGAACGACCACTAATAATGACAAGATCCATGATACCCTCCACTGTTTGATAACACTGCTAATAATCTGTAGTTTGCTCGCTTTCTTTTGCTTCTTCAACTACTTCAATGTGATCATGTGCAAGAAATATAGACCAGACTTCATCAGGACTTTTTGCTAAACGTAACTGTTTACATAAATTCTTATCTGAGAAACATTCAGCAAGATAAGGTAATAATGGTGAACAGCTTGGACAACAATCTTCAGGGATTAAAATCGCGAAAATTAAATCAACATCTCGATGATCTGCAGAATCATATTTAATCGGGGTATCTAATTGCAAAAATACAGCAATCGGCTTATCACCAACGGCTAATTTAGCATGGGGAATCGCAATACCATTATTTAATCCGGTATTTCCCATTTTTTCTCGATGACAAATTGCTTCAAAACAGCTAGTTTCTTGCTCTTCTGTTTGTGATGAAACAATATTACAGATTAATTCAAAAACACGTTTTTTACTGGAACAAAGTAAACCGGTACGAATATTTTCTTTTTTAAGAAATTCAGTGATTTTCATACGATCAATAACGAGTGAAAAATTAAAGTTTAAAATGTTCACCGAGATAAACGCGTTTAACGTGTTCATCGGCTAAAACCTGTTGTGGCGATCCGCTAGCAATCATTTTACCCTCGCTAACGATATAAGCACGCTCACAAACGTCTAAGGTTTCACGAACATTGTGGTCAGTAATTAATACGCCTAAACCACGGTCACGTAATGCTTGGATAATATTTTTAATATCCAATACGGAAATTGGGTCAACGCCGGCGAAAGGCTCATCTAATAAAATAAATTTTGGATTAGCGGCTAATGCACGAGCAATTTCGACACGACGGCGTTCACCACCAGAGAGTGATTGCCCTAAATTATCTTTGATATGGCTAATATGAAATTCATCGAGTAACCGTTCAAGTTCATCAATACGCTGATCTTTGGTTAAGTCTTTGCGGATTTCCAATACAGCCATTAAATTATCATAGACTGACAGACGACGAAAAATAGAAGCCTCTTGTGGTAGATAACCAATACCTTGTTTTGCACGTTGATGCATTGGTAAACGACTGATATCTTGATTATCAATCGTAATTTTACCTTCATCATGGCTAATTAAACCAACCACCATATAGAAAGTAGTTGTTTTTCCTGCACCATTTGGTCCTAATAGACCGACAATCTCACCAGAGTTAATTGTTAAACTAACTCCATTGACCACAGAACGGCCTTTATAACTTTTGCTTAGATGTTCAGCGGATAAAACAGACATAATATGCTCTAATTTGTTTTAAGTTGGTTCGGAATTAAAATTGTTTTGACACGAGAAGTACCATTACCATTTGCTTTTAATTGTTGTTTTTTTACATCATAGGTAATGAGATCACCATTAATCCGGCTATCCTCTTGTTTAAGTTGGGCATTACCAATTAAAGTTAAAAACTCTTTTCCTAAATCATAATGAACTTTATTGGCATTGCCATAAACCATCTTGCCATTATCTAATTTTTGTTGAAATTTTACTGGTGCGCCAAACGCATCAACGGTTTCTTTTTTATTCTCAGATTTTTCTTTTTCACTTGGGCGAGTAATGACAACTTTATCTGCATTAATTTTCACACTACCTTGTGTAATCACAACATTGTCAGTAAAAGTCACAACATTACTGGTTAAATCAAGCGATTGGTTATTAGATTCAATATTAATTGGTTGTTCAGAATCACCGGTTAAGGCGATAGCAGAATAACTTACAAATAAAGTGAGTAAACCAAGTACAGTTAAATTAGTTTTTGATTTCATAGTACGTTTTAACCTGTTCTTTTAGGGTCGCAGTTTGTTTTTGCAGATTACCGTCTAATACCTTGCCATTACTGGTAAAATTTAGACCAGTGAGGGTCACCATTGTATCAGATGTTATATCTTGTGTCGTTAAATTGACAAAAGCCTGCTCCGTATCGATTGTTTGTAATTTAGATTCTTTTTGTAGGCTTTGTAATTTCACATTGCCTTGTAGCGTTAATTGATCTTTATCTTGCAAAATGGCTTTATCCGCCTGTAATCGCCATGTTTTTACTTCATTTTCGTCATAAACATAGAGAATAGGCTGGGTAAAAATCGCTTTATCATCATTAAAATAATCTACATTATCAGATGCAGCTTGATACTGAATTGTGCCAGTTGGACCATAAACAATAGTGGTCATTTGTTTAGCAATATATTCAGGATCGGAGGCTTTTTTGGTTAATACTGGCACAGTAGTTTGTTGTAAAGAATAGAGCCATGCCAATAATGCCAGTGCGATAATTGAGAGTACTATATTCCAACGAATGGACATAAATCATTTACCTTTTTTTGGAAACATTTAGCTGGCGGATCATATCATAAAATCGCTATAAATGAGGTATTTTTCAACAAGTCACGATATTCTGTTAGAATAACGCATTTACGATGGATAGGAGAAGGCAACAAAACGATGCAGGATATTCTTATCGAAGTTAAAAATTTAACCTTTAAACGTGGTGAAAGAACCATCTATAACAACCTGAATTTAAAAATTGAAAAAGGAAAAATTACCGCAATTATGGGGCCTTCAGGAATTGGTAAAACCACGTTGTTAAAATTGATTGGTGGCCAATTAATTCCCGAACAAGGACAAATTTTATTAGATGGACAAGATATTTGCAGTCTATCAATGAAAGAATTGTATGAAGTTAGAGAAAGAATGGGGATGCTATTTCAATCAGGTGCCTTATTTACGGATATGACGACATTTGAAAATGTGGCCTTCCCAATTCGTGAACATACGAAATTGCCGGAATCAATTATTCGTAAAATGGTACTAATGAAATTAGAAACTGTGGGATTGCGAGGTGCAGCAGAGTTAATGCCAAATGAATTATCAGGCGGTATGGCACGCCGTGCAGCACTCGCTCGGGCGATAGCGTTAGATCCAGATTTAATTATGTATGATGAGCCATTTACAGGGCAAGATCCGATCAGTATGGGCGTGATTGTTGATTTAATAAAAAAATTGAATGAAACGCTGGATCTGACCTCAATCGTAATTTCACATGATGTGACAGAAGTATTAAGTATTGCGGATTATGGCTATATCGTGGCGGAACAAAAAATCATTGCAGAAGGTACGCCAGAGCAATTAAAAGCGAGCCAAGATCCTAGAGTGATTCAATTCTTATCTGGGCAAGCGGATGGACCGGTAAAATTCCATTATCCAGCACAAGATTATGAAGAGGAGTTATTTCAGTGAAAATAACGATAATTGAACGACTTGGACAATATGGTGTACGTTGGATACGTACTCTGGGTAAGTCGGGATTAATGTTATATGGTGCACTAGTTGGAAAACCACAATTTAGAAAAAACTTTCCTTTAGTCGTTAAACAATTATATGTGTTAGGTGTTCAATCACTATTAATTATTGTTTTATCAGGCCTATTTATTGGTATGGTATTAGGCTTGCAAGGCTATGTAATTTTAGTGGATTTCTCGGCTGAAACCAGTTTGGGACAATTAGTTGCATTATCCCTGTTACGTGAGTTAGGTCCTGTGGTGACAGCACTATTATTTGCAGGACGAGCTGGTTCGGCATTAACTGCTGAGATTGGCTTAATGAAAGCAACAGAACAGTTATCCGGGCTTGAAATGATGGCAGTAAATCCATTACGGCGAGTTATTGCGCCTCGATTTTGGGCGGGAATGATTGCAATGCCTTTATTAGCATTGATTTTTACGGCAGTTGGTATCTGGGGCGGCTCACTGGTAGGTGTGGATTGGAAAGGCGTAGATAGTGGTAGCTTTTGGTCAGTTATGCAAAATGCTGTTGTTTGGGGAAAAGATATTGGCAATGGCATCATTAAGAGCCTATTTTTTGCGGTAAGTGTGGTGTGGATAGCTTTATTTAATGGTTATAACGCAATGCCAACATCAGAAGGCATTAGCCAAGCAACCACAAAAACAGTGGTACAAGCATCTTTAGTCGTATTAGGTTTAGATTTTATTTTGACCGCATTAATGTTTGGTGGAAATTAATTGCGAGATCAGCAAAGAGATAAGGATAGTATATGAAAAATAGTGTGAAGTACGAATTTTGGGTTGGATTGTTTCTATTATTAGGAATTGGTGCTTTAGTTTTTCTTGGCTTACGGGTAGCAAATGTACATAGCTTTGGTGAGTCACAAACATATCGTGTTACCGCAACTTTTGATAATATAGGCGGGCTAAAAGTCAGGGCACCAGTGAAAATTGGTGGGGTAGTTGTAGGGCGAGTCAGTGATATTGAATTGGACGCACAAACTTATTTGCCACAAGTCACATTAGCGATTGATGAAAAATATAATCAAATTCCAGATAACAGTTCACTTTCGATTAAAACCGCAGGGTTGTTAGGTGAACAATACATTGCGTTGAATATTGGGTTTGATGATGGTGAAACACCAATGTTAAAAGATGGCAGTAAAATTACGGATACAAAATCTGCAATGGTGTTAGAAGATCTGATTGGACAATTCCTGTATGGGGATAAAAAATCAAGTGAAACACCAGAAGAAACTAAATAAGTGAAAATAGATAAGAGGAGAGCGAAAAATGTTAAAACGTTATATGCAAAAAATGGCAAAAATTGTATTAACGCTGGGTTTAATATTGACCAGTGTATTTGCAATGGCAGAGCAAAATCCTTATCAATTAATGCAACAAGCATCAGATAAGTTATTTGCAGATATTACAGCAAATCAAAGCCAAATTAAGAAAAATCCTAACTATTTACGTACTATCGTTAGACAAGATTTAATGCCGTATGTACACGTAAAATATGCAGGTTCATTAGTGTTAGGAAACTATTTTAAAACTGCAACAGCAGAACAAAGAAATGCATTTTTTACTGCGTTTGGTAATTTTATTGAACAATCTTATGCACAAGTTTTAACTTTCTATAATGGTCAAAAGGTGATTATTGAACCTGAAAAATCAGTAGAAGGAAAAAATATTGTGAATATCCGTGTAGTAGTGGAACAAAATAATGGTGCTGCACCGATAAAATTAGATTTTAAATGGCGTAAAAATACAAAAACAAATGAATGGCAAGCGTATGATATGGCTGCGGAAGGCGTCAGTATGGTAGAAACCAAGAAAAATGAATGGAGCGGTGTTTTACGCCAAAAAGGAATTGAAGCATTGACTGCACAAATTGAAAAATCAGCCAGTTTGCCTGTGACTTTAGATAAGAAATAAGATGAATACCATGCAACTGGATTGGCAATTAGATACAAAAGCGGAACAAGCAACAGTATCTTTAATTGGCGTGTTAAATCGACATACGTTGTTGCTGTTATGGCAGCAACGTCAACATTTTGTACTATCACAAAATGCACAATTATCATCTTGTCAAAAAATTATCTGGGATTTAAAGGCAATCAGTCATATTGATTCTGCTGGTTTTGCATTATTAACGGAGTTATTAATGCTCAATCCATTAGAACAAGTTTGCTTAGTTAATGTACCTGAACAGTGTTTAAATTTGGCAGCGTTATTTTCATTAAAAGAGTGGTTAGCAAAATATATAAAACAATAGGATAAATTGATTATGGAACCAAAAGAGATTGAACAATTATTAAAGCAAGAACTTGGCTTAGATGAGGTTTATGTACGTGGGGAAAATGCCCACTTTGATGTGATTGCAGTAAGTGATAAGTTTGCTGATCTCTCTCGTGTGAAACAACAACAATTAATTTATGCTCCATTAATGGAACATCTTGCTAGTAATGCAATTCATGCATTAACTATCAAGACATTTACCGTAGAAAAATGGAACAGAGAAAAACTCTTCTTTAATCTATAATTCATGATCTATCAGATGCGGTAAATACAGTAAATACAGATTGTATTGTCGCATTACTTTTCTCCATCAATGCATTAATTATTAGGAAAAATTATGTCATCGCCAAAATTTGTTCATCTACGTGTCCATAGTGATTTTTCTATGATCAATGGCTTACCTAAAGTAAAAGCGTTAGTAGATGAGTGTGCAAAGCAACAGATGGTAGCGATGGCATTGACCGATTTTACCAATTTTTGTGGTTTAGTCCGTTTTTATGGTGCAGCATTAGGTAAAGGCATTAAGCCGATTGTAGGGGCAGATGTATTAGTCAATACGCCCGAATTACCAGAAGAACCTTTTGAATTAACGTTATTGGCGAAAAATAACCAAGGCTATCAAAATATTACTTTACTGTTATCACGAGCTTACCAGCGTGGTTATAAAGATAATCCGACTATTGAACGTGAGTGGTTAATTGAACATGCTGAGGGCATCATTATTTTATCTGGTGGTAAGAATGGTGATGTGGGTAAGTTCTTATTACGTGATAATCAAATTGCTACCGAAGCTTGCTTAGATTTTTATCGGCAATATTTTCCAAATCACTATTATCTCGCTGTGAGTCGCACCGGTCGTAATGATGAAGCCCGTTATGTGCAATTAGCCGCTGCATTAGGGGAACAGTACCAAATTCCATTAGTGGCGACAAATGATGTAATGTTTCTCAGTGAGCAGGATTTTGAAGCACATGAAATTCGAGTAGCGATTCATGATATTGTAACTTTGGATGATCCGAACCGACCAAAAAATTATACGCCACAACAATATTTCCGTAGTGAGGCGGAAATGTGTGAGTTATTTGCGGATTTACCAGAAGCTCTTGAGAATACAGTGTATATTGCTCAGCGTTGTAATGTCACAATCCGCTTAGGTGAGTATTTCCTACCGCAATTCCCAACAGGTGAGTTAAGTACAGAGGAGTTTTTAATCCAAAAAGCCAAAACAGGATTAGAACAGCGTTTGGCAATTCTGTTCCCAGATGAAGAGATAAGAAAACAACGACGTGGGGAGTACGATCAACGTTTAGAAGTAGAATTAAACGTGATTAACCAGATGGGATTCCCAGGTTACTTCTTGATCGTGATGGAGTTCATACAATGGTCTAAAGACAATAATATTCCCGTAGGACCAGGGCGTGGATCTGGTGCGGGATCATTAGTTGCGTATGCGTTAAGAATTACCGATCTAGATCCTTTGGAATTTGACTTACTCTTCGAGCGTTTTTTAAATCCTGAACGTGTATCAATGCCCGATTTTGATGTCGATTTCTGTATGGATGGGCGAGATCGTGTTATTGAACACGTTGCAGAGATGTATGGACGTGATGCGGTATCGCAAATTATTACATTTGGTTCAATGGCAGCAAAAGCGGTGATTCGAGATGTAGGTCGTGTATTAGGTCACCCTTATGGCTTTGTGGATCGGATTGCAAAACTTATTCCAGGCGATCCGGGAATGACGTTACAAAAAGCCTTTGATGCCGAACCGAAACTTACCGAAGTTTATGAGTCAGATGAGGAAGTAAAAGAGCTGATTGATATGGCTCGTAAGTTGGAGGGGGTAACACGAAATGCCGGGAAGCACGCAGGAGGTGTAGTAATTGCACCAACTAAGATTACTGACTTTTCGCCGATTTATTGTGATGCCGAAGGGAAGCATCCAGTTACCCATTTTGATAAAAATGATGTGGAGTATGCGGGGTTAGTTAAATTTGACTTCTTAGGTTTGCGCACATTAACCATTATCCAATGGGCAGTGGATATGATTAATGAACGTATGCGTCGTGAAGGAAAACCAGAAATCGATATTCACTATATTCCACTTGATGATGAAAAAGCCTTTAAGTTATTGCTGGATGCACAAACAACGGCGGTGTTCCAGTTAGAATCTCGAGGTATGAAAGATCTGATTAGGCGCCTAAAACCAGACTGTTTTGAAGATATTATTGCGTTAGTGGCGTTATTCCGTCCGGGGCCATTACAGTCAGGGATGGTGGATAACTTTATTCGCCGTAAACATGGTGAGGAGCAAATTTCTTATCCTGATGCAGAATATCAACATGAATCATTAAAACCTATCTTGGATCCAACTTACGGAATTATTCTTTATCAAGAGCAAGTGATGCAGATTGCCCAAGTATTAGCGGGTTATACTCTGGGGGGTGCGGATTTATTACGTCGTGCGATGGGGAAAAAGAAACCAGAAGAAATGGCAAAACAACGCTCAGTATTTAAAGAAGGAGCAATTAAGAACGGCGTTGATGGCGAACTGGCGATGAAAATTTTCGATTTGGTAGAGAAGTTTGCTGGTTATGGTTTCAATAAATCACACTCTGCGGCTTATGCGTTAGTGTCTTACCAAACATTATGGTTGAAAGCACATTATCCTGCGGAATTTATGGCAGCGGTAATGACCTCTGAAATGGATAAAGTCGAGAAAGTCGTTAACTTTTATGATGAAAGTTTACGTATGGGGTTAAAAGTCGTACCGCCTGATATTAATACAGGAAAATACCATTTCAGCGTAAATGAACGAGGTGAAATCGTTTATGGAATTGGGGCAATCAAAAGTGTTGGTGAAGCAGCGATAGAAAATATTATTGAAGCTCGAGAAAATGGTGGGTTATTCCGTGATGTGTTTGATCTGTGTGCCAGAATAGATTTAAAGAAAATCAATCGCCGTGCGTTAGAGAATCTGATCAAATCTGGGGCATTAGATAAGTTAGGGCCGCATCGGGCAGCGATTGCCCTGAATTTAGAGGATGCTTTAAAAGCCTCAGACCAACACGCTAAAGATGAAGCACTTGGACAAGCGGATATGTTTGGTGTGTTAACGAGTTCACCTAAAGAAGTAGAACAAGCCTATGCCAATACACCAAAATGGACTCAAAAAATGGTGTTGGATGGCGAGCAAGAAACGCTAGGCTTATATTTAAGTAGCCACCCAATTAGCCGTTATCTGAAGGAGTTATCTCATTATAGTAATCGTATTTCTGAAGTATCTATTACTAGACGTAATGAAAGCACGACTGTCAGTGGTTTGGTGGTAAATTTCCGCACCGTATTAACTAAGCGAGGAACAAAATTAGGTATTTTAACCTTAGATGATCGTTCCGCCCGTTTAGATATTACGTTATTTAGTGAACCTTTAGAGCAATTTGAAAGCAAAATTCATAAAGATCAAATTTTGGTCGTCAGTGGTTCAGTGTTACCTGATGATTTTACAGGTGGTGTACGTATGATCGGTAGAGAAGTAAGTACACTAGAAGAGATGCGGCAGAAATTTGTAAAAAGCCTGGCGATTGCGATTAAGGAAACGCAATTAACATCAGACTTTATCGATCGTTTTAAACAAATTATTACCCCATATGCACAAGGCACAACACCAGTTCATATCTATTATGACAGCCAGAAAGGACGAGCAATGCTGACCTTAGGAGTAGAATGGCATATTACTCCTCACGATGATCTCATTGCTGAACTCACTGCCTTTATGGGTGAAGAGCAAGTTGAATTAGAGTTTGGTTAGATATTGGTATAGTAGAAAAATTGTTGCTAATGTTTATTTTTTAAACATTAGCAACTCTTTTTATTTAAAAAATCTTGTATAAACAATATCTTACGCCTTTTCGTTAAGCCATT
>NZ_JTJR01000035.1 GCF_001678475.1 Gallibacterium genomosp. 3 | reverse complement strand
CGGGCAAGTGTGAGAGGGAATCCATTAGACATTTATTAAGATTTGTGATTAATTTCAGGTTTGGTCAACAATTTGAGTAATACAGATTACTGCACTCTAATTTTTTCCTCTGCAATATTCATCATTCTAATTAATAGTTTCCGATCGACTTTACGTTGACTATCCAAGATTTGTTGCCATAGCTTAATCGCTTGAGAATAGTTTTCTTGTTGGAAAGCATAATTAGCTAATAGTAAGAGTGAAGTGGTATCTTCTGGATCTTTTTTAAGTGCCTCATCAAGCCATTGCTGTGCTTGTTCAGTGATCGTTTGATTATTTTGATAATAAAGTGCAGTTGCGGCGGCGCCAAGAATTTGTGGTTGTCGGCCTAAAATAATGACTGCTCGGGAGTAGGCTTCTAAAGCATGATCAAATTCATTATTTTGTGCATAGGCTAAACCTAATTCATACCAATTTTCGCCTTGATTGGGATTTTCACGTAGTTTGCGCTGTATAGTGAGAATCATATCCTCATTCTGCTTTTGTGGTGTAGAGGTGACAACGGGTTGTGCTTGATGATGCAAAACAGCTTGCCAACGTTGAGTAGTTGCATAATAAGTTAGCACTAAGAGAAAAATGATTATGCCTAATAATATTGCCCTATTACGATGATAAAAGCTTAAGTTTTGTGATGTAGTAAACGTTTTTTGTTCTTGTAGGAAACGGTAAGCACTTTCATTAACTAATTGAGGATTGCAACGCTTACTATATGCTAATTGTTGTGTTAATAACTGTTGATTTAGCTGCTGGTTTTCATAATCAGGTGTTTGACTAGGGCGATAGCAATACAATATTAAGAGAATAATCATCAATGCTAAGCCGATACAGATAAAGAAAAATAGATTAGTCATGGTGATCCTGTTGTTGCAGAAAGGCTTGTAATTGTTGCTGTTGTTGTGCGCTCAAATGGCGTGTTTGTTTACGTTTATATAAATAAAATCCACTACACACAAGAGCCAAAATTACGCCAAATAGTGGCAATAGCCACAATAAATAGGTATTGGTAGTGAATGGTGGATCGTAACGAACAAAATTACCGAAACGATCGGTCATTATGGCAATAATCTCGTCATTACTTTTGCCTTGATTCACCATTTGATAGACTTCAAGGCGTAAATCATAAGCAACAGCGGCATTAGACTCGACTAAATTCTGATTTTGGCACTGTGGGCAACGTAAAGTCTTTGCTAATGCAATTGCACGCTGTTGGGCTTCAGGTGAATGAAACTGAAATGTATCAACAATTTCTGCCTGAGCAAGGCTACAAATAGCGAACAAAAGGAGAATTATGCGTTTCATAGTGATTCCGTTTGTAATTGTTGAATCAAGGGTAACATCTGTTGTTGCCAAATAGTTTCATTGATTGCACCACCATCGAAAAAGTAACGGATTATCCCTTTTTTATCGATGATAAAGGTATAAGGTGCGCCATTAATTCCAAGTTCTGCGGCTAATATGCCTTTACTGTCATAAGCATTGAGTTTAAATGGATTGCCTAATTGCTGTAAGGTTGCTAGCGCATTTTCTCGTTTATCTAAGTAATCAATACCAATGATTGGAATCTGATATTGTTGAGTGATTTTATGCAGTAATGGAAATTCTTGTTTGCAATATTGACACCAACTACCCCAAATATTGATTAGATAGACTTGCCCCTGCGGAAAATCTGAATTCTGCCAGGTTTTGCTACTGTTTTCTAAGTCAGCTAGGGCGAAAGTAGGAAGAGGTTTTTGCAAATGATCTCGCATTTTTTGTAATGGATCTTGGGTTAAGCCGAAAAATAACGTAATGACAAACCCAAAGATCACTATTACAGGAATAAAGAGTAACCAGCGTTTCATAATTTATCCTTTTAATTTTGGTTTTCTTGCCGCCCACATAGCTAAGAAACCACCTAGCATAACTAATAATCCACCAAACCATAACCAACGAATATAAGGTTTATAGTGTAGGCGGAAAGCAAATTCATCGGGAGAGAGTTTATTCCCCATCACAATATAGAGATCTTGGAACCAACCCCAAACAATACCAACTTCGCTCATATTCATCGTGCGCACATCATAAAAACGGCGTTCTGCACTGACCTGAGCAATCGGTTTTTGCCATTGATGAATTGCAAAAAAAGTTTTTTCTGCCGTATAGTTTGGACCAATTTCGTTACGATAACCTAAATAAGTAAATTGATATTGGTGTAAGGTTTGGGTATCTCCTGCTTTCATTTTGACACTGATTTCTTCAGCGTAATAATTGCTGATTGTGCCACCAATAACACTGATTGCTAGACCTATGTGAGCTAAACGCATACCCCACTGTTTTAGGTCAAAATACCAACGAGCAAATAATGTATTAAACAACATCCACCAAGCAAGGATTAATAAACTGATAGCAATCGGGGATAATGAAGTTATCTCAATCGTTTGAAAAGTGTGTTGTTGCCAAATTTGTAAAAAGGTCAGTATAATTGCGGGAATAACCCAATAGCTAGCTCGTTTTATCTTGGCAAGTGGAAGCTTTTGCCAGGTTGCTTGTGGGGCAAAAATCATCAAACCTAATAAGAGAAATAATAATGGCAGAAACAGACGGTTAAAATAAGGTGTACCGACAGAAATACTACCCCAGCCCATCATAGTAAAAATCATTGGATAAAAAGTACCGACAAAGACAATCAGTGTTGCTAATGCAAATAGTATATTAGTAATAAGTAGTGCTGATTCTTTAGATATCGCATGGAAACGTACAATGGAAGGAGGATTATTGGCACGTAGTGCAAACAGGATTAAGCCACCTATGGTAAATAAAAAGAAGATTGCCAATAGAGCGTGACCACGTTGTGGATCAATGGTAAATGCGTGTACAGAAGCGAGAACACCTGAACGTACGATAAAAGTGCCTAACAGGCTTAAAGCAAAGGTAAAAATAGATAATAGCATTACCCAGTAAATCAAAATGCCTCGTTTTTCATAAATGATTAAGCCGTGTAATAAACCAGTGGCTAATAACCAAGGCATTAAAGAGGCATTTTCGACAGGATCCCAAAACCACCAGCCACCCCAACCTAATTCATAATATGCCCACCAGGATCCTAAAATAATACCTACTGTGAGAAATGCCCAAGAGGCGAGAACCCAAGGACGGCATAGGCGTGCTAATGCTGCATTAAATTGTTGGGTGATTAGTGAGGCAATGATTAAGGCAAAATTAATTGCAAAACCAACATATCCTAGATATAGCAACGGTGGATGTACGATTAAGCCAATATCCTGCAACATTGGATTGAGATCACGTCCTTCAAGTGCAGCAGGGAATAAGCGTTGAAAAGGATTAGATAAACCTAAAATAAATAGGGCAAAACAAAAACCGATTAACCCCATAATGGAAAGTGTCATTGTGATCAATCGAGGATCAGTGTGACGATTGAACCACGCAAAGCAACCTGTCCAAATTGAAAGTGAGAATAACCAGAATAACATTGAGCCTTCATGCCCACCCCATGTTGCTGCAATTTGATAAAACAGGGGAAGATGAGAATTAGAATGTTGGGCAACATATTCTAATGAAAAATCATTGGTCGCAAAGGCATAAGCCAGAATTACTAGCGTTGTGGTAGTAAAAATAGCATAGAGTAAGCTCAATGGCTGAGCGAGTTGCATTAGAAATGAATTTTTACGCCAGATGCCGTAGGCAGGCAGTAGTGTTAAACACGCCGTGAATATTGTCACGAATAATAAGCTGATAAATCCTAATTCCGCTAGCATAAAAATATCATTACATCAGGAGTAAAGTTAAAAAATGAAAGTGATATGTTGTTTAACAACATATCACTTTCTCTCTAAGTCCTTGTAGTTAAGCAAGGGTCATTTGCCCCGCATATAATGCCCAGAAACGTAAGCATAATACACCAATTAAACTTAATGTTGTCACCAAAATGATGAAACCTTTGCGATGTTTCATATCATTTGAAGCGATTGCGTTTAATAGTGTTGGTACAACTAATCCGATACCGACTAAACCAATCCAGAATACATATGCCCAGAAACCACTGCCGACTGCATTATAGATTGCCACAGTCTTTTGTCCGCCGCCTAAATATAAACCAATACAGAATGCAAATAATAGGAAAGCTTCAATTAAGACAACAGGCAATTCAAATTTGTGGACAAAGTTAAGTGCTGCTGAATGAGTACTTTCTTTGGTAAATAATACGGTCGCCAAGATTAATGCTGCAATACCTGAAGATGTTCCTGATGCAAGGAATAAAACAGGCAATACTGGGTTATTCAACATTGGATAACTAATTAATGCTGATAATAAGAAACCAGTATAAGCTCCTAACAGAACAGAAAGGAAAATTAAGATGATTTCTATTGGTGAACTAAAACGGGCTAAATTCACGATAATACGATGAATAAAGCTAAGTTTTGGTACAAAACGATTAATTAGTTGTGCTACCAAATCTTGGAAAATAAAGGCTAACCATAATAAAAGGAATGCCATATAGATTTGGAATAACATTACCCCCATAGACATAATTGACGTGTGGTGGTAATTGAACATCAAATACCAGAATGTCCAAGGTTTGGTAAGGTGGAAGATCAAAATGACTAAACCTAAAATAATAGTGACAGGTGCAATAATTGCTGCACAACGAATCACATTATTCTGTGCTGGGTTTGAGCCTGCTAGACCACTGCGTTTTAATAATACAGCTAACATTGTAGCACCAGCTGAAATCCCTAATAAAAAGAGATAAATGGCAATAATTTCGTCCCACACGAGAGATGGGAAATGAAATGGACTACTCATCGTCTGATCTCCCCGTGTTTGCTTGGAATATGGTAAAGATTTGGTTCTGTGCCAAGTTCAACTTTAGTACGGTAAACTTGATCGTGACGAATTTTCTTAGAAATTTCGCTATTTGGATCATTCAGATCACCGAAAGTTAGTGCTTTAGTTGGACAAGATTCCACACACGCTGGCAATTTACCTTTTGCTAAATTTGTATCACGACAGAAGTTACATTTATCCGCAGCTTTAGTAAGCGGGTTAATGTAACGAACACGATATGGACAAACTGCAATACAGTATTGGCAGCCGACACAGAGATCTTTATTAACGTCAACGATTCCTGTTTTTGCATCAATAAATGATGCTCCAGTAGGGCAAACATGAACACAAGGTGCATTACTACAATGTTGGCAAGAGTGACGAAAGAACTCATATTCTACATTTGGAAATTCACCATAAGGTTCACTACGGATAATTTGCAGACGAGAAACCCCTTCAGGGACATGGTTTACTTCTCGACAAGCATCCATACAAGCTGTACAACCAATACAGCTGCGTTCATCGTGCAACATTCCGTAGCGTTTGTCTTTTTCCTCAGATAAGGCCGTTGCTAATGTTTTATTCGTTGTTCCTGCAACTAACATTAGTGCGCCAATACCTGAAACAAAGTTGCGGCGTGAACAATTCATTGTGCATCCTTAGTTGGTTGTTTTGCTTTTTCTTCACGGATTGCTTGTTGTTTACCATGACAATCCACACATAATTTCACTCGTTGTTTTGGCTGAATATCTTTCATGGCATCATGTTCAGGGTGTAATGTATGGCAACTTGCGCAAGGCAATTTCATCGCATGAACATCATGAGCCCAGAATTTTTCTCTTAATTTTTCTGGTTTATGACAAGCGAAACAAACTTGGTTTTGTTCTTGCACTGTGTACATTGGTGTTTTGCCATCAAAAATATCACCATGAAAACGCATCACATCTTTAACACCACGACGGTGATCTTCAGAAATTTTGCCATGACAACTTACGCAGGTAATAGGTTTACCCGTATTTGGGCTAACTTGGCTTAAATGCGTACCATGAAATTGTTGATCATTAAATTTATGGCATTTTGCACAATATTGGTTTGGATCACGTTGATTTTCCAATTTTGGTTGATAGGTCAACGTATTGGCTGAATTACCAGTAGGATTGGTATTGTTTTCAGCATTTGCACTGAATGCAAAGGCAAATAACCCAACAGTGATGCTGGTAACTAGCCCTTTTTTCAACATAGCGTAGAAGTTCATTATTTTTTCCTCGACTAAATACAGCGTTTTTTGGATGCCTCAGTCTTAAGACTGAGGCAAACTAGGATAAGGTTTATTTTGCATCAGCTGGCAATAAGCCTTTTTCTTTTGCTTCTTTATCCCATTGAGGAACAACAGTTTTTAAGAACTCTTCTTTTTCACGTTTATGTTTATCCATATCGATACCAATCGCTGCCTGAGCTTTTTCTTTGGTAGAGATATCAGGAATTGCAACTGGTTGGTTAACATTATGTTTAGTTAAGATGACCGCAAGTTTACGACGTGCATCAGCTGCTTTGTCTAATCCAGTACCTAATACATTTAATGCTACTTCAGGTGCGTGCATATAAGCACCGTGGCTTGCAGAAGTATAATCCCAGCGCCATTGAGCATGGCGAATATCTTGTAGTGCATCTTTCATTTCATCTTCTGTAGCACCAGCATCCCAAGCCGCTTTCGCTTCAAAGTGCGCATGAACAAGTTGATCTTCTAATTTAATCAACATTTGGGTAACACGTTCTTTGCGAGAATTCACGATACCTTGTAATTTTTCTTTACTTTGATCATGGCAATTTGCACAGGTATTTTGGAAGTTATCAAATGGGTTACCGATATTGTGATCAGTATAAACACGTCCATCTGGAGCTTGAGTTTTTGCCATATGACAATCTACACAGGTTACACCATTTTTACCGTGCATACCCATTGTCCAGATTTCAAAGTCTGGGTGTTGTGCTTTCAACATTGGTGCTTTAGAAAGAGAGTGTACCCAATCTTTAAATTTAAGATTGTCATAGTAAGCTTCCATATCTTCCACACTCAAGCCATTATCCCAAGGGAAAGTAACGGTTTTCTTGTCACCTGCAAAGTAATATTCAACGTGACAGTTAGCACAAACTGCTGCACGTTTATCGGTTTGGTCAGAACGTTCAAAGTTCCAATTGACTTTATCTAATGCACGTAAAACGTGTGGACGAGCAATGCGAAGTGCTGGTTCCCCTTTAGCAAAGGCAGCAGAATTAGTATCATGACAGTCAGCACAACCAATAGGATTAACGATTTCATTACCCCATTTTGCCCATTTCACACCAAAATAGCCATCTTCACCTTTTTCAGTAATTAAACGTGCAACATCAGGGCTTTTACAAGTCCAACAAGCGGCTGGTTGTGGACCACTAGTTTCATCTTTTGGTGCACCAGTACGCAAAATGTTACGTACGTCAGTAATAGCATAATAGTGACCACGAGGATGGTTATAGTCTACGGAGAATAAATATCCTCCCCATAACACCACTAAGCGAGGATCTTCTGCTAATGCATCACCAATTTTTTCTGATTGTTTGGTGCTTAGCCAAGATTGATATTGTAAAGGATATTTTTCTGCATAAAGATCATTGCGTACAGATACTTTATCAATATCAAATTTCATATCTTTAAATTTGTCTGCTTTTTGCTGTGTTTGATCCGATGCAGGATTTGTTGCTGTTTGATCAGCAGCATGTGCAGCGTTCACTCCCACAGTGGCGGCACTTGCTAATAATAAAAACATCGCTTGTTTTAAAGTTTTCACGATAATTACCCCAACATAAATAGTTATTCACTAATAACAACGTTTTATTTATCTTTGTATCTCCATCCCTTGGAAATACAAGGAAGATATAGTTATAAGCATCGCTTACTTTATCCAAATACTCACAATAATTCTAAGGTTATATTGCAGTTTTTTGAGATTAATCAAAAAGTTTTAGAGAAAGAAAATAGAAATGAGATAAAAGTTACTGTTTGTACCAATTAATGGTTATAAAAAGTAATTAAATCAAAAGGTTGATAGTTTTATTTTTGTACCTATTAATGAGTATCTTTTGCTATAAAGAACGATTGATTATAAAAAATTAGGCAAGAATTGTTCTTCTTGCCTAACAAATATACAAGTTGATTATTTATGCATCTTTTAAAAATAGTTTTTGCTGTTCTGAAGAAAGTTTCGCAATGCCAAAACCAGTTAATCCCCATAAGGTGGCAAAGAATATACCACTCCAGCATAAAATTGCCCAAGGTAGGTAAGACAAGGTTGCTACACCGAGCGTGCCAGCCATATAAGCTCCTGCGGCTGTCCAAGGGAGAATTGGTTCGATAATCGTTGCAGAATCTTCTACGGTACGGCCTAAATTTTTAGGATGTAAACCTCGTTCAATATAGGCTTTGCGTAGCATTTCTCCAGGGATTAAGATAGAGATCTGTCCGTTACAGGTTACGCCGATCATCGTTAAACCACAAGCAATAGTGGTGATGATAAGAGAGGCGGTTGATTTCACCATAGTCAGCAATTTTTCTAAGATAATATTCAGTGAGCCACTCACTGATAATGTGCCAGCAAATGATAAAGCACAGAAACAGATGAGCAATGTTCCCATCATTGAGTTCATTCCGCCACGATTGAGTAATCGACTTAAATCGGCATTCACTTGAATAGCGTCATTATGAATCATTGAGACATTAAAGCCATTTAATGCACTGTTCATCACATCAGCAAATTGAAAATGTTGAATAAACACGGCATTAAATATGGCGACTAATGCCGAGATTAACATCACTGGAATAGTAGGTTTTTTGCTGATAGATCCCCATAAAATAATCACTACTGGCACAAGTAAAAGTAGGTTGAAATGATAGATGCTTTCAAGCCCAGTCAGCATATTAGCGACTTTTTCAGGCGTGGCAACTTCAGTTACTTCAATATTTAGCCCATAAATAATATAGACTGTTGCGGCCAGTAGAAATGAGGGTAAGGTAGTATAAAGTAAGTGAAAAATATGTTCATATAAATTCACTTTGGTGGCGGCTGCGGCAATATTGGTGGTGTCGGAAAGAGGGGAGAGCTTATCGCCGAAGTAAGCACCTGCCACCACAGCCCCTGCGGTGGCGGCAAGGTTGGCATCTAGCCCTATTGCCACGCCCATAAAGGCGACACCAACAGTACCAGCCGATCCCCAAGATGTTCCTGTACAGATAGACACGACAGAAGTAAGCACTAAGGCGGTAACATAGAGAAATTTAGGGTCGATCACTTTTAAACCATAATAGATCAACATTGGGATAGTTCCGCCGCTAATCCAGGTTCCAATTAGTAGCCCAACACTAATTAAAATTAAAAGTGCGGGCATTGTTTTGGCAATTTTATCAGCAATAGCATTGAGAATATCGTTATAGCTATAGCCTAGCCGAATCGCCATTACGCCAGCAATAACCGTGGCGATGACCATTAGCGGTTCAGGCGGTAGATTAAAAAAGGCATAGCCTAAACCGAGCAATACTAGCATAGATAAGATAGGTATCAGTGCTTCAAAAAGTGTGGGTAAGCGGTGTTGTTTGTTCTTCATCATTAATCTCCTTTGTATGTGGTTAATGCAAGGTGAATTCTATTTAAGCAATCCAGCAAGGCTCTTTGTGGTAACGCAACGTTTAAACGGAAAAAATATTTTCCTTCCTGGCCAAAATCTTCTCCCCACGAGAGTTCAATATTTGCCTGCTGTAAAATAACTTGTTTAAATTCGGCTGGTGTTAAAGCGAGATCTGCATAATTTATCCACATTAAATAAGTACCTTGTGTTTTTATGATTTTTAATTGTGGTAAATATTGTGAGAAGTAGTCAGCGACAATTTGCTTATTTTTTGCAATATATTGTTTTAATTCTAGAAGCCATTGATCACATTGAGTATAAGCAGTATAGAAAGCAGGAATGCTAAAATAATTTGGATTATGAAAACCAAAGCGTATTAGTGTTTGTTGAAATTCAGTTCGGATTTGTTCATTTTTAATTACTAAGTTACTAATTTCTAACCCTGGAATATTAAATGTTTTTGCTAGAGAGGTACAAATCATAGAATGTTCTGCGACATAGTTACTTAATTTAGCAATAACCAGGTGTTGTGTATCAAATACAAAATCAGCATGAACTTCATCAGAAATAATAAAAACTTGGTATTTTTCTGCAAGCTGACAGATTAGTTTAAGCTGTTCTTTATTCCATACAATGCCAGTTGGATTATGTGGTGAGATAAGGATGAAAACCTTAATTTTTTGAAAACAAGATTCTAATTTTTCTGTATTAATTTGATATTGATAATTTTGATATATTAGCTCACAAGGTACAATGCAACGCTTATTAAGGCTAATACAGTTCATTATTGGTGCATAAGAAGGAGTGAAAATACCAATATTGTCTCCCTCTTTAGTAAATTGATTAAGAAAAATAGAGATTCCTTGAATTACTCGAGGACAATGAACAATTTCTTTAGGATTAACATGAAAGTTATGATGGCGAGCTAACCAATTTGCAACTGTTTGTTGATATTGAGTACCCCAAATAGTGTAACCATATATACCATTGTTTGCTTTAGAAATAGCATTAATTATTTCTGGAGCAGTAGGTAAATCCATGTCAGCTACTGAAAGTGGGATCACATTTAGATAATTACGTAAGATTGCCTCGTCCCATTTTGCGGAATAAGTGTTATAACGATTTGTAAGTTTATCAAAATTATATTTGTTCATTTTTTTAGCAAGTGTGTATGAATTATTACAGATGAATATAAAGAAAACTTTCATTAGAAAAATTGTAAAATTTGATTATTGGATTATGATTTTTTGTTTCTGTGATACTTCTCACAATATTGAAAATAAAGAGATTTTTCTTGAAATGTGATATTTATCACAAAAAATAATTATCTAAATTAGAAAAAGAAATAACATAATTGAAGAGTTGTTTTTTCATATTTACTCTTTGCACAACGCTAATTTATTACTCATGCAAGGAGCTTAAAAATGACAACTTATTTTGATCAAATTGAACAAGTAAAATATGAAGGTCCACAATCTACAAATCCATTTGCTTATCGTTATTACGATGCAAATCGTGTTGTATTAGGCAAAACTATGGCAGAACATTTACGTTTAGCTGTATGTTATTGGCATACTTTCTGCTGGAATGGTACAGATATGTTTGGTACTGCTTCATTGGATCGTCCTTGGCAAAAAAATCCAACTGAATTAGATGCAGCGAAAGAAAAAGCAAATATTGCATTTGAATTTATTAAAAAATTAGGCGTTCCTTACTATTGTTTCCATGATGTGGATGTTGCACCAGAAGGCAATTCATTCAAAGACTATATCTATAATTTCTCAACGATTGTTGATGTATTAGCACAAAAACAAGCAGAAACAGGAATTAAACTTTTATGGGGTACAGCAAACTGCTTTACTAATAAACGTTATATGGCAGGTGCTGCAAGTAATCCAAACCCAGAAGTTTTTGCTTGTGCAGCAACTCAAGTGTTCCACGCAATGCAAGCAACACATAAATTAGGTGGTGAAAACTATGTGTTATGGGGTGGACGTGAAGGTTATGAAACTTTATTAAATACTGATCTTAAACGTGAACGTGAACAACTTGGTCGCTTCATGCAATTAGTGGTAGAAAATAAATATAAACTTGGCTTCAAAGGTACATTGTTAATTGAACCAAAACCACAAGAACCAACTAAACACCAATATGATTATGATGTTGCAACAGTTTATGGTTTCTTAAAACAATTTGGTCTAGAAAAAGAAATTAAAGTAAATATCGAAGCAAACCACGCAACACTTGCAGGACATACATTCCAACATGAAGTCGCTACTGCTGCAGCATTAGGTATTTTAGGATCTATTGATGCAAACCGTGGTGATGCTCAACTTGGTTGGGATACAGACCAATTCCCAAATAGCGTTGAAGAAAATGCGTTAGTGATTTATGAAATCTTAAAAGCTGGTGGTTTAGGCACTGGTGGTTTCAACTTTGATGCGAAAATCCGCAGACAAAGTATTGATCGCTATGATCTTGTTCATGCACACATTGGTGGTATTGATGTGTTAGCACGTTCACTCTTAATTGCAGCTGAAATGATTGAAAATGATCGTTTACAAGCACTTAAAGATCAACGTTATGCAGGTTGGGATGCGAAATTTGGTCAAGATATTCTTACTGGAAAACTTTCTCTTGCTGATTTAGCGAACCATGTTGTACAACAAGATCTTGCTCCAGCACCAGTATCAGGTCGTCAAGAACTATTAGAAAATATCGTAAATTCTTATATCTATAAATAAAAAGGAGACAAAAGAAGGAACAAGTTTTTGTTCCTTCTTCTTTATTTATAAGTGATTGGTTAAATAAAAGGTATGGGGAGGTACTATGTATCTCGGTATTGATTTAGGGACATCAGGAATTAAAGCGGTATTGTTGGATGAACAGCAACATATTGTTGCTACAACCACAGCACCCCTTACAGTAACACGCCGTCAGCCATTATGGTCAGAACAAGATCCGGCAGATTGGTGGCTAGCATTGCAACAATGTTTAAGTCAATTAGCGACAGAGCAGGATTTATCCGTAGTAAAAGCCATTGGTTTAACTGGACAAATGCATGGTGCAGTGATGTTGGATGCTCAGGATGAGGTGTTATATCCAGCCATTTTGTGGAACGATGGACGTAGTTTTGCAGAATGTCATGAATTAGAACAATTAGTACCAAATTCACGTGAAATCACAGGCAATTTAATGATGCCTGGCTTCACGGCACCAAAAATCAAATGGATTGAGAAAAATGAACCTGAGGTATTTCGTAAGATAGCGAAAGTATTATTACCAAAAGATTATTTACGTTTATTGCTCACAGGGGATTATGTGAGTGAAATGTCCGATGCAGCAGGTACGATGTGGCTAGATGTTGGTAATAGATGTTGGAGTAATGAGTTGTTGCAAGCGTGTGGATTGACCGAGCAACAAATGCCGCGTTTAGTAGAAGGAAATGCAATTACAGGGAAGTTACTACCAGAGTTGGCTCAAGAGTGGGGAATGCAAGCTGTACCAGTGATTGCTGGTGGTGGAGATAATGCTGCTGGTGCGATTGGGGTTGGCTTATATAAAGCAGGACAAGCAATGTTATCTCTCGGTACCTCTGGTGTTTACTTTGTGGTGACGGATTACTATGTGAGTAATCCAACTAAAGCGGTACATAGTTTCTGCCATGCTTTACCAGAACGTTGGCATTTAATGTCAGTATTGTTGAGTGCAGCTTCTTGTATTGATTGGGCAAATAAAGCGTTAGGAATTAATGATATTGCGAAATTCTTTGCTTTAGCAGAACAGGCGAAAAGTAGTAAAGATGTACTATTTTTACCATACCTTTCTGGCGAACGTACTCCACATAATGATCCTTATGCAACAGGTGTATTCTGGGGATTACACCATGATACAACACAGGCTGAAATGGCGAGAGCCGTTGTAGAAGGCGTAAGTTTTGCATTAACGGAAGGTATTGAAGTATTGCATGAAACAGGCGTAACTGCTGAATCCATTACCTTAATTGGTGGTGGAGCGAAGAGTCATTTCTGGCGGCAATTATTGGCAGATATTAGCGGTAAAACCTTTGAATATCGCCTCGGTGGTGATGTGGGACCTGCATTGGGTGCAGCGAAATTAGCACAAATGGCATTACATCCAGAACAACCTATTGCTGAGTTTTGTCCGCCTTTACAACTAGAGGCGCGTTATTTACCAGATCCACAACAATTTAAGTTGTATCGTGCAAAATACGAGAAATTTAAACAGTTATATCAACGTGTGAAATATTTTTAGCACGTCTTTCTTCTAACTGATCTACTGTAAAAGTTGGACAGTTATTTTCAAGCATATAGGACAAAAAAATTGGTAAAAAGTGGTTTAAAAGCATATAGTACAAGGCTTTAAGCCACTTTTTAGTAACTATTTTACTACACAAAAAAATTCTTACTGTAGATGTGTTAATATTTTTAGGAAAAATTTTATTTTTCTTTTTTATTATAAGAAATGCGGTATAAGAACCGCATTTTTCTATTGAAGAGGAAAGAATTTTCCTGTAATAAGCTGTTTTAATGTACCTAAAGTTAAAAATATTATAATGATATTCCCTAAAATAAAAAATAAATAGCCAAGTATATCTAGTTGAAATTCGGTGGTATGTATTAGATAAACCCCAACTGTTGCCATTGCCGCTGCACCAAATGAAAATGCCCACAGTGAAATTTTAAAGCTATTGTTTATAATCCAGGGTAGTAAACGAAATAAAAATAATAGCTGTAACATACCATAGCCAATAATGGCGAGAACGAAATAATCTATATGACCATCAACAATGTGTAAGTAAGTATTGGCAGCAACGAAAGCCGGAGCGAGTTGAATCCCTAATGTTGGGCGTAAACCTTCTTCAATACTAGAACTATTGCGTAGGCGTTGTAAAATTGCAGGTTCTAATGTAATCCAAGAAATCATTCCCATACCAAAAAAGATTACTGCATATTGGGTTAAACCTAATGAAGTTAAGGCGATAGCACTAACAAAATTGGCGGCAACAGTGGGTAAATAGAGGATAGGTGTGGTGGCTTCAAAAGGATGATTACCTTTCCATAATCCAGCGGCACGGTAAGTAGAAAATGCGAGTTGTAAGATTGTGCCAATAAAAATTAGACTAGTAGATATACTAGGTAAAATAAAAGGTTTTATGCTTAAACTAAATAATAGTAGTGTTATAGGTAAAAGGCTGAAAAAACAACACTGAATTTGATTTAAGAATTCATTTTTTACGCTTTCTTGGCGAGCAATGATCTTAATTGAGTAAAGTAAGATAAATAGGAACCATATAATTGATGTGCTAGCTAATAGGCTAGACGATATAATATTTGATAATTGCTTACTTTGTTCAAATTGTTTCCAAGCGAGACCTAAAGCAAATAGCCCTAAGGTAATACTGAAATAACTAATTGGTAAGTTAATAAATTTCTTATTCATATTAAATCCAAATGTTTATTAAATAGGATATATATTCTGATCTAAATATATTTTTCTTCTCTATAAAAAGACTTGAGAAATCATCAAAATGCGTCATTTATGATAGATATTAAGTTGAGTTGAGAAGGAGAATATCTATATTTTTAGATATATAGTTCTTTTTAATAATAATTATTGATATAACAGAGATAATTCCTATCACTACAAAAATGATAAAGTGGGGTAATTTCCCCACTTTAAATTAATACTCTAATTTCGGTAATGACTTATTCTCAATCACATCTTGATCAATTACTACTTTCTTTAAGCCAGTTAAAGACGGAAGATCATACATAGTATCGAGTAAGATATTTTCCACAATAGAACGTAAACCGCGTGCTCCTGTTTTACGTGCTAATGCTTTTTGTGCAATCGCTTTTAAGGCTTCTGGTGAAAACTCAAGTTCTACATTTTCGAGTTTAAATAGCGCTTGATATTGCTTAATTAGTGCATTTTTCGGTACGGTAAGAATATTGATTAATGCTTCTTCATCTAATTCCGCTAAGGTTGCTATTACTGGTAGGCGTCCGACAAATTCAGGAATTAAACCGAATTTAATTAAGTCTTCTGTTTCAACTTGAGCGAAGAGTTCAGTAATATTTTGCTCATCTTGTTTGCTATTGACTTCAGCACTAAAACCAATTCCACGATCTTTGTCAGTTCGTTTACCGATAATCTTATCAAGTCCAGCAAATGCCCCACCACAGATAAATAGAATTTTTGAGGTATCTACTTTCAAAAACTCTTGTTGTGGATGTTTACGACCGCTTTGTGGTGGCACAGAAGCAACTGTTCCCTCAATTAATTTTAATAAGGCTTGTTGCACACCTTCACCTGAGACATCACGAGTAATTGATGGATTTTCTGATTTACGTGAAATCTTATCAATTTCATCAATATAGATAATGCCTCTCTCTGCTTTATCTGTATCGTATTCACAGTTTTGTAAAAGGCGTTGGATAATATTTTCTACATCTTCGCCTACATAACCAGCTTCAGTTAATGTTGTTGCATCGGCAATCGCAAAAGGAACATTGAGCTGGCGAGCTAGCGTTTGGGCTAAGAATGTTTTCCCACTTCCAGTTGGCCCAATTAATAAAATATTACTTTTACCAAGTTCAACATCAAGATCGCTTTCATTACTGCGTAAACGTTTATAGTGGTTATAGACTGCAACAGCTAGGGTCTTTTTTGCTTGATCCTGTCCAATGACATAATTATCTAAATGGGCACGAATTTCGTGCGGAGTAGGAATTGCATCTGATTCAGTTTGATCTGATGACTCTTCTTCTGCAGCTGAATTTGCTTCAGCGGACAATAAGTCGTGGCAGGTTTCTACACATTCATTACAGATATAGCCTGAAACGCCAGCAATTAATTTTTCTACTTCATGTTTTTCTTTACCACAAAGAGAACAGTAGAATTTTTCATTATTTTCTGGTTTATCTGACATACTTTACTCACTTATTGATCGCGATGAGTTAATACAGTATCAATCAAGCCATAAGCTTTGGCAGCTTCCGCTGACATAAAGTTATCACGATCAGTATCTTTTTCGATAACCTCTAATGGCTGACCGGTATGGAAAGCTAGGCGTTGATTTAAGGTTTCCTTAATTTTTAAGATCTCTTGTGCATGAATTTGAATATCAGATGCTTGACCTCTAAAACCACCTAATGGTTGGTGAATCATCACACGAGAATGTGGTAAAGCAAAACGTTTACCTGCTGCACCACCGGCAAGAAGGAAGGCTCCCATTGAACAAGCCTGACCGATACAGAGAGTACGTACATCAGGTTTGATAAATTGCATAGTGTCGTAAATTGCCATACCTGCTGTGACGGAACCACCAGGGGAGTTGATATAGAGATTAATATCTTGATCTGGGTTTTCTGATTCTAAGAATAATAATTGGGCAACGATAAGGTTTGCCATATTATCTTCTACTTCGCCAGTTAAAAAAATAACACGTTCTTTAAGTAATCGAGAATAAATATCGAACGAGCGTTCACCACGTGAAGTTTGTTCGATAACCATAGGGACCAATGCCATATTTTCTCCTGTTGTCAGCAAACCTCAGAATGAGGCAGCAATTAAAAATAGAAAAAGTGCGGTCTAGAATAACCGCACTTAATAGCTTGAATGAAGATTAATTTCGACTGAATTATGCACGAGGTGCGTTCATAATATCATCAAAAGATTTTTCAACTTCAGATACTTGTGCTTTCTCAAGAATTACATCAACAGCTTGTTCTTCTAAAACAACATTACGGATGTTATTAGAAAGTTCTTTGTTTTGGCTGTAATAATCAACAACTTCTTGTGGTTGTTCGTATGCAGAAGCAATACTTGCAATCATTGCTTTCACACGATCTTCATCCACTTTTAATTCGTTGCTTGAAATGACTGTGCTAAGTAACAAACCAACTTTAACACGACGTTTAGCTTGTTCTTCAAAGATTTCACGTGGTAATTCTAATGCTTGTTGTGCATTACCGCCGAAACGTTGTGCAGCTTGTTGACGTAATACATCAACTTCTTGATCAACCGCAGAGCTTGGTACATCAATATCGTTTTGCTCAATTAAACCATCTAATACTTGAGTTTTGATGTTTGCTGTTACTGCATTATCAAGTTCACGTTGCATATTTTTCACGATCTCATTGCGGAGGTCAGTAACTGTTTTAGTGTTTGGACCAAATTTAGCAACAAATTCATCAGTAAGTTCTGGTAATACCATGACTTCTACTTTCTTCAAAGTAATTGCAAATTTCGCTGGTTTACCTTTTAAGTTTTCGGCGTGATATTCTTCTGGGAAAGTAACATCAACATCAAATTGTTCGCCAGCTTTGTGACCAACAATACCATCTTCAAAACCAGGAATCATACGACCTTGCCCCATGAATAATACGAAGTCAGTTGCTTTACCGCCTTCGAATTCTTCACCATCAATAGTACCAACAAAATCGATAGTTACACGGCTATCTGCTTGTGCAGCTTCTGCTTTTTCTTCCCAAGTTGCTTGTTGTTTACGTAGAGTATCAACCATTTTATCTACATCAGCATCAGTGATTTTAACAACTGGTTTTTCTACTTTGATATTTTCTAAACCTTTAATTTCAACTTCTGGATAAACTTCAAAAGTTGCAGAGAAAGTAAGGTCTTCACCTACTTTATATTGTTCTGGTGCAAATGTTGGACGGCTTGCTAAGTCAATTTTTTCTTGGATGATAGCATCGAAGAAATGACGTTGCATCACATCAGCTAATACGTCTTGACGAGCAGATGCGTCGAAACGTTTTTCGATAATGCTAGGTGGTACTTTTCCTTTACGGAAACCATCAATACGAGCAGTTTTTGCTACTCTTTTTAATTCTTCACGAACAGCTTGTTCGATTACATCTGCCGGTACGGTAATGCTAATACGGCGTTCTAATCCTTGAGTTGTTTCTACTGAAATTTGCATTTATGCTACCTCAAAAAAATGATTGTACTCGGCAACCTATCTACCGAACACGCAAAAGATAATTATTGATTGTGTACAATAATACGAGTGTATTAAAAAATTGAACGCCCGATTATAGCTTATTCATAAGTAATATGTCGAGAAAGCGAACGATAAAAACGGGTAGTTGTTTATTGTTCGCTCAATTTTACTAAAGGAATTTATTTAGATTTGTGAGGCATCATTCTTAATAAGGTATTATCTTTGACGATATAGTGATGGAATAATGCTGCGATAGCGTGTAAAACGACCAAAGCCATAGCGATATTAACTAATGTTTCATGGATTTCCTTTAAGGTATGCGCTGTTTCTGGATTAGGATTAAAGCCAGCAATAATTGAGTAATTCGCAAAAGTGAGATCACTTCCTTTATTTAATACAGTTAAAGCGCCAAAAATTGGAATCAAAATAAAGAAAAGATATAAAGCTAAATGAACGTAGTGGGCAAGTTTAGTTTGCCATACTGGCGGTGTTGGTGTAATTGCTGGTGTCTGTTTTAAATAAAGATGACGAACAATAAGTCGAACGAAGATAATTCCCCAGACACAAATACCAAAGGTATAGTGTGTATTCACCATTAAATCATACCAATCCAAAGTAAGATCTACATCTTGGGCTTGAATGCTGAAATAGGTAATTAACACGAAGAATAAGGATAGCCAATGTAAGAAAATTTGAAGTGTTGGGTATTTTGATGACATAGAAAGCTCCTAGTAGTGATAACAAACATAATCGCTTGTGATTTCATTTTATTGTCTTAGAATGAGGAGAAAATGAGAAACTATTTTGAAGATAAACGCTGGATAAAACAAGTATGAAAAGTGTTGCAATCGTTGGATTAGGCTGGTTAGGTTTCCCTCTTGCACGTTATTTACAAAGTCTAGGTTGGGAAGTGAAGGGAAGTAAACGAACGCATGAAGGCGTGGAGCAGATGCGGTTACAGCGAGTTGAGAGCTATTATCTTGAACTAACCCCTATGATTAATGCTGATCCTGATGATTTAGAAGCCCTATTAAGTGTAGATAGCCTGATCATTAACATCCCGCCAAGTGAATATTTTTTTGACCTCAACAATTACGTTCTTAGTGTTGAAAATCTGCTTACCGAAGCATTATTACATAATGTGCAACATATTATTTTCATTAGTTCAACTTCGGTTTATCCAATGATTTCTGGTGTTTTTGATGAAGATTACTTACCACAGCCTACTTCAGATGTTGGTAAGGCGTTATTAGAAATTGAACAACGGTTATGGGAATTGCAAGATATTGATGTGGACATTATTCGTTTTGCAGGCTTAGTGGGTGAAGATAGACATCCAGTACATCATTTATCAGGTAAACAAAATATTCAAGGCGCTCAACAAACCATTAATTTGGTGCATTTAACAGATTGTTTACGCGCGATTCAGCTATTATTAGAAACCCCTTCATATCACCGACGTTATAATTTAGCGGCACCGATCCACCCATTAAAAGCTGAGTATTATACAAAGGCAGCAGAAAAATTAGCATTGCCATTACCACAGTTTGCAGAGGAAAGTGAACCAATGGAACGTATCATCTCAGCGGATAAAATCTGCCAAGATTTAGACTTTGTATATCAATATCCAGATCCAGAAATGATGTAATTAAAAACAAGAAAAAGAGTTAACAAAAGAAAGATGGCTGGGGTACTAGGATTCGAACCTAGGGATGCCGAGATCAAAACCCGGTGCCTTACCGCTTGGCGATACCCCAACAGGAATATAGTAAAAGTAGATTTCAGAAGATGGCTGGGGTACTAGGATTCGAACCTAGGGATGCCGAGATCAAAACCCGGTGCCTTACCGCTTGGCGATACCCCAACTTTAAAATGGTGCGGGAAGAGGGACTTGAACCCACACACCTCACGGCGCCAGAACCTAAATCTGGTGCGTCTACCAATTTCGCCATTCCCGCTAACTGGTGGCTATGACGGGATTCGAACCTGTGACCCCAACATTATGAGTGTTGTGCTCTAACCAACTGAGCTACATAGCCATTCGCTTTTGCGGCGCTAATTATGCTGATATATCCTATCCTCGTCAACAACTTTTTTTAGAAAAAAAGATTTTTTAGCTTGTTCGCATAGAGAATAGACAATTTGTTCATTTTTTTACAAATTTAATGAATAGATAGAGGAAAAACCATAGAAAAGAGAAAGATTGTGATGAGATTTATTCATCACAATCTATATAGAAAAGTATTAATTAAATAACCACTTACCATTAACAGCGGTACCTAATACCTCAAATTTGTGGTTAAACGCAGTGAGATTTGCAATCTTACCGGCTTCGATACTGCCTAGTTGATGATCAACACGAATTGCTCTTGCTGGGTATAATGTTGCCATACGAATTGCTTCATCTAAATTGATACCAACTTCATTTACACAATTTTGAATGGCTTCGATTATTGTGACTGCTGAACCGCCAATAGTGCCATTAGCATCATAACATTTATGATCTCGGACATAGACAGTCTTACCGACAAATTGGAATGATTCAATATCTGCCCCTGCTGCGGCAGTAGCGTCAGTGACTAAACATAATTTGTCTTGTTTACACTGTTTAGCGATACGCACATTACCATAAGTGACGTGTAAACCATCTACGATAATGCCAGTATAAACATTAGGATTATCTAATACAGCACCCACTACTCCCATATTTCGACCAGAGGAAACGGGCGACATTGCATTATGTAGGTGAGTTGCAAAGGTAGCGCCTTGAGCAAAACGTTGATTTGCGACTTCACTGCTTGCATTAGAGTGACCAATCGAAACAATAATTCCTTTATCAATAAATTGAGGAATAAAGTCAGCGGTTGGATTTTCTGCTGCAATAGTTATTTTGCTAATAACCTCGGCGTTATCACACAAGAACGCTAACATTTCATCAGAAATTTCACGAATAAACTCTTCACGATGGACGCCTTTTTTCTCTTTGCTGAGATAAGGGCCTTCCAAATGTAGGCCTAATGCTTGATTTTTATGCTTCGCTAAATAGTCACGCATTACGGTAATAGCGTGCTTCATTTCTTCATCAGGTGCAGTAATAAAAGTAGGTAAAAAGCTAGTTGTCCCTGATTTGAGATTGGTTGCCTGCATAATTTCTAAGGTTTTAACAGAGCAATTATCATTAAACATTACTCCACCACAACCATTAAGTTGCAGATCAATAAAGCCAGCAGATAAGTTAGCACCGTTTAGATCAACTTGTTCAAGATTTGCAGGCAGATCTTGGTGTTTTACGATATTTTCAATTTTGTCTTCGTTGATAATAACTGCGTGATCATACAATACTTGCGAGCCAGTATAGATAACGCAGTTAGTTAATGCATATTGTTTCATTTTAATTCTCTTACACTGTGAATAGCGTGTGATTCTAGTTCTTTAAAGTATTTAACAGTTTTCACTTTTAATTCTTGGGTAGCGGCTTCATCACAAACAAAAATTGCACGACTATGCATTTGTAATGCACTGATTGTCCAAAGATGATTTACTGCTCCTTCAACTCCAGCTTGTAATGCTAGGGCTTTACGATAACCAGTGATTAATAACATTACTTCTTCAGCATCTAATAATGTACCAACACCAATGGTTAATGCATATTTTGGTACTTGGTTAATATCATTATTAAAGAAACGTGAATTCGCAATCAGGGTATCTTCATTTAATGTTTTGATACGGGTACGAGAAGATAGAGATGAACCTGGTTCGTTAAATGCGATATGACCATCTTCACCTACACCGCCCATAAATAAGTGAATTTTACCGTAAGATTTAATTTTATCTTCATAACGTTGGCATTCTGCATCGTGGTCATCAGTATTGCCGTTAAGAATATTAATATTTTCGTGTTGGATATCAACATGATTGAAGAAGTTATTGAACATAAAAGAGTGATAACTTTCAGGATGTTCTTTTGGTAATCCTACATATTCATCCATATTAAACGTAACAACGTGTTTAAAACTGACTTCCCCTTGTTGATAAAGTTTGATTAATTCTTTATAGGTGGCGAGTGGGGTACCGCCAGTTGGTAAACCTAAAACGAAAGGACGTTCTGCGGTTGGAGCAAAACGATTGATACTATCGACAATATGGCGAGCTGCCCATTTAGCAACTTGTTGATCGTTTTGTAATGGAATAAGACGCATAAGATGGCTCCTTGTTTAATGGATAAATTTTAAAATAAAACTTCATTATTTTTATTATAACATTAATTTTGCTCCAAAGTTCATTTTTTCTTAGTTTTTTAAGAATGTTTTTTGTGCAGAAAATGGTAGATTTTTATTCAATATTGTTTGCATTTAAAAATTAAAAAATGGTGAAGATAGTCTGTGCAAAAATACTTTTTGCTAGAAGTATTCCGGATTAAAACAGCATATAAAAATCAGAAGATGCTGACTGCTTTAGCCTACTCAATCCAATAAAAATCAAGTAGAATATGCGAATTTATGTAAACTGATCGAAGATTTTATTATGACTACACAATTTAATATCAAAACATTCCAAGGCATGATCTTGGCGTTACAAGCATATTGGGCAGAACAAGGTTGTACGATTGTGCAGCCGTTTGATATGGAAGTTGGTGCAGGAACATCGCACCCGATGACGGCATTACGCGCATTAGGCCCAGAACCAATGGCATTTGCTTATGTACAACCTTCTCGCCGTCCAACTGATGGTCGTTATGGGGAAAACCCAAACCGTTTACAACACTACTATCAGTTCCAAGTAGTAATTAAACCTTCACCAGACAATATCCAAGAACTTTATTTAGGTTCGTTAAAAATGCTTGGCTTTGATCCAACCCAAAATGATATCCGTTTTGTTGAAGATAACTGGGAAAATCCAACTTTAGGTGCATGGGGGCTTGGTTGGGAAGTATGGCTAAATGGTATGGAAGTGACACAATTTACTTATTTCCAACAAGTCGGCGGTTTGGAGTGCAGACCGGTAACAGGTGAAATTACCTATGGTTTAGAACGTTTGGCAATGTATATTCAAGGTGTGGACAGTGTTTATGATCTTGTTTGGTCGGATGGGCCATTAGGTAAAACAACATATGGTGATGTGTTCCATCAAAATGAAGTAGAGCAATCAACATATAACTTTGAATATGCTGATGTTGACTTCTTATTTAAATGTTTTGAGCAATATGAAAAAGAAGCACAATACTTACTCTCTTTAGAGAAACCGTTACCATTACCGGCTTATGAAAGAATTTTAAAAGCTGCACATAGTTTTAACTTGCTGGATGCACGTAAAGCGATTTCAGTAACTGAACGCCAACGTTATATCTTACGAATTCGTGCATTAACGAAAGGTGTTGCTGAAGCCTATTATGCAAGCCGTGAAGCATTAGGTTTCCCTGGTTGCAAAAAATAATTTCTAACCCTTTAATTATGAGGAGAATAAAGATGAAACTTTGGTATTCCACAACAAGTGCTTTCGCTCGTAAAGCAAGAGCAACATTACAATATCATCAACTCGAAGATCAGATTGAATTATTAAAAATCACCAACTCATTTGATCCTAACTCTCCTCATAATAAAGATAATCCATTAGGCAGAATCCCTGCTTTACAGATGGAAAATGGTGAATGGTTGTTTGGGAGTTTATTGATTAGTGAATACTTGGATAGTATCGGTTCACAACCGACATTATTTCCAATGAATGGTAAACGCTGGCAAGTATTGGCACTCCATGCTTTAGTAGAAGGTATTTTGGAAAATACAACACCGACTATTGTGGCTGAACGTCGTTTTCGCCCTGAAAATGAGTGGTGGACTGCAAGACACCAACAACTAATGGAAAGAAATATCCGTAGTTTTGTGCAGCTTGAAGAAAAGCTTGCTCAGTTTGGTGATGAATTAAATATTGGTACATTAAGCGCTGTCTGTTTAATTGATTGGTGGACATTCCGTTTAGAAAATACCGGATTTAACTTAGCAGAACACTTTCCTAAATTAGTCACATGGGCAGCGAAAATGGATGAAAAATATCCTTGTCTGCAAACAACAAAACCAACAGCATAAACAATTTTAGGATGATCAAAATGACAAAACCAGTTTTATTTTTTGCCCATCTTTGCCCTGATACAGCGCCTTTTGTGGCAGAGTTATCTCGCTTAAATGTGGAATATGAAAGCGTTAGTATTTTGGAGAGTATGGCAAATCTGAAACGTTTTTTACGTTTACGTGATCAACATTCAGCTTTCGATGCTGTGAAAGCGAATGGTTATGCAGGTGTTCCAGCATTAGTTGTTGGTGATGATGTGATTTTAGATACTGCTCAACTTGCAGTTTATTTTTCACCAAAAGCGTAATCGTGAATTACAGCAGCATTGATAGAAGATAGCTTATTACAAGCGATAAATTAGCTAAACCAATATCGATAGTGGAATATCGATATGAGCCTCAATAAGACTTGGAGATATACAATGAAGAAAGTTATCTTTTCTTTTTTACTGTTGATCAGTTCTTTTGTGAGTGCGAAAAGTGTGCAATACAGTGTAAAAGATCTTTATGGTGATTGGCATTGCCAAATTGAACATAAAGATCATAATGCAAAAGTTTTAGCAGATTATCGCTTGCATAAGAATGGAACAGCTCAGATTTTTTCGATGTTAATGTTTCCAGCAAAGGAATTGCCTGATGCTAAGTTTCTGAGCATATTGTATTACAGCTATGCAATGACGGGAAAATGGGCGTTAGTTAATGATGAGATCATAATTAAGATTGAAAATGTGATTAATGTTCAAAATGAAAGTAATTATCTGGCTAAACAAGAAATTGAAAAGAATGCTGAATTAAAACAAATTGCACAGCGATTTGTTGAACAAATTAAACAAAGAAAACTTTCAGGGATAACTGATAAGCAGCAGATTCAAATTAAATCCTTTGAAAGAGAGGATAAAGCGAAAGATGCAATGATGATTGCAAATGATAAAACGAAAGGTTTTTGTACAAGACCTTTAAATCCTAAAATTTGGTCTGAAAATTTTAAACAAGTTTTTCCATAAGATATAGATATATTTGTTATTAGAGAACAATAAGATGACAACACAAAACTTCCTCGCCGAAATCGGCACTGAAGAGCTACCACCGAAAGCTCTGAAAAAATTAGCGGTGGCATTTGCAGATAATTTCACTGCAGTTTTAATGGTATGCAGCTAAACTTTCAGGAGAACTGGTGATTAGTAGCTACAAAGATGACTATGACTGTTCAAACAGTAGGATAAAGTTACTTTTTCTTAAAACAACAAAGCATACAAGTTTTTAATGTTGGAGAGATTAAATTCATAGAGTAGGCAGTTAATACATTAACTATGTGCGATATTTTGTCAGATGATAAACAATAAGTATCAAGAAAGTTTGCTCACAAATAATGCTTAAAGGCTTGGCAGAATTCAATAATAAAAATAAGTATTGCTAAGAAGTAACCTGGATAATGTACAAAGCGATCTGGCATAAAATTAACATAAAACAATTTGTATTTTTCCTAGTTGTTAATATTTTGCCGATATGTATAGTATTTGTGTTTGGCATGTGCTATGTGTTGAATCTTTATAGTTCGATTGGAATACTTATGAATTGAAAGTTATGGAAGATACTTAAATTAGAATTGTAAATACAAGGGTAGAAATTATTGATAATAATATAAGGTAAAAATAAGGTTATTATAAAAATTATTATGAGTAAATATCAAGATACTAGATCTATTGGAAAAAAAGGATACTTATATGTTATGTCTTATCCGAATCGAAGAGATAAACACAAGATTGGATATACATTAAAGGAGCCAAATGAACGGGCAAAGAGTATTAAATATAGGCAAAAATTATCCGAAACACCAATAGTACAATATTTTGTTTTAATAGAAAATCCTTGGGAAATAGAACAGTCAGCTCATTCGATAATTTTTAAAGATAGGATAAATGGCTATGAAATTGGAGAGGGTAAAGAGTGGTTTAATTGTTCTTTAGAAAGAGCAATTTGGGCTATAAGAAAAGCTATTAATATCAAAAAAATAAATAATCCAAAGGTCCTTATTGTTAAGGAATATTTTAAATATGATTTATATAGAGGATTAGTTGATAAATATACTAGGGAACAAGAGATAGAAGAATGTAAACGGAAAAAAGAATTAGCTAAAGAACTAGAAATATATAGGAAAAAACAATATGAGAAAGCTAACGAAAAATGGAATAATTATTTATTAATTTTTATTGTAATAATTTTAATTTTTTTATTTAGTAGGTAAAGTATTAATTTAAGGATAGAAAAAATATAATTATGTATAAATTAAGTATTTTACAGAGTAAAATTGTTATTTTTTTTACTTCATCGTTTATAGTTGTTTCTATTATTTGGTTTATTACGGACTGTTCGAGATTAGAACCTCTAACAATTCTTTTTGGTGGAATTGCTAGTTTAGCAAATTTTATCAAGTACTCTCCAAATTATGCGAGTAAAAGAATTAAAGGGAGAGATAGCTTTAATTACTCATCAAATAATGGGAATTTTAATATAGGAGAAGACGATGCTATTTTTACAACTAAGTGGAGTAAAGCATCAGATACAAGTATTTATTTATATAATGATCCTCCTAACATTGATAAGATAGCTTTAGCAAAAGGTGTATATGATTTTTATGAAATTAGAAATCCAGATGTATTTGATTTTACATCTAGAACTAGAAAGCTGAATGAAGGAGAAATAGCGATTTTAGTTAATAAAAAAGGATTTTATTGCCTAATAAAAGTGGTTGATATTAAAGATGACTCTAGAAATGATGATAGAGATGAGTTAACTATTGAATGGATAATTAACCCAGATAGACAAAAAGATTTTTCATAAATTTATTATTTTTTAATTGGATTAAATAATGACAACACAAAACTTCCTCGCCGAAATCGGCACTGAAGAGCTACCACCGAAAGCTCTGAAAAAATTAGCGGTGGCATTTGCAGATAATTTCACTGCGGAGTTAAATAATGCTGGCTTAACTTTTGATAAAGTGGAATGGTTTGCAGCACCACGCCGTTTGGCAGTGAAAGTACATAACTTAATTACTGAACAACCAAGTAAAACGATTGAAAAGCGTGGTCCAGCCGTATCAGTAGCATTTGATGCAGAAGGTAAACCGACTAAAGCGGCAGAAGGTTGGGCAAGAGGTTGCGGAATTACAGTTGATCAAGCGGAACGTATCAGTACAGATAAAGGTGAGTGGTTATTCTATCAAGTTGTAGAAGCAGGTAAACAAACAAAAGAATTATTAGTGGATTTAGTTGCTAATGCACTGGCGAAATTACCAATTCCTAAACCAATGCGTTGGGGAGATAAAAGTGAGCAATTTATCCGTCCTGTACATACTGTGACATTATTATTTGGTGGTGAGTTAATTGAAGGGACGATCCTTGGTGTTGCAAGTGCACGTACTATTCGTGGACATCGTTTTTTAGGTGAGGCCGAGTTTACGATTGATCATGCTGATCAATATCCACAATTATTAGCAGATAAAGGCAGCGTGATTGCTGATTTTAATCAACGTAAAACTATTATTCGCCGTGATGCAGAGCAAGCTGCTGCCAAAGTTGGTGGAGTAGCAGATATTGAAGAAGATCTCTTAGAGGAAGTGACTTCATTAGTTGAATTTCCAGTGGTGATGACGGCAAAATTTGAAGAACGCTTCTTAGCTGTTCCAGCCGAAGCCTTGGTTTACACCATGAAAGGAGATCAAAAGTATTTCCCAATTTATGATCAAAGTGGCAAGTTATTACCACATTTCATTTTTGTATCAAATATTAATCCAGCGGATCAAAGTGCGGTAATTCAAGGGAATGAAAAAGTTGTACGTCCTCGTTTAAGTGATGCAGAATTCTTCTTTAAAACGGATTTAAAACAACGTTTAGTTGATAACTTACCACGCCTAAAAACCGTATTATTCCAACAACAACTAGGTACATTATTTGATAAAACAGAACGAATTGAGAAATTAAGTGGTGAAATTGCTCAACAAATTGGTGCTAATGTACAACAAGCTCAACGTGCAGGTTTATTGTCAAAATGTGACTTAATGACAAATATGGTATTTGAGTTTACAGATACACAAGGCGTAATGGGAATGCATTATGCTCGCCATGATGGTGAAGACGAAGAAGTAGCGGTTGCGTTAAATGAACAATATATGCCACGTTTTGCCGGTGACGAATTACCGCGTAGTCTAGTGGCTTGCTCTGTTGCTTTAGCGGATAAATTCGATACCTTAGTGGGCATTTTCGGTATTGGGCAACATCCAAAAGGTGATAAAGACCCATTTGCGTTACGTCGTGCAGCATTAGGGGTATTGCGAATTATTGTAGAGAAAAATTTACCATTAGATTTAGTCGATTTAACCGAGAAAGCTGCACAATTCTATGGTGATAAATTAACTAATACAGCGGTTGTAAATGATGTTGTTGATTTTATTCTTGGTCGTTTCCGTGCTTGGTATCAAGATGAAGGGTACGCAATTGATACCATTCAAGCGGTATTAGCTTGTCGCCCAACTAAACCAGCTGATTTTGATGCACGCGTAAAAGCTGTAAGTCATTTTCGTACTTTAGAAGCGGCACAATCGCTTGCCGCAGCAAATAAACGTGTACAAAATATTCTTTCTAAAGTAGAAGGCGAATTACCTGAGCATATCGATCTTGCATTATGCAAAGAGGTGCAAGAAATCACATTAGCTGAACGTGTTTTAGAGTTACAGCGTGAATTGCAACCATTGTTTGAAAAAGGCGATTATCAAACTGCTTTAGATCAACTCGCTGGATTACGTGAAAGTGTAGATAACTTTTTTGATAATGTTATGGTAAATGCGGAAGATGCAAAACTTCGCCAAAATCGTTTAGCATTATTGAAGAATTTACGTGATCTGTTCTTTAAAGTAGCGGATATTTCTTTATTACAATAATCTATAAGAAGCTAAGTAGAGATAAATCTATCTCTACTTATTTTTTTATTTTAACCTTTTTTACAATTATATAAGATCACATAAATGTCTAGTATAAAATATCGTGCTGAAATTGATGGTTTAAGAGCTATAGCTGTTATTTCAGTAATTATTTTTCATCTGAATAGTAATTGGCTACCTGGTGGCTTTCTTGGCGTTGATATATTCTTTGTTATTTCTGGGTACTTAATTACGAAAATTATTGTTACAGAAATAGAAAATAAAATTTTTACTTATAAGAATTTTTATAATAGAAGGATAAAAAGAATATATCCAATATTTATTTTTATAATGTTTTTTACTTCTATAGTAGGCGCTTTAATATTCACATATAATGATTTTAATACTTTAAGAAAAGGGATCGAATTTTCTGTTGTATTAAGTGCAAATATCTTTTTTGCAAAATCTCAAGGATATTTTGATTTAGATATAACAAGTAACCCTATACTACACATATGGTCTTTAGCCGTAGAAGAACAGTACTACCTGTTTTTTCCTTTATTAGTCATTTTAATATATAGAAAATCTCTGAATAAGAAGTTATTGTTTCAAGCAATAATGATTCTATTCTTTTTAAGTTTAGCCTCAACGTTTATTCCTAGTTCATATTATACTAAATATATAAACACTTATTATTTACCACAACTACGTTTTTTTGAATTATTAATTGGTTCTGGCTTATCTTTATTGTCACCATATAAAGGTAAGGGGGGGGGTAATTATTTAATTATTGCAGATCTTATTTCTTTTATTTGTTTAGTGCTAATTATATATTGTTTCTTCTATTATTCAGAAAAGACACTGTTTGTTCCTGGAATAGCTTTACTTATACCTTGTTTTCTTACAGCAGGAGTCATCTATTTTTCACAATCAGGAAAGGTTATTAAAAATATTCTAAGTCTATCATTTATAGTAAAAATAGGATTGTTATCTTATTCTTTATATTTATGGCATTGGGTTATCATTACGATATTTAATTATGTTTTAGGAAATGTATCAAAAAGTATTTTATTTATAACTTTACAAGGTGTTCTTACTTTCTTACTATCTTTTCTTGGGTATTATTTAGTTGAGAAACCTATACGTTATAGAAAAATATCTTTCTGGAAAGCATTCGTCTATATATACTTAATTCCATCTATTTTGATTGTAGGGATGAATTATTTATTAAGAAATCATATCCGAAAAATAGATAGACAATATACAAAGGAGGATAGCTTAGTTATAGAAAATACATTACCAAGTAAAGTATTAATGATAGGAGATTCTCATGCTGATCACCTTTCATTCTTTTTAGATTATGTTGGAAAAAAGGAAGGTTGGAAAGCAGATATAATCAATATAAATAATATGGGGTGTAAATTTCCAATTGATAAAAATGGCAGTATTATTCAGAGTGAGTCTTGTTTATCTGTTATGAATAAAATAGATAAATACCCAGTAATATTTATTAGTTTTTTTTATGATTTATATTCAGGGGAGAATCCTGTTCCAAGAAGTGATCCTCTTTCGTATAGAGAAAAAAATTTTTATTTAAAATTACAAAATTTTGTAAGATTTTTAGCTAAAGATAAACAAGTATATGTATTTTCTAATATTCCTGCTATTAGTTATTCTCCATTAAGAATACTACACTTAAAGCCTTTTGGTTTAGATAAATACTTACCACCAATTACATCTATAGGAGATATTAAATCTAGTAATGATAAGATTTATAACACTATAAATAACATTCCTAATGTGCATTGGGTTGATCTTCTTTCATTCCTACCAACAGAATATAATATAGATAGTGGTCCAATTTATAAGGATCAAGATCACCTAACGCCAATAGGTTCATATAATATAGGTTATAAATTTAGTGAATCTCAAATATTATTACCAAAAATATTGATAGAAGAAATTAATTCAGAAAAGAGGTAAGGGCATCATATTAGATACTAGGACATAAGATATTTAATTGGTAATATTTGTTTCGTATAGTGAAAATAATGGTCAGCATCTGCTGACCATATTGTGTGATTAAGGATTACGTTTGAATTTACTGAAATCTGGTTGGCGTTTTTCGTTGAATGCATTACGTCCTTCTTGACCTTCTTCAGTCATATAGAACAACATTGTTGCATTACCAGCAAGTTCTTGCAATCCCGCCTGACCATCACAATCTGCATTTAATGCCGCTTTTAAGCAGCGTAATGCGATCGGGCTATTTTGCAACATTTCACGACACCAACGTACGGTTTCTTTTTCTAAATCTGCGTAAGGTACAACAGTGTTCACTAGTCCCATATCTAATGCTTCTTGCGCATTGTATTGACGGCAAAGGAACCAAATTTCACGGGCTTTCTTTTGACCTACAATACGGGCCATATATGACGCACCCCAACCACCATCAAAAGAACCTACTTTTGGTCCAGTTTGACCAAAAATTGCATTGTCTGCGGCAATTGTTAAGTCACACATCATATGTAATACATGACCACCACCGATTGCATAGCCTGCAACCATTGCGACAACTGGTTTTGAACAAGTGCGAATATCACGCTGGAAATCGAGTACATTGAGATGATGTACACCTTGATCATCTTTATAACCGCCGTAATCACCACGGACTTTTTGATCCCCACCAGAACAGAATGCTTTTTCACCTTGACCAGTTAAAACAATAACCCCGATCTTTTCATCAAAGCGAGCATCAGCAAAGGCTTGAATCATCTCTTTTACGGTTTGTGGACGAAATGCATTACGTACTTGAGGACGGTTAATCGTAATTTTGGCAATACCATCAGCAGATTTATGATAAAGAATATCGGTATAACCTGCGCTACAATCTTGCCATTCAACAGGTGCGTATAAAAAGTCTTCGCTTGGATATAACATAATTTTTCCTTTTTTATTAACAAAATAGTGCAGCCAATTTGGTTGCGAATGCGATTGGCTGATGAACGTGTGCATTATGCCCAACTTTCTCAATTAATGTTAGGTTTAATTGATGCTTTTCTGCTAATTGGCGAAATTTTTCATCATTTGCACCACAAAAGTAGTAGAACTTTTCTGGTTGTACCTGAATTTGTTGCCACAAGTCAGGTTGTTTTGCAAGAGACGTGGCTAACAGCATTTGGCTTAATGCAGTTGGTTGATTATTAGCACGAATGTTAATTAAATCTTGGCGTTGTGGTTCAGTGAGATCGGCAAAAACAGGTTGTTGATACCAAGCTTGTAATACTTGTCTAATTGGTTGGGTAGCAAGTTGTTCTGCCCACATCGTATCATTTTGCCAACGTAATTCCCGTTCTATTTGAGAGGTTAGTCCTAAATTTGCGCCTTCTAGCACTACTTTTTGTAAGTTATGTACTGGTGTTATAGTTTGTGTAGCAAAATAAGCAGCTAACCGACCACCTAAGGAATAACCAATCAGATAATAGGGTGCTTGACCAACTAATTGTTGAATCTGTTTTGAAAGCCAAATTGCACTTTCTGCAAAATCACTGATTTGAATATGATGATTCGCGCCATGTCCTGGAAGATCTAAACAGTGGCATTGTACATTGGATAATTGTGTAACTACCGCATGCCAATCTTGTTGTGATCCTAAAAAACCATGTAAAAAGATAAGATGTTGCATATCAATTTAATACTTCTGATCTAGCCAACGTTGTAAGCAATCTGTATGCTGTTGCCATTGTTGTAACAACTCAATCCGTTCAGCTAAATGTTCTTCCCAATCTGCTTCATTACCATCTTGAATATGCTTGCTGATTTCTTGCAACTGTTTTAACCCAACAGAAGATGCCGCTCCTTTCATTTTATGAGCAATTTCGCATAATGATTGTTTATGTTGAGGGTCAGTTAAATAAGCTTGGTATTGAGCAGATAACTCTTGTAGATAGTTCGGCATCATAGAGGCGAATAAATTTAAGTTATTTTGAATGGTCTTTTTGCCGAGAATATTGGCTAATTCATTTAATATCACGATATCTAATTTTTGCCAAACTTCAGAATCCTTGCTTTTTGTCGGTAGCGCAGTTTCAGTAAAGGTTGGCTCTGCAATAGGTTGAGGTTGTAAATTAAACAAGTGTAATAGACATTGATTAAGAGCCTCTAATGAAAGCGGTTTTTGTAAAACATCATCCATACCATGTTTGAAATAATCTTGTTTATTCGATACAACATTAGCCGTTAACGCCACTAATGGCGGTAAGTAATCATATTTTTCTTGTTCATATTGTTGATGTAAGTATTCGGCAATTTCAAAGCCAGTCATATCAGGTAGATGAATATCGAGTAGAACAAGATCATATTGTTTTTCTTCACACATCTTAATCGCGTCTTTTCCTGTCATAGCGACATCAACGTGATAACCTAATTTTTCTAGGATAGATCGTGCAACAATCACATTAATTTCAATATCTTCCACTAATAAGATAGAAAGATGTTGCAATTCAGGAATAGTGACAATTGGCGGTAGTTTTACAGCTTCTTCTGCCTTAAATGTAAAGGTAAATGTCGAGCCTTTATTTGGTGCACTGCTTACGGTTAAGTTTCCATTCATTAATTTAGCAATGCGTTTTGAAATGGATAAACCAATCCCACTGCCAAGCGCTTTTTGATTGCCAGAACGGACTTGATAATACATTGCGAAGATTTTTTTCTGCTCATTCGCCGGAATACCTACCCCTGTATCGGTTAATGCAAAACTATAAGTGTGCTGATCAAGACGAGAGAAACGCAAAGTTAACCCACCAACTGTCGTGAATTTCACAGCATTATTAATCAGATTCCATAAAATTTGTGACACTCGCGCAGAATCTAACATTAAGAACTTAGGTAAGTTGTCATCATATTCCAACTTAAAGTAGAGATTTTTCTGATTTGCCATAAAGGTGGCAAAGTTCTCAATATCACTTAATAAGCGTAGAACATCAGTTTCTTTCTTATATAACTGAATACGGCGAGAATCTAATTTTTCTAAATCAATAATATCGCTGAAGATATGCCCAAGTGAAACGGCACTAACGTTAATTGTATGTAAGTAATTACGTTGTTTTTCATTGAGTTGGCTATCTAAAAGAATTCGGCTTAGCCCGATAATACCATTTAATGGAGTACGTAATTCGTGACTAATGGTTGTCATTAATGTTGATTTATCACGGCTCGCTTTTTCGATAGTTTCTTGATAGCGTTTGTGTTCAGTAATATCCCGACCAAAACCTAGCAAACAGTGTTGTTGATTAATTTGATCATAATAAGGGACTTTTCTGATTTCAAAACAAGCGACTTTACCGTTTGGATATTTAAACCATTGTTCATAAGTCATACCAATATTATTTTCTAAGACAGCTTTATCTGTGCCTTGAATATATTTAGCAATATCAGCAGGGAAAGTTTGTTGAATGGTTAATCCTTGTAGCTCACTTTCACTTTTCCCAGTGAGTAATTCCATAGCACGATTACATTCTAGAAATTTACCACTCTCAGAGCGTGAAAACACAAGGTCAGGAGACGCATCGATAAAAGAACGGAGAAAATCGGCTTTTTGTTGTAAAGCGAGTTGAGCTTTGTTTTTTTCTGTAATCTCTTTTTCTAATAGTTTTAGTGTTTCGGAGAGCTCTTGGTTTGATTCGTGTAAACGTTGGCGAGAACGTTCGAGCTTTTCCACGATAACATTAAAAAAGTAAATAACGAAAGGTGCGGAAATCAAACCAAAACTGATAGAACGAATAATATCCATCCAATAGATCTGCCCAGTGACAAAAATACTGAGAAGAATTTGTACACAGAGTGCAAAAACGGCAAGCACAGCAATGCCAAGCAGAGAAAAACGTAATCTCCCTAGACGAATAACCCAATCAATATATTTTTGCACAGAATGTCTAATATCAAGCATAGTTAATCCTTGGCAGAAATAGATAAAAAGAAAGGATAAATTATGGCTTAAATTTATCCTTTTTGATCATTGAACGTTAATGTTTAAATAAACGTCTTTGGCGTGTTGAATAACCACGTTTAAATTGGCTTAATGCAATAAGTAGCCAAAGTACGATATAAATCCCGAAAACAACAACTAACCATTGCGGCATAGTATAACCAAGAAAACGCCAAGTGATATCACTACAAGAACCACTTGCTTGGAAAATTTGTGGGAACCATTGATCAAGTGGAAGTGTTTGTGGAAAGTCAGGACGAAATTCACACTGTTTCCAAGGCGCTGGATTAAGTTGTAAATCTACGTGTTCTAGGGCAAGTAATACGCCTTTGATTGCACCCCAGGCACCAACAATAATACCTGCAATACGAAAGAATAGTGATGAGGGATAAATGGCACCAATGAGTGCACCAAAAATAATAGTAAGCAATGCTACACGTTCATAAATACACATTACGCAAGGATGTAATCCTAAGCCATGTTGAAAATAAAGCGCAGCACTTTCCAGCGCTAATCCTGATAGCGCCATAATTAGCCACGCTGTTCGAGTTAAAGACCAAGATTTAAATACAGTAAGCATCGCCTATCCTTTATTAATGTACTGGTGGAATATGTGGCGTTGGAATTAATCCCCATTGTGTGAAGAGTGCAGCAAGTTCAGGTAAGAAAAACTCTACGCCAATTAAACCGACAACAGATAACACAATTGTATAAGGTAACGCCATGAGCACCATTCTACCATAAGATAAACGAATTAATGGGGCAAATGATGAAGTTAGCAAAAATAAGAAAGCTGCTTGCCCATTTGGCGTTGCTACAGATGGTAAGTTAGTACCTGTGTTAATAGCAACAGCAATATTTTCAAATTGAGTTAAAGAAATTTTACCTGCTTCTAAAGCTGCTTTTGCTTCATTAATATAAACGGTACCAACGAATACGTTATCTGAAATAGATGACAACAAACCATTAAAGATATAGAACAGGATTAATTGTGAACTTTCGCTAGCGCTTAATACAAATTGGATAATTCCGCCAAATAGGTGCTGATCGATAATCACTGCCACCACAGTAAAGAAAACAACAAGTAAAGCCGTAAATGGTAAAGACTCTTGGAAGGCACGACCAATGGTATGTTCGTCAGTAATACCACAGAATGAAGTTGATAAAATAATGATCGTTAATCCAATTAAACCAACCGCAGCAAGATGGAAGGCTAACCCAATAATCAACCAAACAGCGATCAGTGCTTGTACAAATAATTTGATTCGATCATTACGACTCATTTTTTCACTTTGACTGCGATCTAGAATTGCTAGCACTAACCAAACACGACGAGGTAAATGTGCACCATAGCCAAAGAGTTTAAATTTTTCAAGTATGAAGCAAGTTAGAAGCCCACAAATTAAGGTAGGGAGTGTTACAGGTGCCATACGGAAGAAGAATTCACCAAAATGCCATCCAGCTTGTTCAGCAATAATTAAGTTTTGTGGTTCGCCAACCATAGTCATTACGCCACCTAATGCAGTACCTACACCTGCGTGCATCATTAAACTACGTAAAAAAGCACGAAATTCATCTAATGTCTTTTTGGCACTGGTGATTTTATCGTCATTGGTAATATCCGTAGAATCATCAAATTTATTGCCTGATGCAATTTTATGATAAACCCCATAAAAGCCCATACAGACACTAATCACAACGGCAACAACAGTAAGTGCATCAAGGAATGCAGATAAGAATGCAGCACTAATACAAAAAGCTAAAGATAAGGTAATTTTGGAACGAATGGCGAGGAGAAGTTTGGTGAACAGGAATAGTAATAATTGCTTCATAAAGTAAATACCTGCCACCATAAACATCAACAACATAATGACTTCAAAATTCGCCATAATTTCATGCTTAATATGTTCAGGCGTTGTCATACCAATAATGACAGACTCTAATGCAAGCAAACCACCGGGTTGTAAGGGATAACACTTTAACGCCATGGCAAGAGTAAAAATAAATTCTGCAACAAGAAGCCAACCAGCTAGAAAGGGATTAATGTAAAAAATGATAGGGTTAAGGATTAAGCAGCCAATGATAAATAATTTATACCAATTTGGACTCTGCCCTAAAAAATTTTGCATACTTGCTTGCAAATAGGTCATAGCGTCATCTCCATAGACTTTTAGAACATTATTTATTAGTGATGTTGTGTTTTTTTAATTTACAACTGGCTCGATTGTAATACAATCTTGCAGATTTATTCATTCGATATTCGATTTATTTGTGGATGATCAAAGATTTTCGTCTTTTTCGCTTATTCAGTGCATTTTTTAATGCGAAATGCACAAAATATTAGTTATTAAGAAAGTATGTAACCTTTTTTGATTAATGAAAATCAGTAGAAAAGGTGTTATGTATGATCTGTTAGAGTGTAATTAGGAACAAGGTACGATAATGGCAAATAATGATGTCATCAAAGCACATAGCCCTGCAGGATTAGCAGAAGAATACATAATCAGAAGTATTTGGAATAATCATTTTCCACCGGGAAGTGATCTCCCCGCAGAAAGAGAATTAGCCGATAAAATTGGGGTAACACGGACTACTTTGCGAGAAGTATTACAGCGCTTAGCTCGTGATGGTTGGTTAAGTATTCAGCACGGTAAACCAACACGTGTTAATAATATTTGGGAAACATCGGGGCTTAATATTTTAGAAGCGCTGATTAAATTAGATGGGACAAGAGTACCTACTATTATTGCCAATATTTTATCGGCAAGAACAAATATCTCTGGTATTTATATTAGTAAAGCGTTTCGTATTGCAAAAGAGGAGTCATTAGCTGTTTTTGAACCATTAGCTAGACTCAAAGATACCGCGGAAGATTATACTTCTTTTGATTATGAACTTTTCCGTAAACTTGCTTTTGCCTCTAAAAATCCCGTGTATGGCTTGATTTTAAATAGCCTAAAAAGTTTATATGAGCGGGTAGGACACTTCTACTTTTCAAATGCTTTAAGTAGAGAGCTAGCACTAAAGTTTTATCATCAATTACAAAGTATTTGTCAATCTGGAGAGATAGATCAGGTCAGACCTTGTATTCGCCAATATGGTATTGAAAGCGGTCTTATCTGGTCATCTATGCAGCAACATTTACCAGAAAACTTTAATCAATAAAATTTGATGTAGATCACAAAAAAGTTATCTGTTATCTTGCGACTGCAAGATGGCGGATTTTCGTAAAAAAGAAGTTTATGCTATAATTCGCCACAGTTATGTCATGGAAAGTTCTATTTTAAATAGGATAAAACGTGGCTTAATTAGATTTTTTGTTTAACATTCAATATAGGTAAAAATACTATGGCAATTAAAATTGGTATTAATGGCTTTGGCCGTATCGGTCGTATCGTTTTCCGTGCAGCACAACACCGTGATGACATCGAAGTAGTTGGTATCAACGACTTAATCGATGTTGATTACATGGCGTATATGTTGAAATATGATTCAACTCACGGTCGTTTCGACGGTTCTGTTGAAGTTAAAGATGGTAACTTAGTAGTAAATGGTAAAACAATCCGCGTTACTGCAGAACGTGATCCAGCAAACTTAAAATGGAACGAAATCGGTGTTGATGTTGTTGTTGAAGCAACTGGTTTATTCTTAACTGATGAAACAGCTCGTAAACACATCACTGCTGGTGCGAAAAAAGTTGTTATGACAGGTCCTTCAAAAGATAGCACTCCAATGTTTGTAAATGGTGTTAACTTCGATAGCTATGCTGGACAAGACATCGTTTCTAACGCATCTTGTACAACAAACTGCTTAGCACCAATTGCTAAAGTATTAAATGACAAATGGGGTATCAAAGACGGTTTAATGACAACTGTTCACGCAACTACAGCAACTCAAAAAACTGTAGATGGTCCATCAGCTAAAGACTGGCGTGGTGGTCGTGGTGCTTCTCAAAACATCATCCCATCATCAACTGGTGCTGCTAAAGCTGTAGGTAAAGTTATTCCAGCATTAAATGGTAAATTAACTGGTATGGCATTCCGTGTTCCTACTCCAAACGTATCTGTTGTTGACTTAACTGTAAACTTAGAAAAACCAGCAACTTACGCTGAAATCTGTGCAGAAATGAAACGTGCTTCTGAAAATGAACTTAAAGGTGTTTTAGGTTACACAGAAGATGATGTTGTATCAACAGACTTCAACGGTTGTGCATTAACATCAATCTTTGATGCTAAAGCAGGTATTCAATTAACTGATACTTTCGTTAAAGTAGTTTCTTGGTATGACAACGAAACTGGTTATTCAAACAAAGTATTAGACTTAGTTGCTCATATCTCTAAATAATTGAGTGATTAATCTGTAATCCAATAAAAAACCGCCTTTGTTGGCGGTTTTTTTGTTTTTAAAAAAGCATTATTTAAAGTAGTTTTGAGCATTGTTAAAGCAAATATTTTTTATCATATTTCCTAGTAAATCAATATCATTTGGAACTTCACCATTTTCTACCCATTTACCAATCATTTCACATAGAATCCGTCTAAAATATTCATGACGAGTATAAGATAGAAAACTACGAGAATCGGTTAACATACCAATAAATTGACTTAATAAACCTAATTGAGATAGCTGTTGTAATTGACGTTCCATACCATCTTTTTGATCGCTAAACCACCAACCTGAACCAAATTGGATTTTTCCAGGGATTCCTCCAGTTTGGAAATTACCTATCATACTGGCAATCATTTCATTATCTCTAGGGTTTAGACAATAGAGGATTGTTTTTGGTAATTGATTTGTTTGATCTATAAGATCTAATAATTTTGCTAAAGGCTCAGCATAACAACGATCTGCAATAGAATCAAAGCCACTATCTGGACCCAATATATTAAACATTCGAGTATTGTTATTACGTAAAGCACCAATATGCATTTGCATAACCCAGTTACGTTCTGAGTATTGCTGTGCTAACCATACTAGAATTGCTGTAGTGAATTGTGCTATTTGTAAGTCAGACAAATCTTTGCCTTGCAAGCGATTTTGTAAGATATTGTCTAATGTTTTTTCGTCTGGGATAGGAGCAAAACGAACAATTTCAATACCATGATCAGCAGATTTGCACCCATGTTTATCAAAATGATCTAAACGTTTTATTAGTGCTAGTTTCAAAGTAGAAAAAGAATGAATATCTACGTTACTTACCTCAGACAAATGAGAAATATAATCTATGAACCCAGACAAATCTATCTTAAATACTTTGTCAGGTCGCCAGCTTGGAACAACTTGAATTTTGAATGTAGAATCTTTGGCAATTTGCTGATGATATTCAAGAGAATCGATAGGATCATCAGTAGTGCCTATAAGTTTGACATTCATTTGCTGCAAGATGCCTTGTGTAGAAAATTCAGGTTGTTGTAATAATTCATTACATTGATACCAAATTTTCTCAGCAGAATCTGGGTTAAATAGTGTATTTGTTATACCAAAAGGACGACGTAATTCTAGATGTGTCCAGTGATAGATTGGATTGCCGATACAAAGAGGAACTGTTTTTGCCCAGGCGAGATATTTCTGATAATTGCTAGCTGTACCTGTAATCAAGTCTTCGTGAATACCGGCTGTTCTCATTGCTCGCCATTTGTAATGATCTCCAGTTAACCATATTTCCGTTAGATCATTAAATTGCCGATTCTCAGCAATATCTTTAGGACTTAAATGACAGTGATAATCAAAAATAGGCTGGGATGCGGCATATTGATGATATAACAGAGTTGCAGTTTTAGTGGATAGTAAAAAATCTTCATCCATAAACGGTTTCATTATTACACCCCACTATATGCAGAAAAGCCACCGTCAACAGGAATAATCACACCGTTCACGAAACTAGAATATTGACTATCAATTAAAAAAAGTAATGTTCCTAAAAGTTCTTCAGGTTCACCAAATCGTGCCATTGGGGTATTAGTTAAAATTTTATTTGCACGAGGAGTTGGATTACCATCATTATCAAATAGTAAGGCCCTATTTTGATTACTTACAAGGAAGCCTGGAGCAATGGCATTACAACGAATACCAACTTTAGAAAAATAAACAGCTAACCATTGAGTAAAATTACTAATTGCTGCTTTTGCACCAGAATAGGCGGGGATCTTAGTGAGAGGAGTGAACGCATTCATACTAGAAATATTAATAATATTGGCTCCTTCTTTTCCTATCATATCTTTAGCAAAGATCTGTGTTGGCAATAATGTTCCTAAGTAATTAAGATTAAATACAAATTCAATACCAGATTTGTCTAAGCTAAAGAATGTTTTTGTATTTTCTGGAAGATTTAATAGATGAAATTCATTGTCTGTTGTGGCTTTTGGATTATTACCACCAGCACCATTGATTAAGATATCGCAGGTACCAAGTTCTTCGTAGATTTTATCTCGAGTTTGTTGAATACTTTCCAATTCTAGTACATTTGTTTTATAAGCTTTTGCTATTCCTCCAGCTTGATTAATTTCATTTGCTACTTGATTAGCGGCATCATAATTAATATCGAGTAATGCAATTTTAGCTTGAGTCTTTGCAAGTTCTTTAGCAAGGAAAGCGCAGAGAACACCACCAGCACCTGAAATAACTATAAGTTTGTCCTTTAAATTATGATTTTGAGCTATATTCATTCTTAACTCCTTATTTTATTTAAGAAAATAAACGGCATTGTAAGAAAATGCCGTTAAGTGATTTAAATAATAGGATTTATTTTCCTAACTCTACGATTCTTTCAATATATGGTTTTAGAATAGGGTTCTGTTTTGCTGTATCATGCATACTTTTTACTGCATCAACAAAAGGTTGTTTATCAACTTGTATAAATTGTACATTTAATTGTGTTTTTGCTTTCTCAACTTCTTCAGCAATCATCTTAGTCCAAAGATCTTTATGGAATAGCATAGAATCATCAGCAGCTTTTTTTAGTGTAGCTTGTTGTTTAGGAGTCAATTTATTCCATGATTTCACACTAATTAATAAAACATCTGGGATCATAGTGTGTTGATCTTCACTAAAATATTTAGCCACTTCACCATGACGGGCAAGAGTTAATGCGGTTTCATTATTCTCTGCGCCATCAACAACTTTTTGTTGTAATGCTGTATAAAGTTCCCCATAAGCTAAAGGTGTAGGGGAAGCTCCCATTAATTTCATCATTTCTACAGCAGAAGGACTTGGTTGTACACGGATTTTCATACCTTTCAGATCAGCTGGAGATTTAATTGGTTTACTTGCATAAAAGCTTCTAGCACCACCATCATAATAGGTTAATCCGATAAAACCTTTATCTTTTGATGAACCAAGAATTTTTTGTCCTACTTCAGGATCACTTAAGGAACGATAATAATGCTCTCTATCTTTAAATAAATAAGGTAAGTTAAAAGCGCCATAAGATGGTTCAAAAGCTTCCATTTCACTAGCATTTGATTTTGCCATATCCAAAGAGCCTGATTGTAATAGTTCCATTGATTCACGCTGTGTTCCTAATTGGCTATTTGGATAAATTCGAATTATTACTTCACCATTAGTTAATTTTTTTACTTCATCAGCCATATGTTGCATAGAAATATGTACTGGGTGAGTTTTGTCATTGTTATGACTGAGTTTAAGGACTGTTTTAGCTTGCGCTGATAAAGCAATCCCCATGGAGAGTAAAGAGGTTAACGCTACAGAAATAATAGTCTTTTTCATAAAAGATCTCCTGCTGGTAATAGTAGTATCATTGTTAACATTTAAAATTGGTATATCAATTTTGCTTTAACGACAATATAAAATATATTGTTGGTTTAAATATAGGCGTTTTTCGATGATTGGCAATCCAATTTTTTTAAATTGGTGATCCAAATCACAAAATAAAGATAATTTTATTGATATTTGGTTTATTTTAATCAAAATTGGAATACCAATTTAAAACAAAAGGGAGAAGAAAAATGAGTGGATTTATTAAGATCATAAATAAGATTCTTTCAAGTATGTGTGTTGTACTCTGTTCTATTTTAGTGCTATGTGTTGTATGGCAAGTATGTTCTAGATATGTATTAAATACACCGAGTACTTATACAGATGAGTTAGCTAGATTTTTATTTATTTGGGTCGGATTAATTGGTGCTGCATATGCTTTAGGACAGAAAAAACATCTAGCTATAGATTTATTGGCTACAAAATTAGAAACATCTCCTAGTAAACAAAACTTACTAAATTTATGCATCAATATTATTGGGTTATTTTTTACTCTTTCTATTATGTGTTATGGCGGGATGAGATTAGTTCAGGACACAATTGCACATGGGCAAATATCTCCTGTAATAGGTATCCAAATGGGGGTTGTGTATTTGGCTATTCCTATTAGTGGATTATTTATGCTGATTTATTTAGTTCGTGACATTTTCGAAAATGCTAAGCAACTTTCTCATTAAATAAGGAAATTTTATTATGGAATGGTCAACAGTTCTTGTTCTTAGTGGTAGCTTCTTTTTTCTGTTGTTTATTGGGGTACCTATTTCATTTGCCATTGGTATAGCGTCATTATTGACTATTATGCTTTCATTGCCACTAGATTCAGCAATTGCCGTTATTGCTCAGAAAATGGCATCAGGATTAGATAGTTTTTCTTTATTAGCAATTCCATTCTTCATTTTGGCAGGCAATATTATGAATAGAGGAGGGATTGCATTAAGGCTAATCGAATTTGCTAAGGTTATTGGTGGAAGATTACCAGGCTCTTTGGCTCATGTTAATGTGTTAGCTAATATGATGTTTGGTTCTATATCTGGTTCCGCTGTAGCATCTGGTGCTGCAATGGGCGGTATTATGTCACCATTACAAAAAAAGGAAGGATATGATCCAGCCTTTTCAGCCGCAGTAAATATTTCTTCTTGCCCTACAGGATTACTTATTCCACCTAGTAATACATTTATTGTTTATTCTCTAATTTCTGGTGGGACATCAATAGGAGCATTATTTTTAGCAGGGTATATACCTGGAATATTGATGGGGCTATCAATTATGCTCATTATTGGATTTATTGCGAAAAAGCGCCATTATCCTGTATCTCCAAAACCTACTTATAGTGAAGCATTAAAGAAAACACTAGATGCGTTACCAAGTTTAGGTCTTATTATTGTAATTATGGGAGGAATTATTGGTGGAATCTTTACTGCAACTGAAGCATCAGCCTTTGCTGTTGTTTATACTCTTGTTCTTGCAATGATTGTTTATCGTGAGGTTAAATTAAAAGAATTACCGCAAATTATTCTAGACTCAGTTATCACTACCGCAATAGTTTTATTGTTAATTGGAACTTCAATGGGAATGTCTTGGGCAATGGCTAATGCAGATATTCCTTATACAATTAGTGATGCATTGTTATCGATTTCAGATAATCCAATTGTAATTTTACTCATTATTAATGTGATTCTTTTAGTTGTTGGTGTATTCATGGATATGACACCTGCACTATTAATTTTTACCCCTATTTTTCTTCCAATTGTTACCGAGTTAGGAATGGATCCCGTGCATTTTGGGATATTAATGGCGTTCAATCTTTCTATTGGGATATGTACACCACCAGTCGGTAGTGCACTATTCATCGGATGTTCTGTTGGTGGCGTTAAAATTAATCAAGTAATTAAGCCTCTTCTACCATTTTATGCTGTTTTAGTTCTTACATTGTTTTTAGTGACTTATATTCCAGAAATTAGTTTATTTTTACCAAGAATGTTATTGGGTTATTGATTGATAAGGAGATAATAAATGAAAACATTAAAAAATTGGATATATCAGCAGCATATTAATAATCGTATTGATATTGAATGTGAATACAATCTCAAACTACATATTTTTGTATTAGAAGAAGATATTTTTAGAGTTGCCTTTTCTCAAAATGAACAATTTCGTATTCCAGAAACATGGGCAATTACGCCAAATCAAGCAGATATTAAATGGACAGGAAGAGATAAATGGTCATTAGATGGATTTACTTTGCCATCATATGAATTACAGGAATATGATGAGAAAATAGAAATTTTTAGTAAGAAATTAAAAGTTATTATCCATAAGCCATTATGGCTTGAGTGGCAATACTATAATGGGAAAGAATGGATTACTTTTGCACAAGATAGAAAGAGTGGGGCTTATTTATTTGGAATTTCACAGAATAAAATTTCACATTTTATGCAGAGAAATTCTGATGAAAACTATTATGGCTTGGGCGAAAAGTCTGGAAATTTAAATCGCTATGGTCGTCGGTTTGAAATGAGAAACTTGGATGCGATGGGATATAATGCGGAAAAAACAGATCCATTGTACAAGCATATTCCTTTCTATATTGCTCATACAGAAAAAGTTAGCTATGGATTATATTATGATAATCTTGCAAATTGTTGGTTTGATTTAGGTAATGAATTAGATAATTATCATGCAGCCTATCGTTCTTATAAAGCAGAAGATGGAGATCTTGATTATTATCTTATTTTAGGACCAAAAATTTTAGAAGTAACAAAGAAATACTGTAATTTGACAGGGGGGACAATTTTTGGGCCTAAATGGAGTTTAGGCTATAGTGGCTCAACAATGCACTATACAGATGCAGAGGATGCACAAGAACAATTGAAAAAATTTGTTGATTTATGTGATGTTCATAGTATTCCTTGTGATTCTTTTCAACTTTCATCTGGATATACCTCAATAAATAATAAACGTTATGTTTTTAATTGGAATAGAGATAAGATTCCAGACCCACAAGGTATGAGCGATTATTTTCACCAAGCTAATATGAAGTTAGCTGCCAATATTAAACCTTGTCTATTACAAGATCACCCTAAATATGCAGAAGTTGCTAATAGTGGACTATTTATTAAAGATTCAATATCTGATTTTCCAGAACGTTCTATGTTTTGGGATGATGAAGGATCGCATTTAGATTTTACGAATCCCAAAACTATAGATTGGTGGAAGAAAAATGTAACAACTCAATTATTAGAATATGGAATTGATTCTACATGGAATGATAATAACGAGTTTGAAATTTGGGATGATCAAGCTCGTTGTAATTATTTTGGTAATGAAAAACCAATAAAATTACTAAGATCTTTAATGCCACTATTAATGATGAAAGCGTCTTATGAAGCTCAATTATCATATAAACCAAATAATCGACCGTATTTAATTTCTCGTTCTGGTTCTCCAGGAATGAATCGTTATGTTCAAACATGGAGTGGTGATAACAGAACGAATTGGAATACTTTAAAATATAATATCAAAATGGGATTAGGGATGAGCCTCTCTGCTTTATATAATATAGGGCATGATGTTGGAGGCTTTTCTGGGGATAAACCAGATCCAGAATTATTTGTAAGATGGGTTCAAAATGGAGTAATGCATCCTCGTTTTACTATTCATTCTTGGAATGATGATCATTCTGTAAATGAACCTTGGATGTATCCAGAGGTAATAGACATTATTCGCTCAACTATTCAATTACGTTATCATTTTATGCCTTACCTATATAATTTGTTATGGATGGCGCATAAGTATGATGAACCAATATTACGTCCAACATTTTTGGATCATGAACATGATATTCATACTTTTGTTGAAACAGATGATTATCTATTAGGTAAAGATTTATTAGTAGCTTCTGTAGTAGAGCCGAATCAAAGAGAGAGAAGAGTTTACTTACCAAATAATTATATAGGGTGGTACGATTTTTATACACATGAATGGTATAAAGGTGGACAAGAAATCACTGTTTCTGCCCCGCTAGAAAGAATCCCTTTATTTATTAAGGCGGGATCAATTATTCCAATGAATCCAAAAAATGTCAGAAATACTAAGGAAGATATTTGTAGGGAATTATTGGTTATGCCACCGATTGGTATCGGGGAATACGATCTTGAAATTTTCGATGATGATGGAGAAAGTTATAATTATTTAAATGAAGAATATTTAATGTTACGTATTAAGGTTATTTGTTTAAGTGATCGTATTAATATTGTTTTATCTAGATCAGGAACATTTATGCCTAAATATGAAAAAATATTTTTTAGGTTGCCAAATAATGAAAGCAGAGAATTATTCATTAATGGTAGAAGCTTACCGTTAGATAGAGCGGTTTTACTATCTGATATAGATGAATAAGTTAGGAAATCATTATGATTAATGAGGATTTACGTTCTTATAAAAAAATAGGAAATGAATTAAAAAAACAATTATTTGAAGGAACATACAAAATTGGTGACAAATTACCAACAGAAAGAGAGTTAGCTGATTTTTTTAACGTTAGCCGTACAGTAATTAGAGAAGCTTTGATCATGTTGGAAATAGAAGGGTTTGTCGAAGTAAGAAAAGGATCTGGGGTATATCTAATTGATTTACCTCGAGTAGCTGAAAATGATGAATCAATTAACCAAATAGATGTAGGTCCATTTGAATTATTACAGGCAAGGCAGTTGTTAGAAAGTAGTATTGCTGAGTTTGCTGCAATTCAAGCAACAAGAGCGGATATTATTAAATTAAAGGATATTCTTCTTAGAGAAAGAAAAACTTTGGAACATGGTGATGAAGACTATGTGGCAGATGAAGATTTCCATCGGACAATTGCGGAAATTACACAAAATGAAGTGATTATTCAGATGCAAAAAGCTTTATGGGATTTAAGAATGAATAGCAAGATGTGGCAGGGATTACATATGCATATTCCTAATCAAAACTATCGCTATTTATGGATTAAAGATCATGAAAATATTGTATCTGCTATGCAGAAGAAAGATCCCGTATTGGCTAGGAAAGCAATGTGGCAACATTTAGAAAATGTAAAACAAAAATTATTTGAGCTTTCTGATGTAGATGATCCTAATTTTGATGGTTATTTATTTAATGTTAGTCCTGTTATTGTGGGAATAGAAACAGAATAGACATAAAAATTTTTAATGTAAGGAGTAGAAAATGGAACAAACTTGGCGTTGGTATGGCCCTAATGACCCTGTGTCATTATCAGATATTAGACAAGCAGGAGCAACAGGTATTGTGACTGCATTACATCATATTCCAAATGGTCAAATTTGGAGTATTGATGAAATTGAAAAACGTAAAGCATTAATTGAGCAGGCTGGATTAACATGGTCTGTGGTGGAAAGTGTACCTGTACATGAAGAAATTAAGACACAGACAGGAAATTATCAGCAATGGATTGATAATTATAAACAGACACTACGTAATTTAGCTAAATGTGGAATTGATACAGTTTGTTATAATTTTATGCCAGTATTGGATTGGACGCGTACTGATTTGGCATACCAATTACCAGATGGTTCTAAAGCACTCCGTTTTGATCAAATTGCATTTGCAGCATTTGAATTACACATTCTGAAACGTCCAGGTGCGGAGCAAAGTTATAGTGAGCAAGAACGTCAAGCGGCTAAATCTTACTATGAAAAAATGTCAGCAGAACAAATTGAGCAATTAACAAAAAATATTATTGCTGGATTGCCTGGTGCAGAAGAAGGTTATACTTTGGAAGAGTTTCAGGCTCAATTAGATCGTTATAAAGAGATTTCTCCAGAAAAATTCCGTACTCATCTAGCGTATTTTCTACATGAAGTTGTTCCAGTAGCACAAGATGTTGGTATTAAACTCGCAATTCACCCAGATGATCCACCTCGTCCAATTTTAGGGCTTCCTCGTATTGTTTCGACAATTGAAGATATGCAATGGTTTGTTGAAACAGAGCCTTTGTCAGCGAATGGGTTTACAATGTGTACAGGTTCTTATGGTGTTCGCTCAGATAATGATTTGGTGCAAATGACAGAAAAATTTGCTGATCGAATCTATTTTGCTCATTTGCGTTCAACATGCCGAGAAGATAATCCGTTAAGCTTTCATGAAGCAGCACATTTGGAAGGCGATGTAGATATGTTTAATGTTGTAAAAGCGCTATTGACCGAAGAATATCGCCGATTAAATCAAGGTGATACACGTTTAATTCCAATGCGTCCTGATCATGGTCACCAAATGTTAGATGATCTCAAGAAGAAAACAAACCCTGGGTATTCTGCGATAGGGCGTTTACGTGGATTAGCTGAATTTAGGGGATTAGAGTTAGGATTAAAAAAAGTTTATTTTGAAAAATAATCAAACAAAAAAAGCTAGCCTCTACGCTAGCTTTTTTATTGATACAGAGCAATTAACCTTTTAATTCGTTAGATAAGCAAGGTTGTAATTTAGTGAGAATTTGTTTGGTAATACGAGGCGCACCAGCAACGATATTACCAGAAGTTAAATAGTTATGACCACCAACGAAGTCGGTTACTAGACCGCCGGCTTCACGGACAATTAAATCACCAGCAGCGCAATCCCAAGGTTTAACACCAAGTTCAAAATAACCATCAACACGACCAGCAGCTACATAGCAAAGATCAAGAGCCGCAGAACCTGTACGACGGAAGTCAGCACACTCTTCAATCAATGTTGTAATCATATTGAGATGTACTGGAACATGGCGTTTAACTTTAAATGGGAAACCTGTTGCTAATACCGCACCGGTTAATTCATTACGGCCTTCTAAGCGTAAACGGTATTCATTCAATTTTGCGCCTTCACCACGCACTGCAGTAAAGAGTTCATTACGGATAGGATCATAAACTACACCTACTTCGGTGCGACCTTTTACACGAACAGCAATAGAAATAGAGAAATGGGGTAAACCTTTGACAAAGTTAGTCGTACCATCTAGTGGATCAATGATCCATTGTACATCACTTTGTTTACCTTCTAAGGCACCACTTTCTTCACCAATAATTGTATGATCAGGATAAGATTTGCGAATAATCTCGATGATTGCCGCTTCAGAAGCTTTATCGATATTGGTCACATAATCATTTGTTGATTTTTCACTTGTTTGGATTTCATCTCGGCGTTCAAAGCCTTTGGCAACGATGTTGCCTGCTTTTCGTACTGCACGAATAGCGATATTTAACATTGGATTCATTATTTTCTCCACCAGATTTTAAAGAACAGTTTTAGCTATGAATTAAAACGGTGTGCATTATAGGGAAAGTTAATTCAAATTGCGAGTAATTTCATCACAACTGGAAACGTGTTAAAATTTGCCATCATTTTTTGCTATTACAGAAGAGTATGTCGTTAGACCAAATCAAAATTGTTCTTGTAGAAACATCACACCCTGGGAATATTGGATCCGCTGCTAGAGCGATGAAAACTATGGGCTTATCACAGTTATATTTAGTTTCTCCTAAAGTATTACCCAATGAAGAATCAATCGCATTATCCGCAGGATCAGCAGATGTTGTGGAAAATGCACATATTGTTTCCTCCTTTGATGAAGCCGTCGCTGATTGTTCATTGATTATTGGGACCAGTGCAAGAGCAAGACATTTGAGCACAACCGCGATTACTCCTCGTCATTGTGGCGAAAAAACGATAGCACATCTTCATGCAGGAAAAGTAGCAATAGTCTTTGGTCGTGAACGAATTGGCCTGACTAATGAAGAACTTTTAAAATGTCATTACCATTTAAATATTCCAGCCAATCCGGAATATTCATCTCTTAATTTAGCGATGGCAGTACAGCTAGTCAGTTATGAAATTCGAATGGCTTATCTACAAGCGCAATTACCGGAAGGTGTAGAACCTGCGAAAGTTACCGCGGCAGAAGGCGTTGTCGCTGAAGAGTTAGAGTATTTTTTCCAAAAAACTGAGAAAGTCTATCAGGAACTTGGTTTTATTCAGAATAGTGCAGTGATGAAAAAATTACGCCGCCTCTATTTACGCACGGCTATTCAGCGTAATGAATTAAATATCTTGCAAGGTATGCTCACCGCAGTAGAACGTTTAATCACAAAAGATAGAAATTAACGATAATTAAAAAAAGTATTATAGAAAGAATAATACTTGACTGTTTTAGTAGGTTATGTGAGAATTTTCCCCGTTTGAAACAAGGTTAGGGAATTTACGATGAAACTTACTTCAAAAGGGCGTTATGCAGTAACTGCTATTTTAGATATTGCACTAAATGCAGAAGATGGCCCGGTTACTTTATCGGATATTTCTGAACGTCAAAAAATATCACTTTCTTATTTAGAACAACTCTTTGCCAAATTACGTCGCCATGGTCTTGTGAAAAGTACACGTGGCCCTGGTGGTGGTTACCAATTAGGTTATCGCTGCGAAGAGATTTCTATCGGTATGATTATTTCTGCTGTGAATGAAAATGTTCAAGCGACTAAATGCCGTAGTAAAGGTAACTGCCAAGATGGGGTGCAATGTTTAACCCATTCTTTATGGCAAAAGTTAAGTGATCGTATCGAAGAATTTCTCAATGAAATTACTGTCGCTGAATTGGTTAGCTCTCAACAAGAAAAAATGCAAAAGCGTTATCGTGCAGAAATCAGCGTACAGCAACGTCTAGAACATACAGAAAGTTAAGAAACAACTTCTTAATGAATTATTGGAGTGAATAATGAAACTACCTATTTATTTAGACTATGCCGCAACTTGTCCAGTTGACGAACGTGTTGCTAAAAAAATGATGGAATATTTAACCGTAGATGGCACATTCGGTAACCCAGCATCACGCTCGCATAAATTTGGCTGGCAAGCAGAAGAAGCGGTAGATGTTGCACGTAATCATATCGCTGATTTAATTGGTGCAGATTCACGTGAAATTGTATTTACTTCTGGCGCAACAGAGTCAGATAATTTAGCGATTAAAGGTGCAGCACATTTCTATCAAACCAAAGGTAAACATATTATTACCTGCAAAACAGAACATAAAGCAGTATTAGATACGTGTCGCCAATTAGAACGTGAAGGTTTTGAAGTAACTTATCTTTCACCAAAATCAGACGGTTTAATTGATCTTGAAGAATTAAAAGCTGCAATGCGTGACGATACGATTTTAGTTTCTATTATGCACGTGAATAATGAAATCGGTGTGATCCAAGATATTGCTGCAATTGGTGAATTATGTCGTGAACGTAAGATTATTTTCCACGTAGATGCAACCCAATCTGTGGGAAAATTACCAATTGATTTATCGACTTTAAAAGTGGATTTAATGTCAATGTCAGGTCACAAACTCTACGGACCAAAAGGAATCGGTGCATTATATGTTCGCCGTAAACCACGTGTACGTTTAGAAGCAATTATCCATGGTGGTGGTCATGAAAGAGGAATGCGTTCAGGTACATTGCCAGTACATCAGATTGTGGGAATGGGTGAAGCCTATCGTATCTGCAAAGAAGAAATGGCTACTGAAATGCCTCGTTTAACCGCATTGCGTGATCGTTTATATAACGGATTAAAAGATATTGAAGAAGTCTATGTAAATGGTTCAATGGAACACCGTGTTGGCACAAATTTAAATATGAGTTTCAACTATGTAGAAGGTGAATCATTAATGATGTCATTACGTGATATTGCGGTTTCATCAGGTTCAGCCTGTACTTCTGCAAGTTTAGAGCCTTCCTATGTGTTACGTGCATTAGGTTTAAATGATGAATTAGCACATAGCTCAATTCGTTTTACGATTGGACGTTATACCACAGAAGAAGAGATCGATTATACGATTGAATTAGTGAAGAAAGCGGTAGCGAAATTGCGTGAACTTTCTCCATTATGGGATATGTATAAAGAGGGTGTTGATTTTAGCACCGTTGAATGGTCAGCACATTAATTAGGAGTGAATTATGGCTTACAGTGAAAAAGTTATTGATCATTATGAAAACCCACGTAATGTCGGATCATTCGATAAAAAAGATCCGACTGTTGGGAGTGGCATGGTTGGTGCACCAGCTTGTGGTGACGTAATGCAGCTACAAATTAAGGTAAATGATAGCGGTATTATTGAAGATGCGAAGTTTAAAACTTATGGTTGTGGTTCAGCGATTGCGTCTAGCTCATTAATTACAGAATGGGTAAAAGGTAAATCATTAGATGAAGCACAAGCGATTAAAAATAGTGATATTGCTGCAGAATTAGAGTTACCGCCAGTAAAAGTTCACTGCTCAATTCTTGCAGAAGACGCAATCAAAGCAGCAATCGCCGACTATAAAGCGAAAAACGTTAAATAATCTTTTAGGTGTTATCTATGGATAACACCTTTCCCATTTTAGGAGTAAAACATGGCAATTTCATTAACCGAAAGTGCGGCACAACGAGTCAGAGATTTTCTTGCCAATCGTGGAAAAGGAATTGGTTTACGTTTAGGGATCAAAACATCAGGCTGTTCAGGACTAGCATATGTTCTAGAATTTGTTGATGTATTAAATGAAGATGATCAAGTCTTTGAAGATAACGGGGTAAAAATTATTGTTGATAATAAGAGCCTTGTTTATTTAGATGGTACTCAGTTAGATTTTGTCAAAGAAGGTCTAAATGAAGGGTTTAAATTTACCAACCCGAATGTAAAAGATCAATGTGGTTGTGGAGAAAGTTTCCACGTTTAATCCCTTATCATTATTTATACTATTATGTTTAATCCATTTGAATTGTTTACGTTGCCAGTAAGTTTCCAACTCGATCTGACACAATTATCACAACAGTATTTGCAATTACAAAAGCAACTTCACCCAGATAATTTTTCTACCGCAACAGAACAAGAACAACGTTTAGCCTTGCAGAAATCAACGCAAGTTAATGATGCTTATCAGATATTAAAAGATCCGATCTTACGTGCGGAAGCGATTTTAAGTTTAGCATTACAAAAGCCAGTAGAAAGCGAAAATACAACGCATGATCTTGAATTTTTAATGCAACAAATGGAATTACGTGAACAATTAGAACAAGCGGAACAGCAGCAAGACGAAGTTTTGCTTGAAACATTATTGGCACAAGCAAAAGAGAGCTATCAAGAAAATTTAGCCAGTTTAACTGATAAAATTGAACAACAAGACTGGGTTGGCACTAAACAAATGATAGATCGTTTGAAGTTTATTCAAAAATTACAACAAGAAATAGAACGTTTAGAAGAAAAGTTATTTGATTTTTAATTGTGGGAAAATAAGGTAATGGCATTATTACAAATTGCAGAACCAGGGCAAAGTGCAGCACCTCACCAAGCTAGATTAGCCGTAGGTATTGATCTCGGTACAACCAATTCTTTGGTCGCCACCGTTCGTAGCGGTAAGGCAGATATTTTACTCGATGAACAAGAAAGAGCTTTGATTCCTTCTGTTGTTTATTATGGTGATGATCAATTAGTGGTGGGTAATGAAGCTAAAGCCTATGCAGAACAAGACCCGCATAATACGATTATTTCTGTAAAACGTTTAATGGGACGTAGTTTAGCGGATGTGCAAACGCGTTATCCGAATTTACCTTATACTTTCCAAGCGAGTGAAAATGGGTTGCCATTATTAGTAACCAAACAAGGTACCCGAAGCCCAGTTGAAGTGTCGGCGGATATTTTACGCCGTTTAAATCGTTTAGCTGAACAGCGTTTAGGCGGTGAATTGGTTGGTTGCGTTATTACCGTACCCGCTTATTTTGATGATGCACAGCGTCAAGGCACAAAAGACGCAGCACGCCTAGCTGGTTTAAATGTATTACGTTTATTGAATGAACCGACTGCTGCTGCGATTGCTTATGGTTTAGATAGTGGACAAGAAGGTGTCATTGCAGTTTACGATTTAGGTGGCGGTACATTCGACATTTCTATTTTACGCCTCAGTAAAGGGGTGTTTGAAGTGTTAGCAACAGGTGGTGATACTGCATTGGGCGGTGATGATTTTGACCACTTATTAGCCGATTATTTAGCTACTCAAGCGCAATTCACTGCAAAAACTGACCAAGAAAAACGTCAATTATTAGATCTTGCTACCCAAGTTAAGATTCAGCTTTCTGCGGCAGAGTCAGTAACAATAACCGTCAATCAACAAGCAGTCACTGTTGAACGTGCAGTATTTAATCAATTAATCCAACCATTAGTGAAACGTACCCTACTAGCTTGCCGTCGTGCGTTGAAAGATGCTGGGGTGACTGTTGAAGAAGTGATTGAAACTGTGATGGTGGGTGGTTCTACTCGTGTGCCATTTGTGCGTGAACAAGTTGCAGAATTTTTTGGTAAACAGCCATTAACTTCAATTGATCCTGATAAAGTTGTGGCGTTAGGCGCTGCAATTCAAGCGGATATTTTAGCGGGCAATAAACCAGATAGTGAGATGTTATTATTGGATGTCATTCCATTATCATTAGGGATTGAAACCATGGGCGGATTAGTTGAAAAAATTATTCCTCGTAACACCACTATCCCTGTGGCAAGAGCACAAGAGTTCACTACATTTAAAGATGGTCAAACCGCAATGTCAGTACATATCGTGCAAGGTGAACGTGAGTTAGTGCAAGATTGCCGATCATTAGCACGTTTTAGCCTCAAAGGCATTCCACCTATGGTAGCAGGAGCTGCACATGTACGCGTAACTTATCAAGTCGATGCAGACGGATTATTAAGTGTGACTGCAATGGAAAAATCAACTGGTGTACATTCATCAATCCAAGTTAAACCATCTTATGGCTTAACCGATGAAGAGATCACTCAAATGATCAAATCTTCACACGAAAATGCTAAAGCGGATTTGCAGGCACGTGAACTCGCTGAACAACGTGTTGAAGCCGCTCGCGTACTAGAAAATGTCTATAGTGCTTTAGCCGAAGATGCTGCATTACTCAATGAACAAGAACTTGCTGGAATAAAGGTTGCCTTACAAACCTTAGAATCACTAATTAAAGAAGATGACAGCCAACGTATTGCACAAGGTATTAAACAGTTAGATCAAGCAACACGTGAATTCGCAGCGAGAAGAATGGATAGTTCAATTAAACAAGCCTTAGCAGGTCAATCTGTTGATCAATTTACTGAATAATAAGAAGGAAAATAACAAATGCCAAAAATTGTATTTCTGCCAAATCAAGAACATTGTCCAGAAGGTATGGTAGTTGATGCCAATACAGGTGAAACGATTTTAGATGCGGCATTGCGTTCTGGGATTGAAATTGAACACGCTTGTGAAAAGTCTTGTGCTTGTACAACTTGTCATGTGATTGTGCGAGAAGGGTTTGATTCGCTTAATGATAGCTCTGATTTAGAAGATGATATGTTAGATAAAGCGTGGGGGCTTGAAGTAGATAGCCGCTTAAGTTGCCAAGCAGTAGTAGGCGATGAAGATTTAGTGGTTGAAATTCCACGTTACACCATTAACCATGCGAAAGAGGAGCACTAAGATGAAATGGCAAGATGCACAACAAATTGGTGAAGCATTGTATGAGCGTTTTCCAGATCTGGATCCTCGTACTGTTCGGTTTACTGATATGCACCGTTGGATTTGTGAATTAGATGAATTTGACGATGACCCAGAAAAATCAAATGAACGTATTTTAGAAGCGATTTTTCTCTGTTGGTTAGATGAGTTTGAATAAAGTTTATAATATAAAAATTCTAATTTTGATCTCAAAAAATTGATTTCAATTTAAAGGTTAAGTTTTTATTATATAAATGATAAAAAACTATACCTCCTTAACTGAATGTAAATTAACCACAATTTTAACGAGAAGTGTGTTTTTACTTCTCGGATAATATCAATTTTTTATATGTTCTGCTTCTAATTCCAAAAATTTTAACTGCAAAGATTCTTCTTTGTTTTGGGTATGAGTAGAATTTTTGCATAGTATGGTTTTTCATTGTGAGTGTGTTCTTTCGGTTTAGAGAATAATCTTTCTATACTAGATTGTGAAAAAGATGTTTAGTTATTTTCTAATAATATTAGAGATGAGAATGACAGAATATAAGTAGGTTTATTCTGTTATCATTTTTCTGTGGCTAAAAGTTTGTATGATTCGATAATTAGTTTAGCAAAATCGTTTTACTTAGTATGAAGTACAGCTAAATATACGTAAAAAGATTGAAACAGCAGCTTCAAAGACAGTATTTGATTCCAAAGATAAAGAGGAATATGATTTCGGTAGAATGTTATGTATCAAATCTTTCAGTAAATATAAAGAAAGTAATTATTAATATACTTTGATTTAACTCTTAGTATTGAGATAGGTTTATGAAGATTATTAGTAAATTTAAAGATTTATATGACTTTAAAGTGGCAAAATATGGTATAGATGAAAAGCTTATCTATAATAGAAGAACAAAAAAGTATTCTAATGAACCTAATAGCTATAAAATTTCTTATAGAAAAAACGCAATAAATCACTCTATACTTTTAGTTGGTAATCAAACAGTTCATCTGTTTCATAGAGAAAATAAAGTATATTCTCACTTTGATTTACTTAATATAAATAGTTTGCAATTATCTCCATCTAAGCAATTAGGTAATCTAATTTATCAACTGTCTTTAACTTTCCAAGATGGTACCAATTTAGATGTTATATCTAGGTTTTTTGGGGTAGGTACGGAATCGTATCTTTATGAAATGCTGACTATGGATAGAAAAGAATTTGCTAATGCCTTTGTTAATAAAATGTTTTACAGACGTAGGGAGTTAATGTTCCCTGAGGTAAAAGAGTGGGAAGTATTTTATAATCATCCTATAGTCTTAATAGAGTATATAAATCATGTGTATGATTTTGATAATAGAAAGAGTATTGAGGTTTTTAAACTAACATATAGCCCAAACTTGCAATCTATTGGTATTTATATTGATCCTGATTTTATATGGCAATCATTAGTAGATTTTTTATCCAAACAAAGAAGTGATAAAGAAGTTGTGCCAGAAATATCAGATGATCTTAAAATTCAGATAAAAGGATTTGATAAAGAGGTATCTTTTCGTCCAAAGATGAGAAAGAAAATACTTTAGAGAATCAGACATCTAAACTCTTTATGAGATATATTCCAATATTATGTTTTAATTATGTAAAGAAGTTGGCTCGTTATTTTTTAGTTACTGATTTAACGAGCCATATTTAAAGATTAGCTCACCATAAAACAGGCGATTTTTGTTCCATCAGGATAGGTTTTTAATTCAGGTTGTTGCTCACGACATTTATCAGTTGCAAATTGACAACGAGCATTAAATGCACAACCTTTCGGTGGATTTAACGGACTTGGTAATTCACCGGTTAATTTAATCCGTTCACGTCTCAACTCAGGCGATAATCTTGGGGTCGCTGATAATAATGCTTTCGTATAAGGATGACGAGGATTACTAAAAATTTGTTCTGTCGTGCCTTGTTCTACACAACGTCCAAGATACATCACCATCACTTCATCAGAAATATGCTCAACCACAGACAGATCATGAGAAATAAAGATATAAGAAAGTCCTAACGTTTCTTGTAATTCCATCATCAAATTTAGCACTTGTGCTCGTACAGACACATCTAATGCAGAAACAGGTTCATCTGCAACCACGATATCTGGGTTCAGCATTAAGCCACGAGCGATTGCAATCCGTTGTCGTTGTCCACCAGAGAACATATGTGGATAGCGATCATAAAACTCTGAGCGTAAGCCAACTTTTTCCATAATGGCTAATACGGCTGCTTTACGTTCTTCTTTGCTTAAATTGGTGTTAATTTTTAATGGTTCTTCTAAAATTGTGCCAATTTTTTTACGCGGATTGAGTGACGCATATGGATTTTGGAAAACAATTTGAATTTTCTGACGGCGTAATTTAACGGTTTCATTATCTTTTTCTAAGAAATTCTTTCCTTGATAATAAAGCTCACCTTCAGTTGGCGATTCAATCATTGTTAGTAAACGTCCTAATGTGGATTTACCACATCCTGATTCACCTACCACCGCTAACGTTTTGCCTCGTTCCAATTTAAAAGAAACGCCATCCAGAGCTTTCACATATTGAACAGGGGCAAACATTCCTTTTTTAACAGGATAATATTTCTTTAAGTCAATCGCCTCGAGTAAAGGAGTATCTGTAGGCGATTGTTGTGTAATAATAGCTTCAGACATGTTGTGGATTTCCTTCTGTATTTAATGGCGTATGACATTTCACTTGGCGGTTACCAATTTGCTGTAATACAGGTTCAGTTTGGCGGCATTCATCGGTTGCATACGGACATCTTGGATTCAATAAACATCCTTGTGGACGATCATATTTACCCGGAACCACACCTGGTAAGGATTCCAAGCGAGATTTTCCAGTAGCGAATTCTGGTAATGAACGTAACAAGGCTTGGGTATAAGGGTGTTTTGGTTCACGGAAAATATCTTCCGCTAACCCTTCTTCCACAACCTGTCCTGCATACATCACGATAATGCGATGAGCAGACTCAGCAACTAATGCGAGATCGTGCGTAATTAAAATTAACGCCATATTCTCTTTTTGTTGTAATTCTAGTAACAGGTCGATAATTTGCGCCTGAATGGTAACGTCTAACGCGGTAGTTGGTTCATCAGCAATCAAGAGTTTAGGTTTACACGCAATCGCCATGGCAATCATCACGCGTTGGCTCATTCCACCAGAAAGTTGGTGTGGATAGACATCAAGACGTGATTCTGGCGCTGGAATGCCTACCATTCGGAGTAACTCAATAGTACGTTCACGGCGCGCTTTTTTGCTTCCGCCTTGGTGTACTTTTAATGCCTCCATAATTTGGTAACCAACGGTGTAGCAAGGGTTTAAGCTGGTCATTGGATCTTGGAAAATCATCGCAACATCCGCACCAACTAATTTTTGCTTTTGTTTTTGATCAAGAGCTAATAGATCTTGTCCATCAAATTGTAAATCATCCGCAGAAACTCGACCCGGAAAATCAATTAGCCCCATAATTGCTAGTGAACTTACAGATTTACCTGAGCCAGATTCGCCTACAATGCCTAACACTTCACCCTGTTCTACTTGATAACTAACACGATCTACTACTTTAAAAGGTTTGTCTTTCTCACCAAAATGCACAGAAAGATTATTTACAGTTAATAATGCCATCAATAACTCCTTATTGTTTTAATTTTGGATCAAGGGCATCTCGCAAACCATCACCCATTAGGTTAAAGGCGAGAACAGTAAATAAAATTGCCAATCCAGGGAAAGTCACTACCCACCAAGCACGTTGTACAAATTGTAATGCTTCAGCGAGCATAGCCCCCCACTCTGGTGTTGGCGGTTGTGCACCAATACCTAAGAAGCCGAGTGCTGCCATATCAAGGATCGCATTAGAGAATCCCATTGAGGTTTGCACAATTAAAGGTGCAAGGCAGTTTGGTAAGATAGTGATAAACATTAAACGAAGAATTCCCGCGCCAGCGACTCTGGACGAAGTCACATAATCACGATTAATTTCGTTTAAAACAGAGGCACGTGTTAAGCGTACATAGCTTGGTAATGAAACAAAGGCAATCGCAAATGAGGCATTGAGTAGAGATGGGCCAAGAATTGCTACGATTGCAATTGCTAATAGGAGGCTAGGTAATGCCAACATAATATCAATAATACGCATAATGATAACGTCAACGATACCACCAAAATAGCCTGCAATTAAACCGAGAGTAATCCCAAAAATAAATGAAAGTGAAACCACTAATAAACCAATGAATAAAGAAAGGCGAGCACCATAAATTAAACGAGAAAGAATATCTCGACCTACATCATCAGTTCCTAAAATATGGTTCCAAGTACCGCCATCGATCCATGCGGGTGGTAATAAAAAGGCATCTCGCACTTGAGCAATTGGATCGTGAGGTGCAATAACATCAGCAAATACACTGATCAAAAAGATAATCACAATATAGACTAAACCAACAACAGCACCTTTATTACGGCTAAAGTTAAACCAAAATTCTTGTAATGGCGTGCGTGGTACTGGCGCGGAAATAGCGGGATTCGACATTTTTTAATCCTTATTATTTATGGTATCTGATACGAGGATTGACCACACCATATAAGAGATCAACCAATAAATTCACAATAATAATAATCGTTGCAATAATGAGAACGGCACTTTGTACAACAGGATAATCTCGCGCTCGAATCGCTTCGATTACCCATTTACCAATTCCCGGCCATGAGAAAATAGTTTCGGTTAAAATGGCGCCCGATAAAAGTTGGCCTACAATTAAGCCAATTACCGTGACCACAGGAATCAACGCGTTACGTAATGCGTGAATGACGATCACCCGCATAGACGATACCCCTTTAGCACGTGCAGTACGAATATAGTCTTCCCCTAATACTTCTAACATAGAAGAACGTGTCATACGTGAAATCACGGCAAGAGGAATCGTGCCTAACACAATGGAAGGAAGAATTAAGTGCATTACGGCTGATTTAAATGCACCAGGTTCGCTAGAAAGCCAGCTATCAATCAACATAAAACCAGTGACAGAATCAATCCAATATTCGGCATCAATACGCCCTGAAACTGGTGTTAAGTTCCATTGTACAGAGACTAATAACATTAATAGCAAACCCCACCAGAAAATTGGCATTGAATAACCGGTCAGCGAGATTGCCATCACTGAGTGGTCAAAAATAGACCCTCGTTTTATTGCTGCGAGAATCCCAATTGGAATACCAATAATAATGGCAAATAGAATCGCAAAAGTAGCTAATTCAATAGTTGCTGGGAATAAAGATAAGAATTCATCTAATACAGGAACATTATTCTTAAAAGATGTGCCGAAATCTCCATGGGCAATTCCTTTTAAATAATCGAAATATTGGTCTGGCAAAGGTTTATCTAAACCTAATTGATGCATCATTTGTTGATGTACTTCAGGGCTTAACCCACGTTCGCCCATACGTATTTCGATTGGATCGCCAGGAATAAGATGAATTAAGGCAAAAGTTAAAAGGGTAATACCAATAAAAGTCGGAATAACCATGGCTACCCGTTTAAAAATAAATCGAAACATAAATTTGTTTGCTCACTAAATTATTAAAAGATTCTTGCCATAGAAGCTATGGCAAGAATATTTATTATAGTTATCAGAAAAGTGCATAATAATAGCGATTTAGACTATTCTAAGTCAACGCCATAGAATGGGTGTAATCCGAATGGGTTAATCACATAGTTTTTAACCTCTTTACGCACTGGCTCATACATAGTTGAGTGAGCGATAGTGATCCAAGGCGCTTGTTCTTTGAAAATAACTTGGGCTTGTTTATAAAGCTCAACACGTTTTTCGTGATCGTTAGATTGAACAGCTTCACGGATCAATTTATCGAATGGCGCATAACAGAATTTCGCATAGTTAGATCCTTGTTCTTTAGATGCACAACTTAATAACGTACCAAAGAAGTTATCTGGGTCACCGTTATCACCAGTCCAGCCCATCATACCGGTTGGATCTTCACCTTTACGCATACGTTGTAAGTATTCACCCCATTCGTAGCTAACAATTTTTGCATCAACGCCAACTTTTTTCCAATCTGCTTGGATCATTTCAGCCATACGGCGTGCATTTGGGTTATATGGACGAGATACTGGCATTGCCCAAAGTTCTGTGCTGAAACCTTTTTCAAAACCAGCTTCTTTTAATAATTGTTTTGCTTTTTCTGGGTTGTATTCGTAATCTTTAATATCATCGTTATACGACCACATTGTTGGTGGAATAGGGTTTTTCGCTACTTGACCACTACCTTGATAAACAGCATCAATAATCGCTTTTTTGTTTACTGCGTAGCTTAAGGCTTGACGCACTTTCACATTATCAAATGGTGCTTTAGTAACATTAAAGTTTAAATAACCAATATTTAAACCTGCTTTTTCATGTACGGTTAAGTTAGGATCTTTTTTCATTTCTGCAATATCCGCTGGGTTTGGATATGGCATCACTTGACATTCACCTTTCTTCAATTTTGCATAACGTACAGAAGCATCTGGTGTAATCGCAAATACTAAACGATCAATTTTTGCTTTACCTTCCCAATAGTTTTCAAACGCTTTATAACGGATTAAAGAGTCTTTTTGATAAGAAACTAATTCAAATGGACCAGTACCAATTGGGTTAGTATCGATGGTTTCTGGTTTACCAGTCGCTAACATTTTATCTGCATATTCTTTAGAGAAGATAGATGCAAAGTCCATTGCTAAGTTTGCTAAGAATGGTGAGTTAGGTGCTTTTAAGGTAAAACGTACAGTGTAGTCATCAACTTTTCCAATTTTATCAATGATATTTCCCATATCCATCCCGACGAAATATTCATAAGAACCGCCAGAAACTTTGTGATATGGATTATTTGGATCTAATTGACGATTAAATGAGAATAAAACGTCATCAGCATTAAGTTCACGAGTTGGTTTAAAGAACTTATTTGATTGGAATTTCACGCCTTTGCGTAAGTGGAAAGTATAAACTTTACCATCTTCAGAAACATCCCAGCTTTCTGCTAATGAAGGTACAACATCTGTTTTACCACGTTCAAATGCAGTTAAGCGGTTATAAATTGCTTGACCACTTGCATCAATAGAAGAACCGTCGGTAACGAGTTGTGGGTTGAAAGAGGAAGGAGAGGCTTCAGAACAGTAAACTAAGGTTTTTGGAGCAGCAAATGCGGAAGTAGATAATGCTAATGCTAAAGCAGTTAATGAGAGTGTAGTGAGTTTTTTCATATTTTCTCCAGTTTTGTGTGTTTGGCAGTAATTTTTTTATAAAAGTTGTATAAAACCCATTTATTTACGTATTAATAGATAGGTTTGTCAAGAGGAAAAGTGTGTTTTTTGAGGTATTAAATGTAACTTTTTTTAGGTTAAAAGATGTATTTATGTTAATAATGTTAAATATTTTTTGAATGTAGTCACAATTTTAACAATTTCGTATTTATTATTTTGAGTAATCTTTTACACTTAGCTTGTTTCTTTCCTATAACCATTCATGGGTAATATCTAAAATGCAATATCAATACGCAAATGACTTAGGTCAAAAATCTGAATTACGCCGTTTAATTAGCCAAAATTATACTTGTTCTGAAAAAGAAGCAGTAACAAAATTAGTTGGAACACTTCATTTTTCTCCTGAGCAAGAAGCCTCTATTAGTCAGGTAGCACAGCAATTAATTACCAAGATACGAGCAAAAAAACAGAAACATTATGGTGTAGATGCGTTAATGCATGAATTTTCGTTAGGATGTGAAGAAGGTATTGCATTGATGTGTTTAGCCGAAGCGTTATTACGTATTCCTGACTCAGAAACCCGTTATGCTTTAATCAATGATAAATTAAAATTAGGTGACTGGCGTGCACATGTGAAGCGTTCTGGTTCATTATTCACTAATGCAGCAAGTTATGGTTTGTTATTAGGAAGTAAGATTAGTGCAGCATTAAGTGAAGAAATTCTTTCATCAGCATTAATGAAAAGTTTTGCGAAGCTATCAGCACCAATGATGAAGCTAGCGATTGAAAAAGCGATGGGGATTCTTGGCGATCAGTTCGTAACAGGTGAAACTATGGACGATGCGCTAAAGAATATTGTTGATCGTGAAAAAATGGGTTATTGCTTCTCTTTTGATATGCTTGGTGAAGCTGCGATGACAATGCAGGATGCTGATAAATATTTACAAGATTATGTTGAAGCTATTCATGCAGTCGGTCGCCAATCAGCTGGACGCTCTTTGTATGATTCAAATGGTGTATCGGTAAAATTGTCAGCAATTCACCCACGTTATTCCCGTTCTCAGCAACAGCGTGTCATGGATGAATTGTATCCTCGTTTAAAACAACTATTTGTTTTGGCAAAACAATACAATATTGGTCTAAACATTGATGCAGAAGAAGCTTCACGTTTAGAGATCTCGTTAGATCTTTTAGAAAAATTATTACAAGATCCTGATTTAGCTGGTTTTGATGGGATTGGGTTTGTAGTACAAGCCTATTCAAAGCGTTGTCCTTACGTATTAGATTACATTATTGAGATGAACCGCCGTTATCAACGTAAAATGATGGTGCGTTTAGTTAAAGGGGCTTACTGGGATAGCGAAATTAAATGGGCTCAAACCGAAGGGGTAGAAGGATTCCCACTTTATACTAGAAAAGTACATACCGATATTTCCTATTTAAGTTGTGCACAAAAATTATTAGCTGCACAAGATGTGATTTATCCACAATTTGCCACCCATAATGTACAAACCCTTGCAACCATTGCTGAATTAGGAAAAGACAAAGAGTTTGAGTTTCAATGTTTACATGGTATGGGGGAGACCCTTTATGACAATGTGGTTGGTGCACACCAATTTAATCGCCGTGTTCGTGTATATGCACCAGTAGGTACTCATCAAACCTTATTAGCCTATTTAGTGCGCCGTTTATTAGAAAATGGTGCAAATTCTTCTTTTGTGCATCAACTTGTCGATCCTAATATTTCAATTGAAGAATTAATTGAAGCACCTTGGAAGAAATTTGCTCGTTTTCAAGGTGAACCTAATAAAGCGATTAAGTTACCTGCTAATTTATTTGCTAATCGCCGTAATTCAGCAGGATTTAACTTAAATGATGAAATGGCGTTACTTCGTTTAGAGGAAGCATTGAATCAAGCACAATATTCAGATATTACTTCGTTATGTGCTGAAACAGTAATGACCGATAAACAATATGCCACCGTTAATCCAGCTCAACTCGATCAAGCGTTAGCTAATGTCACCTTTATGTCAGCAGAGTCTGTTGCAACGGTGTTTCAAGCTGCTAAAAATAGTAGTTGGCAACAAAAATCAGTGGCTGAGCGAGCTTCTATTCTTGAGCAAGCGGCGGATCTCTATGAAGAAAACTTTGGTTTATTAATTAAATTAGCGATTGAAGAAGCTGGAAAAACATTACCAAATGCAATTGGCGAGCTGAGAGAAGCTGTTGATTTTTTACGTTATTATGCGGAACAAATTCGTTTACTAGAAGAAAAAGGGGTATTAGCTGAACCATTAGGTTCTGTCCTTTGTATTTCACCGTGGAATTTCCCATTAGCGATCTTTACGGGGCAAGTCGTAGCGGCATTAGCAGCGGGTAATAGTGTGGTAGCGAAACCAGCAGAACAAACATCATTAATTGCATATTATGCAGTGAAACTTTTACATCAAGCGGGTGTTCCACAAGATGCGTTGCAATTAACGTTAGGTGCAGGTGAATTGGGTGCAGCGTTAGTCGCACAGCCATTTAATGCAGTGATGTTCACCGGTTCAACAGAAGTTGCCCATTTGATTAATAAACAATTAATCTCTCGTGAAGCTCAGCCAGTGTTGATTGCTGAAACAGGTGGAATGAATGTCATGGTGGTTGATTCATCTGCTTTATTAGAGCAGGTGATTACAGATGTACTCAGTTCTGCTTTTGATTCCGCCGGACAACGTTGTTCTGCATTGCGTATTTTATTAGTACAAGAAGACATTGCAGATCGCTTGTATGAAATGCTAACCCAAGCGATGCAAGAATTAGTATTAGGGAATCCAGCCTATTTAAATACAGATATTGGGCCAGTAATTGATGCAGAAGCCAAACAAAAATTACTTGATTATCAAGAAACTGTCCGTAAAATCTCTCGACGTTACTTAGAATTAACAACACCAACAAGTGGACATTTTGTCGCGCCATCTATTTATGAAGTCGGTTCACTCGATCAAATTACCCATGAAGTATTTGGGCCAATTCTCCATTTTGTTCGTTATAAAGTACAGTCATTACCAAGATTATTATCTGAAGTGAATGCAAAAGGATACGCATTGACAGGAGGATGTCATAGCCGAATCCAACGTACAGTAAGATTTGTCGAAGAAAACTTACAATGCGGTAACTTCTATATTAATCGTAATATTGTTGGCGCAGTTGTTGGCGTACAACCATTCGGTGGTCATGGCCTATCAGGAACAGGACCAAAAGCGGGTGGTGAGCTTTATGTTCAACGTTTAACAAAAACTACGCAATATTATTCTTCTTTGGTAGAAAGACCAAAAGTATTACCAAGTATTACGGGGGAGTTAAATAGTATCGACTATAAACCAACGAGTATTTTATTACTTGGTGATGATATTGCGCGATTACTCGCGGCATATCGAAATTTACAACAAGCAGGGTTTAAAGTTGTTGTGGAAAAGGATAGTCCATTATTAGCACAGGATTTACCTGATTTAGAAAGTCGTATTCAGGGGCAACATTATCAGAAAGCAGTATTTGTTTCTCCAGTGAGTCTAGAAAAACGACAAGCTTTGGCGGAACATAATCCAGCAATTTTATGCTTATATGATTGGACAACAACACAGGATTTAACCTTGTTGTATCATGAATTTTCACGTAGTGAAAATATTGCAGCCGCAGGTGGTAACGCAACACTGATGGCGATTGAAGAACAATAATTTAACGCAGGAAGAACATATGCAAAACTATCAAATTTACACGGCTTTTGCCTTATATCTTGTTGTCATTTTAGGCATCGGTGTTTATGCCTACTACTCCACGAAAAATTTTAATGACTACATTTTAGGTGGTCGTAAAATGGGAAGCTTTGTAACTGCAATGTCTGCTGGTGCGTCTGATATGTCGGGTTGGTTGTTGCTTGGGCTGCCGGGAGCAATTTTTGTTACTGGTTTGTCTGAAGCTTGGATTGCCGTAGGGTTAACAGTTGGTGCTTATTTTAATTATCGAATTGTGGCAGGACGTTTGCGTGTTTTCACAGAACAGTATGGTAATGCCTTAACTCTTCCTGAGTTTTTTGCAGTACGTTTCCCACATCGTGCTAAATCATTGAAAATTATTTCATCTTCTGTGATTTTATTCTTCTTTACGATTTATTGTGCTTCTGGTGTAGTGGCAGGTGCGAAATTATTCCAAAGTTTGCTTGGTATTGATTATGGCACCGCATTACTTTTCGGCGCTATTGCAACGATTACATACACATTTATTGGTGGTTATTTAGCAATTTCATGGAGTGATACAATTCAAGCTTCGTTAATGATTTTTGCTTTATTACTTGCACCAGTGATTGTGTTATTAAATATTAGCTGGGATGAAATTTCAGCTGCCTTAGCGATTAAATCAGAACAAACTGGTATTCCTTATTCAAACTGGCTTTATAACGTATCAGGCATTGGCGTGATTTCAGCACTTTCTTGGGGATTAGGTTATTTCGGTCAGCCACATATTTTGGCACGTTTTATGGCGGCAAGCTCAGTAAAAGCTTTAGAAAAAGCGCGCGTAATTGGGATTACCTGGATGATCTTATGTTTAGGTGGCGCTTGTGCAGTAGGCTATTTTGGCTTAGCTTATTTTGAAGTAAATAAAGTGATGCTTGATTCTGTTGAATCAGTCTTTATTGAAATCTCAAAAGCGATCTTCAACCCTTGGATCGTAGGTATTGTATTATCAGCGATTTTGGCCGCGATTATGAGTACATTATCTGCTCAGTTTTTAATGTGTTCAGCAGCGATTACAGAAGATTTTTATCACGGCTTCTTACGTAAAAACGCATCAAGTAAAGAGCTGGTTTGGGTTGGGCGTATTATGGTGTTAATCATTGCTGTAGTTGCGATGTTAATTGCACAAGATCCAAACTCTAAAGTTATGGGCTTAGTTTCTTATGCTTGGGCTGGCTTTGGTGCTTCATTTGGACCATTAGTTATCTTATCTTTATTTAACCGTAACATTACATCAAATGCGGCATTATGGGGAATGTTGGCAGGTGCAGTTACTGTGGTGGCGTGGAAACCATTAATGCATACATTAAATTGGAATGATATTGCTAACTTATATGAAATTATTCCTGGTTTCTTAGCTTGTTCAATTGTAACTGTAACTTCATCAATTTTCTCACCAGTAGCGAAAGATGTTGCAGAGAAATTTGATGTGGCGGTAGAAACTTTTAATGCACAAAGAAATGGATAACTTATTAAGTTAACCATTCTGATGAGGGCTGAGTTTTCAGCCCTTATTTGTGTAAGAAAGAGGGGATTTTTTAATTGATTTGCCTAAAGAAGAAACAAACTTAAATCCTTATTTTAAAAAGACTTGACGAAATCAAGGAAAGTGAATATATTGCAACTCCTCCATTCTATTGATGAATTCTTTCAGTGGTGAGATGTCCGAGAGGCTGAAGGAGCACGCCTGGAAAGTGTGTATGTGCGAAAGTGCATCGAGGGTTCGAATCCCTCTCTCACCGCCAGAAAATAGCATTTTAATTACTCGCTTTGATAATCTTTCGCTTTATATCCAAAAAGTCATAATCAGAAATCTATTAGATCTTAACTCGATGAGAAATTGCTTAGATGTGATTACTTCTTTTTTAGCATTGGATTTTGTTATGGAAGACTATAACATCGTAGCATTGATTGAAAATATAAACCTTGTGGAATAAGCTCCGAAACTCTTCAAACTAGGCTGGTTATAATTCAAGACTATAAAAAAAATTTTAATGGTGCTATATTTAGTGCTAAATGATAACCGTGAGGTATAAACAATGGCTATTCATCAAATATTAACAAGTAATGTAGCAAGCATTACAGACTTGAAAAAAAATCCGATGGGTGTAATTACACAAGGCACGATAGAAGATGGCGCAATCGCAATCTTAAACAGAAATGAACCTGTTTTTTATTGTGTTAGCCCAGAATTATTTGCCTATATTCAAGAGGTACTAGAAGACGCTGAACTAGGTGAACAAGCGAAACAACGCCTTGCAACGCTTGAGCCAGTAGAGGTTACACTTGATGACCTATAAACTTATTTTTGATAAAAGAGCGTTGAAAGAATGGCAAAAATTAGGTGATACTGTTCGAGAACAATTTAAAATAAAACTTGCTGAACGGTTAGAGAATCCATTAATTCCTAGTGATAAATTACATGGGTTTCAAACACTTTATAAAATAAAATTACGTTCTTCAGGTTATCGTCTCGTTTATGACGTAAACGACAATGAAATAACGGTGATTGTGCTTTCAGTTGGAAAAAGAGAAAGATTAGAAGTATATAAAAAGGCATTATCACGCAAAGTTTGATCTGCCTTCCCCCCCCCCTTCCCTCCTCTGACAAATTGAGTTGTTATTTTAAGGACTGAATTCTGTATTGAACAGGACTCAGTCTGTTTAGTTTTAATTGTATTCTTTCCTCATTGTAATAACGAACGTTTACTGTGATAACGGAATCAAGTTCTTTACTGTGATCTGTGCATTTCTGTGTATTGGATAATAAGTCCAACTTAGGAGAAGATTATTCATTATATAAAATGGTATAGAAAAACCCATAACTTTGTGGGAAATTATGGGTTTTGATTTAAGTGGACGATTATGGAATTGTTAAGGTTTAGATATCATCTTCAGCGTCTTCTTTTGCCCATTCTAAAGCACGTTTAACCGCTTTTTTCCAACCTTTATAACGACGTTGTTGTTTTGCTTCATCTTGATCTGGAATAAAGGTTCTTTCCACAGAGGCTTTATCACGTAACTCTTCAAGATTTTGCCAGAAACCTGTTGCTAGACCAGCAAGATAAGCTGCGCCTAGTGCAGTAACTTCTTTTACTGTCGGGCGCCCAACGTGAGTGTTAAGAATATCTGCTTGGAATTGCATTAGGAAATTATTGGCTGTTGCGCCACCATCAACACGTAAGGTTTGTAATTTTTCGCCTGAATCTGACTGCATTGCTTCCAAAACATCGCGAGTTTGATATGCAATAGATTCTAATGTTGCCCGTACAATGTGATTACGGTTAGCTCCGCGAGAAAGACCAACAATGACACCACGCGCATAAGGATCCCAATATGGTGCACCTAAACCAGTGAAGGCAGGAACAACATAAACGCCATTACAATCATGAACTTTTTGAGCAAAGTATTCAGTATCAGAGCTATCATGAACAATTTTGAGTTCATCACGTAACCATTGAATAGATGCACCTGCGACAAATACAGAACCTTCTAGAGCATACGCTGGTTCACCTTTGGCATTACAACAGATGGTGGTTAATAAACCATTTTTTGAGGTAATAGCTTTATCACCAGTATTCATTAACATAAAGCAACCTGTGCCATAAGTGTTTTTTGCTTGTCCCGGATTAACACAAAGATGTCCATAGAGTGCTGCTTGTTGGTCGCCAGCAATCCCTGCGATTGGAATACGAATTCCTCCTTTACCACCAATATTGGTTTGTCCGTAAATTTCAGATGAATTTTTTACTTCTGGGAGCATTGAGCGAGGAATACCAAGAATTTCCAGCATCTTTTCATCCCATTGTTTAGTATGAATGTTGAACATCATTGTGCGAGAAGCATTGGTGTAATCTGTAACATGAACACGACCTTGAGTTAATTTCCAAATTAACCATGTATCCACAGTACCAAAAAGTAAATCACCTTTTTCTGCTTGTTCTCTTGCACCTTCGACGTTATCTAGAATCCATTTGACTTTTGTACCAGAGAAATATGGGTCAACCACTAAACCAGTTGTATTACGAATATATTCTGCATAACCTTCAGCTTTTAATTTGTCACAAAATTCGGCAGTACGGCGGCATTGCCATACGATAGCATTGTAAACTGGTTTACCCGTATTTTTATCCCAGACAATCGTTGTTTCGCGTTGGTTAGTGATACCGATAGCAGCAATTTGATCGGAACTAATACCAGTTTTAGCGACAACTTCGTTTAATGTTGAGCTTTGTGTTGCCCAAATTTCCATAGGATCATGTTCAACCCAGCCTGCTTTTGGATAGATTTGTGTAAATTCACGTTGAGCAATCCCAACAATATTAGCATTATGATCGAGTAAGACTGCACGAGAACTGGTTGTACCTTGATCTAAAGCGATGATGTATTTTTTATCTGTCATAATAATTACCTTTTAAACGAAGTATTTAGTTATTAATTTTACAACTATTACATGGGAGATTCGCACCGATAAATTGACGGTAGCCCCAAGCGCCGATTAAACCACCAATAATTGGAGCAATGATTGGAATTAATGCGTAAGGAATAGCAGTACCTCCAGTCATCGCAATTTCACCCCAACCAAAAAGTGTTGCGAAGAGTTTTGGACCAAAGTCACGTGCTGGATTCATTGCAAAACCAGTTAATGGTCCCATAGCACCGCCGAGTACAGCAATTAAAATACCAATGAGCAATGGTGCAAGTGGACCGCGAGGAACGCCGTTACCATCATCAGTAAGAGCTAAAATCAAAGCAACAAGAGTCGCGGTTAAAGTCATTTCGACTAATGCGGCAGTAGCGATATCAATATGAGGATTTGGGTAAGTTGAGAAGATCCCTGCTGTAAAGAGGCTATCTACGGAGCCACGCATAATATGTTGTGTTGCTTCATAATCAATAATGACACCACGATAGAGTAGATAAACAATTGCTGCTCCAAAGAATCCACCAAGCATTTGTGCACCAATAAAAGGCAACACTTTCTTACCATCAAAACAAGCAAACTTCCATAATGCAATAGTCACTGCAGGGTTGAGATGAGCTCCTGATACGCCAGCAGTCAAATAAACTGCCAGCGCTACACCCATTCCCCAAACAATACTAATTTCCCACAGACCAAATTGTGCGCCTGCAACACGAGCGGCGGCTACACAACCGCAACCAAAAAAGATCAATAATGCAGTACCAAGAAACTCAGCAATACATTGACCTTTAAGTGAATGATCAAGTGCCATAAAGACTCCTTAATATGTCGAGATAAGTAGAGAGTAAGTAAATTTAATGTTCAATATCGAATATTTTTTGGGTATTTAAGGACAAAAATGTACTTTTATAAAGTTTGTTTTTTCGAAAATGAGAGGTTTGTCAAAAAAATTGTTGTTTTTTTCTAAATAAATGAGCGGTATTTCACAAAAAATGGAGGGGTAAAATTTAAATGTTCGTTAAAAATAGAAAACTCTCTCGATTTTGCTCAAAAATGCGTAAGATCGAGAGAGTAATATGATTAACCACCAGAAAGTTTTACTTTAAATCCTTTATTTTCAAGTAGTTGTTTTATAAGGTCACGATTTTCACCTTGGATCTCGATAGTCCCATTTTTGACAGAACCTCCACAACCACACCGTTTCTTTAATTCAGACGCGAGTTGGTTTAAAGCAGTTGTATCAAGATCGATACCCGAAATCACACAAACACCTTTTCCTTTACGACCAGAAGTCTGGCGCTGTATGCGGACAATACCATCACCTTTAGGACGTTGTTCAGATACCTTTTCTGGTTTGATTCGACCTGTTTCCGTTGAATAAACGAGTTGACTATCAGACATGAATTATCCCTGAATAGACGCATTGATTTGTTTCAATACAGCGATAGGATCTGCTGCTTGAGTGATTGGGCGACCAATAACTAAATAATCTGAACCTGCATCAATCGCTTCTCTTGGCGTCATTACACGACGTTGATCACCTAATTGACTACCTTCTGGACGGATGCCCGGCGTAATCAATTTAAAATCATCTCCACAACGTTGACGTAGAATTTCAACCTCTTGTGGTGAACACACAACACCATCTAAACCAGCGCGTTGACTTAAACGTGCTAGACGAATAACGTGTTCTTCAGGAGAAGTATTTACACCAATTTGTAATAAATCTGCTTCTTCCATACTGGTTAAAACAGTAATTGCGATTAAAATTGGGGCATCTTTACCATAAGGCTCGAGAATTTTTTTTGCGGCTTCCATCATTCTTAGACCACCACTTGCGTGCATATCAACCATCCATACCCCTAAATCAGCAGCAGAACGCACAGCTCTTGCAACAGTGTTAGGAATATCATGGAATTTGAGATCTAGGAAAACATCAAAATGACGTTTTTGTAACTCTTTGACGAATTCTGTGCCCAAAGTTGTAAACATCTCTTTACCGACTTTTAGACGACATAAACTTGGATCAAGTTGATCTACAAGCTGCATCGCTTCTTTTCTCGTTTCATAATCTAAAGCAACAATAACTTTATTTTCCATGATTTTCCTCGTTATGTTTAAGGTTAAATTTAGTTATCAATTGGTGTAACTGTTTCCCAGTGACGACAAGATGGGCACTGCCATATTAATTTGTGACTTTGAAAACCACAATGATTACAACGGTATTTAAAGCCTTGTTTAAGCCTTTCATCAACAATATTGTAGAGTAGTTTTAAACTCTCTTTGCCATTTCCTTCTTCTACTTCATCGATTTGGTATTGAATAAAACGATGAAAAATTCGCATAGTTGGACGTTTTTCAAGTTGATGGTAAAGGTATTTTTTTGCGGCTGTGGTACCAGATTTTTGTTCAATATAGCGAGTAAGCGTTAACGTCACCTCACTATTTACTTTTTGTTCATGTAATTTAAGAAGAAATAGCTCTAAGTCTTGGTGATTCGGCAGTTGTTGATAATAATTTACCAATGCCGGAAGTGATTCACTAACGTAAGAAATGTTTTGTTCTGCAATGTGTTCTAACGTTTTGATCGCTTGTTTGTGATCGTTTTGTAAGGCATATTCATCAGCTAAAATTAGTGAGGCTCGCACACAATTTGGGGATACGATGAGCGCTTTGGTTAAATAAGAGATGATTTGTTGACGATTTTTCTTTTCTTCTTGTTCTTGTTGAAGCGCTAATTCGCAATAATAATGAGAAAGGGCAATATTATTTTCAGATTGTGTAAGTTTGCGATAGCGTTCACCAACATTAATAGCTTTATGCCATTCTTTAGTCCGCTGATAGATATTTGCTAATTCATGTAATGCATTTTCAGCATAATCAGGTTCATCACTTAGCTCTTGATATAATTTTTCTGCACGATCTAGAAAACCGATGAACATAAAATCTTTAGCCAGTTGTTGTTTAGTCAGTAATTTTTGTTCATAGGTGTAATTAGGGTTACTATCAATGTTTTGATGAATACGTAGCGCACGATCTACTTCTCCTCGAGAACGAAAGAGATTACCTAATGTAAGTTCAGCTTCAAATTGGGAGCTATTGTCGATAGCATTTTCTGATTCTTGTTTCTCTAACATTTTCAAAAAAAGATCGACAGCTTTCTCTTGTTGATTAGAAAGCAAAAAATTTACCCCTGTCATATAATCACGGGATAATTTATTACTAATTTCTTCTTGATCTTTTTTCGCACTTCTATGCCCCATATACCAGCCATAAGCAGCTGCAATCGGCAACAGAAGAAAGAGAAGTTCTAGCATTATGCGTTTTTATCTTTTGCAGTCATTAGCTCATTAATCTGTTGTAGTTGTTTTTTGATTTGTCGATTTAAGGCAAGATTTTTCATTTTGAGTTTAAGGTAGAAGAAACCTGTGACTAACCAACCAAGCAAGAAACCAAAACCAAATAAGAGTGCAACAAGAGAAGAAAGTTGGATATTGCTCTTAGCAATGATGTAATTAATTGCAATGACTTGATCGTTATTCGCACCAACGGTAATGCCGACGATAATTAAAGCAATAACGATAACGAGCGTTAGAATATATTTTAATTTCACGTTGCCCCCTAAAGATAAATAGATTTAAAGATAGTTCATTATGCCAAAAATAGCGAAACTATAATAGTAGAATTCTGAATTTAAGCGGCTTAAGTTTATAGAAATTAAAAGACAATGCTGTTAATTAAGGAAAAAATTAACAGCATTTAGTTTGATAGGATCATATGAATCACATTTAGTTATCAACACGTTCGCGCAATTCTTTACCAGCTTTGAAATGCGGAACTGATTTCGCTTCAAGACTAACTTGAGAGCCAGTTTTTGGGTTGCGTCCTGTACGAGGTTGACGATAACGTAAGGCAAAACTGCCAAAACGGCGAATTTCAATACGATCTCCCTCAGCTAAAGTATTTGAGAGATGTTCTAAAATTTCTTTAACAGAGCCTTCGATTTGTTTAATCGGCATAGCAGGATGACGATTGACTAATTTTTCAATTAATTCTGACTTTGTCATGTTAGTATCCTTCTGTAAAATCGCAGAAAATCCGATATGCAAGCATATCGGATTTTTATTTCAATCAATGAATGATCTTAGCGATTATTCACCTTTTGCTGCTTTGAATGCTTCAGCCATTGCGTTAGGAATAACAACTTCTTCTTGTTTGTTATTTACGCTTGCTAATGCTGCTGCTTCTTCAGCTTCGTCTTTCGCACGAATTGATAAGTGAACAATACGAGCTTTACGATCAACACCAGTGTATTTAGCTTCAACTACATCACCAACATTCACATCGCCGTTAAGATCTGCAGTACGGATATAACCTTCAACACCATTGTCTAATTCAACTTTAACGCCTTTAGAATCAACTTCAGCAACTTTCGCACTTACAACACTACCTTTTTTGTTTACAGCAACGAAGTTATTGAATGGATCTTCTTCAAGTTGTTTGATACCTAAAGAAATACGTTCTTTAGCTGCATCAACTTGTAATACGATCGCTTCTACTTCATCACCTTTTTTGTAGTTACGAACAGCTTCTTCGCCTGGAACATTCCAAGAGATGTCCGATAAGTGAACTAAACCATCAATACCACCTTCTAAACCGATAAAGATACCGAAGTCAGTAATTGATTTGATCTTACCTTGAACACGGTCACCTTTGTTGTGAGTGTCAGCAAATTGTTGCCATGGATTTGGTTTGCATTGTTTTAAACCTAAAGAAATACGACGACGTTCTTCATCGATTTCTAATACCATAACTTCAACTTCATCACCTACGCTAACTACTTTAGATGGGTGGATGTTTTTGTTAGTCCAATCCATTTCTGAAACGTGAACAAGACCTTCAATACCATCTAAAATTTCAACGAAGCAACCATAGTCAGTTAAGTTAGTTACTTTACCAGTTAATTTGCTGTTTACTGGATGATTTTCAGCGATTGCTGCCCAAGGATCTTGACCTAATTGTTTTAAGCCTAAAGATACACGGGTACGATCACGGTCGAATTTTAATACTTTAACAGTGACTTCATCACCAACATTTACGATTTCACCTGGGTGTTTAACACGTTTCCAAGCCATATCAGTGATGTGTAATAAACCATCAACACCACCTAAATCAACGAATGCACCGTAGTCAGTTAAGTTCTTAACGATACCTTTAACTTCAGCGCCTTCTTGTAAGGTTTCAAGTAATTGATCACGTTCTTGGCTGTTTTCAGATTCGATAACTGCACGACGAGAAACAACTACATTGTTACGTTTTTGGTCTAATTTAATTACTTTAAATTCTAATTCTTTACCTTCTAAGTGAAGAGTATCACGCACAGGGCGAGTATCCACTAATGAGCCAGGTAAGAATGCACGAACACCATTCAACTCAACAGTAAAACCACCTTTTACTTTACCATTGATTAAACCAACAACAGTTTCTTGATCTTCGTATGCTTTTTCTAAGGCAATCCAAGATTCGTGACGAACTGCTTTTTCACGAGAAAGTTTAGTTTCACCGAAACCATCTTCAACAGCGTCTAACGCAACTTGAACTTGATCACCAACTTGAACAGTGATTTCACCTTGTGCATTTTGGAATTCTTCAGCAGGGATAGCTGCTTCAGATTTTAAACCAGCATCAACGAAAACGAAACCTTTGTTGATAGCAACAACGGTACCAGTAACAATTGAACCTTGACGAGTTTCAAGTTCTTTTAGTGATTCTTCAAAAAGTTGAGCAAAAGATTCTGACATATAAATTAATCTTCAATAAGTTAATAACGACCGTTTAAAATCCTATTAAACGGGGCTGATAATAATTGTTTATCCATCCGTGAATAAACACACAAAAAATGATTTATCCCAAATGAGGGAGTCGCTGGCGAATATGATGTAAAGCCAACGAAAAAACTTCATTTATAGAAAGGGAAGATGAGTCTAATAGAATCGCATCGTCCGCTGGAACAAGCGGCGCTACCGCACGATTTCTATCACGATAATCTCGTTCCTGAATTTCGGATAAAATCTGGGCAAAATTACCATTAATTCCCTTTTCCTGCAACTGTTTTAAGCGTCTTTTTGCACGTTCTTCTGCGGTAGCATCAAGAAAAAATTTAATTTGTGCTTGTGGGAAAACTACCGTCCCCATATCACGTCCATCAGCGACTAACCCCGGTTCCACAGCAAAATCACGCTGCTTTTGTAATAACGCCGCACGAACATCCGGAAATACAGCAATTTTGGAGGCATAATCCGCAACTTGTTGAGTGCGAATGATGTTACTCACGTCTTGCTGATTTAATAATGTGGTTACGCCATTTTCATTTGCAATAAAGTGAATTTGAATAGATTTAGCTAATTGAGTAATAGCGGCTTCATCGCTGAAGTCAATCTGATTTTGTGATACGGCTAAACCAAGAATACGATAGATAGCACCAGAATCTAAAAGGTGAAAACCGAAATGTTTGGTTAATGCTTGGCATAAAGTTCCTTTACCAACACCACTTGGGCCATCAACCGTAATAATTGTTGCTGTCATAACTTACTACCTAGGTAAATATAAAAAGATGCCGCACAAATGTTTGTGCGGCGAGATGAATAAATTATACAGATTCTTCTGATAGCGGGCAAAATTATTTATGCTGTGCTGATGTATGAGATTCAAAATGGCTACTTGGTGTAAGGTATTCCTCACGGTTTGGATCAACTAATTTCGATTTTTTGATCATTTTTTCAATTGTTACACCTTGTACCAAAATTGAGAAAACAACGACAGCATAAGTCATCACTAGGATGATATCTTTAACATCAATACCATTCACAAAGACAGTTTTGGCTGGTAATGAAAGTGCCATTGCAAGCGCTAATCCACCACGTAAACCACCCCAAGTCATAATTTTGAGCGTATAAGGGTTATAGGTACGGAAGAATTTTAAAACAGAATATGGAATCCATAGACTGAGATAACGCGCCGCCAAACAAACAGGAATCGCTAATAACATCATCAAGAAGCCTTTAAAGGTAAAGTCAATTAATAATAAAGCGAATCCGATGAGGAAGAATAGTAATGAGTTTAAGAAATGATCGATCATCTCCCAGAAGTGGTCAAGATAGCGTTGACTTTGTTCTGAGAAACCACGGTGACGTGTCCAGTTCCCAACCATAATTCCTGCAACTACCATTGCTAATGCCCCAGAAACACCTAGCATATTTGCCAACATAAAACCAGCTGTTGGAATAGTCAAAGTAAGTAGGATTTCCAAGCTACCATCATCGGTTGATGAAATGAGGAAGTGAGCAATGATACCGAGAATAAAACCGAATAAGATTCCACCAATCGCTTCATGTAGGAATAAATGTAAAACTTCACTAGCGGTCATTTCTTCAGTGCTAAAGGCTACCGTAAAAATAGTTACGAAAATTACTAAACCAACACCATCATTAAATAATGATTCACCTTCTACTTGCATAGATAAGCGTTTTGGTGCACGTAAATTTTTAATAATAGCTAATACAGCAATTGGGTCGGTAGGCGAGATTAATGCTCCAAACAATAAACAGTAAATAAAATCAATTGGTAAGCTAATTAAGTTAGCAACTAAGTAAATTAAAGCACCGACAATAAATGTAGAGGCTAATGTAGAGAAGAGCGCAAAGATGGTGATTTCCCATTTTTGATCCCGCAAGACAGGAATTTTAATTCCCAATGCACCTGCAAATAATAAGAAACCTAAGATTCCATCGAGTAAGAAACTTTTAAAGTCAATTTTTTGCATTACTTCAATAGCAATGGAGTCAATCTGGAACCACCCCAAATAACCAAGTAAAAGTAATAGCAATGAACCCACCATTGCTGCAGCAGTAATGGCGATAGTAGATTGAATTTTATCGCTAATTTTACTAGTTAAAAAACCAAGTATGATAGAAATGGCGGATAAAAAACAAATATAGGTATAAATGCTCATAATAAGCCTTCTTGGGTAAAGTCATTAACGCGCGCTATTAAAGCAATTCATTGGTGAGAAGTAAAGTGGTAGTATGTAGGTATATTTTAAAATTTTTTTAGAAATTATGAAAAAATTGGTTAAGAAAGGTTCTGGTATTGTCTTGATATTGATCGCCATTTGTTGGTTTTTAATACACTCTTTGACAATTTATCCATCACCACAAACGACATTAATCACATCAGCAACTAAAGTTGAGGCGGTTGTTTTGTCGCAAGATGATAAAAATGCGATTACTTGTTATCAACCAAGCTTGACTACCAAGGATATAACGCAAAATCATTTACGTTTATTGGTTTGGAATCTGCATAAGGGATTAGATAAAGGTTGGCAGCAAGCCTTAACTGATTATAGTGAATTCGCGGATTTTGTTTTATTACAAGAAGCAACCAGTGAACAACAATTACCAACATTACTGCCAAATTTATCTAATCAGCTTTTTGCCATGCCTTTTGCCTATCGAGGTGTACATTCTGGGGTGGCGTTATTAACAAAATTTACGCCACAATCTTATTGCAGTGCATCTGTGGCTGAACCATGGATTCGTTTTCCTAAAGCAAGTATTAGTTCGTTGTATCCATTAGCCAATGGACAGTCTTTATTAGTGATAAGTGCACATTTGATTAATTTTGAATTAATTCCTGATGCCTATCAGCAACAGTTACAGCAACTCTCTCAACAAGTGAAATGGCATACGGGGCCGGTCATCTTAGCTGGGGATTTTAATGCTTGGAGTGAAGAAAGAACGAAACTACTGCGAGATATGGCACAACAATTGGGATTAGTCGAGGTGAAATTTGAACCAGATTATCGAGTTCGCTTTAATCAACATCCTCTCGATTATGTGTTTGTACGAGGAATGAATGTGATCCAAGCTAAAACAGAAGAGAATAAAGCATCAGATCACAATCCATTATTATTAGAATTGTCGTTCCAATAGTTACAACATAAAGCGTTCAAAGATTTCAGGTAAATGTGCAATTAATGTAGATTTACCTGCAATGTTTTCGTTTTCCCAAGCAGCAATTAAAATTTCTGGCGTAAATTGCTGTGTTGCTAATTCGGCAAGAGGTTGGTAACTGATATGCCAATATTCAGTACCAATTCTTTTATTAGCGGGGATATCTACAAACGGCAGGGTAAATCCATATGTCGCCATATTTTCTAATAGAAATTCAACTAAAGGAAAGAAATAACCACCTGGTTGATATTCTTGTGGTTCCAATAGCAATGATTGTCCGTCAGGCAATAAATCTGGATCAAAAATATCAATTTCAGTTCCCCAATGATGGCGACTTGCTCCCGGCATTGTTGACCAACGTAAAATAGCCTCACATTTTTGCCAATCATTAAACATAGAAATATTGATGTTATTACCATATTCATCATGAACCTTTCTTACGCCATTAAATTTATGATTCCAGATCCATTGTTGGCGAGCAAAATCACGAAAACTACTTGCGGGTTGTAAATTAAATCCAGCCTGTTTTGCTGCTTGCTGCAAAGCCAGAAAGGCTTGTACAGCTTCTTTTTGTAGAAAATGAGCTGTCGAGTGAGCTAATGGTAACGGGGATAAATGTTGGCGAGATTTCCCTGTTAGGCAGTCAATAGATAATGACATTAAATTATTCTCCTAATAAAAGTTGGAGCATTCTAACATGGACAGCAGTAAGTGTAATTAAATCTTTACAACTGACACATTCATCAATGCGGTGGATAGTTTTATTCAATGGGCCTAATTCAACTACTTCAGCGCCTATTAGCGCAATGAAGCGTCCATCAGAAGTCCCACCACTGGTTTCTAATGTTGGTGTAATATTCGCAATTTCTTGTAATGCACCAACAACGGCATCAACTAACTTGCCTTTTGCAGTAAGAAATGGCTGCCCAGAAAGCCACCATTCAAGACGATATTTTAGGTTTTGTTGCTGTAATAGTTGTTCTACACATTGTTTAATTTTGTCGTCAGTGGTTTCGGTATTAAAACGTAAATTAAATTGGATATAGAGTTCACCAGGAATTACATTGTTTGAACCTGTACCAGCATGAATATTGGCAATTTGCAAACTAGTCGGTGGGAAAAAATCATTACCTTGATCCCATTGAATATTAACGAGGTCTTGAATAAAAGCAGCTGCTTTGTGAATTGGGTTATCTGCTAAGTGTGGATACGCTACATGACCTTGAATACCTTGAATATAGAGATTTCCAGTAATTGAACCGCGACGACCATTTTTCACAATATCACCTAGTTTTGCGGTACTGGAAGGTTCACCAACTAAACAGTAATCAACTTGTTCACCACGTGCCATTAAGGCTTCAACTACTTTAACTGTGCCATCTTTTGCTGCCGCTTCTTCATCAGATGTAATTAAAAATGCAATTCGCCCTGGATGTTGAGGATATTGTTGTACATATTGTTCAGCAGCCACAATCATTGTGGCTAATGAGCCTTTCATATCTGCTGCACCGCGACCATAGAGAAGATCATCAACAATTTCAGCAGAGAAAGGTGGGTAATGCCATTGTGTTTCATCTCCAGTTGGAACAACATCAGTATGCCCAGCAAAAACAATTGTTGGAGCAGAATGACCGTGTGTTGCCCATAAGTTTAAGGTATCGCCAAAAGGCATCCATTCAATTTCAAAGCCTAATTTAGTTAAACGTTCAGCAATTAATTGTTGGCATCCTTGATCGTCTGGACTAATAGATGGACGACGAATTAATTCTTGTGCAAGAGAAATAACAGGTTGATTCATTATTTGACTCCAAAAGCAGTAGCATATTGCTTTTCATTAAATCCGATTAATTGAAGATTTTGTTCTAAGATAATAGGGCGTTTAATCAATGTAGGTTGATTAAGTAATAATGTGATGACATTATTTGGATTTAATTGTTGTTTGGTTTTCTCATCAAGATTACGCCAAGTTGTACTACGCTTATTCACTAAGGCTTCCCAACCAAAAGAATTGATCGCTTGTTGTAAAAAATCTGCGGTAATTCCTTGCTGACGATAGTCATGCAGTTCAGCATCAATATGATGTTGTTGTAGCCAAGTTAACGTTTTTTTCACAGTATCACAGTTTTTAATTCCATAAACAGTTAGCATAATAATCCTATAAATAGAGGTTTCGGTTATTGAAAAACGCTCTATACTAACAAAGAAATTTCCTACAAGGAAACAGACCAGATCATTTTAATAGGAGAAATAAATGACACAACACATTGATAAACTTGCATGGATTCTATTAGATAATCGTCGTGTATTAATGACTCGATCTTATGGTAAGGATCAATATTATTTACCGGGCGGAAAAAGAGAAGCGGGAGAAAGCGATCAACAAGCATTATTGCGAGAAATTAAAGAGGAGCTTAATGTTGAGTTATTACCAGAAACGTTACAATTAGTAGAAACATTCCAAGCTCAAGCACATGGTAAAGCAGAAGGTGTAATGGTGATTATGCGTTGCTACCAAGGTGATTATCGAGGCGAGCCAGCAGCGAGTGCAGAAATTGAAGAAATTCGTTGGCTAACTACGAAAGATAAAGCAATTTGTTCACAAGCAGGGTGTTTGGTGTTGGATTATCTGTTTGAACATGGATTAATTGATTAGAGAGATAGAATAGAGTGGCAAAATACCACTCTTTTTTAATCTAAAAATTGATAAACAATCTGATGTTGATAACGTCTATTAGCTTTCTGAATACCACCATATTGATACCATTCAGGATGGTTTGGTGCATCAGGAAGTGCTTCTGGTTCTAAAGCGATAGCTTGATGGTTTTGATAAATACCAGAATGACTAGGGTTTCCAGCAAGGAAATTACCTGTATAAACTTGAACTGCCGCTTGGTTAGTAGAAAATAACAAAGTTAAATCACCAGAAGCAGAAGTCAATTTTGCTGCTGGTTTTAATTCACCTAACTTACCTTGTAATAAAAAAGCATGATCATAACCACCAACGGCTTGTTGATCGTTATCTTGTAAGAAATCTTGTGCAATTTTCTTTGGTTGACGGAAGTCAAAATGACTATTTTCAACTTTTGTTAATGGGCGATTTGGAATACCTTGTGGATCAACAGGCAGATAATAATCAGCGAATAGTTGGAGCTGATGTTGGCGAACGTCAGATAGATGACCATCTAAATTAAAGTAAGCATGATTGGTTAAATTCAATGCAGTATCTTGATCGCTAACCGCAGTTAAAGTTAAGACTAACCGATTATCTGCCATTAACTGATAAGTTGCTTGTACAGAAAGATTTCCTGAAAAACCTTGATCGCCATCAGCTGAAAAGAGTGAGAGTGTGACTTTATTGTCATTTACTTGTTCAATTTGCCAACGGCGTTGATCAAATCCTTTACCGCCATGTAGGGTATGGCGGTTTTGTTGGTTTTTCACAATATGTTGTGTATAGCCATTTAAACGAAACTTACCTTGATTAATACGATTAGCAAAGCGCCCAATAGTTGCACCAAGATAAGCTTGATTATTGGCTAGTTGTGATAAAGGACAGCTACATAATGTTTCACGAAGTTTACCTTGCACAGGAACAATAACAGAGAGTAACGTTGCACCCCAATCAGTTACTTTTACTTGCATACCACAGTTATTACGTAGGGTAATGACATGATAGGGGTGTTGATCAGGTGCAACAATACGACTTGTTATTAACATACATGAACTCCTTGTGATGCAGTACAAACGTAAAAGTCCTCTTTTAATCCTGTTTGTTTTTCATAGTTGTCTGCAATCATTTTACGAACAACATCTACTCGATCATGAGGTGCAATAGCAACAATACAACCACCAAAACCGCCACCTGTCATACGCGCGCCACCTGTTTTGCCAATAGCTACTTGTGCCAGTTCAACTAAGTAATCAATCTCAGGCACAGTAATTTGGAAATCATCACGCATAGAGTTGTGAGATTGCGCCATTAATTCACCTAAGTAACTAATATTATTATGTTTTAATGCTTCCACTGCTTCTAGAACACGTTGGTTCTCGGTAACAATATGTTTTGCGCGTTTGTAGGCGAGTGGGTTAGTCGCTTTTAACTCAAAGCCTTTAGTTTCAAATTGTTCAAGTGTGACATCCCGTAAGGCTTTAACCCCAAAAAATGCTGCCGCTTGTTCACATTGTTGGCGGCGAGTATTGTATTCACCATCAACTAAATCATGTTTTACGTGTGAATTGATGATCATAATCGCTAAGTTATCAGGAATTGGTGTTGGCACAGTATCTAAGCTGCGACAATCGATCATAAGCGCATGATGTTCTTGCCCTAAAGCAGAGATGAGTTGATCCATATTGCCACATTGACAACCTACGAAAATGTTTTCTGCTTTTTGACCAATTAAAGCAATATCGGTATTAGTTAATGGAAGTAATCCTAGCTGTTGACAGAATTTGCCTGTGGCGACTTCTAATGCTGCGGAAGAACTTAAGCCAGAAGACTGAGGAACATTACCACTAACGACCAAATTTGCCCCTTGCTTAAATTCAGGATACGCTTGTTGAATAAAATGAACGACACCACGAATATAATTACACCATTTGCGTTCAACAGGTTTGATTTCCTCTAATAATGAAAATTGATCCATTTCATTTAAGTCTGCGGCAAAAAGATGGAATTGATGATCGCTACGCGGATTTCCACAAATTGATGTACCGTAATTGATCGCACATGGCATAACAAACCCATCATTGTAATCAGTATGTTCTCCTATGAGATTAACACGACCTGGTGCATAAACTTGTAAAGTTGGTTTAACAGCGAAATACTCAAGAAAAACTTGTCTAGATTGCTGAATTGGATTCATAAATTCCTCACTTGATCAATTTGTTTGGCTATAGTGGATAGTAGGTAACGCAGCAAGGCGTGCAGCAGCTTGCTCGGCAGTTAAATCACGTTGTGATTCAGCTAACATTTCATAACCGACCATAAATTTACGTACTGTTGCTGAACGTAAAAGTGGTGGATAGAAATGGGCGTGTAACTGCCAATGTTGATTATCCTCTTGATTAAATGGTGCACCATGGAAGCCCATTGAATAAGGGAATGAAGTAGAGAATAAATTATCGTATTTTGTTGTAAGTTGTTTAATCGCTACCGCTAAATCATCTCGTTGTGCTGCTGTTAAATCGGTTAAACGTTTCACGTGTGCTTTTGGTAATAATAAGGTTTCAAATGGCCAAACTGCCCAGAATGGCACTACTGCAACCCAATGTTCAGTTTCTACAACAATGCGTTCTTTGCGTTGCAACTCTTGTTGCACATAATCGACCAATAATACAGAACCATGTTGTTGTAGATATTGACGTTGCATAAGATCTTCTCGGGCGATTTCATTTGGTAAAAAGCTATTTGCCCAGATTTGTCCGTGAGGGTGTGGATTAGAACACCCCATTGCAGCGCCTTTATTTTCAAATATTTGTACCCAAAGGTATTGCTGTCCAAGTTCTAGTAATTGTTCTTGCCATACTTTGATCACTTCAACAATTTCTTGTGTTGTTAATAAAGGTAATGTCTTGCTGTGATCTGGTGAAAAGCAAACAACACGACTTTCTCCTGTTGCCTGAGAAACTTGGAATAGCGGGTTATCACTGGTTGGTGGTGTTGGTGTTTGATTCAACAATGCTGAAAAATCATTTTTGAATACAAATGGTTTAGTGTATTGGGGATTTTGTTCGCCAGTAATCCGTTTATTCCCTGGACAAAGATAACAAGTAGGATCATAACTCGGTTTTTGCTCATCTGCTGTTTTTTCTTGTTGTCCCTGCCAAGGGCGTTTTGCTCGATGCGGTGAAACTAATACATATTCACCTTTTAATGGATTATAGCGACGATGTGGGTGTTCTGTTGGATCAAATACATCACTCATGAATAATTCCTCACACTAAAATGAAAGCGTTTGCAAATTTTCTGCGTAAGATACCAATTATTTGCATAATAAACTGTTATCTAGATCACAAAAAGAACATATTTATCCCTATATTGGCTAAATTAGCGTTATTATTTAGCAAAATAATGTAACAAAGTCATTGATGGGTTAAAAATATGGTAACAATTCGTGATGTCGCTAAATTGGCTGGTGTATCAGTCGCCACCGTTTCTCGGGTATTGAATAACCATGAAAGTATTAGTGAAAAAGCAAAAAATAAAGTATTACAAGCAGTTACAGAATTAAATTACCAACCAAATGCGAATGCACAAGCTTTAGCTTCACAAAGTATTGACACTATTGGTGTTGTTGTAACTGATGTAACAGATTCATTTTTTGCAATTTTAGTTAAATCAGTTGATCAAGTTGCTGAAAAATATCAAAAAAATATTTTGATTGGGATTGGCTATCACAATGCAGAGAAAGAACGCAAAGCAATAGATAACCTTTTACGTAAACGTTGTACCTGTTTAGTGGTGCATGCTAAAGCCTTATCTGATGAGGAGTTAGCAAATTATTTGCGTACAGTGAAAGGGATGGTGATTATTAATCGAATCATTCCTGGCTTCGAACACCGTTGCATTGGTTTAGACAATACAAAAGGTACTGAAATTGCAACAGAAACATTGATTAAATGCGGGCATCGGAGCATTGGTTATATTGGTTCTAATCATCCAATTCATGATGAAACAGATCGTTTACAAGGCTATTTGAATATGTTGCAGAAATATAATCTACCTATTCGAAAATTAGCCATTACAAAAGGGTCACCTAATTTTGAAGGTGGTGAAGAGGCGATGATTAATTTATTAAGCTATAACAGTGACTTAACTGCTGTCGTTGCTTATAACGATTCTATGGCTTCAGGGGCAATGTCCGTATTAAGTGAAAACGGTATTATTGTGCCAAAAGATTTTTCTGTGATTGGCTTTGATGATATGCCGATTGCAAACCATTTAATCCCCAAATTAACAACAATTAGGTATCCTATTGATTTAATGGCGAATTATGCTGCTGAGCTGGCTTTGAGTTTAGCTAATGATGATGAAAACTTGCCAAAACCGATACAGTTTAATCCTACTTTAGTTAGACGTTTTTCTGTAGAAAGACGACAAAAATAAAAAAATTTGTAATGGAGTTACATTTTTGTGAAACCGATCACATCAAAGGACAAAAAAAATCGGTATGCTATAAACAGTTATATTTCTGCAAGAGTGGTATGGAAAGATAACAAGACAGCTGGTTAATTCGCTAACGAGCTGTTATATGAAGGAAAGTTGTTAACTTTAACACAATGAATTTCCAGTAAAATTACAATCAGGAGATCTGTATTATGAAGAAAATTGTATTAAGTGCGATTGCTTTATCATTAGGCTTAGGTTTAGGTTCTGTAGCACAAGCGAAAGATGTTCGTATCGGTGTAACCATTTACAAATATGATGACAACTTCATGTCATTAATGCGTAAAGAAATTAATAAAGATGCAGAACAAATCCCAGGCATTAAATTATTAATGAATGACTCTCAAAACGCACAATCAATCCAAAATGACCAAGTAGATGTTCTACTTTCTAAAGGTGTTAAAGCATTAGCAATCAACTTAGTTGACCCTTCAGCTGCACCAACCATTATCGCTAAAGCTAAACCAAGCAATGTACCAGTTGTTTTCTTCAATAAAGACCCAGGTCAAAAAGCTATTGATAGCTATGATAAAGCGTTCTTTGTAGGTACTGATCCGAAAGAATCTGGTGTAATCCAAGGTGATCTTATTGCAAAACAATGGAAAGCAAATCCAGATTGGGACTTAAATAAAGATGGCAAAATCCAATTTGTATTATTAAAAGGCGAACCAGGTCACCCAGATGCTGAAGCTCGTACTAAATATGTTATCGAAGAATTAAATGCAAAAGGCATCCAAACTGAGCAACTCTTCTTAGATACTGGTATGTGGGATGCGGCAATGGCTAAAGATAAAACTGACGCATGGTTATCAAGCTCAAAAGCTAAAGATATCGAAGTTATCATCTCTAACAACGATGGTATGGCAATGGGGGCGTTAGAAGCGACTAAAGCACACGGTAAAAAACTACCAATCTTTGGTGTTGATGCATTACCAGAAGTATTGCAATTAATTAAGAAAGGTGAAATTGCAGGTACCGTATTAAATGATGGTGTTAACCAAGCGAAAGCAGTTGTAGAACTTTCTAACAACTTAGCACATGGTAAAGAAGCTGGTGAAGGTACTCAATGGAAAATCAACAATCGTTATATTCGCGTTCCATATGTTGGCGTAGATAAAGATAACTTAGGTGATTTCTTAAAATAATACCGTGATGTAGTTCCTAGAGGGGAGAATCTCCCCTCTTTCGTTAGTTTGGGGTTAGATATGTCAATGCAAGTCGAAAACCGAAGTGAAATACTGTTAGAAATGAAGGACGTCAGTAAGTCATTTCCCGGTGTGAAAGCGCTCGATCATGCAAACTTAACGGTACGTTCATATTCCGTGCATGCATTAATGGGTGAAAATGGTGCAGGAAAATCAACATTACTGAAATGTCTGTTCGGTATTTACGCCAAAGATGAAGGTGAAATTCTTTATCTCGGAAAAACAGTTAATTTTAAAACATCGAAAGAAGCATTAGAAAATGGGATTTCTATGGTGCACCAAGAGTTAAACTTGGTTCGCCAAAGTAGTGTAATGGATAACCTTTGGTTAGGTCGTTATCCACTTAAAGCTGGTTTAGTCGATCATGGTAAAATGTATCGTGATACAAAGGCAATTTTTGAAGAGTTAGATATTGATATCGATCCAAAAGAAAAAGTTGCCAAATTATCTGTTTCACAAATGCAGATGATCGAAATTGCAAAAGCATTCTCTTATAACGCAAAAATTGTGATCATGGATGAACCAACTTCGTCGCTTTCTGAAAAAGAAGTTGATCACTTATTTAAAATTATTGATAAATTAAAGAATCGTGGTTGTGGAATTATTTATATTTCACACAAAATGGATGAAATCTTCAAAATTTGTGATGAAGTCACTATTTTACGAGATGGTAAATGGGTAAATACAGTTGCAATTAAAGATACCAATATGGATCAATTAGTTGCAATGATGGTGGGACGTGAGTTAACGCAACGTTTCCCTGAAAAACATAATGTACCAAAAGAAACTATCCTCACTGTAGAACATTTAACTGCGAAAAACCAACCTTCTATTCAAGACATTAGTTTTGAACTTCGTAAAGGCGAAATTTTAGGTATAGCGGGTCTCGTCGGTGCAAAACGAACAGATATTGTTGAAACTATTTTTGGTATTCGTGAAAGAAGTAGCGGTACGATTAAATTGCATGGTAAAGAAATGCGTAATCGTAGTGCCTTAGAAGCGATTAATAATGGCTTTGCGTTGATTACCGAAGAACGCCGTTCAACTGGTATCTATGCTAACTTGAGTATCGAATTTAACTCATTGATTTCAAATATGAAAGCGTATCTAGGCAAATTTGGCTTGTTGAGTACAGCAAGAATGAAAAGCGATACACAATGGGTAATTGACTCAATGAATGTAAAAACGCCATCTCATCGTACTAATATTGGTTCATTATCTGGTGGTAACCAACAAAAAGTAATTATTGGGCGTTGGTTATTAACTCAACCAGAAATCTTAATGATGGATGAACCTACACGTGGTATTGACGTTGGGGCGAAATTTGAAATCTACCAATTAATGATGCAGTTAGCTGAAAAAGACAAAGGAATCATCATGATTTCTTCTGAAATGCCTGAACTGTTAGGGGTAACAGACAGAATCTTAGTAATGAGTAATGGTCGTGTTGCAGGTATTGTCGAAACTGCAAAAACTTCACAAGAAGAAATTTTGCAACTTGCTGCAAAATATTTATAAGTTGATAAAAGGATTGAATTATGGCTGGTATTCAACAAAAAAAATCACTAGATTTTATGAAACAAAATGCAATTTATTTTGTTCTTTTAATCTTGTTAGGGGTGATCGTTTCTCAAGATGATACCTTTTTAAGTTTACTAAACTTCAGTAATATTCTAACTCAATCATCTGTTAGACTTATCATTGCATTAGGTATGGCAGGTATCTTGATTACACAAGGTACAGACTTGTCAGCTGGTCGCCAAGTTGGTCTTGCAGCGGTAGTTTCAGCAACTATGCTTCAAGCGTTAGATAATACTAATCGTGTATTCCCAGATCTCGCTGAAATGCCAATTCCAGTAGTTATTTTAATTGTTTGTGCTATTGGTGCAGTAATTGGGATGATCAATGGGTTAATTGTTGCTTATCTTAATGTAACACCATTCATCGCAACTTTAGGTACAATGATTATCGTCTATGGTACAAACTCCCTTTACTATGATGCAGTAGGTTCTTCTCCAATTGCTGGGTTTAGTAAATCATTCTCAGAATTCACACAAGGTTTCTTCCAACTTGGTGAATTTAGACTTTCTTACATCACAATTTATGCTGCTATTGCCGCTTTCTTTGTTTGGATTATTTGGAATAAAACTCGTTTTGGCAAAAATATGTTTGCGATTGGAGGCAATCCAGAAGCAGCAAGAGTATCTGGTGTAAACGTTGCTCGTAACTTAATCTTTGTTTATGTTCTTGCTGGTGCATTCTATGGTTTTGCAGGTATGTTAGAAGGTGGTCGTATCGGTAGTGCAACAAATAACTTAGGTTTTATGTATGAGTTGGATGCAATCGCTGCGTGTGTGGTTGGTGGTGTATCTTTTGCTGGTGGTGTGGGAACAGTAATCGGTGTTATCACTGGGGTAATTATCTTTACTGTTATCAACTATGGTTTAACTTATATCGGTGTTAACCCGTATTGGCAATATATCATTAAAGGTACCATTATCATCTTAGCGGTAGCGATTGACTCATTGAAATATGCTAAGAAGAAATAATAGATAGAGTATTTTGTAAGTTCCTTAATTAAGTTTATTGTCGGTTTACTGTACCCCAACTCTGGGATTATTCCAGAAAGTGAGGTGCAGTTTTTTATGATTATTAAGGGTTAATTAAATTAATCTATCCATCTAGAAAAATTGATAGTATGCTTATTCCACTGATGATCAGTTATAGGTGAATCTTATGAAAAAAGTATTACCGCTTCTTCTTTCAATATCGGTTCTTGCTGGTTGTGCGTTATCGCCAGAAGAACAACGTGCAATAGAACAAGAAAAAATTCGTAAACAACAAGCCTTGCAAGTATCGTTAGCAAAACAGTGCGATGAAGAAACGGCTTATTTAATGAAGCGTCAATTTGATCAAGATATTGGGTTAACTGCACAACAACAAAAAGCGTTTAAGGAAGAATATACTAAGAAAGTAAATGATCCTATGTTCCAAGCTTGTTATAAGTTGGCATTACAAAATTATATGGCAGAACAACAGATTAGACAGATGGAAATTGAACGGCAGTTTTATGAAGATTATCCTCCTTATGATTTGGGACCTCGTTGGCGTAGAGGACATTGGTAATAATTTAAATGAGCAGAATAAAATCCCACAGTAAAGTGGGATTTTTTATGCTCTTAATCATTCACTATTAATGAAATGATGTAATCCTATAAAACAACCACGAATAGTAGGTTTTGTGATAAATATAAACAGAATAAAAGGTTAGTAACCTAAGGTTGCTCCATCAGGATTACGTGGGTCTGAAGCGCCATAGAAACCGTCATCTTTAGCTTGAATAATTTGTACACGTCCCATAGTTGCTTTAGTTATTACTTTATAACCTTGCTTTTCAAGCAGGTGAATAGTATCTGGACTGATTCCTTCTTCAATACGCAATTCATCAGGTAACCATTGGTGATGTACACGTGGTGTCATAATTGCTTCAGCAACATTCATATTGTAATCAATAGTATTTACAATACTTTGTAATACAGTGGTAATTATACGTGCTCCACCTGGGCTGCCTGTGACTAACCAAGGTTTATTGTCTTTCATTACTAAAGTTGGTGTCATTGATGACAATGGACGTTTTTTCGCTTCAATTGCATTTGCTGTGCCACCGATTAAGCCGAAGGCATTAGGAACACCTGGCTTAGCGGAGAAGTCATCCATTTCGTTATTCAGTAGAATTCCAGTCCCTTCAGCTACGATACCAGTACCAAAATTAAGATTTAAGGTATAGGTTACGCCAACAGCATTACCAAATTTATCCATGACAGAGAAATGCGTGGTTTGATCACTTTCATATGGTTGTGGTTTACCCGGCTTAATCGTACTTGAAGGTGTGATTTTATCGTCAGAAATTTTTTGTGCTAGTTCATCAGCATATTTTTTCGAGATAAGCCCTTTCAGTGGAATTTTAACAAAGTCAGGATCGCCTAAATATTCGGAACGATCAGCATACGCTAATTTCATCGCTTCAGCATAATGTTGAATAGCTTTAGCACTATTTGCACCACACTCATTTAATGGATAACGTTCTAAGATATTAAGAATTTGAATTAAGTGTGCGCCGCCAGAACTTGGTGGTGGCATAGTAACAATCTTATAGCCTCGATATTCTCCAGTAACCGGTTTTCTCTCTACAATTTGATACTCTTTCATATCTTGCGTCGAGATAAGTCCACCATGTTTTTCCATCTCTTTTACGATTTTTTCAGCAATTTCGCCTTGATAAAAAGCCTTTGATCCTTGTTTCGCAATCAATTTTAACGAGTGAGCCAGATCTTTTTGAATTAAGCGATCACCACTTGCTAACGGTTCGCCATCTTTAAAGAAGATTGCCTTGGTACTTTCCCATTTACCTAAATTATCTTTTTCAATTTTAAGCGTATCTGCTAACGTATCACTGACAATAAATCCTTTTTCAGCGAGTTTTATTGCAGGTTGGATAACCTTTTCTAAAGGCATAGTGCCCCATTTTTTCAAGGCATACTCCATACCAGCAACTGTGCCAGGAACACCTACGGCAAAATGCGTAAAGAGAGATTTACCATCAACAACATTACCTTTCTCATCTAAATACAGGTCTTTATGTGCTTTTAATGGGGCAACTTCACGGAAGTCGATAGCAAAATCTTCACCGGTTTTGGCATCATGTAACACCATAAAACCACCGCCACCAATATTTCCCGCGTTAGGTAAAACAACGGCCAAAGCAAAGCCTACAGCGACAGCTGCATCAATGGCATTTCCACCTTCTTTTAAGATTGATAATCCTACCTCAGTAGCAAGATGTTGCTCAGTTGCAACCATACCGTGTTTGGCATAAATAGGATGGAAAATATCTTTACTACTATCATAACGTTGTGCTGTGGCAGTTGTTTGTGTGGTTGCACTAACCGGTTGAGTATTTGCTTCAACATTTAAAGTAATGAGTGGTAGTGCGATCAACAACGAGAGTAAGCTCTTTTTATAGAGATAGGATTTTTTCATATTAAATTTCCTTATATGAGTAGGTGAAAGGAAATTTATTTGTAACAAATTGTTTACAGTTTAGCAATATAAAAAATAAAGGGGAGATTAAATTAATTTAGAAAAATAAAACAGGAATATTAATCGATTGATTAGTGGATTAAGAGTCATAAAAAAACTGCCCCGTAGGGCAGTTTTTAATATAGCTATCAGATTACATAGTTTGAGTGAAAGTACGAGTAATTACGTCTTGTTGTTGCTCTTTAGTTAAAGAGTTAAAACGTACTGCGTAACCTGAAACACGAATGGTTAATTGAGGATATTTCTCAGGATTTTCCATCGCATCTAATAACATTTCACGATTCATAACATTAACGTTTAAGTGTTGACCACCTTCAACAGTTGCTTCGTGGTGGAAGTAACCATCCATTAAGCCTGCAAGGTTACGTTTTTGAGCTTCGTAATCTTTACCTAATGCATTTGGTACGATTGAGAAGGTATAAGAAATACCATCTTTAGCATACGCAAATGGAAGTTTTGCAACAGAAGTTAATGATGCTACCGCACCTTTTTGGTCACGACCGTGCATTGGGTTAGCACCTGGTCCGAATGGTGCACCTGCACGACGACCATCAGGAGTATTACCAGTTTTCTTACCATAAACAACGTTAGAAGTAATGGTTAATACAGATTGAGTAGGAACTGCATTGCGGTAAGTTTTAAGTTTTTGAATTTTCTTCATGAAACGTTCAACTAAATCACAAGCGATTTCATCAACACGGCTGTCGTTGTTACCGAATTGTGGATATTCACCTTCAATTTCGAAGTCAATAGCAACATCTTTCGCAACTACATTGCCGTCTTTATCTTTGATATCACCACGAATTGGTTTAACTTTCGCGTATTTGATTGCAGAAAGTGAGTCAGCTGCAACAGATAATCCAGCAATACCACAAGCCATAGTACGGTAAACATCACGATCATGTAATGCCATTAATGACGCTTCATAGCTGTATTTATCGTGCATATAGTGAATGATATTTAATGCAGTCACATATTGTTTTGCTAACCAATCCATGAAGCTATCCATACGAGTCATTACATCGTCGAAGTCAAGGTATTCAGTTTTGATTGGTTCAGTTTTTGGACCAACTTGCATACCATTTTTCTCATCAATACCACCGTTGATAGAGTAAAGCATGGTTTTTGCTAAGTTTGCACGAGCACCGAAGAATTGCATTTGTTTACCCACAACCATTGGGCTTACACAACAAGCAATAGCATAGTCATCGTTGTTGAAGTCTGGACGCATTAAGTCATCGTTTTCATATTGAACAGAAGAAGTATCAATAGAAACTTTTGCACAGAAACGTTTGAAGTTATCTGGTAATTGTTCAGACCAAAGAATTGTCATATTTGGTTCTGGAGATGGACCCATTGTATAAAGGGTATTTAAGAAACGGAATGTATTCTTAGTTACTAAAGTACGACCATCTAAGCCCATACCACCAAGAGATTCAGTTGCCCAAATTGGGTCGCCAGAGAATAATTGATCATATTCAGGAGTACGTAAGAAACGTACCATACGTAGTTTCATGACTAAGTGGTCAATTAATTCTTGAGCTTGTTCTTCAGTAATTTTGCCTGCTTTAAGGTCGCGTTCAATGTAGATATCTAAGAATGAAGATACACGACCGAAAGACATTGCTGCACCATTTTGTGATTTAACAGCAGCTAAGTAACCGAAATAAGTCCATTGAACTGCTTCTTTTGCATTGGTAGCTGGACCGGAAATATCACAACCGTAAGTTGCAGCCATTTGTTTGATTTGGCCTAATGCACGGTGTTGTTCAGCAATTTCTTCACGTAATTGAATAGTCATTTGTAAATCTTCGCCATTTTCTAAGCGAGATTGAAGTGAAGTAAATTGTTTGAATTTATCAGCCATTAAGAAGTCGATACCGTAAAGTGCAACACGACGATAGTCACCAATGATACGACCACGACCGTAAGCATCTGGTAAACCGGTTAACACACCAGATTTACGGCAGCGTAAGATATCTGGAGTATAAACATCGAATACGCCTTGGTTATGAGTTTTACGATATTCTGTGAAGATTTTTTTCACTTGTGGATCAAGTTCACGACCATAAACTTTACATGAACCTTCCACCATTTTGATACCACCGAATGGGATGATTGCACGTTTTAAAGGTGCATCAGTTTGTAAACCAACGATTTGTTCTAATTCTTTCTCAATGTAACCAGCTGGGTGAGAAATGATTGTTGATGGAATATCAGTATCGAAATCAAGAGGTTCGTGAGTACGGTTTTCTTCTTTGATTCCTTCCATTACTTTATTCCAAAGCTTAGTAGTTGCAGCAGTTGCACCAGCTAAGAATGATTCATCACCTTCATAAGGAGTGTAGTTGTGTTGAATAAAATCACGCACATTCACATTTTGTTGCCAGTCGCCAGCTTCAAAACCAGCCCATGCTTTTTGTTGTTGCTCAGTTAGTTGAGTCATAATCATTTCCTTCATTAAATGAATAATAAAAAATAAATCTTTAGTGCGCTTTGGCTAAGAAGCGATGGAATAAGCCAATACAAATCGCACCACCAACAATATTACCTAAGGTCACTGGGATAAGGTTTTTCACTATGAAGTGATAAAGATCGAGATCAGCATATAGTGAAGCATCAATACCCAAGTGTTGCCAGAATTCCGGACTGCTATAATGAGCAGTAATAATACCCATTGGAATCATAAACATATTTGCTACGCAGTGTTCAAAACCAGAAGCAACAAACATTCCAATTGGGAGAATCATAATAAATGCTTTATCTGTGACAGTACGGCCAGAATATGCCATCCAAATAGCAACACACACCATAATGTTACATAAAATACCAAGCGAAAATGCTTCAAGCCAAGTATGATGAATTTTATGTTGTGCAGTTTTTAGAATGGTTAATCCCCATTGACCATCTGCAGCCATTGTTTGACCGGCAAACCAGATTAAAGCAACGATAATTAAACTTCCTACAAAATTACCAAAATACACGACAATCCAGTTACGTAACATCTGGGTTGTGGTAATGCGTCCAGATGCTTTTGCAGTAACGGTTAAAGTGGAGGAAGTAAACAATTCTGTCCCTAGAATGACAACCATAATTACGCCTAATGCGAATACTAAACCGCCTACGAGTTTAGCAAGTCCCCATGAAGCATTATTTAATCCTGTTTGAGTGGTTGTATAAAAAACAAATGCTAATGCGATACATGCACCAGCAGAAATGCCAGAAGCAAAGGAAAGAAAAGGTTTTTTTTGTGCTTTATAAGCGGCAACATCTTCCGCAAGATTAGTCATCTCTGTTGGATTCAGTGCTACTGTTGTCGCATCTTTCATAAAGACGATTTCCTTTTTCAAAAAAATTTTATATTTTCAAAAAATTTAGGTAATTATAAAAATTTTTGAGAAAAATACATAGTAATTTTATGACTAGTTTTTGTTCTTTTGCATTGTAGTTGATACAGATCAAATTATAAAGCAGATTACTTTTTTGATGTTAAAAAAGTGTTGCGAAACAATGATCTAAAGTTTTCTACGCTTTTACAAGCATAAGCAAAAAAATTTTTTTATAATATATTTCTAACTTATTCAGCACTCTTGGATAAAAGTCTTGTCTAAGGAGCGATTTTTTTATTGTTTAGCGAGGATGTTATGACAACAGAAACAATTTTTAGCAAAATTATTCGTAAAGAAATTCCTGCGGATATTGTGTATCAAGATGAACAAGTGACCGCATTTCGTGATATTGCGCCACAAGCACCAACTCACATTTTAATTATTCCGAATAAGATTATTCCTACTGTAAATCATGTGACGGCTGAAGATGAACAAGTATTAGGTCATTTGTTTGTGGTAGCAGCAAAGATTGCAGAACAACAAGGAATTGCTGAAGATGGTTATCGCTTAATTGTGAATTGCAATAAACATGGTGGTCAGGAAGTGTTCCATTTACATATGCACCTCGTAGGTGGCAAACAACTTGGTAAAATGTTGCCATAAACGAGAGGTTATTCATGTCTGAGTTGTTAATTGTATTTATTTTAGGTTGTGTTGAAGGGCTAACTGAATTTTTACCGGTCTCTTCAACAGGGCATATGATTATTGCTGCACACTTTCTTGGTTTTGAAGGCGAAAAAGCAGCAACATTTGAAGTAATTATTCAATTAGGTTCTATCTTAGCGGTGATTTTTGTTTATTGGCGTAAGATGTTTGGTCTAATTGGGATTCATTTTGGAGAAAAGGTAGATAATAAACGCCCGCATCTTAATTTATTGCATATTATTTTAGGAATGATTCCTGCAGTTGTTTTAGGATTGGTATTTCATTCTACGATTAAGTCATGGTTTAACATTCATAATGTGATTGGCTCTTTGGTAGCTGGGGGGATTTTGTTGATTTTGGCAGAAAAGTTCCGTCTACAACAAGCCTATGCAGAAGAGGTGGATCAAATGACCTATCGCCAAGCTTTTGCTATTGGTCTTTTCCAATGCTTAGCGTTGTTTCCTGGATTTTCTCGCTCAGGCGCAACAATTTCAGGTGGTTTATTAATGGGGGTAGGTAAGAAAGCTGCTGCAGAATATTCATTTATTCTAGCAGTACCAATGATGATGGGAGCAACAGCTTTAGATCTTTATAAAAGCTTGCCTTTCCTTTCATGGAATGATTTACCAATGTTTGCAGTGGGATTTGTCACCGCATTTGTGGTAGCAATGATTGCAATCCGAACTTTCCTTCATGTGATTGGAAAAATTTCTTTTGTTTCCTTCGCCATTTATCGTTTTATTTTAGCGTTATTATTGGCGTGGATTGTGTTGGTATAAGAGGAATACAGGGTGAAATATAAGAACTTACGTGAATTTATTGCACTACTCGAAGAACAAGGGGAATTAAAACGAATTTCCCATGAAATTGATCCTTATTTAGAAATGACGGAAATTGCTGATCGTACCTTGCGTAAAGGTGGACCAGCATTGTTATTTGAAAATGCAAAAGGTTTCTCAATGCCTGTACTTTGTAATTTGTTTGGTACGGCAAGACGGGTTGCATTAGGTATGGGACAGGAGGATGTGAGTGCATTACGTGAAGTAGGGAAATTATTAGCCTTTCTGAAAGAGCCAGAGCCACCAAAAGGCATTAAAGATTTGTTTAGTAGTATTTCACAATTTCGCCCTGTATTAAATATGCCAACTAAGACTATCAGTCATCCTGATTGCCAAGCTATTGTATGGAAAGAGGATGAAGTGGATCTGTATAAGTTGCCTATTATGCAATGTTGGCCGGAAGATGTCGCTCCATTGGTAACTTGGGGGCTAACAGTGACAAAAGGCCCTTATAAGAAACGGCAAAATTTAGGAATTTATCGCCAGCAATTAATTGGTAAAAATAAATTAATTATGCGTTGGTTATCACACCGAGGTGGTGCGTTAGATTTCCAAGAGTGGCAGGAGGCACATCCTGGAGAAAATTTCCCTGTTGTTGTGGCTTTAGGGGCAGATCCAGCAACAATTTTAAGTGCAGTAACACCAATTCCAGATACCCTATCCGAATATGCTTTTGCTGGATTATTACGGGGAAATAAAACAGAGGTAGCAAAAGCATTAAGCTGCGATCTAGAAATTCCGGCTGGCGCAGAGATTGTACTAGAGGGTTATATTGATCCTACGGAGAAAGCATTAGAAGGACCTTACGGTGATCATACTGGATACTATAATGAACAAGAGTATTTCCCGGTATTTACGGTAACCCATATCACGATGCGTAAGGATCCGATTTATCACTCAACATATACAGGGCGTCCGCCTGATGAACCTGCTGTGTTAGGTGAAGCGTTAAATGAGGTATTTATTCCGATTTTACAAAAACAATTTCCTGAAATTGTCGATTTCTATTTACCACCAGAAGGGTGTTCGTATCGTTTGGCAGTAGTGACGATGAAGAAACAATATGCAGGACATGCGAAACGAGTGATGATGGGAGTTTGGTCATTCTTACGCCAATTTATGTACACTAAATTCGTGATTGTGTGTGATGATGATGTTAATGCACGTGATTGGAAAGATGTGATTTGGGCGATTACCACACGTTGTGATCCTGCACGTGATTTAACTTTAGTTGAAAATACGCCTATTGATTATCTTGATTTTGCTTCACCTGTGGCAGGGTTAGGCTCAAAAATGGGCATTGATGCAACTAACAAATGGCCGGGTGAAACACAACGAGAATGGGGGCGACCAATTAAAAAAGATCCAGCAGTGGTCGCTCATATTGATCAAATCTGGCAAGAACTTGGGATTGATTAATTTTAATAATAGCAATAATTGCTATAGAACTGACTACTCAATCCATTCTGTTCTGTGATACTATGCAAAAGTTTTTCAGACACAAATAAAGGAGTAAATTCATGTCTCAACTTGATGCATTACGCAAAATGACAGTTGTCGTTGCAGACACTGGTGATATCGAAGCAATTAAAAAATACCAACCAGAAGATGCAACAACCAATCCATCACTTGTTTTAAGTGCCTCACAGTTACCACAATACGCTTCATTAATTGATGAAGCTGTTGCTTATGCAAAAAGTAAAAGTGCAGATAAAGCACAACAATTAATTGATGCAGAAGATAAATTAGCGGTAAATATTGGTTTAGAAATTTTAAAAATTGTCCCAGGACGTATTTCTACTGAAGTGGATGCGCGTCTTTCTTATGATACTGAAGCAACCGTTGCCAAAGCACGTAAACTCATTGCGCTTTATAATGAAGCAGGTATTAGCAATGATCGTATTTTGATTAAAATTGCTTCAACTTGGCAAGGTATCCGTGCTGCGGAAATTCTAGAAAAAGAAGGCATTAACTGTAACCTCACTCTATTATTCTCTGAAGCTCAAGCTCGTGCTTGTGCAGAAGCGGGTGTTTATTTAATTTCACCATTTGTAGGCCGTATTTTAGACTGGTATAAAGCAAATGGCGATAAGAAAGAGTTCGCACCAAGTGAAGATCCGGGTGTGATTTCTGTAACTAAGATTTATAACTACTACAAACAATATGGCTATAAAACTGTGGTGATGGGAGCAAGTTTCCGTAATATTGGTGAAATCACTGAGTTAGCTGGTTGTGACCGTTTGACCATTTCTCCTGCATTATTAAAAGAATTACAAGAGAATAATGGCGAGTTACCACGTAAACTTAATTATCAAGGTGAAGTGTTACCACGCCCAGCAGCCATGACAGAAGCTGAGTTCTATTGGCAACATAATATGGATGCGATGGCAGTAGAAAAACTTGCTGATGGAATTCGTAAATTTGCGGCAGATATCGAAAAATTAGAAGCAATGTTAAGTGCAAAACTATAAGTGATTGCGAATTGATATGTTAATACAGTAAGATAATTCCTGTATTTTTTAGAAAAAGCGTTGGTGTTAATATTCTCCTTACCCAACGCTTTTTTATTTCATTTTACTACTCATCTTTGGCCTAGTTTTAGGCTATAATGCTGACCATTTGTTGTTAAAGAGATAGTTGAAACGTCCGATGAAAAAATATTATTCATTCTTATCCTTGTCGATTCTCTCGGCGTTATATAGTCAAGCGAGCTATGCTGATTTGACCAGTCAATGTTTATTAGGTGTTCCTCATTTTACTGGGGAGGTTGTGAAAACTGATCCTAATGATTTACCTGTTTATATTGATTCTGATAGTGCGGAAATTAACCAACCTAATAACGCCCTTTATACGGGTAATGTGCAAGTTGAGCAGGGGAATCGTAAATTACAAGCTGATTCTGTTTTTGTCGAGCAAAAAGGAAATAAGCAAGATCTTCAACGTTATGCGTATGTAAATGGTAATATGAATTACCAAGATAATTTAGTGCAAGTTGTTGGGGAAAAAGCAGATATTCATCTTAATTCTAAAGATGCCAATATTTATCGTTCCAACTACCAATTTGTTGATCGACAAGGCCGTGGTGATGCTGAAAAAGCAGAGTTACGTCAAGATTACCGTTTATTAAAGAATGCGACGTTCACTTCTTGTTTGCCAAATAATAATTCATGGAAGATTCGTGCCTCTGAAATGAAGCAACATATCAAAGAAGAGTATGCAGATTTATGGAATGCGGTGTTTTATGTAAAAGACGTGCCAGTGTTCTATTTTCCTTATGTTCAATTCCCAATAGGAGATCGTCGCCGTTCAGGGTTATTGATGCCAGATTTTGGGGCTTCAAGTACAGATGGCTATTATTATGCGCAACCGATTTATCTTAATCTTGCACCTAATTATGATATGACGATTACGCCAAAATATATGAGTCGTCGAGGGATACAATTTTTGGGTGAAGCGCGTTATTTAAATATTTTAGGTTCTGGAGTTGTAGCGGGTGAATATATCAAAAATGATCGTTATGAAGATTATACGCAGGATGACCCTCGTTATTTAGTGTATTGGCAAAATGGTGGTTCTCTTTGGGATAATTGGCGTTTTAATGTGAATTATACTAAAGTGAGTGATCCTCGTTATTTTAATGATTTTTCATCACCTTATGGTAGTAGTACTGATGGTTATGCCACTCAAAGTTTCGCATTAAGCTATTATCAACCAAATTACAATCTCACCGTATCTGCAACGCAATTCCAAGTATTTGATACCGTATCGGTAGGACCTTATCGGACTTTGCCGCAGATTGATTTTAATTATTATCGTGATGGATTATTTAATGATTTAGTTGATTTTTCTCTCTATTCACAAGCCGTACAATTTAAAAACGATAGTGCAAAAATGCCATCAGCATGGCGTTTCCATATGGAACCTACTCTTTCGATGCCATTGGTCAATCGATATGGCAGTCTAAATTTAGAAACGAAATTGTATGCAACCCATTATTCGCAGAAAAAAGGCGAAGCTGTTGATGCGGTAGAGGTGGAAAAATCGGTGAATCGTGTAATTCCTCAGTTTAAAGCAGAAGTGGCTACTGTATTAGCATCAAATAAAACATTATTTGATGGCTATACTCAAACTATTGAACCAAAAGTACAATACGTTTATCGCCCTTATCGAAATCAAAGTAATATTGGAACTGATAATTACAGTTATTTAGGCTTTGGCTATGATTCAATTTTATTGCAGCAAGATTTCTACTCATTATTTAATGATAGACGTTATAGTGGTTTAGACCGGATAGCTTCAGCAAATCAATTAACTATTGGTGGAACAACACGCTTCTTTGATAAAGATGCAGATGAACGTTTTAATCTTTCTTTAGGGCAAATTCTTTATTTTACGCCGTCAAAAATTGATGAAAGTAGTAGAAATCGTACTCAAGGAACTTCCTCTTCTTGGGCGGCAGAAGCCAACTGGAAGATTAACCAACAATGGAATTGGAAAGGCGGTTATCAATACGATACTTTATTTGATGAAACTGCATTAATGAATATGGCGCTTGAGTATCGTCGATCTACCGAAAATTTGATCCAATTATCTTATCGTTATGTTAGTGAAAAATATATTGATCAAAATTTAACGGGAAGCAATGTGTATGATCAGAAGATTCGTCAAGTAGGGTTGGCAACGGCGTGGCAGATTAACGACAACTGGGCCGTTGTTGGGCATGTATATCAAGATATTTCATTGAATAAGCCAGTAGAGCAATATATTGGTGTTGAATACCGTACCTGTTGTTGGAAAGCAAATATTGGTGCAAGACGTTATCTCACAGCGCCAAAAGAAGGGCAACAATACTCAAATCGTAATGATACCTTCTATAATAATTCATTTGGAATTAACTTTGAGATTTCAGGATTGGGTAATCGCCACGGTAGCAGTATGAGTAAGATGTTAAGTACTGGAATTATCCCATATTCAGATCCATTTAGCTTACGTTAAATCTCAATCCAGTAAAGGATAAAACCCCAGATTTATATAATAAATCTGGGGGTTTTGTTATTTTTTATGTTGATCGCATTGGCAATCATGAGTATGCACAATCATATGCCCCATTTTTTCTGCTTTTACGGTGAGATAGCCAGTGTTATAACGGTTTTCACCTACATTTAATGGTACACGTTCAACTACATTAATGCCTGCTTGTTTCATCGTATTAATTTTTTCAGGATTATTAGTTAATAGACGAATGGCTTTAACACCTAATAACTCAAACATTTCAGCACAAACACTAAAATCACGTTCGTCTTCTTTAAATCCAAGTGCTAAGTTTGCTTCGATTGTGTCCATTCCTTGATCTTGTAACGCATAAGCACGAATTTTATTGATTAATCCAATCCCACGACCTTCTGCACGGTGATAAATTAATACGCCTCGTCCTGCTTCACTAATTTGCTTTAATGCTGCTTGTAATTGAAAGCCACAGTCGCATTTTAGACTATGTAATGCATCACCAGTTAAACATTCTGAATGAATCCTCGCTAATACAGGTTCATCATTGGTGACATCTCCTAACACTAAAGCAACGTGTTCTTTATGAGTTTCTGGATGTTCAAAACCGATAATTTTAAAAATACCAAATTCTGTTGGTAAGTTTGCCTGAGCAACAAGTTCAATTTTTGCCATTTTCTGTCCTTAGTTATGTTATGTATGGCGTGATGCTAATCAAATAAAAATGTAAAAGGGTGACATTATATACATTATTTGTCGATTTTTCTGTTACTTTTTGATGATTATTTAGGAACTATGGGTATTTTATTTATTGCAGTATTGTAGGCAAAAATTGTCATAGTTTCTAATAACAACTTGATGATTGATTTGGAAGGTTAGTAAAGCCCAGAAAATAAGATATAATTCCGCCCAGTTTGACTAACTTAAGCGAGCGTAGATTATGTTATACGGAATTGATATTGGTGGTACTAAAATTGAATTGGCAGTATTTAATCAACAATTAGAAAAGCTTCATAGTGAACGAGTTGATACGCCACAAACATCTTATGAAGATTGGTTAAATGCGGTAGTGCAATTAGTAGAGAGAGCAGATGCAAAATTTAATTGCAAGGGGACAGTGGGTATTGGTGTACCCGGTTTTGTGCGTCGTGATACAGGGATTGCTGAAATTACTAATATTCGTGTAGCAGATAACAAACCAATTATTCGTGATTTAACAGAACGTTTGCAAAGAGAAGTACGAATTGAAAATGACGCAAACTGTTTTGCATTATCAGAAGCATGGGATGCTGATAGTCAACAATATGCAACCGTATTAGGGCTAATTATTGGTACCGGCTTTGGTGGTGGCTTAGTCTTTAATGGTAAAGTACATTCTGGTAAAGTTGGTATGGCAGGTGAAGTGGGGCATATTCAACTCAATTACCATGCATTGAAACTCCTTGGTTGGGATCAAGCACCAATTTATCAATGTGGTTGTGGTAATGAAGCCTGCTTAGATACTTATCTTTCAGGGCGAGGCTTTGAGCTATTACACCATGATTTACTCAAAGAGAAGCTTTCAGCAAAAGAAATTATTCAACGCTTCTATCAAAATGATGCAAAAACGGTGGAATTTGTTGATAAATTTATTGAATTAATGGCAATTTGTTTTGGTAATTTGATTACAGTATTAGATCCAGACGCTATCTTTTTAGGTGGTGGATTATCTAATTTTGATTATATCTATGAAGCGTTACCACAACGCTTACCAAAACACTTAATGCGTAGTGCTGTAGTACCTGCAATTTTGAAAGCAAAACATGGGGATTCTGGCGGTGTGCGCGGAGCAGCAGCATTATTTTTAAGTCGAGATTAATTAATAAGATGGAGAAGTAAAAAGATGAAAAAATTATCAGTATTCACCTCTATGTTGGTGGCATTATTATTATCAGCGTGTAGTCAATTACATTTTCCTACAGCGTCTGTATCTGAATCTAAAAGTGTGTCAGATCCATTAGCGAAAGAAGATGCTGCATTAAAAGCGATCAGAGAAACTGCACAACGCTTACCAAGTTTCACGTATGAAACAGGACAACAAACAGCAACCGCTTATTTTAATCAACAACAAATCACCTTTATTACCGTGAAATCGCCAAAAAAAGTAGAGAATATCTATTTGAAGAATGGGCGAGTTGCAGCAGTGAACAATGATCAACATTACTATGATTTCAGTAAAGGTAATCTAAATAATGAACAATTAGCAGTAGAAAAAGCAGCAGAAAAATGGGTGCAAAAATTAGGCTATAACTCTGCGGATCGCAATATTTCTGCTGTTCGTACAGGTGATGAAGCAAAATTAAATTATTTATGTATTGCAAAAATCCAACAAGTTGCGGGAACGAAAAAAGTATTACGTACTTCAGCTAATAGTGCGCAAAGTACATCGCGTTTAACAGCGTCTATGCGTTTGAATGGAAATAAATTTTATCAAATGGACTGTGTCCTTTCAGGGGATCGGGTAGCGAAATTAAGTTTGATCGCAAAATAAGCTAAAGCCAAGAGGATAACCATAATGGAAAAAAATATTATCTTGATGAGTGATTCATATAAATATTCCCACTCAGCACAATATCCAAACAAGATGACGTATATGCATCATTATATTGAAAGTCGTGGTGGGCGTTATGGATATACCCAGTTTTTTGGTTTGCAATATTATTTAAAAAAATATCTTTGCCAACCTATTACCCAAGCCATGATTGATGAAGCAGAAGAAATTATGCGGATACATGGATTACCATTTGATCGGGTGAATTGGCAATATATTTTGGATACGCATAAAGGTTATCTTCCGTTGCGAATTCGTGCCGTACCGGAAGGAAGCTTAGTTAATAATCATAATGTGTTATTAACAGTAGAAAATACCGATCAGAACTGTGCATGGTTAGTCAGTTTTTTTGAAACATTATTATTAAAAATTTGGTATCCATGTACAGTGGCAACACTTTCTCATTCCTATCAACGAATTTGTCGTAAATTCCTACAAGAAACGGCAGAGAGTTTTGATGCATTACCTTTTATGCTGCATGATTTTGGTTATCGTGGGGTATCGAGTGAAGAAAGTGCTTCAATTGGCGGTGGTGCGCATTTAGTCAATTTTAAAGGGACAGATAATGTCAGTGCGTTGCTGTTTATGCGTCAATATTATGCAGCAGAAATGGCTGGCTTTAGTGTGCCTGCGGCTGAACATAGTACAATAACGTCGTGGTCAAAAGCACGAGAAGCAGAAGCGTATGCTAATTTACTCGATAAGTACCAAGATTCTGTAATTTCGATTGTGGTTGACAGTTATGACTACTATAACGCAATTGGCAATATCTTTTGTAAGCAGTTAGCGGATAAAGTGAAACAGCGTAAATATCCACTAGTTTTACGTCCAGATAGTGGTGATGCAATCACGAATGTACTGTTCGCGTGTGAAAAATTGGCAGAGACTTTTGGTACTACTCGTAATCAGAAAGGCTATCTTGTATTAAATAATGTCAGAGTATTACAGGGCGATGGGATTAATGAGAATAGTACATGGGATTTATTAAAAGCGTTACAAGATAATGGCTTCTCAGTAGAAAATTTAATTCTCGGTTGTGGTGGTTCGTTACTACAAGGTAATTTTGATACCAGTATTAATCGAGATACTCACCGCTTTGCAATGAAATGTAGTTGTGTAATTACAGATAGTAAGTTAGTTGATGTGTATAAAGCACCAATCACAGATAAAGGTAAAGTAAGCAAAAAAGGACGCTTAGATTTAATTTGGGATGGTGAAAAATATAAAACGATCAATATTGATCACTTACCATTAAACGAATATGCAGAAAATTCAATGATGCAAACTATATTTGAAAATGGGAAATTACTCATAGATTGGAATTTAGCTGACGTACAACAGAATGCCCAGCGTTATCAGCCACAAGTAACAAAATAATAAAGTTCTGGATGTTTTTATGAATTTTTCTGAATATGTTGCCGATTTAGTTGCGAAAAACCCTGATGAAAGGGTTTTTCCATTTGAGTATGCAGATAAGAAATATTGGATTAAACAGGTTGAACAAACAACAGGGGCAATGCGTCTGTTAAAGCCAAATCCAACAGCCTCATTACAACGGGAAATCAAAACACTGCAAGATTTAAATCAACGTCATGCCGCAGTCGCACCGTTAGTGTTAGTCGCAGAAACTTATTTTGTGATTGAAGATGTTGGGCAATCAGTAAAACGATACTTAAATGAACCAACTACAACCCCTGAATTTGCAAAAAGGCTACTGAGTGATGCAGCTACCGCATTAGCGCAGTTACATCAGCAAGATCTTTTCCATGGTCGTCCAGCTATTCGAGATATGGGATGGAAAGAAGATGGCGTGCGTTTTATTGATTTTGAATCCCAAGTATTTAGTAAGAATTTGCAATTACAAAAAGCACGTGATTTATTGTTCTATATCCATAGTCTTTATGTAAGTGAAAAAGTATCTGATCAACAAATTGCAGAGAGCATTTCAGTTTACCGACAGCAAGGTGGTGAACAGCAATGGCAATATACTTACCAATTAGTCAATAAATGGCGCTGGTTGTATGCAGGACTACGTTTATTCCGTTGTATTGCACGTACTGATCTAATTGCATTATTGAATTTATTCCGTTTTGTTTTGGCTTACGGTAAGTAGAGTACTGAATATGAAGATTTACCAAATCAAATTGACACGAAGCGGACACGTTTTTTCGCATGATAATCAATGTTCATTACTGGAAAACTTAGAGCAGCAACATATTCCCCATGAATATCAATGTCGTTCAGGATATTGTGGGGCTTGCCGTGCAAAATTATTACAAGGGCAGGTAAGTTATCGCCAGCCACCATTAGCCTTTTTACAAGAGGATGATGTATTACTTTGTTGTTGTCAGGTAGAGTCTGATCTTGAACTCGATCTTTAATCATTATTTGCTATTTCTACTACATCATTTATTTTTTCTGACCCCATTAAATAATCAAAAATTGACACTTTTAAACCCATCAATTTACGCCAGAATAAGTTCGTTCAAATAACAACGGAGGATAAATTGATGAGTACAATTATTGGTAGTGATGTAGTAAAACGCGGTATGGCACAGATGCAAAAAGGTGGCGTGATTATGGATGTAGTCAATGCAGAGCAAGCTCGTATTGCAGAAGCTGCGGGTGCAGTGGCGGTGATGGCATTAGAACGTGTACCTTTTGATATTCGTAAAGCTGGCGGCGTGGCGAGAATGGCGAATCCACGTATCGTTAAAGAAGTGATGGATGCCGTATCTATCCCTGTAATGGCTAAAGCGAGAATTGGTCATATTACGGAAGCTCGTGTATTAGAAGCGATGGGCGTGGATTATATTGATGAAAGTGAAGTATTAACGCCAGCAGATGAAGAGTTTCATTTGTTAAAAAGTGAGTTTACCGTTCCTTTTGTGTGTGGCTGTCGTGATCTTGGTGAGGCCTTAAGACGTATTGGTGAGGGGGCTGCAATGTTGCGCACCAAAGGTGAACCGGGAACAGGCAATATTGTAGAAGCGGTACGTCATATGCGGAAAGTCAATGCACAAGTTCGCAAGGTAGTTGCGATGAGTCATGATGAATTAATGACAGAGGCAAAAAATTTAGGTGCTCCTTTTGAATTATTATTACAGATTAAACAGTTAGGAAGATTGCCAGTGGTTAATTTTGCTGCGGGTGGTGTTGCTACACCAGCAGATGCGGCATTAATGATGGAATTAGGCGCGGATGGTGTTTTTGTTGGATCAGGTATTTTTAAATCTGAAAATCCTGAAAAATTTGCCAAAGCAATCGTACAAGCTACCACACATTATCAAGACTATGATTTGATCGCTCGTTTATCTGAAGATCTTGGTGAAGCGATGAAAGGGATTGAAATATCACAGCTTTCTGCTGCTGAAAGAATGCAAGATCGTGGTTGGTAATATGAAAGCATTAAAGATAGGTGTATTGGCTTTGCAAGGTGCTGTTAGTGAACATTTAGCTCAACTTGCACAATTAGGTGTGACGGGTGTTGCGGTTAAACGTGTTGAACAGCTTGCAGAATTGGATGGAATTATCTTACCAGGTGGTGAAAGTACAACGATTGGCAAGTTAATGCGCCAATATGGTTTTATTGATGCGTTACAACAATTTGCACAGACAAAAGCAATCTTTGGTACTTGTGCGGGCATGATCTTATTAGCGAGAGAGATTGTTGGTGGTGAATCAGCATATTTACAGCTGTTGGATATTCAAGTACAACGTAATGCATTTGGGCGGCAAGTGGATAGCTTCCAAACAGAGTTACAGGTTACAGGGATTGAACAACCTGTACCAGCGGTATTTATTCGGGCGCCGTATATTGTGAAAACAGGCAACACTGTTGAAGTGTTAGCCTCTTTTGCGGGGCATCCTGTATTAGCTCGCCAAGGTAAGTTACTTGCTTGCTCTTTTCATCCAGAATTAACGGATAATTTAGCAATTTTAAAATTGTTTTTGACGTTATGTAGATAATTAATTGATACCTCACAATTTTTCATCTGTTGAGAAAACGTGAGGTATTGTGATTTAATCTGTGGCTAATCGATCTAACCATTCACTAAACTGTTTGGCATCTAAAAATCCAGTAACACGGCTATTACTAATCTCTTTGCCTTGTTGATCAAAAAACAGAATAGTCGGTAAACCTAACACCTGATATTCCTTGCTAAGTGCTTGATTAGCAGTACTGTTTTTGGTCATATCAACACGTAATAAAAGAATTTTTTGCAAGCGCTGTTGAACTTCTGTTTGATTAAAAGTCTTATGTTCAAACTCTTTGCAGGCGACACACCAATCTGCATAGAGATCAACCATTGCAATTTTATGTGGATTATTGCGTAGTTGCTGCTGTAATTTTGCTAAATCTTTAACCTGGATAAATTCTTGATGGTTAGTTGATTGCTGTATTTGAGGATGTAACAATTGTTGTATCGCAGCATAGAACGGTGCAGCAGCAACCATCATCGCCATTATTGATAAAACTTGCCAAATGCGGCTATGTTTACCTGCTAGGGTGATTAGCCAAGCAAAGAAAGCAATCCCGAGTAGTGACCATAAAATATTTTCCCAATAATTTGGTAAAAAACGGGCAAGTAAGATAATCGGTAGAGCTAATAATACAAAGCCAAAAGCGATTTTTACATTCTCCATCCAAGCACCTGATTTAGGTAAAATCTTATTGCCAAAGACAGTAATAGCGATCAATGGCGTTCCCATACCAAGCGCTAATAAATAGAGCGTTAAGGCACCTGTAATTAAGTCACCAGTTTGTGTCACATACAGTAAGGCGCCTGAGAGTGGGGCAGAAGTACAAGGGGATGCAATCAAGCCAGCGATAGCGCCCATCATAAATACGCCACCATACATACCAGCTGATTGTTTTTGACTTAATGCTGTTAATTTAGTTTGCCAACTCACAGGAAGCTGTAAAGTAAATAAACCAAACATAGAACAAGCCAGTAGGATAAATAGCAGTGCAAAAGCTCCTAATACGTAAGAGCTTTGTAACCAAACTTGTAAGGATAACCCAACAGCAGCAACAGCTAACCCAAGTAACGCATAAGTGAGAGCCATTCCTTGTACATAAATAATACTTAACAATAAAGCTTTACCTGTATTAACACGTTGTTCTTTGCCAATAACGATAGCAGATAGCAACGGTAACATTGGTAATACACAAGGGGTAAAGGCTAAGCCAATACCGAGTAAAAAGAACCAAAATACCGCAAATTTACTTTGAAATAAGCGCTCAGTAAAAGGCGTGGTTTCAGTAGTATTACTTTGTGCGTTTTCGTTGGTTAAATCAGAGGTAGTAACCTGAGCTGTACTAGGTTTAATCCATTGTGATAACTCAATCTCTTGAGTTTGTGGTGGATAACATAATCCTTCTGTACAACCTTGATAATTAATAATTAATTTGCCTTGTGGCTCAAATTGATTTTGAGTCGGGGTAAGAACAATATCTAAGCCTTGTTCAAAAATTTGCGTTTTACCAAAGTAAGGATCCTCGTGTGTTTTTTCAATAATGGGGGTAATTTGCTGATTAAAAGCAACATTATCACTTTTGACGGTGACGGTATGCTTATATAAATAGTAGTTAGGCAAAATATCCCAATGCAGAGTGATTTTTTGTGGTGTAGCTTGTAGGGAAAATGGAAAAGCCTGTTCAACGGTTAAGAAGTCTGCTTTTTTATCAAAAATACCAGCAAATGTTGTTGTTATACTTAAGAAAAATAAGATAAAAGTGGAAAAAAATGATAAATATTTTCTAATCATATTGTAACTATTGATAGATGAATAAAAGAAGTGGAAGTTTAGCATACTTACAGCTGAATTTCTTAACTAAAATTGTTATACTCGCTAATTTTAAGTTGTACATAAGAAAGAGGAAACAATGTCGATAAATTTTGTACGAATTTTGCAAGAAAGTAGCTATTTTGTGCGTAATCGTTACCCAATCGTTGTTACTTTTACTGTATTGTATGCATTGAATACATTAATTTTTCAGCTCATTATGGAAGCAAATGGTGGCTTAGAACAGCTGCAAACAACGCCAAATTCAATCTCATCTAGTGTGATATTTGCTTCTTTTTTCAATTTAATTTTTTCTGTGATCCTGAATATATGGTTTATTTTGACTATTGATCAGGTTTCTACCAATCGGATTGGCGATATCTTTTCATGTATTCCAACCGTATTACAAAAATTAATCGGATTTATTGGTTATAACTGCTTATTAATTCTGGCATTAATGCCATTTATTATGGGAATTAGTATTGGCTCAGTAAGTGGCGGGATTTCACTCTTTATCGGTGGTGTAGTGTGTTTATTAGTAAGTGGTTATTTATTAACTCGTATTGCATTACTGCCATATGCATATTTATTGGAACCGGGCAGAAAGGGGCTAAGAGCTTTATATCAGTTAGTTAATCATCGCCAACAATATAAGGTAATGGTGGTTTATTTACTGTTAGTTTATCTTGTGCCAATATTATTCAGTAATCTATTAGTAGGCTTATTAGGTGCAAATTTATTGGTGTTATTTACTTTAATCACCTCATTTATCAATTTATTCTCACTAATTTTTGCCTATCGTTTTTACCGTATTTTTATTAAGGCAAACTCACTATGAAACAATTATTAGAATTTATCCCACTGATCTTATTTTTTGCCGTCTATAAATTATATGGTGTTCGCGAAGCAGCGATTATTTTGATTGTGGCGACCATTGTTCAATTTATTATCTTAAAAGTGAAATACGGTAAGATTGAAAAGTCGCAATGGATTATGGCAATTGGGATCGTCTTTTTTGGTAGTTTAACAGCTTACTTTAATGATCTTGAATTTTTAAAATGGAAAGTGACGATTGTTTATGCGTTATTTGCCTTAATCTTGTTAGTTAGCCAATATGGCTTTAAAAAATTATTAATCAAAAGTATGTTAGGCAAAGAGATTCAACTTCCTGAAAAAGTATGGGCAAATCTTAATTTAGGGTGGGGAATATTTTTTGTTGTTTGTATGTTGATTAATATCTATGTGAGCCAATTTTTATCGGATGATATTTGGGTAGATTTTAAATCATTTGGTTTCTTTGGTTTAACCTTAGTCGCATCGTTATTAACTGGTATTTATATTTATCCATATCTTAATTCTCAAGCAAAACAGAATCATAAGGAAGATTAATTAATGGAAACAACAGTTCGCACACCGGATGGCACATTATTACTGAGAACATTAGCAATGCCATCAGATACTAACGCTAATGGCGATATTTTTGGTGGTTGGATTATGTCACAAATGGATATTGGTGGTGCAATCTTAGCAAAAGAAATTGCACATCGCCGAGTAGTGACAGTCCACGTAAATAATATGACATTTCATAAACCTGTTTCGGTTGGGGACGTTGTCTGTTGTTATGGGCGCTGTACTAAGGTAGGTAATACTTCAATTCAAGTTAAAGTTGAAGTTTGGGTAAAACGTGTTTTTCAAGATGCTATTTCTGATCGTTATTTAGTGACAGATGCGTTATTTACTTATGTAGCAATTGATGAACAAGGCAGACCAAGTCCTGTGCCACGAGAAAATAATCCAGAATTAGATCAAGCATTACAAATTATTACTGAATATCAGCAGCAAGCATAAAGGAGTGAATATGTATTACGTTATTTTTGCACAAGATTTACCAAATACGTTAGATAAACGTTTAGCCGTGAGAGAAAAACATTTAGCACGCCTTATTTTATTACAAGAACAAGGGCGTTTATTAGTAGCAGGACCAAATCCAGCTATTGATGATGAAAATCCGGGAGCAGCTGGCTTTACGGGTTCTACTGTGATTGCTGAGTTTGCTTCATTAGAAGAAGCAAAAACATGGGCATCTCAAGATCCTTATGTTGAAGCTGGCGTGTATGGTGATGTTGTGGTGAAACCATTTAAGCGTGTGTTTTAATTTTAAAATTAATTAGTAAAAAAATACCTCGCCGATTGGCGAGGTATTTTTATCTCAAGTCAATATCAATATTACATCAATACATTTGCAATACTAATACCAACAATACATCCTACAACAACCCCGATTAAACCTGGTACCATGAAACTGTGGTTGAAGTAGTATTTACCAATTTTTGTTGTACCTGAAACATCGAAGTTTACAGTTGCAATATCAGATGGATAGTTAGGAATAAAGAAGTAACCATAAGTTGCAGGTAATAAACCAACAAGTAATGGTGCAGGTAAGCCCATTGCAATACCTACTGGAAGCAACATTCTTCCGGTTGCTGCTTGGCTGTTGATTACCACAGATACTGCAAAGAGAGCGAGTGCAAATGTCCAAGGATAACTTTGAACCATTTCAGTGATGCCAGCTTTGAATGAAGGCATTGCATATTTAAAATAAGTATCACTCATCCAAGCAATACCGAAGATAGCGATAGTTGCAACCATACCTGATTTAAACACTACGCCATTAGGAACTTTTTTTACATCCGTTTTAGTTGCTAATAGAATGATTCCTCCGAAAGCTAACATCATCATTTGAATGATAACCCCCATGGAGATTGGTTTTTTTGCATCACCAATAGTTCTTATTTCTGGAACCATAGCAATAATGACAATTAATACTAAAGCAAAGAGGAATAAGAATACTGAATTACGAGCAGATGGTGGTAAGGTTTCATTTAAACTAGTGCTAGTCGTATTTTTAATTAAATTACTCCACTCTGGATCGTTTAAACGGCGCTGATATTCAGGGTCATCTTTTAATTCTTTTCCCCGGCGTAAACTATATAGCGAAAGGGCTAACATGCCACAAAATGTAGCAGGAATAGAAATAGATACGATAGTTAATAGGCTAACATGAGAAAAACCAGGTAATTCAGAAATTTGGCTAAGATAATAGACTACTGCTGCTGAGATAGGACTTCCTGTAATTGCTAATTGAGATGATACAGAGGCAGCTGCCATTGGACGTTCAGGGCGAATACCATTTTTTAAGGCAATATCACCAATAATTGGCATAATAGTATAAACCGCATGACCTGTACCAAGAATAATTGTCATAAAGTAAGTAACCATTGGTCCGAGAATCGTGACACGTTTTGGATTACTACGTAGGATACGTTCTGCGATTTGTAACATATATTTTAGACCGCCAGCTGCTTCAAGTACAGATGCACAGGTTACAACGGCTAAGATGATTAACATTACGTCAATAGGTGGGGAGGATGGAGGCATACGGAGGATAAAGACTTCAACAATTAATCCAATACCGGACACAACACCCAGCCCGACACCGCCGTAGCGGCTACCAACATACAGGAAAAAGAGTAGTAGAATAAATTCAGCGTATAGCATAAAGACCTCAATAAGATTGTTTAACAATAACTCGATGGAGGTAATGATAAAGTAAGCCAAAAAGATCGCAATCTTAATTTAAAAAAAGAGAATAAAATTTAAAAAAAAGTTTATTTACATCAAATTTTGGCTAGTTTTTATACAAAAAGGAAAGCTCGGTAACATCAAAAACAGATAATGTTGGTAAATGTGTGACCTCAGGAAAAATTGACATAGGTTGATTATGAGGATTAATCCAAACTGCCTGACAACCGCTTAAAATAGCACCTTGTACATCAGTAACAAGATTATCACCAACGTGAAGTATTTCGTTAGGAGGACAACCAAAATATTGTGCAGTTTGCAAGAATAAGTCTGCGTGTGGTTTAGCTCTGCCATGTTCACCTCCCCGTAACATCAACTTAAATTGGTCTAAGCCAATATGAGGCGGATAGACATTTCCATTACTGATAGTGACTAAAGGATAATGTTCAGCTAATTGGTTGAGGAACTGTTGATTCTGTTGTGGAACATCAATTTTATGCCGCCATTCCACAAACAGTTGCATACATTGTTTTACAATGGCAGGGATTTCAGTGTTGCTTTTCCCTTGTTGTTGCAGAAGCTTTACTGCTGCTGCTTTTCGCCACTCAATCACATCTTCATAGTGAATAGGATCTTCCAGGAAAAGCTGTTGTTTATAGAGTGCCCAGTTTTCTACGCTGACTTGTGCAAGCTGTTGTAAACAATCAAGGAAAGCTTGTTCTGCATTCCGAATCACAGTGTAGTTATCATATAAAGTATCATCAAGATCAAAGCTGATAACTTTGGGTAACGTAAATGAACGATAAAAATGTAACATACTGCGATTCCTTATTTTTTACGTCTGGCACGAGGGTGTGCTGAATCATATACCTGTGCTAAATGTTGGAAATTTAAATGTGTATAAACTTGTGTGGTAGATAAATTTTCATGCCCTAATAGTTCTTGTACAGCACGTAAGTCAGAGGTAGCTTCAAGCATATGGGTAGCAAAAGAGTGGCGGAGTTTATGCGGATTAAGGTGAGCATTTAATCCTTGCTTAATACCCCACTGTTCTAAACGTTGTTGAATGGCGGTGCTTGTTAAGCGATTACCCTGATGACTAATAAAAAGTGCATTGTCTTTTGGATGAAATTGCAGACGAACATTGAGCCATTCATGTAAAGCACCAGCGGCATAACGCCCAAAAGGTAAAATCCGTTCTTTATTTCCTTTCCCCAATACCCTAAGTTCTTTTGCCTTAAAATTAATATCCTCTAAATTCAAACCGCGTAATTCAGATAAGCGTAATCCAGAACTATACATTAATTCCATAATTGCTTTATCGCGTAGGGCTAAAGGTTCTTTGCTTTTAATGTCAAGTAATTGGGAAATAGATTCAACATCAATACTTTTCGGTAATCTTTTGCCTGCCTTTGGTGCTGAAATGCCATCGGTTGGATTAACAGTAATAATCTTTTTACGTAATAAAAATTGGAAAAATCCACGTAAACTAGAAAGGCGTAACGCTAAGCTATGTTCATGCAATCCAGCCTTTTTTCCTTGAGTGAGGATAAAGCGAATAACACTACCATCAACTTGTCGCCAATCGTTAATTCCCTCTGTAATCAATAATTCAAGACACGCCTCTATTTGCTGCTGATAACTTTCTAATGTCTTAGGGCTAAGTTGACGTTCAATACGAAGATAATTCCAATATTGTTCTAACCATTCTTGTAACATAATTTATTTCTTATAAGTTAGCCATTGGTGAAATAGTGGCTCAATTAGTTCGATGAGTGTTTCAAGAAAATCTGTGTTTTGACCACGATAAAAATGCCCTTCATGTAATGCGGTAAACACTAACACCGCATGATAAGGTTTATGATTTTGCTTATTATTTAATAAGCAAATAGCAACCGATCCAATTGGCAGTTCTTCAGGTAAAAATAGCAATGATTTTTCTCGATTAGTTAATTTTCCTAGATAAAAAGATTGTAAGCCAAAACGTTCTAAGCGAATAATCTCAAAAGCTTTACGATCCAGCCAATATTGTGAGGTAACTGATTCGGATTGCCATGCGTCTTTGAGTAGTAAGATTTTACCTTGTTTTAAACCTAATGTTTTTGCCCATTGATCTAAATCGCGGCTTGCCTCAATAATATCTTTGGCTTGATAGAGTTGTTTTTGTAAGGGTAATAAGCTAAAAAAGAGCGTTTCATTTTGTTGTACAGTGGAGCTAACCTGATTTAGCGCATTTTCTAATGTGGCAATTTTCTCTCGCTGGCGACCTAATTGGGCTTCTACTAAAGAAATCATACCTTTGCGTTGATGATGAATAACAAGTTGATCCAATAAGGCTTGATGACGGGAAAAATAATCTGGATGGGCTTGCAAATATTGGTCTATCTGCTGCTCAAAATCAACATCAATCTCGCTCATATTTACTCCTTATAATTGAATCACGCCATCATAAACAAAGGTAGCATCGCCAGTCATATAGAGAGGATGTCCTTGTCCTTGCCATTCAATTTTTAATTCTCCGCCGGGTAAGCTAACTTTCACACTGTTATCTAATAAACCTTGCATAATGCCAACAGCTACGGCTGCACAAGCTCCAGTTCCACACGCTTGTGTTTCTCCAGCACCACGTTCAAATACTCTTAAACGAATATGTTGTCGATTAATTACCTGCATAAAGCCAATATTGGCTCTTGCTGGGAAACGTTCGTGATTTTCTAATAGTGGACCTAATTGTTCTACATTAGCCGTAGCGACATCTTCTACTTGCAACACACAATGCGGATTGCCCATAGAAACGACACCACATAATACAGTTTGAATGTCAGTTCGTAGGATATAGTTTTTTTCAAATTTATTGGCGATAAATGGAACTTTAGCTGGTTCCCAAATTGGTTCTCCCATATTTACTCGCACAGTTTCATCATCATTGACAATCAACACAATTTTGCCCTTGGCGGTACTTACTTTGATTTCATTTTTATTGGTTAACCCTTTTAAACGAACAAAGCGGGCAAAACATCTGGCACCATTACCACACTGCTCGACTTCACTGCCATCTGCATTGAAAATACGATAATGGAAATCTAATTCGGGATCATAAGGTGCTTCAACTAATAACAGTTGATCAAAGCCAATACCACGATGACGGTCAGCTAAACGGCGAATAATGTCTTCAGAAAAAAAGACACTCTGTGTTACACCATCTACTACCATAAAATCATTGCCTAGACCGTGCATTTTTGAAAACTGCATATATACCTCTTGTATAAATCATAATAGGGCTATTATAGAGAGTTCCTGCTAAAGTCTAAAGACTGAAGTTGAATCAAAGATGTTAATTAAAGTGGAATATCGTTATACTAGCGCCGTTTTTTATCAAGGATTGGGTTACTATGGCGAAACTTTACTTTTATTACTCCTCAATGAATGCAGGCAAATCGACAACTCTATTACAATCTTCTTATAACTATCGTGAACGTGGTATGCAGACGTTAGTTTATACCGCAGCTATTGATAATCGTTATGGCGTAGGCAAAGTAACCTCAAGAATTGGTATTGAAGAACAAGCCAAATTATTTGATACAAAAACAGATCTATTTGATGAAATTCAACAACATCATCAACAACAAAAATTAAACTGTATTCTAGTCGATGAGGCACAATTCTTAACTAAAGACCAAGTGTATCAACTTACGGAAGTGGTAGATAAGCTCAATATTCCCGTATTGTGTTATGGATTACGCACAGATTTCCAAGCAGAATTATTTGAAGGAAGTCGTTATTTGTTAGCTTGGGCAGATCAGTTAGAGGAGTTAAAAACGATCTGTTATTGCGGACGTAAAGCGAATTTTGTATTGCGTTTAAATGAACAAGGTGAAGTGATTAAGGAAGGCGATCAGATCCAAATTGGTGGTAATGATCACTATTTGTCGGTGTGTCGTCAGCATTATAAAGAGAAAATGGGCTGCTAACCCTTCCTTAACTAAACAATAAACAAGGTATTATTTATGACGGTTTCTTCAGTGGTAACTCCAAATTTAAATGCGGCGAAACGTATTGTTGCGATTGGTGGCGGGCATGGGCTTGGACGTGTGATGTCTGCACTTGGCTTTATGCGATCTCGCTTAACAGGTATTGTCACTACTACCGATAATGGCGGTTCAACAGGTCGAATTCGTAGTCAATTTGGTGGTATTGCTTGGGGGGATTTGCGTAACTGTTTAAACCAAATTATTACGACTCCAACCACTGCCTCTGAATTATTTGAGTATCGTTTCGATGGTGAAGGCGAGTTAGCAGGACATAACTTAGGGAATCTAATGCTTAAAGCATTAGAAAATATTAAAGTGCGTCCATTGGATGGTGTGAATTTAATTCGAGAGTTATTACACGTTGAACCTTTTATTATTCCGATGTCTGAAAAGCCAGCTCATCTTACTGCTGAGTTAAATAGTGGTGAGATGATTATCGGTGAAGTGAGTATTGATAAATTAGCAGATATTCCAAAACAGTTAAGTTTAGCACCTGCTGTTTCCGCAACCCCAGAAGCCGTTGTTGCGATTAATCAAGCAGATATTATTCTATTTGGTCCGGGCAGTTTTTTAACTAGTATTTTGCCACCTTTGTTACTGACTGAAGTACAAGATGCTTTAGCAACTAGCTCTGCAATTAAGATTTTTATTGATAATTTAGGGGTAGAACATAGCCCCTCAGCACAATTAGATTTAGCTGCACGAGTAGATTGGCTTAACCACTACATAGGGAAGCCAATTATTGATGGCGTGATCACAGATAGCAACACGGTATTACCACAAGATTTCAGACAAAACTATTGTGTGATTGCACGTCAATTAAATGCCGATGATGTGAGCTATCGTCATGATCGCGCTTTATTAAGTCATGCACTAGAAGACCTGATTGATGAGGTCAAAATCAAGAAAAAGTGCTTTAAGTTTGATAACTAATAAAATGAGTAGAGTGTTGTTGCTGAATTTATTTTTTTTAGTTCTCTATGCTTAGATTTTAACTTGTGAGAAATATGATTGTATTTTCTGGTAAGTGAAGAAATATATTTTTCTCATTTCATAAGAAATTTAACTTATGGGTAGATTGAAAAGTGTTGTGCCTAATGACGCAACACTTTTTCCTCTATTTTTTCTTTTCTTTATAATAAGAAATTAATTTATTGATTAGTTACCAATTCGCCAATAATACTGCGAGTGTTGGTATTGACCTCGATTAAACGAATAGAGAGCATATCAGCTAATTGATATTGACGTTTACCTTGGATATATAGCGCAATATCATCACTATTTACTTCAATTTCATCTTTATTATTATGAATTAATGACATAGGAATAAAGATACTTGCACCATTCTCAGCTAATTGGACGCGTAATCCACCTCGGGTAATATCCATAATTTGTGCTGAATAGACGGTTTTATCTGCTACTTTGTTGGCTAAGTACAAACAATACAACCAATCTGCAATATCACGTTCGACTAAGCGATTTTGTTTGCGTGCTTCTTGTAAACGTAATAAAACGCTTTCTTCTACTGGTGGTAATGGTTGTTGGCTTAAAATCGCTTTAATAATGCGATGATTCACCATATCACAGTATTTACGAATAGGTGAAGTCCAAGTGGCATAAGCAGATAAGCCTAAACCAAAATGCGGTGCTGCTTCCGCTTTAAATTCAGCAAACGTAAGGTAACGTCGTAAACGTGTTTCAAAATATTCAGCATGTTGGTCTAAATCATGCTGCATATTACAGTAACCCTCTAACGTGGATAAGGTTTCTGTTGTATAACGTTGCGCTAATTCTGGTTGAGTTTCATCCGTTGCCAGATGATTTAACAAGAATTGGCTAGCTGCGGGTAAGAATTTTTTATCGAAGCCACTATGTGTATTAAAAATTGCTGGGGCTTGATGTGTAGTTAAAAATTGTGCTGCACAAGTATTGGCAATAATCATACACTCTTCAACAATACGATTTGCAATTCTACGATAATCAGCACGGATTTCGCTAATCTCACCATTTTCATTCAGAATAAAATTATAGTCAGGGCGATCTTTAAATAGAATTGCATGCTGTTGACGCCACGTGATTCTTACTAAACAGAATTGATGTAATGCGTCTATTTGATTTTTAATCACATCATTCGCAGGTTGCCATGCGTTAGGTTGTTGTTCTAAATAATCAGACACGGCATCATAAGCTAATTTTGCTTTTGAACGAATCCACGCCAATGTAAAAGTAGGTTCGCTAATTAAAGCACCCGTTAAATCAGTTTCAATAAAACAAACTAATGCAGGGCGATTTTCACCTTCCACCAAGGAACAGAGATCATCAGACAGCTCACGTGGTAGCATTGGAATATTAAAGCCCGGCAGATAATTGGTAAAGCTGCGTTGTTTCGCATCAACTTCAATTTGAGAATCAACAGGAATATAAGCAGTTGGGTCAGCAACAGCGACAGCGAGTTTCCATCCGATTTGTTTTTCTTGTTGGAGAATCGGTGTAATGGATAACGCATCATCCATATCCTTAGTAGTTTCTGAGTCAATCGTGACAAAATCAATTCCAGTTAAATCTTCTCGAATAGTTGTTTCATCAAAAGTGTAGTGTTCCAATCCAGCCACTGCAGTACGTGGTTGTTGGTGACGAGCTAAGGTTACCCACCAAGCAGATTTAGGATCATCGTGATGACAAATAAATTGCGTAACTTGAGCAAAAAAGAAGCGATCATCGCGTAATGGATGTGTTTTCAATTCAGCGACCACCCAATCACCATTTGATAAGGTATCAGTGACTTTTTTATGCACATTCGCACTGATGGGTTGATTAATATTCGGGTGATCGACAAGTAATTGTAATTTGTTGTCTTTGTTGAAACGTACTCGAGCAATGAAACGAGTAAGCATTGGCTCAATTAAACTATCTGGCTCAGCTTGCTCTTTATCGCCAACGGTTTCGATAACGGCTTTAATCTTATCCCCATGCATCACTTTTTTCATTGCTTGCGGTGGAATGAAGTAATTTTTTTTCTCACATTCTAAAAAACCGTAAGCTTTATCAGTGGCTTTCACAATACCTTCTACATGAGGTTTACTATCACGAATTTGTTGTTTGAGTTGGCTGAGGAGAGGATTATCTTGGAACATACTTTATCCGATTAAAAACAAAAAAATTCGCTCCGATTAACGGAGCGAAATAAAAAGAAAATCTTAAGCGAGTTCTAACTCACTCATAGCTACAGTACTGAAACCTGCATCAACGTGAACAACTTCACCTGTGATACCAGCAGCAAGATCTGAACATAAAAATGCTGCGGTATTACCCACATCTTCAATAGTTACAGTACGGCGAAGCGGCGCTGTATTTTCAAAATGACCTAGCATTTTCTTAAAGTTTTTGATACCTGAAGCTGCTAAGGTACGAATTGGACCAGCAGAAATTGCATTAACACGGATATTTTCTTTACCCATTGCCGATGCCATATAGCGAGTATTGGCTTCGAGAGAAGCTTTTGCTAGACCCATAACATTATAGTTAGGAATAGCACGTTCAGCGCCTAAATAAGAAAGTGTTAATAATGCTGCACCTGGATTAAGATTTGGGCGAGCAGCTTTTGCCATTGCTACAAAACTATAAGCACTAATATCGTGTGCGATACGGAAACCTTCACGATTAACCGCATTTACGTAATCACCATCAAGTTGATCACCTGGTGCAAATGCAATAGCGTGTACAAAGCCATCAAATTTATCCCAATGTTTATGTAATTCAGCAAAACAATTTTCAATACTTTCGTCAGTACCTACATCACAAGGGATGACAATGGAAGAACCAAGTTCTTGAGCGAATTCTTCAACACGACCTTTTAATTTGTCATTTTGATAAGTAAATGCAAGTTCTGCACCTTCACGATGCATTGCTTGTGCAATACCGTAAGCGATAGAACGATTACTTGCTACACCAGCAATTAAAATACGTTTATTAGTTAAAAATCCCATAATTTATCCTATGTTAGTTGCAGTTAAACGGGGCGAATTATAGCAGAAATCGGAAGTGGAACAAATCAGACCGATAAAATTGGCTAGTGGAGTAGTTTTAGGTTTCTCCTTAATGTGAGAAACCTAAAATAAACAGAAATAACGTTATAAAGAATTCAAATCTAAAACGTCAGTCATATCAAATAACCCAGTGTCATGATTAGCTAACCATTTTGCCGCACGTACAGCGCCATGAGCAAATGTCATTCGACTAGACGCTTTATGAGCAATTTCTACACGTTCACCCTCATCAGCGAACCATACTGTGTGTTCACCAACGACATCACCGGCACGGATTGTAGCAAAACCAATTTGATCTTGTTTGCGTTCACCGGTAATGCCTTCGCGGGCATATACAGCGTGTTGTTTCAGATCTTTCCCCATAGCTTTAGCAATATGTTCACCCATAGATAAAGCTGTTCCTGATGGCGCATCAACTTTATGGCGATGGTGTGCTTCGATAATTTCGATATCACAATAATCTCCCATCACTTTGGCAGCCTTTTCAAGTAATTTAAAGACGAGATTCACCCCTACACTGTAATTAGAGGCAAAGACAATCCCAATCTGTTTAGCAGCTTGTTGAATAGCTTGTTTGCCTTGCTCATCAAACCCAGTTGTACCAATGACCATTTTCTTTTGATATTGGCGACAGATTGCCAAATGCTCTAATGTACCTTCTGGGCGAGTAAAATCAATTACTAGATCAAATTGATCAATACTTGCGATAAGGTTATCAGTAACGGTTACACCATTGTGTCCAATACCAGCTAATTCTCCGGCATCGCTGCCAAGTAAGGTTGAACCAACACGTTCAAACGCTGCAGTTAATTGTACGCCTTCAGCTTTATTAACTGCTTGAATTAACTGGCGTCCCATACGTCCACCAGCACCAACAACAGCAATTCTTAATGTCATATACTTTCCTTATTTCGTTGATTTTAAACAGATATGTACAGTGATCTCTTCTCGATCGTGATACAGATGTTTTGCTTGGATCTGATAATGCAGTCCTGCATCTATTAATTTTTCTTCAATCAAGAAGATACATTTTTGTACTTCAATATAGCGTTTTTTCATGGGTAATTTTAGGTTAAAAATCGTTTCGCGACACCAACCATTCACTAACCATTTTGCGATTAACTCTGCGACACGGATTGGCTGTTCTACCATATCGCAAACGAGCCAATCAATATTCCGTTTTTTAGGTGGTTGAAATTTAAAACCATCTTCTGGACAGTGTTCAACACGTCCAGTTTCTTGTAGAGATTCAGCTACTTTGCCGTGATCGACCGCATAGACAAATAATCCGCGTCTAACGAGCTGATATGTCCAACCGCCTGGGCACGCCCCTAAATCAACAGCATAACGATGTTCAGTTAAACGTTGTTTCTCTTCGGTTTCAGTTAAGAATGTTTTAATCGCTTCTTCTAATTTCAATGTAGAACGACTTGGTGCTGCCGCTGGAAAGCGTAATCGCTTAATTCCCATAAAATCAGGGGAGTGATTATGATTAAATGAATAACCAATAAAACAGCTATCAGAACTGGTAAAAAAGAGATGTAGAGTAAATGTCTTACTTTTGCTTATGGTACGCCCCGCTAAATAACCAGCTTGTTTTAAACGCTGGCGCAAAGGTACGGTAAATTTGCGACAAAATGGTAATAACTCTTTAGCTTGATTGGTATCTGCTGTTTCAACCCAAACTTCTGTCATTGCCTTTAAATCAAGATCGGTCTGGGAAAGGAGATCCATAATTGGTGAAATACGATCTGTGGTTGAGGCAAATGTTAGTTGTTGAATTACGGCAAACCATTGGCGACAAAAAATAAGCGTATTAAATGCAATATCTTGGATTAATAATTTAATATCCTCAGCATTACTACATTCAAAGATAACAAAGGCAGTATCAGGTTCAGTACGCGCAAAACCATATACACCTAAATTAATCGCTTTATCGTTGATTTCCGCTGCCATTTCTTTTTCAAAGCCAGCACGACAATATAAAATTAATTGGTTTGTCATAATTATCTCTTACTTATTTAAATTAGAGGAGTGGTGATAACGTATGCCAAGATAAGCTAAGTGACCCCAGCCCAACAAGAAAAACACACCACCTATTGGCGTCATATGAGCAAAGGTTTTATTTCCTGTCAAAGCCAAACAGTATAGGCTAAAACTAAAGAGTAAGATACCAGCCAGCCAACAATAACCACTAACAGCCGTTTTTTTACGCCAACTGATGTCAATAGTAGTGAATTGAGATAACAATGTAAGACCGAACAAGGCTAAGGTATGAAATACTTGGTAACGCCAGCCAATTTCTATCCAATTTATTGCTTCTGCCGAAAGTTGTTTACTTAAAGCATGAGATGCGAAAGCACCAAAGGCGACACAAAAAAAACCGCTTAATGCGGTAAAGATGAGAAAACGTTTAAACACAAATTTTTTCCTTATACTAAAGAGATTAACCAATCATAAAAGGCTTTAATCTTTTCATCATTTTCACGATCTGGGTGATAAACAACATAAAATGCTTTTGGATCTTTGAGTTGTAAATTCAACACTTCTTGTAAATTACCTTGCTTAATTTCTTTTTGTGCCAGTAATTCGTTGGCTAATACAATACCTTGACCGTGAATAGCTGCTTGTAATGCCATAAAGGTATGACTAAAAACAGGATTATGTTGTAAATCAATTCCTTCAATTTCAAGTGCTTTTAAAGCCCTTTGCCAATTATCGCGATTATGTACGTGCAGTAAAGTGTGTTGTCGTAAATCATCAGGTTGATGAATCGGTAATTTACTAAGTAAAGAGGGAGCTGCTAACACTAATAAACGTGACTCTTTTAGGCGTTCAACTGTAAGCCCTTGCCAATCACCTTTACCATAATAGACTGCTATATCAACCTCGCGAGTTAATAACCCTTCGTCGTGATCAACCCCATTAATGCGGACATCAATATCGGGATAACGTTGGTTAAATTCACTAAGTTGCGGAACTAACCATTGCATACCAAAAGTTTGAGGAATATTAATGGAAAGCACTTTTTCTGCTTTATTTTTAGTTAATTTATCGGTAGCTTCCATCAATTTTTTTAGAATATTGTTTATATCAAAAAAATAAGTTTTTCCGGCTTCGGTGAGTTCCAGTGTACGATTTTTGCGCAAAAAAAGCTCAGTACCTAAAAAATCTTCTAAAATTTTTATTTGATGACTGACCGCTGCTTGAGTAACAAAAAGCTCTTCAGCCGCTTTTGTGAAGCTTAAATGTCTGGCGGCAGAATCAAAAGCTTTCAGAGCATTTAAGGGAGGCAAACGTTTAACCATAATTTAGTATCCAATATAAAAACTTTATGTTAGTAGTTATTATAGCTTGTTATTAGTTTTTTTTATGTAAAAGATAAAAAAAAATTGTTTGTTTCTTTGTGAGCTGCTCCATAGAATGTGTGCCATACTTAATGATTGGTCATTCCTTACTAGTTAATGAGTTTCAGATTCTTAAGTATGATGTTGTGTTTGCATATTAGTCTAGACTTTCTAGACTGAGTAACTGAGAAGTTACTCATTTCACTTCCTGTATATTATTTATAAACAGAATTGTTTATCTGCCACCTAACGATTTAGGTGGCATTTTTTTTGCGACTGATTCTAGCATAGCCCTCCTGCATTCTCTAACGTTATTTTTTGACCTATTTTGCAGAAGTTGTCGATGATTTAGCCAGATTGAGTATATTTACTTATACTAAACGCTACAATGCTTAAAAATTGAATTTTTATTTATAAAAAATGAATTTTTATGCAATTTGTTTGCTAAAGAAGGTGGACACCAATAGGATTTTAGGGAATAATACGCACTCGGTAAACGTTCGTTTTATCACAGAATCAAACACATCTCATGAATAGGAATTAATATGTCAACAACAATTCTCGAATCTCTCCCAGTCGGTCAAAAGGTTGGTATTGCGTTTTCAGGTGGTCTAGATACAAGTGCGGCATTACTTTGGATGCGTCAAAAAGGGGCAGTACCTTATGCATATACCGCAAATTTAGGTCAGCCAGATGAAGATGATTACGATGAAATCCCACGTAAAGCGAAAGAGTATGGTGCAGAAAATGCCCGTTTAATTGATTGTCGTAGTCAGCTTGCAAATGAAGGTATTGCAGCCATTCAATGTGGCGCATTCCATATTAGTACTGGCGGTGTTACTTATTTTAATACCACACCTCTCGGTCGTGCGGTTACTGGTACGATGTTGGTTACAGCAATGAAGGAAGATGATGTCAATATCTGGGGAGATGGTAGTACATTCAAAGGGAATGATATTGAACGTTTCTACCGTTATGGATTATTGACAAATCCAAGATTAAAAATCTATAAACCTTGGTTAGATCAACAATTTATTAATGAACTTGGTGGTCGCCATGAAATGTCAGAATTCTTAATCGCAAATGGCTTTAACTACAAAATGTCAGTAGAAAAAGCCTATTCAACAGACTCTAATATGCTTGGTGCAACACACGAAGCAAAAGATCTTGAGTTTTTAAATAGCGGTATCCGTATTGTTAATCCAATTATGGGCGTTGCTTTCTGGAAAGAAGATGTTGCGATTAAAGCGGAAGAAGTCACAGTACGTTTTGAAGAAGGGATTCCAGTTGCATTGAATGGCAAAACATTTACAAATGCAGTTGATCTGTTCTTAGAAGCGAATCGTATTGGTGGACGCCATGGTTTAGGTATGTCAGACCAAATTGAAAACCGTATTATCGAAGCGAAAAGTCGTGGTATTTATGAAGCCCCAGGAATGGCTCTATTACATATTGCGTATGAACGCTTAGTAACCGGAATTCATAACGAAGATACTATCGAACAATATCGTATTAATGGTTTACGTTTAGGTCGTTTACTATATCAAGGACGTTGGTTTGATCCGCAAGCATTAATGTTAAGAGAAACAGCACAACGTTGGGTTGCTCGTGCTGTAACTGGTGAAGTAACACTTGAATTACGCCGTGGTAATGACTACTCAATTTTAAATACTGAGTCACCAAACTTAACTTATCAGCCAGAACGTTTGAGTATGGAAAAAGTGGAAAATGCCCCATTTGATCCAAAAGATCGTATTGGTCAATTAACAATGCGTAACTTAGATATTACTGATACACGCGACAAACTCGGTATCTATACACAAACTGGTTTATTATTAAATAACTCTGCTTTCCCACAACTTGGTAAAAAAGAGTAATCCATTCTTTATTCTACAACCGCTAAAGATGTGTTCATCTTTAGCGGTTTATTTTTTGTCAGAAATTAAGCGGTAAATTACACGATCAATACAATAAACACGGATTAACACACTTAACACGATATAATTAACACAATCAACACAACAATAATGCCCCTATTGAGATAAATTTTGCTATACTTTCGTTTCAATAATTGACTAGATGGCAAACTTTATGGCTTGGACACCTACTCGTACTTCACAATCGAAAACAACCTCAATAAACACAACAAAATCCAAAGAGATAGAACAATTTACCCCTCCTCATTCGATTGAAGCGGAGCAATCGGTGTTAGGTGCATTGTTGTTAGATAATGGTTTATGGGATCGCGTTGTTGAAGCGGTGATTGCACAAGATTTTTATACCTATGCTCATCGAGTCATTTTCCAAGAGATAGAAAATTTATTAAGTCATGGCAAACCTGCCGATCTTATTACACTAGAACAAGCGTTAAGTAGCAAAGATTTAACCGATACTGTTGGTGGCTTTTCTTATTTAGTAGAACTTTCACAGAAAACACCAAACAGCGCTAACGCATTAGCTTATGCCAATATTATTCGGGAAAAGGCGATTTTACGTGAGTTAATTGCAACCAGTAATACGATTTCTGAAAACTGTTACTCGCCAAATGGACAAGATGTAAAAGATATTCTTGATAATGCCGAGAGTAAAATTTTACAGATCTCGGAGCAACGAATGGCAGGTTCAGACACTGGTCCACAAAATATTTCTAAAATTTTATTTGATACGATTACTAAAATAGAAACTTTAGCGCAAAACCCAAGTTTGGGAGGGATTACGGGGGTTTCTACTGGATTTACGGATTTAGATAAAAAAACAGCAGGATTACAGCCTGGTGATTTAATTATTATTGCAGCTCGTCCCTCAATGGGTAAAACCACTTTTGCGATGAACTTGTGTGAAAATGCAGCATTACCGCCCGATCAGGATAAAGCAGTGTTAATTTTTAGTTTAGAAATGCCTGCGGAACAATTAATGACGAGAATGTTAGCGTCGCTTTCTCGAGTTGACCAAACGAAATTACGTACAGGACAAATTGATTTTGCTAATGATGAGGGGGCAAGATTATCCAGTTGTATTTCATTGTTAAAAGAGAAAAGCAATATTTATATTGATGATACCTCTGGGTTAACACCAACGGAGTTACGTTCTCGTGCCAGACGAATTCATCGTGAAAGTCCGAATGGATTAGCGATGATTATGGTCGATTATTTACAATTAATGCGTGTGCCTGGCTATGCAGAAAATCGTACCTTAGAGATCGCTGAAATATCACGTTCTTTAAAGGCATTAGCGAAAGAATTGAAAGTACCAGTAATTGCACTTTCGCAGTTAAATCGTAGTTTGGAACAACGTGCGGATAAACGCCCCGTAAACTCAGACTTACGTGAGTCCGGTGCGATTGAGCAAGATGCGGATTTAATTATGTTTATCTATCGGGACGAAGTATATAACCCTAATTCAGAATTTAAAGGAACGGCTGAAATTATTATCGGGAAACAACGTAATGGACCAATTGGTAGCGTGCGTTTAGCCTTTATGGGAGGATATTCTCGATTTGATAATTTACAGTATGGTTCCGATTACAACGACAATTATTAATTAACAAAGGCAGTATCATGAAAGCAGCAACGGCAAAGATAAGCTCTCTTGCCCTTAAACATAATATTCAGAAGATAAAATCATTAGCACCAAATAGTAAAATTATTGCTGTCGTTAAAGCAAATGCATATGGACATGGCGTGGAATTTGTTTCACAAACTGTACAAGATAATGTGGATTGTTTTGGCGTGGCTCGTTTAGGTGAAGCACTTCGTTTACGTTCTAATGGAATTACAAAGCCTATCTTATTATTAGAGGGCTTTTTTTCTGCCAGTGATTTACCGATTTTAGCTGTCAATAATATAGAAACAGTCGTGCATTGTGCAGAACAGTTAGAAGATCTATTACAAGCTAAATTACCGAATCCAATTAATGTTTGGATCAAAATTGACACAGGTATGCACCGTTTAGGCGTGCAATTAGAAGAAGTTGATCACTATTATCAAATGCTATCTCAATCGAGTAATATTAATCGGATTCGCTTTATTAGCCATTTTAGTCGTGCGGATGAATTAACTTGTGGCTATACGGAAAAGCAGCTCGATCGTTTCTTAACCGCTTGCCAAGATAAAGAAGGGGAGAGAAGTATCGCTGCTTCAGGGGGAATTCTATTCTGGCCTGAGTCACATTTAGAATGGATTCGACCGGGCATTATTATGTATGGGATATCTGTCAATAATACGCCTAGCAGTGAATATGATTTAACTCCAGTGATGACCTTAACTTCATCATTAATTGCGGTACGAGAACATAAAAAAGGTGAGCCAGTTGGTTATGGCGGACGCTGGGTAAGTGATAAAGATACTAAAATTGGTGTGGTAGCAATTGGCTATGGTGATGGCTATCCGCGAGATGTACCAACGGGAACGCCTGTGTATGTTAATGGGCGATGTGTGCCGATTGTTGGGAAAGTGTCTATGGATATGCTGACTGTCGATTTAGGGATTGATGCTGAAGATAAAGTCGGTGATGAAGTTATTTTATGGGGCAAAGAGCTGCCTATAGAAGAAATAGCAGAAATTATTGGCGTAATCAGTTATGAATTAGTAACTAAACTCACTCCACGAGTTTTAGTGGAATATATTGATTAATTTTAAATATAAAGGGAAAACAGTATGAAAAATATTAATCCAACCTCAACCAAAGCATGGCAAGCATTACTGCAACATCAACAAGCAGTAAAAGATGTGACCATTCAACAACTTTTTGCTAAAGAAGCGAACCGCTTTGATCACTATTCATTAAAATTTAACCAAGATATTTTGGTAGATTTTTCTAAAAACCGTTTAACCACTGAAACATTAGCATTATTGCGTCAATTAGCAGAGGAAACCGCAGTAAGTGAAGCGATTGAAAGTATGTTTAATGGGGAGAAAATTAATCGTACTGAAAATCGAGCTGTATTACATACTGCATTGCGTAACCGTAGCAATAAACCAGTTTATGTTGATGGCAAAGATGTGATGCCAGAAGTTAATGCAGTATTGGCAAAAATGAAAAGATTCTGCGAACGTGTGATTTCAGGAGAGTGGAAAGGATATACAGGTAAAGCAATTACTGATGTGATTAATATTGGTATTGGTGGTTCTGATTTAGGACCTTATATGGTGACAGAAGCATTACTCCCTTATAAAAATCACTTAACAATGCATTTTGTTTCTAATGTAGATGGAACACACATTGCTGAAACTTTAAAGAAAGTTGATCCAGAAACAACATTAGTTTTGGTGGCATCAAAAACCTTTACCACACAAGAAACAATGACCAATGCTCATTCTGCTCGTGAATGGTTCTTAGCCAAAGCAAAAGATGAAGCACATATTGCAAAACATTTTGCTGCCTTATCAACGAATGCTAAAGCGGTCGCTGAGTTTGGTATTGATACTGACAATATGTTTGAATTCTGGGATTGGGTTGGTGGACGTTATTCACTTTGGTCTGCCATTGGGCTTTCTATCGCACTTTCAATTGGTTTTGATAATTTTGAAGCCTTATTAAGTGGCGCTCACGAAATGGATAAACATTTCCGCACTACCCCAGCAGAACAAAATATTCCATTAACATTAGCGTTAGTTGGTCTATGGAACACAAACTTCTTAGGTGCACAAACTGAGGCAATTTTACCTTATGACCAATATATGCACCGTTTTGCGGCGTATTTCCAACAAGGAAATATGGAATCCAACGGAAAATATGTGGATCGTAATGGTAATCCAGTAGATTATCAAACTGGACCAATTATTTGGGGTGAACCAGGTACAAATGGTCAACACGCTTTCTATCAACTGATTCACCAAGGAACAACCTTAATACCATGTGATTTTATTGCACCAGCGAAAACACATAATCCATTAGGTGATCATCATACTAAATTGTTATCAAACTTCTTTGCACAAACTGAAGCATTAGCATTTGGTAAAACTAAGGAAGAAGTGGAAGCTGAATTTGTGAAAGCTGGCAAAGCGTTAGCTGATGTTCAACATATTGTGCCATTTAAAGTATTCACAGGTAATAAACCAACCAACTCTATTTTACTCAGTGAAATCACCCCATTTACATTAGGGGCATTAATTGCGATGTATGAACATAAGATTTTTGTTCAAGGTGTGATCTTTAATATCTTCACTTTTGACCAATGGGGTGTGGAATTAGGTAAACAACTTGCAAATCGTATTTTACCTGAATTGGTTGGCAATGAAGAAGTTTCTTCTCACGATAGCTCAACCAATGGTTTAATCAATCAATACAAAGCATGGCGTTAAAAATCATTTTTTAAATAACCTACTTATTATTAGAAAATAGCGAGGATTTTCCTCGCTATTTCTTTTTGTTTTACAAAAAGAAATAGACGCAATTTAAAAAAAATGTTTAACTAAACTCAATTTTTAAAAATTGAGTTTAATTTTGTTATGAGAGTTTCTAAACCTAAACCATTTGATGAATTAATCCAAAATAATATAGCTAATCAATGGAAGTTAATGGAAAAATTTAAGGCCATTGATGAGCAAGGACGCTATTTACATTGGGATAAATTTAAACGTATTTATCCTGAGAATACAGAAGCAGCATGGTTAGCTACGAAAATTAATCGTTCTGCATTATTAACAGAAATTGATATTGCTGGCATTGTATTTTCTTATGCAGTACCGACTTCATTACAAGCATTACTTCACTTTATTGATAAGATGAGTGGTGGCAATGTTGGCACCACAAATTTTGAAGGTTTGAGTAACGTGGAACAGCAACGTTTTTTATTAAAGTCGTTGATTATGGAGGAAGCAATTACTTCAGCTCAGTTGGAAGGAGCAGCAACGACACGCAAAGTTGCAAAAGAAATGTTGGAAAGTGAGCGTAAGCCAAAAACAAAAGATGAAATGATGATTTTGAATAATTTCTATTTAATGAAAGAGGCAATTAAATTAAAAGATAAACCACTATCATTAGAGATGATCTTAAAATTACATCGTTTAGCTACTAACAATGCGATTGAAAATAATGCAATTTCAGGTGAGTTTAGACAGGATGATCAGATTTGTATTGTGGATTATGATGGTAACCAGCTTCATCAACCACCAGAATATCAGAAGTTACCTACTTTAATGCAGGCTTTTTGTGATTTTGCAAATACTAGTCATAATGGTGAAGATGGTATTTTTATTCATCCTGTAATTAAAGCAATTATTTTGCATTTTTTAGTAGGATACATTCATCCTTTTGGTGATGGAAATGGGAGAACAGCAAGAGCGTTATTCTATTGGTTTATGTTAAAACATGGATATTGGTTATTTGAATACATCTCAATTAGTCGGTTATTAAAAGAAGCTCCTGCTAAATATGCTAAAGCGTATATTTATACGGAAACAGATGATTTAGATATGACTTACTTTTTGTATTACCAAGCTGAAATTATTAAACGGGCTATTTTGGATTTGGAAAAATATATTAGCGATAAACAGAATCAATTTAAGAAGTTTAGTGCTGCTATTGTTTCTTATATGAGCCAGGTTTCCCCTAAATTAAATCATCGTCAAATTCAGATTTTAGAAAGAGCGGTCAAAGAATCAGGAGCAATTTTTACCGCAAAAGAAATTAGTAATCAGTATGGTATTGCAGAAAATACAGCTAGAAGAGATCTTAATCGTTTATATGAGCTGCAATTATTAGGCCAAATACGTAATGGTAATTCTATCTATTATATTGCCCCGAATAATTTATTAGATAGACTAAAATAATAATGGCTTTTGCAAACATATTTTGAGTGCTTTTCTTTATCTAACAACTTAAGGTTAAGAATGGGTATTTTCTCGATGTTTAAATTCTAAATACTCTTCCAACTGTTCTATTGCAGCGAGGCAGCGTTCGCGGCGTTGTTGGTAATGGAGAATCTGTTGTTGATAGCTAGTTTTCTGTTGTAGATCTGAGGTTTGTTGCTGTTTTTGTTCTAAATAGGCAAGTTGATCATTAAATCTAGTTAAAAATTCATAATATTTATGAATACGTTGCTCTGGCGGCAACTGGAATACTGCATACTTATCTGGATTGGAGGTATTAGTGGTATTTGTGTTACTTTTTGTAGTTTGCTTAGCTAATTGCATTTGATTTAATGCATCAACTAATACTCTAAATTGTGCGGTAATTTTTTCTGCAAGATAACTAATGACTTGGATATTATCTAACTCAGCTAAACGATTAATATTTTGTTTAATTTGTTCTAGATAAAAGCGTAATGGCTGAAATGATTCGAGAAAAATAGTTTGATCAAATGCAATCGTAATCAGTTGGCTATCATCATATTGAGTGAAATATTCTAATTGTTTAGTAAGTTGTGCAATATATTGTTGTTGGAGAGATTGCTGCGATGATAGCGTCATTCTAATTCCTTGCAGAATAATAAAAAATGGGCAAGCCAGTTTAGGTTTGCCCATTATAGTGATGTTAAAGTGAGATCAAAAGTATTATAGACATTTGAGTAAATTACATCTTCTCAACTGTTTTAATACCTAATAAATCTAATCCTTGTTTGAGGACACGTGCAGTTAATGCTGCCAATTTCAAGCGACTTTGCTTAATGTTTTCTTCTTGGTTAAGAATAGGGCAGTGTTCATAGAAAGAAGAAAATGCCCCCGCTAAATCATATAGGTAGCCACAAAGAATATGAGGTGTACCATCACGGGCAACAGTTGTTACCGCTTCTTCAAATTTCAATAATGTAAGCGCTAATTGACGCTCTTTCTCATCATTAATTTGAATGTGTCCAGATAAGGTATCAGGGTTAATACCACTATTAGCAAAAATAGAACGAATACGGGTATAAGCATATTGAATATAAGGTGCGGTATTTCCTTCAAACGTTAGCATATTATCCCAATCGAACACATAATCCGTAGTACGATTTTTTGATAAATCTGCATATTTTACTGCACCAATACCAACAACTTCTGCTACTTGTTGTTGTTCTGCACTGGTTAAATGGGTTGATTTTTGGCTGATAAGCGCTTGAGCACGTTCAACCCCTTCATCTAATAGATCGGCTAATTTAACAGTACCACCGGTACGTGTTTTAAATGGCTTATTATCTTTACCTAACATCATGCCAAAATTGAAGTGTTCTAAAGAAACGCTTTCAGGGACATAACCAGCTTTACGCACAATAATCCATACTTGTTGTAAGTGTTGGCTTTGACGCGAGTCAGTAAAGTAGAGAATACGGTTAGCGTGTAAGGTTTCATAACGGTATTTAGCACAAGCAATATCCGTAGTCGCGTAAAGGTAACCACCATCTTTTTTCTGGATAATCACACCAAGTGGATCACTTTCTTTATTTTTAAATTCATTGAGGAAAACTACAACCGCACCATCATCTTTTACCGCTAAACCTTTGGCTTCTAGATCGGCAACAATCCCTGGTAGCATTGGGTTATACAAACTTTCTCCCATCACATCTTTTTCAGTTAGGGTCACATTTAAACGATCGTAATTGCGTTGGTTTTGTTGCATCGTAATATCAACGAGTTTACGCCACATCGTACGGCAATATTCATCACCACCTTGCAATTTCACCACATAGCCACGGGCTTTTTCAGCAAAAGTTTCATCTTCGTCATAATGTTTTTTGGCTTCACGATAAAATGCTTCAAGATCACTTAGCTCCATATCAGAGGCTTGTTCATTTTGCATTTTTTCTAAGTAAGCGATTAACATACCGAATTGAGTTCCCCAGTCACCAACATGGTTGGCACGAATAACTTTGTGACCAATAAACTCTAAAGTACGAACAACTGCATCACCGATAATGGTTGAACGGAGATGCCCTACGTGCATTTCTTTAGCTACATTAGGTGCGGAATAATCGGCAATAATAGTTTGTGGTTGTACTGGTAAAAATAGGAATTTCTCATCAGCTAGCATATTATCACTTTGTGCCGCTAACCAAGCAGGATTTAAGAAGATATTGATAAAACCAGGACCAGCAATTTCTACTTTTTCAATTAAATCGCCGAGCTCAAGTTGATTTACTACTTGTTGAGCAAGATCACGAGGTGGAACACCTAATTTTTTTGCTGCTGCCATAATGCCATTAGCTTGATAGTCGCCAAATTGAACTTTATTTGATGGGCGAACTAAGGCTTCACTTTGTTGATCTGCACCTGCTGCGATCATTGCGTGTTTTATTTTTTCGGATAGAATGGTTTGAATATTCACGAATGTATGCCTTTTAAATTGAACCAATAAATTTAAACCCGTAATGATACTAGGGTTTCAACCATCAGAAAAGTGTTAAAAAGTGAAATAACGTAGTTATGACAAATTTAAAAATATTCCAACAATATCCAACCTTAGCCAATCAACTTATTACAACGGAAACCTTATTTAAACAGCTTATTGAGGTACTAGGAACGGTAGTGCAATCATTAACTATTGATCATATTGCATTGCGTGTTAATACATTAGCGACAGCACAACAGTGGCAGCAGTGTTTAGCGAGTGATGCCACTTTATTAAGTGATAATTTGATTAATGGTAGACCGATTTATTTATATGAATTAAATCAACCATTAACTGTGTTAGGACAACCAGTATCTGTGGTAGAGTTGCCTTTCCCAACAGAGAAACAATATCCGCAAGAAGGGTGGGAACATATCGAAATGGTATTTCCTTTCGTAAAAGATGAATCAGTAGAACAGTGGTTTGAACGTGTAGAACAGCTATTAAAAAATGTGCATGAAAGAATTATTTTGAAAAAAAGCTGTCATAAAACGGATGGAGAAGGTTTACCAAATCCTGCGGTTGCCATAAAATTAGTGGAAAATAATCATTTTGTGACAATAAAGTTACATCCCTATTCAATTAAACAGATAGTGATGTCAGTAAAATAAACTTCATTAAGGAGATAAATATGAAAAAGATCGTATTCGCAGCAAGTCTATTAGCGAGCATGACTTTAGTTGGCTGTTCAAATTCAGATTTATACAGTGGTAGTGTCTATTCTGGTAGTCAAGCAAAAGAAGCAAGGGCTGTAACATATGGTCGTATTGTTTCAGTTCGTCCAGTAACTATCCAAGGTGAAAGTAATTCACAAGGCGCTATTGGTACTATTGGTGGCGGTGTATTAGGTGGTGTCTTAGGTTCAACAATTGGCGGTGGTAGTGGTAAAGCGGTAGCCACAGCGATTGGTGCGGTTGCTGGTGCAGTAGTGGGTAATAAAGTAGAACAAAAAGTGGATCAAACTGCTGGCGTTGAGCTAGTTATTCAAAAAGAAGATGGTCAACGTATTGTAGTTGTACAAAAAGCAGATCCAAGTTTTGTACCAGGTGCCCGTGTTCAACTGGTGGGTAGTGGTAGCTCACTCAACGTTTCTGTACTCTAATCATACTAAGCGAATTACCTGATACAGCGTAATTCGCTTTTTTCTCTATTATTTAAGGCAAACAATAATATGACAATGAAAATTCAACTTTCATCTCAACCAGCGTCTGCTGTATGGGGTGAGAAAGCATTATTATCTTTCCAAAATGATCACGTTGTTATTCATCTGACAGAACAACGTACATTAAATGATGTGCAAAAAGCGGCAAAAAAATTACGTACTCAAGGTATTGATGATGTTGAATTAGTTGGTGATGAATGGGATTTAGAAAATTCTTGGGCGTTTTATCAAGGGTTTTATACTGCGAAACAAAATTTTGCGATTGAATTTACCTCGATTGAAGAAGATGATGAAGCAGAATTATATGAACGAATCCGTTGCAGTGATTTTGTAAGAGAAATTATTAACTTACCTTCTGAAGTGATTACACCAGTAGAATTGGCAAGTAGAGCCGCAACCTTTATCACTGAACAAGCAGAAAATTATGCAGGTCAAGGTACAGTCAGTTACCACATTATCAGCCGTGAACAATTAAAAGAACGTGGTTACGTTGGTATCTGGGAAGTGGGCAAAGGATCATACAATTCTCCAGCGATGTTGCAATTAGATTTTAATCCAACGGGTAATCCAGATGCGCCAGTATTCGCTTGTTTAGTTGGTAAAGGAATTACGTTTGATTCTGGTGGTTATAGCATTAAACCAAGTAATAGTATGGATTCTATGCGCTCAGATATGGGCGGTGCTGCCTTATTAACCGGGGCGCTTGGTTTTGCGATTGCTCGTGGCTTGAAAAAACGTGTGAAACTTTACTTATGTTGTGCAGAAAACTTAGTGAGCAGTAAAGCCTTTAAACTGGGTGATATTATCAAATATCGTAATGGCGTAAGTGTTGAAGTGTTAAATACTGATGCAGAAGGACGTTTAGTATTAGCTGATGGATTAATTGATGCCTCAGCACAAAATGCGGAGATGATTATTGATTGTGCGACTTTGACTGGCGCAGCAAAAGTGGCTGTGGGTAATGACTACCATTCAGTATTATCAATGGATGATAAACTGGTTGCCGCATTATTTGCCGCAGCTAAGGAGGAAAACGAACCATTCTGGCGTTTACCATTAGCAGAGTTTCATCGTGAACAAATTAGTTCATCATTTGCTGATATTGCAAATACAGCAAGTGTCAATACACCAGCAGGAGCAAGTACCGCAGCTGCATTTTTATCTTATTTTGTGCAAAATTATCAACAAAATTGGCTGCATATTGACTGTTCTGCAACCTTCCGTAAAGCAGGTTCTCCACATTGGGCAGTAGGTGCAACTGGTATTGGTATGAAAACCTTAGCTAACTTATTACTTTCCGTAAAATAATGAGGATGAAAAATGGCATTAGAACGTACTTTATCAATTATTAAACCAGATGTTGTTGAACGAAATATGATCGGTACGATTATTGCTCGTTTAGAACAAGCAAAATTTCGGATTGTGGCAATGAAAATGGTACAGCTAACTTATGAACAAGCAGCAGGGTTTTATGCCGAACATCAGGGTAAACCATTTTTTGAAAAGTTAGTTAATTTTATGACATCAATACCGATTGTGGTATTGGTGCTAGAAAAAGAGAATGCCATTTTAGACTACCGTGCATTAATGGGGAAAACGAATCCACAAGAAGCATATATTGGTACGTTGCGTCATGATTTTGCGTTGGATGGAAGTAAAAATAGCGTTCATGGTTCAGATTCACTGACTTCTGCACAACGAGAAATCGCCTATTTCTTTGCGGATAGTGAAGTGTTTTAGGTAAAAAGAATATTGTCCAAACTCCACCTTATGCCTATCATTATTGACATAAGGTGGATTTTTTATCTAAAAATTAACTTTCAGGTTTAAATAATCCGGAAGAACCTTCAGAATAGTCTTTCGGTTGTTCTTCTTTAGCTCGTAATTGAGGTGTTGGATTTTCTTGGGTTAAAGCAAACATCTCTTTGTGATTATCAGGCAATAATGCAGTCGAAGTTTTGGCAAAATGCTGGTATAACTTTTGATAATCTTGCGCAAGGTTTTTCATTAAATCAGATGCTTCGGTGAAATGCTGCTCTAACTGTTCTTTTTGTTCAGCAATCGTTTTATTGGCTTGTTTTAACTCTTGTTGTACTTGTTTTTGTGCTTTCACGCTACCATTAGTAAAACGAGCAACAAGATAACCAATAAAGAATCCTATAATCAAACCGATCAATAGAATTTGCCACATTTCTTCACTCCAATTTTGCATATAAAACTCCTTAACAGACTAGATGAGAACATTAAATTAATCATAATCACTTCTGACAATCTTGTCTTGTAGCAAACTTAATTTCTTTGTTGTAGCTCACAGAAAAAATTTAAAATATTGCTAGTAAGATATTTTGAGAAAAGACTATATAAACGCAAACGATTGCTTTATACTTATGCCCGCAAATTTTCCCATCTATTTTTTAATCAATAAAGGAATAAAATAATGCAGGAACAACGTCCTATCCAACGTGCTTTAATTAGCGTTTCCGATAAAACTGGTATTGTCGAGTTTGCACAAGGTTTAATGCAACGTGGAGTCCAAATTCTTTCCACCGGTGGTACAGCCAAATTATTACTAGAAAATGGGTTAGCTGTGACGGAAGTGTCTGATTATACGCAGTTTCCAGAAATGATGGATGGTCGAGTAAAAACATTACATCCAAAAGTACATGGCGGGATTTTAGGGCGTCGTGGTATTGATGATGAAGTGATGACACAACATCAAATTGCCCCAATTGATATGGTGGTGGTAAATCTGTATCCATTTGCACAAACTGTGGCGAAGCCAGATTGTACATTAGAAGATGCAGTAGAAAATATTGATATTGGCGGTCCAACAATGGTGCGATCTGCCGCAAAAAATCATAAAGATGTAGCAATTGTGGTGAATAATGCTGATTTTAATACGATTTTGGCAGAGATGGATCAAAATGAAAATTCGTTAACTTTTGCAACACGTTTTGATTTGGCGATAAAAGCATTTGAACATACAGCACAATATGATGCGATGATTGCTAACTATTTTGGTCGCCTAGTTAAACCATATCAAGGTGCAGAGGAAGAAGAATTAGCAAACCCATGTGGTCAATTCCCACGTACATTAAATCTTAATTTTATTCGTAAGCAAACGATGCGTTATGGTGAAAACTCACACCAAAATGCTGCTTTTTATGTGGAAAAAGAGTTGAAAGAAGCGAGTGTTTCGACTGCAACTCAATTACAAGGAAAAGCCCTTTCTTATAACAATATTGCGGATACTGATGCAGCATTAGAATGTGTGAAAGAGTTTACCCAACCAGCTTGTGTGATTGTGAAACATGCTAATCCTTGTGGCGTGGCTTTGGGCAAAGATTTATTAGAAGCCTATAATCATGCGTATCAGACCGATCCAACTTCTGCTTTTGGTGGCATTATTGCATTTAATCGTGAGTTAGATGCGGAAACTGCGAAAGCGATTATTGATCGTCAATTTGTAGAAGTTATTATTGCGCCGATTGTTTCTACTACAGCGAAAGAAGTACTTAAAGCGAAGAAAAATGTTCGTGTTTTAGAATGTGGAGAATGGCAACAACGTCAGCCACGTTTAGATTTTAAACGTGTAAACGGTGGTTTATTAGTGCAAGAAGCTGATCTTGGTATGGTTGAGTTAGCTGATTTGAAAGTGGTAAGTAAACGTCAGCCAACACAACAAGAGTTGCAAGATCTTTTATTCTGCTGGAAAGTGGCTAAGTATGTAAAATCTAATGCAGTTGTTTATGCAAAAAATAATCAAACAATTGGGATTGGAGCAGGACAAATGAGCCGTGTTTATTCTGCAAAAATAGCTGGCATTAAAGCAGAAGATGAGGGCTTAGAAGTTAAAGGTACTGTAATGGCGTCCGATGCGTTCTTCCCATTCCGTGATGGGATTGATGCTGCTGCTAAAGTCGGCGTAACTTGTGTGATTCATCCAGGTGGTTCAATTCGTGATCAAGAAGTAATTGACGCAGCTGATGAACATAATATGGTGATGGTTTTAACTGGTATGCGTCATTTCCGCCATTAATATTAATATGAGAAAATAGTTATGAAAAAATGGGCTGTATATAGTTTACCTATATTTTTCAGTTTGCATGCCGTTGCAGAACAACAAATAACATTGCAAAGTATCGTAGAACTATTTTACAAAGAGGCAATGTTTGTTAGTCAGCCAACCACGCCACGCCCAATTATTGGTGAGCAAATTGACTTTTCTCCTCCTAAGAATAAAGCATTAGCAATGCGGTATTTATATGGGGATCCTCAATATTCTTATGTGGCAGAATATATTGAAGATAAAGATAAGATTGAAAGTTGGAAAGGGTATTATTTTGCTCAGATGAGAATGAAATCTCCCCTTGTATTATTAGTTCAATCTACTTTAGATGGTATCCATAAGGCTTGTGATAATTTACTAGTAGATTCATTCACCATATCAATGGATAAGGATCAGAAAAGTCAAAATTTGCAGCCGAATTATAATAATTCTACTTATTTCTATTTTTGTAATAAACCATTACCTCATGCTCCTTATGGTGAGGGTGGGTATGTCGTTTTTACTGAAGGAAAAGAGTTTCATTTTAAATATTGGGTTGCATGGAGGCCAGAAAAAGCTTATTCCAAACCAGGGGAAATTATTTTTAAATTACAGGATATGATGCCTAAGGATATAAAAATTTGTAATCCAGAGAAAGGGATAGCTTGTAAATATCAATATAGAGTTAAATAAAGGGGTGATGAGTGAAAATTTTGATTATCGGTAATGGTGGACGTGAACACGCTTTAACATGGAAAGTAGCACAATCTCCGTTAGCAGAAAAAGTGTATGTTGCACCTGGTAATGTAGGCACTTCTCAAGAACCTAAAGTCGAAAATGTTGCGATTAGCGCAACAGATATTCCTGCATTGGTTGATTTTGCGAAACAACAACAAATTGATTTAACGATAGTCGGACCTGAAGCACCATTAGTGATTGGAGTTGTGGATGCATTTCGTCAGGCAGGATTGAAAATTTTTGGACCAACCAAAGCAGCAGCACAATTAGAAGGTTCAAAGGCATTCACTAAAGATTTTTTAGCTCGCCACAATATTCCAACAGCAGAATATCAAACCTTTACCCAAGTTGAGCCTGCATTAGCGTATTTGCAGAAAAAAGGTGCTCCGATCGTCATTAAAGCAGACGGTTTAGCAGCGGGAAAAGGGGTGATTGTTGCAATGACCTTGGCGGAAGCTGAAGCCGCAGTAAAAGATATGTTATCTGGTAATGCGTTTGGTGAAGCGGGTAGTCGCGTGGTGATCGAAGAGTTTTTAGATGGTGAAGAAGCCAGTTTTATCGTGATGGTGGACGGTAAAAACGTTGAACCAATGGCAACGAGCCAAGATCATAAGCGAGTTGGTGAGGGGGATACTGGGCTAAATACAGGTGGAATGGGAGCATATTCACCTGCACCAGTAGTGACGCCAGAAATCCATCAGCGTATTATGCAAGAAGTGATTTACCCAACGGTGAATGGAATGGCAGCAGAAAACAATATTTATACGGGTTTCTTGTATGCCGGATTAATGATTATGCCAAATGGACAACCGAAAGTAATTGAATTTAATTGTCGCTTTGGTGATCCTGAAACACAACCGATTATGTTACGTTTGCAGTCTGATTTAGTCGAACTTTGCCTAGCTGCGTGTGATGGCAAATTAGATCAAGTGCAATCACAATGGTGTGAACAAGTGGCTTTAGGTATTGTGCTTGCAGCAGAAGGCTATCCAGATACACCACGTAAAGGCAATATCATTGAAGGATTAGAGAAAGCGGCGAAACTGGAAGGTAAAGTTTTCTTTGCGGGTGTTGATCAACAAGGCGATCACATTGTAACGAATGGTGGGCGTGTTCTTTGCGTTACGGCATTAGGTGACAGTGTGAAAGCAGCACAACAAAAAGCATTGCAATTAGCAGAAACTATTACTTGGCAAGGGCGTTTCTACCGCCGTGATATTGGCTATCGTGCAATTGCTCGAGAAAAATTAGCCAATTAGGGAAATAAATATGTACTGTGATAAGAACTTGTGCCGAGTACGCACTGTTACAGCATTCCTTTCTTTAACTAAAGATAAATCTCAGTGGTTATCTACTTTACAATTAGCGAAATTAGAATTTGATCGACTGATTCCTAGTATTATGAATCAGGGCTATCAAATACAGTCAATTCGTATTGTAACTAATCCTTTTGCTGAATTTTTGGATCTTACTGATATTAATACAGCTAAGGCTGATCTTGCTTATCTTAAAAAATTATTGAATCAATTAAATGACAGCGGATTACGTATTCGTTTTGCAATTGGTGAGGCAAGGTCATCAGAGGAACTTACTTTATTGCCAGAATTAATTGCTGATTTTGGTGATTTATGTAATGCATGTGTGAATATCAAGCAGGATAAGAATGGCTTCTTAGATAATGAACTTATTTTATCTGCTGCAAATACAGTGAAAAAAATTGCTGAGATAACGCCAAGAGGAGAAGGAAATTTTAATTTCACTGTAAATTTTAATTGCCAACCACTTATTCCTTATTTTCCAGCAGGATACCATCAAAGCCATCAACCTAACAGTATTGTGATTGGACTAGAAACGCCAGATTTATTAGCAGATGTATTATCATCAATGAATAAAGAAAAACACCAAGATTTTTATCAAAGTGCTTATATAGCTATGTCACAAGCATTGCAATATCATATTGATAAAATACAACAAAGTGTGAAGAATTGTCTGTCTAATCAGTTTCAGTTTGCGGGAGTGGATACTTCGGCAGCACCATCAAAAAATTGCACATCAATGGCTACTATCTATGAGTTATTGGGTGTCCCTTATTTTGGTGCAGCGGGTACAATTGAAGCTTCAGCTTTATTAACAAAAGTATTTAAATCAATACAAGGTGTTAGTGTCGTTGGTTTCTCAGGTCTAATGTTAGCAGTAACAGAAGATTTAGGGCTAGCACAAGGTACGCAGCAATCACAATTTGATATTAGAGCATTATTAACCTATAGTGCAGTTTGTGGTATTGGCTTAGATACAGTACCTATTGCGGGACATACTACCACAGAACAAATCGCAGCCTTAATGCGAGATACAGGTACAATGGCGTTTCGTCTAAATAAACCATTAACTGTTCGTTTATTCCCTATTCCTGATGGATGGGCAGGAGAATTAACTCAATTTGAGAGTGATGACTTATGTAATTGTGCTATCTTGGCTGTGCCATAGTGAGTATATGAATAACTTTCATTATAAGTATGAAAAAATAGAGATAAGATTTTAATGACTACTTTATAGAGAAATCGTTACACTTTATTAACCATTCGATCATTGTTTTATTTCAATTAAAGAGGAAATCCTGATGTTAAAAAGAAGTATGAATATTGCCGATTATGATCCAATTTTATGGCAAGCAATCCAAGATGAAGATCGTCGTCAAGAAGAACATATTGAATTAATTGCTTCTGAAAACTATGCCAGCCCACGTGTAATGCAAGCACAGGGATCACAATTAACCAATAAATATGCGGAAGGTTATCCGGGTAAACGTTATTACGGTGGTTGTGAATATGTAGATATTATTGAGCAACTCGCGATTGATCGTGCGAAGGCGTTGTTTGGTGCGGATTATGCGAATGTGCAACCACATTCAGGCTCACAAGCCAATGCCGCTGTGTATATGGCGTTATTGGAACCAGGTGATACGATTTTAGGTATGAGCTTGGCTCACGGTGGTCACTTAACCCACGGTGCATCAGTAAGTTTCTCTGGAAAAATTTATCATGCAGAACAATATGGTATTACTGATGAAGGTTTAATTGATTATGATGCGTTGCGTCAGCAAGCATTAGCTGTTAAACCGAAAATGATCGTTGGTGGTTTCTCAGCGTATTCTCAAGTTGTTGATTGGAAGAAAATGCGTGAAATTGCGGATGAAGTTGGTGCCTATTTATTTGTGGATATGGCTCATGTCGCAGGTTTAATTGCGGCTGGCGTTTATCCAAACCCATTAGAATATGCACATATTGTAACAACAACAACCCATAAAACCTTGGCTGGTCCTCGTGGCGGTCTAATTTTAGCGAAAGGTGGTTCAGAAGAGCTGTATAAAAAATTAAATAGTGCAGTGTTCCCTGCGGGACAAGGTGGACCATTAATGCACGTAATCGCAGCAAAAGCGGTATGTTTTAAAGAAGCTATGGAACCAGAGTTTAAAGCATATCAACAACAAGTTGTGAAAAATGCTCAGGCGATGGTAGAAGTATTTAAACAACGTGGATATGACATTGTATCTAATGGTACAGAAAACCACTTATTCCTGGTTAATTTAGTTAGCAAAGGCTTAACTGGTAAAGCAGCGGATGCGGCATTAGGTCGTGCTAATATCACAGTGAATAAAAATGCAGTACCAAATGATCCGAAAAGTCCTTTCGTTACCTCTGGTATTCGTGTTGGTACACCATCAATCACTCGCCGTGGCTTTAAAGAAAACGAAGCACGTGAGCTTGCAGGTTGGATGTGTGATGTATTAGATGATATTGAAAACGAAGCAGTTATTGAAGCAACAAAACAAAAAGTGCTAGAGATCTGCCGTCGTTTACCAGTATATGCGTAATCTGCGTAATTATTGAGCTAAAGCCCTTTCTGACTAGAAAGGGTTTTTTTGTAAAAAATTTTTACCAAATTATTTCTAATTATGGTCTTTCCCTTTGTTCTAAAATGAATTTTTATGCAGTATTTTTGTTCTTAATTTGTTAAACTTTATTGGTTTTTGTTGATGGTTAAATATTATTTAGTTGAATAGGTATGCAAAAAACATTAATATGTTTGCATTATCGTCAGTATTCAATTCGAGCTAATTTCAATGACTATTAGTATCAAAAATGTGAACTTTTTCTATGGTTCCACACAGGCTTTATTTGACATTAATTTAATTGCAGAACAAGGCGACATTGTGGTGTTATTGGGGCCGAGTGGAGCAGGAAAAAGTACACTAATTCGTACTTTAAACTTACTTGAAGTACCAAAAAGTGGCGAATTAGTGATCGCTAATAACCGTTTCGATCTTTCTACGAATAATGATCCGAAAAAGATTCGTCAATTACGTCAGGATGTAGGAATGGTATTCCAACAATATCATTTATGGCCACATATGACCGTAATCCAGAATTTGATTGAAGCACCGATGAAAGTTTTAGGATTAAATGAAGATGCGGCTAAACAGCAAGCATTAAATTTATTGAAACGCTTACGTCTTGAAGCACACGCCGATCGTTTCCCATTACATTTATCAGGTGGACAACAACAACGTGTTGCGATTGCACGTGCTTTAATGATGAAGCCACAAGTATTGTTATTTGATGAGCCAACAGCAGCACTAGATCCTGAAATTACGGCACAAGTGGTTTCGATTATTCAAGAATTGCAACAAACAGGAATTACGCAATTTATTGTTACCCACGAAGTTAATGTTGCTCGTAAAACAGCGACCAAAGTGGTGTATATGGAACAAGGACGTATTATTGAGGTTGGTGATGCCTCATGCTTTGAAAATCCTCAAACTGAACAATTTAAACAATATCTATCACACTAAAATCCTTACAGGAGAAAACACAATGAAAAAAGTACTATTAGCAAGTTTATTATTTGGTGCTGCAGTGGCAGCGAATGCACAAACTATCACGTTTGCAATGGAACCAACTTATCCGCCTTTTGAAAATACCAATGAAAAAGGTGAAATTATTGGTTTCGATGTGGATGTAGCAAATGCTATCTGTAAGGAAATCAAGGCGGACTGTAAGTTTACTAGTCAATCTTTTGATAGTTTAATTGCGGGGCTTAAATTTAAACGTTTTGATGCAGCGATTTCAGCAATGGATATTACTGAAGAACGTGCAAAACAAGTAAGTTTCTCTGATCCATACTATGACAGTTCTGCAAGCTTTGTGGCTGCAAAAGAAGGCGTGACATTGGAAAATGCAAAAAATGTTGGTGTGCAAAACGGAACAACTTTCCAACAATATGTTGCAGCAAAAGCAAAACAATATAACAGCAAACCATATTCAACTTTACAAAATGCAATTCTAGATCTTAAAAACGGTCGTATTGATATTATTTTCGGAGATACAGCAGTATTAGCAGAATGGATTAAGAGTGATAAAGCTGTTCACTTTGTTGGTGATAAAGTGACAGATAAACAATACTTTGGTAATGGATTAGGTATTGCAGTAAATAAAAAGAATACTGAATTATTACAACAACTTAATAAAGGTCTTGCTGCAATTAAAGCAAATGGCCAATATCAAGCGATCTATGATAAATGGATGTCTGGTAAATAATTAAAATGTTTGCAGATTTTATTAATTTAATGTTTTCCGCTACCCTAGTGACGCTAGGGTTAGCGGTTTCTTCATTGATTCTCGGTTTGATTTTATCAATCGTTTTTGTGGTCTTAGAAACCAACAAAATTCGTTGTATCCGTCAAACGACATCAATAATCGTAACGCTATTGCGTGGTTTACCTGAGATTTTAGTGGTCTTGCTAATTTTCTTTGGTTCTACTCAAGTGCTTTTTCTGTTGACGGATGAATATATTGAATTCAGTGCATTTTGGTGTGGCACAGTAGCGTTAGCGATTATTTTTGCCGCCTATGCCTCACAGTCATTGCGGGGGGCAATTCAAGCTATTCCATTGGGACAATGGGAATCAGGTGCTGCACTTGGGTTAAGTCGTCCACAAACATTTGTGCGTATTGTGATGCCGCAAGTGTGGCGTCATGCTTTACCGGGATTAAGCAATCAATGGTTGGTGTTATTAAAAGATACTGCATTAGTGTCATTAATCGGTGTTGATGATTTAATGCGTCAAGCTGAGTTAGTGAATGCAAGTACTCATCAGCCATTCACTTGGTATGGGATTGCTGCATTGTTGTATTTGGTGATTACACTGGTTAGTCAAGTGGGTATTCGTAAACTCGATCTCTACTTTACTCGCTTTGAAAGGGAGAAAAGATAATGACTTACGACTATTTTTTGACGATTGCGCAAGGTATTCCAACGAGCTTATTACTGACAGTGGTTTCGTTAGTAATTGCATTTTTATTAGCTTTAATCCTGACATTTTTATTAGCATTAAATAATAAAGTCATCAGTAAAATTGTTAATTTATATATTACGCTCTTTACTGGTACACCATTATTAGTTCAATTATTTTTAATTTATAGTGGACCGGGTCAATTTGAATGGATTGTAAATAGTCCATTGTGGAGCTTATTATCGAATGCTTGGTTCTGCGCTATGTTAGCATTAGCGTTGAATAGTGCTGCTTACTCAACGCAATTATTCTATGGTGCAGTTAAAGCAATCTCAAAAGGACAATGGGAAAGCTGTATGTCTTTGGGATTATCAAGAGCACAAACATTAAAAATTTTAATTCCGTATGCGCTAAAACGTGCATTACCGTCTTATACCAATGAAATCATTTTAGTTTTTAAAGGCACATCTTTAGCATCAACGATTACAATAATGGATATTATGGGATACGCAAGACAGCTCTATGGTACAGAGTATAATGCGTTACTGATTTATGGTCTTGCAGGCGCACTTTACCTAGTGATTACTGGTGTTGCTACCTATTTATTACGTAAATTAGAAAAACGTGTGTTAGTCTTTGAATGTCTTGAGGTTTCTCAATAAATCTAAAATCAAATCGGGGATAAAGCGTTATCCCCGATTTTCAAACCAGCTTTCAAGAATTAAACACGCCGAGATAGAATCTATTTTGCCTTTAGATAGTGCTTTAAACCCGCCACGTGCAAAAATTTCTGCCCGTGCTTCGGTAGTGGTTAGTCGTTCATCTTGTAATTCCACTTTTACTCCGAAACGTCCATTTAAACGATTGGCAAATTTTCTGGCGCGCTGAGTAATTTCTTGTTCCGTACCGTCCATATTTAATGGCAAGCCTACAACAACATAATCAGGTCGCCATTCATCTAAACATTTTTTAATAGCGTCCCAATTAGGAATCCCATCTTGAGCTTTAAACGCCGGCAAGGCTTGAGCAGTTTGGGTAATACTTTGTCCTACGGCACAGCCAATACTTTGTGTACCGAAGTCAAACGCAATGATAGTTAAATTTTCCATTAGGCATTTCCCATTTCGTGGCTAAGTAAATAACTTTGTTGGATACCTAATAAATGATTGGCAGCATCCCAACGCTGATCAAATGGTAAGGTAAACAGGATCTCGCGTGTTGCAGGCACGGTTAACCATGAGTTTTGTTTAATTTCATCGGCCAGTTGATTGGGTTCCCATAAAGCACAGCCTAAGGCAATCAAATAATCCTTAGGCCCCGACTCTTTGCCAAGTGAATATAAAATATCTGAAGAGGTTGTGAGAACTAAATCATCGGTGATTGAAAAAGAGTAACGGTATTTTTGTGGTGTTGCACTATGTAGCACAAACCCTTGTTCAATATTAACCGGCCCACCAGCAAAGATCAGTTTTTCTGGGTAATGTTGTTCTGTTGGCATAAAGTGATTCATTTTTGCCATCATTTCTGCCAAAGTTAAATCAGTAGGTTGGTTAATCACCAATCCCATACTACCTTGTTCATTATCTTCACAAATATAAACGACAGTGCGTTGAAAAAAAGGATCAGCAAGATCGGGCATTGCCACAAGAAATTGATTTTGTAATATCATAATTTTCCTTCAAGCTAAACTACAAATCACCAAAACAGACTTGTAAGGCACTAATAGCAACCAAAGATGCTGTTTCGGTGCGTAACACCCGTTTGCCTAGTAAAACTTCGGTAAAGCCTTGTTGCACAGTATGTTCGATCTCCTGAGCGGATAGCCCACCTTCTGCACCAATTAATAAACGTACGCCTGCTTTTGGGGGCGGTGCAAGTTGTTTAATCGAATGAGTGGCTCTTGGGTGTAAATTCAGTTTTAACATTCCGTCATCTTCTGCACACCAATCTTGTAATTTCATCAGTGGGCGAATTTCAGGGATACTGTTGCGTCCACACTGTTCACAAGCGGCAATCGCAATTTTTTGCCATTGTTGAATTTTCTTTTCCATACGTTCGGCATCTAATTTGACACCACAACGTTCCGACCATAATGGGGTAATGATCTTTACCCCTAATTCAACCGATTTCTGGATGGTGAACTCCATGCGCTCGCCACGCGAGATGACTTGCCCTAAATGAATAATTAATGGAGATTCACGATCATCAAAGATGGCGGGTTCAAGTGATACTGAAATCTGTTTTTTAGTTGCTTCAGTTATCACCGCGGGATAAATATGATTGCTACCATCAAATAATTCAAGTCGATCGCCAATTTGCATACGTAATACACGTCCAACATGGTGTGCGGCGTCTTCACTTAATTGGCATTGTGTTTGCTGTGTTAAAGGTTCGGGATGATAAATGCGTGGTACTCTCATAAGTTATTTTCTAATAAGTTATTTAGGTTGTTATCAGCTATTGTAAAAAATTCTCGCTTTTTTTGATATATCTCTAAGGATTTTTGGGGATTTTTGTTATAGTAAGCGCCGTTATTTTTTTGAATATGATCAAGGAGAAAATTATGGCTCGCCGTCCTTTAGTAATGGGCAACTGGAAATTAAATGGTAGCAAAGCGTTTACCAAAGAATTAATTAATGGTTTAAAAGCAGAATTAGCTGGCGTGGAAGGTTGTGATGTTGCGATTGCACCACCAGTTATGTATTTAGCAGAAGCAGAAGCTGCATTAGTAGGCAGTAAAATTGCATTAGGTTCACAAAACGTAGATCTTAAACAATCAGGTGCGTTTACTGGTGATATTTCTGCCACAATGTTAAAAGATTTTGGTGCAAAATATATCATTATCGGTCACTCAGAACGTCGTGCTTATCACCACGAAAGTGATGAATTTATCGCACAAAAATTTGCAGTATTAAAAGAGCAAGGTTTAGTGCCAGTGCTTTGTATTGGTGAAAGTGAAGCTGAAAATGAAGCTGGTAAAACTGAAGAAGTGTGCGCAAGACAAATTGATGCAGTATTAAATACATTAGGCGCAGAAGCGTTCCTTGGTGCAGTGATTGCATATGAGCCAATTTGGGCAATCGGTACTGGTAAATCAGCAACCCCAGCACAAGCACAAGCTGTTCACGCATTTATTCGTAGCCATATTGCGAAGAAAGACGTAAAAGTGGCAGAACAAGTTATTCTTCAATACGGTGGTTCTGTAAATGATGCGAATGCAGCAGAATTATTCGCAATGCCAGATATTGATGGTGCGTTAGTCGGTGGTGCATCATTAAAAGCACCAGCATTTGCAACTATCGTGAAAGCAGCTGCAAAAGCAAAAAACTAATTTCATTGCTTAATTAGGTGATTTTTAGAAGACCTGCTAGTTATTACTAGCAGGTTTTTTTGTATCTTCGCATCTCCTCCTCACTCCTTTTCATTTAATGAAGAGGAACGATCATCGAGTATTTGACTAGTATTCAGCACATTTTGGCGAGAAGAAATAGCTCAAAAATAGCTAATCTCGATTGGTCAAAATGATAAATATTGATTAGTCAAAATAGTCAAATTAAACTATCTAAAATGATAAATATTGATTAACCAAAACGTTTAATAAAAGCTCACCAAAAATTACAGACCTTACCTCTTTGCAAAACGATTTCACTCTTCAGTCCTGAAGAGGGGCTAGGGGAGATGCAAAGATGCCATTAACGTAAGAAACTCGGAATATTTTTCTCATATTCCGCAATTGCATCTTCATGTTGTAAGGTTAAACCAATATTATCTAAACCATTTAATAAACAATGACGGCGGAATGGATCCAACGTAAAGTGATAGATTTTTTCCCCAACTTTGACAGTTTGTTGTTCAAGATCAACATCAATCGGTTTACCCTCATTGGCTTTCACCCAAGTAAAGATCTCATCAACCTCTTGTTCAGTTAATTTCACTGGTAATAGATGATTATTTAAGCTATTGCTGTAAAAAATATCCGCAAAGCTTGGGGCTATCATCACTTTAATACCATAATCTGCTAACGCCCACGGTGCGTGTTCTCTTGATGAACCACAACCTAAATTTTCTCTAGCTAATAAAATTGTTGCACCTTGATATTGTGGGAAATTTAATACAAATTTTGGATTTAATTGTGTACCTGCTGGGTCAAGATAACGCCACTCATGAAATAAGTGTTTACCAAAACCAACTCGTGTTACTGCTTGTAAAAATTGTTTTGGAATAATGGCATCAGTATCCACATTTGCCATATCTAATGGAATGACTAAGCCACGATGTTGTTTAAATCCTGCCATATTATGCTCCTAATAATTCGACTGCACGAATATCGGTGAATTTACCAAATACTGCCGCAGCTGCTGCCATTGCTGGACTCACTAAATGAGTACGACCATTACGTCCTTGACGGCTTTCAAAGTTACGGTTACTTGTTGAGGCACAACGTTCCCATTCCCCAAGACGGTCATCATTCATCGCTAAACACATTGAACAACCCGGTAAACGCCATTCAAACCCAGCTTCAATAAAGATTTTATCTAAGCCTTCTTTTTCTGCTTGTTCTTTTACTAATCCTGAGCCCGGCACAACCAATGCTTGCACACCCGCAGCCACTTTACGGCCTTTAGCAACAGCAGCGGCTGCACGTAAATCTTCAATGCGCGAATTAGTACAAGAACCAATAAAAACTTTATCCACTTTAATATCAGTTAAGTGTTCACCGCCTTGTAATCCCATATAAGCTAAGGCTTTTTCCGCAGATTGTTTCTCTATCGGATCTGCAATTTCCTCTACTTTTGGCACAGTTTGATCGACTGCGATTACTTGACCTGGGTTAGTTCCCCAAGTGACTTGCGGTGCAATATCTTTTGCTTCTAATACCACCACAGTATCAAATTCCGCATCCGGATCACTTTTTAAGGTTTTCCAATATTCAACGGCTTTATCCCACTCTTCACCTTTTGGTGCATACGGACGACCTTTCAAATAGTCAAATGTGGTTTGATCTGGTGCAACCAATCCTGCTTTTGCGCCTAATTCAATCGCCATATTACATACTGTCATTCGACCTTCCATCGAAAGATCTTCAATCGCTTGACCACAAAATTCCACCACATGACCAGTTCCGCCCGCCATAGTAGTTTTTCCAATAATGGCTAAGATAATATCTTTTGCGGTAATCCCTTCCGCAACTTTGCCTCGTACTTCGATCTTCATTTTCTTCGCACGAGCTTGTTTTAAGGTTTGTGTAGCTAAAACGTGTTCAACTTCAGATGTACCAATGCCGAACGCTAATGCCCCGAAAGCACCGTGTGTTGCAGTATGTGAATCACCACATACGATTGTCATTCCCGGTAAAGTTAATCCCTGTTCTGGCCCAACAACATGAACAATTCCTTGTTTTTTATTATTGAGGTCATAAAGCGAAATATTGTTTGCATGGCAGTTTTTATCTAACTCTAACACTTGGATTCTTGCTTGCTCCCCACAAGCAGCAGGATCACGACTCTGGGTAGAAATACTATGATCCATAGTCGCAAATGTTTTACTCGGCTGACGTACTTTTCTCCCTGCAACACGCAAGCCATCAAAGGCTTGTGGTGAGGTTACTTCATGCATTAAATGACGATTAATATAAAGAATTGGCGTTTCACCTTCCGCTTCATACACGACATGAGCGTCAAATAATTTTTCGTATAATGTTTTGCCCATAATAATCACTCGTTTATCTTTTATTATTTACTACACTACTGCGATGGATTAAATCCGTGCAGCAATTAAATCACCCATTTCAGAGGTAGAAACTGGTGCTGATTGATCAGCTAAATCCGCAGTGCGATAGCCTTCTGCCAACACTTGTTTTACTGCATTTTCAATCGCTTGTGCTGCCTCTTCTAACTGGAAGCTATAACGTAACATCATTGCTGCAGAAAGAATTTGGGCAATTGGGTTAGCAATTCCTTTTCCTGCAATATCTGGTGCTGAACCGCCAGCTGGTTCATAAAGTCCGAAGCCTTGTTCATTCATACTTGCTGATGGCAACATTCCCATTGAGCCAGTAATCATTGCACATTCATCAGAAATAATATCGCCAAAGATATTTGAACAAAGCAACACATCATAATGTTCTGGCTGTTTAATTAATTGCATAGTCGCATTATCAATATAGATATGTTCTAAGGTGACATCTGGATACTCTTTAGCAACTTCAACGACAACTTCACGCCATAATACAGAGCTAATTAACACATTCGCTTTATCCACAGAAGTAACTTTTTTACGGCGTTTACGTGCCGCTTCAAAGGCAATACGTGCAATACGTTCAATTTCAAAACGGTGATACACTTCTGTATCAAACGCTTTTTCCATTTTTCCTTCGCCTTCGCGCCCTTTTGGTTGACCAAAATAAATTCCGCCAGTCAATTCACGTACAACAACAATATCAAAGCCTTTCGCAGCAATATCAGCACGCAATGGACAGAATTTTTCTAATCCTTTGTATAAAGTTGCTGGTCGTAAATTACAAAATAGCGCAAAGTGTTTACGTAATGGTAATAATGCACCACGTTCTGGTTGTTCATTGGCGGGTAAATGTTCCCATTTTGGGCCGCCTACTGAACCAAATAAAATCGCTTCCGCTGCTTCACAGCCTTTTAAGGTAACTTCTGGTAAAGCCTTACCGTGGTTATCAATACCAATTCCACCAACATCATAATGTTGATAATTCAATTTGAAGTTAAATTTTTTCTCTACTGCGTTTAATACTTTTAACGCTTCTGCCATTACTTCAGGCCCGATTCCATCTCCTGCCAATACGGCAATGTTGTGAGTTTGCATTAGTGTTTCTCCGTATGTTTTTTAATTTCTGAAACTTTTTGTGAACGATAAATGGCATTAATCGCATGAATTAATGCTAATGCTGAGGCTTCAATAATATCGGTTGCTAAACCAACGCCGTGGAATTTACGTCCTTGATATTCAACCACGATATCCACTTGTCCTAGTGCTTCCGCACCTTCGCCTTTCGCTGCTAAGTTATAATGTAACATAGTAATTTCCATACCAGTTAACGATAAAATCGCATTATACGTTGCATCAACTGGTCCATTTCCGCCAGTAGAAACAGTGCTTAATTTCTTACCATCTAACATTAATTCGACAAACGAAGTTGCTGGGAAATCACTGACTGAGTGAGCAGAAATCTTAGTTAAACTTAAACGATCTTCCTCACCTTGCTGCATATCGATAAATGCCAACGATTCTAAATCATAATCGAAAACTTGCCCTTTTTTATCGGCTAATTTCAAAAATGCTTCATATAATTTATCAAGATCATAATCTTGTTCAGTATAGCCCATATCCGCCATATGATTTTTGACTGCTGCACGACCAGAACGGGCAGTAAGATTTAATTTTTCTTTCTTCAAGCCAATACTTTCTGGCGACAAAATTTCATAAGTATTAGCATTTTTTAACACGCCATCTTGGTGAATACCTGATGAGTGAGCAAAGGCATTCGAGCCAACAATCGCTTTATTTGGTTGAATTGGCATATTGCAAAGTTGGCTAACCATTTGGCTAACACGATAGATCTCTTGAGTATTAATGTTAGTTGTTACATCCATTAAATCTTTACGAGTATGAATTGCCATCACGACTTCTTCTAACGCAGTATTTCCTGCTCGTTCACCGATACCATTAATCGTACATTCAATTTGTCTTGCACCATACTGTACTGCGGTTAATGAGTTCGCTGTTGCCATACCCAAGTCATTATGACAGTGTACAGAAACCACTGCTTTGTCGATATTAGGTACACGATTCATCACATTTTCAATAATGCTACCGAATTGCATTGGTAAGGTGTAACCCACAGTATCAGGAATGTTAATTGTGGTTGCTCCTGCATTAATTGCTGCTTCCACAATACGGCAAATATTATCTACTCCAGTACGCCCCGCATCTTCACAAGAGAACTCTACATCATCGGTATAACCTCTTGCACGTTTCACTGCAGCAACTGCCATTTCCACCACATCATCAAAAGAACGTTTTAATTTTGCTTCTACGTGTAATGCAGAGGTCGCAATAAAAGTATGAATACGATAGGCTTCCGCAACTTTTAATGCTTCATAAGCCGCATCAATATCTTTTGCTACTGCACGTGATAACGCACAAACACGGCTATTTTTAATCGCTTTTGCAATTGTTTGTACGGAATTAAAATCGCCTTCAGAAGAAACAGGGAATCCTACTTCCATTACATCAACACCTAAACGTTCTAGCGCAAGTGCAATTTGTAATTTCTCTTTTACCGTTAAACTTGCTCTTAATGCCTGTTCACCATCTCTTAATGTTGTATCAAAAATAATTACGCGATTACTCATACGCCACTCCGCTATTACGATTATTTGTTAATTAAAAAAAAAGCCCGCTTGTGTGCGGGCTGATGTGTGTGTTTGCTTTGATTAACTTTTCTTTATCCACGACCTACCGCACAAATTATCTATTTGCGAGGAGGAGAAGCAGAGATAAAGAAATTGAATGAATCATCTATTTAAAACCTTGTAAATCAAAAACGAGTTTGATTTTGCCGAAAAGCCCAAAACTAGTCAATAGAATTTTATGCTAAAAATTCGTTTATTTTGCTTTATTACAAAACAATATAAAGATTAAATTCTAAAATTTAATGAAATTATAGATTTTAATTTTTTAATAAATTTCAAAGATAAATTTATTAACTAGGTTTTGAGTTTAATCTAACAGTTAATTTTTTTCTAATTTTTTTGTAAAAAATTAGCAAGCTGCTGCTTAAACGCTATCAAACGCTGTTTCTGATTGCGTTGAAAAGGTTGAATCAAAAACTTAAGCTGTTGTTGTAAATTCGAATCTGGGTAGTGATATAACAAACGGCGTAAAGCAGGATAACTTACCACCACTGTGCGTTGATGCGTAACAAAATCAGATAAACTCTGCCTATCATCTGCCGTTAATTGCCAATCAATATCGAGAGATAAACCTAATTGTCCGCTTAATTCAACACACAACGGATGTACCATAAGTGGAAGATCTCGCCCAAATTTCCGCATCGCTTGTTGACAGAACAGATCACCAGCTTCCGACAATGGATAAACCATCATCACGCTATAATTACCACTACTCGCTTCTGTGCCTTGGCTTAATCCTACGACTTGGAAACCAACCCGTTGCCAAAATGCCAATAATTCTTTGCTATAACCAAAGCTCACTGACAAAAAATCTTGTTGATGGCGATAACGTTGCTGTAACTGCTGGATTAATGCAGTACCAATACCATGATGTTGCCATTGCGGTGCAACCGCAATTCTTGAAATACGTAATGAACGTAACTGCACTGCCGCTCGCTGATTTAATTGAAAAGCTAAGGCTTGAGCCACCAGATTACCTTTAGGACGACGGTACCCTTGGCAAATACCTTCTATTAATTCAATATTTTCAATCCCGCCTTCAATTAATCCCCAAACTACGCCAACTGGCTGCTGTGCGACTTCACACCAAATAAAACGTTGCTGATTTCCGTCTAGTAAACGGCGAAAGTCTGTGGGAGAAGTCCGATAGTGCGCTAAAGATAATAGTTGATACAAGGCAATTAACTGTTCACTGATAGGAAGATAATCAGTGACGAGAAATTGATAATCATTGGTCGGTTGATAGGGGATCTTTGATTGCAGCTGTGGCACTAATAACGCAATATCATTCACCCAACATTCTAATCTATCACCCATTGGCCAACGCAATGGAATCGTTAAGGTTAAATAATGGTAACAACGATCAAGTTGCTGTTCTAATTTCAAGCGAAATCCTTGCCCTGTTCCCTCATACCCCTCACTGGTTGTTGCCAATAATACTTTCGGGAATACCTTACAAAAACGCTGTAATAAAGATAAAGGCAACATTGCTGCTTCATCGACAATCAGCCAATCATACTCTTTAATCGTGGCTTGGGCTAATTGTTGGTTTAATGCATCTGGCGCAATAAATTCAATGTGTTGTGGTGCAGCAAAATGTTTTAACGTTGTGATAGCTTGCTGATTTGCAGCTGTTACTAATACTCGCTGCTGTCGAGTGATAAGCTGTTGAATAAATTGTCCCGCTAATGCCGATTTTCCTCGCCCTCTCCCTGCCATCAGCAAATAGATATCTACTTGCGGTTGTAACAGTTGGTGTAGGCATTGTTGCTGTTCTTGCAGTGCCAATCTGGGTAATTGCCATTCATCAGTTTGGATTTTAGGATAATCAATTAACGGCTGCTCCGCAGAATAAATCTTTAAATCATATTGATCGATTTTCTGCTTTAACCACGCGATAAACTGTGGTGTGGTTGTTGCTGTATCTGCACTATTCCAACGTAATGAATCTTGATCTGGCGTCGTTGTTAAGGTTTGCCAGTTTGGTAACAACAGAAAAAGACATCCGCCCGCTTTTAAAGTCGCAGCAAGAATGGTGAGGGTATCAAGATGAAATGCTAAATGTTCGCCCTCTGTGGCATCAAAAATCGCTAATGAAAACTCCTGCCCCAATACATTACGACTATTGTTAAAGGGAAAAAATTGTAACTGCTGATGCAATATTGCTGGGGGACGAGAAGCACAACACAGAATTGATTGTGTAGGATAATGTTGAATAATTTGTTGATATTGCTGCTCTCGCCAAGCTTGATTGCCAGTTAAGATCACCACTTGACGAGAGAAATTAGAGGAGGTGTCGTGCATAAAATTAGCAATAGCCTAGATCTTTTCGCTCAAATAAGGATCTTGATAACCCATTCCTAGCATAATCTCTGTTTCTAGGCTCTCCATTTCTTCTGCTTCATCATCTTCAATATGATCATACCCCAATAAATGTAAGCAGCCGTGTACAGTTAAATGTGCATAATGGGCTTCTAGTGAAATTTGCTGTTCTGCTGCTTCTTTCTCTACCACTTGACGACAAATGACTAAATCCCCCAATAAAGGCAACTCAATTCCCTCTGGCACTTCAAAAGGAAACGATAACACATTGGTTGGGCGATCTTTTCCGCGATAAGTAAAGTTAAGATGGTGACTTTCCGCTTCATCAACGATCCGAATAGTCAATTCGACATTCTCTTGTTCAGGGCGTACCGCTTGAGTCGCCCAATAGATAAACTTCTCTAATGAAGGTAAATTGGATTGATCCTCTGACACAATTTGTAAATCAACAATGACATCTGGTTTATGCGTCATCTTTTTGTCCCTCTAATTTGGCTAAACGGCGTTGTTCAGCAGCTTCTTTACGGCGAATTTCATCTTCTGCTTCCCATTTTTCATAGGCTTGCACCACTTTCGCCACCACTGGATGCCGAACAATATCTTCGCTCTTAAAATAGTTAAAACTTAATTCTTCAACATCCCCTAAAACATCAATCGCATGGCGTAATCCAGATTTTTGCCCACGAGGTAAATCAACTTGCGTAATATCCCCCGTAATCACTGCCTTAGAATTAAAGCCAATCCGTGTTAAAAACATTTTCATTTGTTCAATAGTGGTATTTTGGCTTTCGTCTAAAATAATAAAGGCATCATTTAATGTACGCCCACGCATATAGGCTAGAGGTGCAATCTCAATCACATTACGCTCCATCAGTTTTTGTACTTTTTCAAAGCCCAACATTTCAAACAGTGCATCATATAATGGACGTAAATAAGGATCGATTTTTTGGGCTAAATCACCAGGTAAGAAACCTAATTTTTCCCCTGCTTCCACCGCTGGACGAGTTAATAATAAACGGCGTACTTGCTGTTTTTCTAGTGCTTCAACTGCCGCAGCCACCGCTAAAAAGGTTTTCCCAGTTCCCGCAGGTCCAATCCCAAAACTAATATCATGACGTAAAATATTATGTAAATATTGGATCTGATTTTTGCCACGTGGTTTGATCACACCACGCTTAGTTTTGATCGTGGTACTAAAGACTTTAGCTTCATCATCCTCAACGGTATCAACCTGTTGCAGCAACATTCGGCTTTCTTGGATTGCTAAATGAATTTGCTCAAGATCAAGTTCATTCACTTTGCCTTTCACCATTGCCGTTTCGACATATAAACGTTGAATGAGCTTTGCCACATTTTTCAACAACTGTGCGTGATGAGGTTTACTTTCTTCATCGGCTGACTCTAAGGTAAACGTAAAATTACGGCGAGAGATAATCAGGTTAAACTGCTTTTCAATTAATGAGATATGTTCATCAAATGGTCCACAAAGTGATTGCAATCGTGCATTATCTTGTGGTTCTAACGTAAAAACTTCTGAAATTGTTGTGGTCAAGTTCCACCTCAGTGGTTACATAAAAGTGTTGGTAGTATAGCGTTTTTCTGATGAGCAATAAATTCCCTTTTATCTTACCTATTACAGCAATCTATAAACTTTTCCAATTCATCAGGAACTTCTATTAAAAATGCCAATCTGAATATCGGTTCATTAATTACTTTTATTTATTATTAAGGATAGTATATGAAACTCACTGAACACGATGTTACCCCTGAACATATTTTTAAAAAACGCCGACAGTTGATTGCTTTATTAGGGTCGGCAAGTATTACGCCATTACTGCCTAAACTAAGTTATGCAGAAGAGAAAATCGATCGCCGTATCGCATTAGATTTTTCCGCCCAAGCAGAAAATACATTGCCATTAACACCTGAAGAAAAAGTGATTGGTTATAATAATTTTTATGAATTTGGTGTTGAAAAAGGCTCGCCTGCACACTACGCAAAAGATTTTAAAAACAATCCTTGGCAATTAGAAATTGGCGGTGAAGTTGAGAAACCACTTATCTTAGATCACCAAGATCTACTCACTAAATTTCCATTAGAAGAGCGAATCTACCGTTTCCGTTGTGTCGAGGCTTGGTCAATGGTTATTCCTTGGATTGGTTTTCCACTTTCCTCTTTATTAAAAACTGTTGCTCCTACTAGTAAAGCAAAATATGTTGTCTTTGAAACACTGTATGATCCAGAGCAGATGCCAGGGCAAAAAAATCCTTTCTTCGGTGGTAATATTGATTACCCTTATATCGAGGGATTGACGATTGAAGAAGCAATGAATCCACTAACACTGATGTCTGTCGGGCTATATGGTAAAACTTTAGCACCACAAAGTGGCGCACCGATTCGCTTAGTTGTGCCTTGGAAATACGGGTTTAAGAGTATTAAATCCATTGTCAAGATTACCTTAAGTGAAACTCGCCCATTAACCACTTGGGTAAAACTTGCTCCACATGAATATGGTTTTTATGCCAATGTGAATCCAAAAGTAGATCATCCTCGTTGGTCGCAAGCCTCTGAACGTGTAATTGGAGCTGGTGGATTATTTGATATTAAAAGACAGCCAACATTAATGTTTAATGGTTATGAAGAACAAGTTGCTCACTTATATTCTCACCTGGATTTAAGCAAGAATTACTAAGATGTTATTTAAAATTTTGCGTTATCTTATTCATTTGGGAGGGGTTATTCCTCTCCTTTGGCTTATCTATGCGATCAATTTTGACTTGGTAAGTAGCTTTGGTACTGATCCAATTAAAGAGATTATTCATTTTCTAGGCTATACCGCTCTATTATTTTTATTAATCTTATTTAGTTTTAGGATTATTACGCAGAGCTTACGACAACCAATATTACTCCCACTACACCGCAGTTTAGGGCTATGGGCATTATTTTGGTTATCGTTGCACATTATTGGTTACCTTGCGTTAGAACTAGGTTTTGATTTCCAACTTTTTATTAGCGAAATCGTGAGTAGAACTTATCTACAAATTGGCTTTATTGCAGTGATTCTATTGGTTTCGATTGCCTTATCTTCAACTCCTTATATCAAAAGAAGATTAGGTAAACGTTGGTTTTCGCTACATCAATTAGCCTTATTGGTCGTTATCTTAGCAGCAATTCATTATTACCTGTCGCTAAAAGCCTATAACATTGATTCATTACTATTTTTAGCGCTTTGTGGAGTATTTGTGTTATGGAAAGCCTTTGCAAGGCGGGTTTTGGCTTGGTGTTACCGTTAATATTAAGTGAGTCTAATTTTAGATTTTGTTAGCGCATTTTTCTGTTAAAGGTTATTTAGGTTTCGCCCTAAAGGGCGACTCCATTTTATTCATCCCTCACATACTTACTAATCCTCATTCTAATAAGATTTTTTGCAAGTGTGAGAGGGCAACAATGATGATTGTTATCACAGTTCGCAGAATATGAAATATTATAATTTTGCCCCTATATGTAACTCAGCGCCACAAGCCTGTGCGTAACGTTGCAATGTTATAAAAGATGCACGGCTAGCATTTTTTTATAATTTACTTACTGCCGGTTGGCTTACTCCCATTCTTGCCGCAACTTCTGATACAGTCAAACCTGCTTTTTGGCGTAACTCTACAAGTAAAGTTTGTAACTCTTCAATACGTTTCTCTTGAATATAAAGTGCTTTAGTTTCTTTGTTTTTTAACAAAGTCTCTTTTACAGTTTTATAACTAACGGCTTGTACTTTCATCAGTCATTTCTCCCAATCGTTTAAAAGCGAGTTCAATCTCTGCTACTGGTGTTTTTTGTGATTTCTTCACAAAAGTACGCAAGATATAAATTTTCTTCTCCATAGCAAAAGCAAAAAATGTCCTTGATATATCTTTACTTCTTGCTCGCAATTCAAATAAACCATCTTTAATAATGCGAGTATGTGGATAACGCAATTAATTTCCCCTTTCTTCAAGTTTATCAAGTGCATTCAATGTTTTAACTTGCATTACTGGCGATAGCGCTTTAATTTCTTCCATCGCTTTAAGGTGAAAAAGTAACTCAAACATGAAAAAATTATAACCTTTAATTGATAAATCATAGCATATAATTATAACTTAAGGGTTATATAAAATATTTTATTTCGTGTATATCACTTATAACAAAGCCCACTTAATTGTGGGCTTTCAGCTTGATAATAAAGTCTATTTAATATTATGTAGCTATTGTTGTTCTAATTAGCATTTATTAAATTTATCACTAAATTAAGACCAAGCTGCAATCTTGCCTTGATGCCCAATTCCTAATGCTCGCTTAAAACAACTCTGGAAATAACATCTTAATCACATTTTTTGTGACGCGTCTTGAAGTCCCTTGATAGGGGAAAATGTGCATCATCATCATTGGATTAAAATTAGCTTCGATCACACCCCATGAACTTAATTTAGGTTCTGCTGGTTTTGTGTAATCTGGCACAATCAGATCCACGCCACATACCGCAGCCCCCATTGCTTTAGTGATCTGTACAGCCACTTCTTTATAACTAGGATGCATTAGATCAGTCATATCAATTGAATCGCCACCCGTACTAATATTTGAGTTAGCACGTAATTGCACCTTGCGTCCTTGTTCTGGAATTGAATCTATGGTTAAGCCTTGTTCTTTTAACTGCAATTTTTCAATATCACCTAAGGCAATTTTCTTTAATGGGGTACGGCTACCATCGCCACGTAATGGGTGTTGATTTTTCGCCGCAACTAATTCAGCTACTGAATGTTCACCATCGCCAATCACATTAGCTGGTTCGCGTAACAACACCGCTAAGGTTTGATCGTTCAATACAAAGAAACGGTATTCAGTCCCAACTAAATAATCTTCAACCATTACTTCCTTATCTTCACGGAAAGCAATCTCAATCGCTTGGTGGAAATCATCAATATTTTCAACACCTTGTTTAAAAATCGTAATGCCCAATCCAAAATTGGTTGATTTTGGTTTAATTACTACTGCACGATGTTCAAATAGTGGATAGGCTGCAACAGCATCTTCCACTTTTCTAAACTCAAGGCTTTGCGGCACATTAAAGCCACCTTTTGCTAATACTTTTTTAGTGACAACTTTATTTTCCATAATTAAAGGAGAAATATAGCTGTCTTTTGCGGTCATATTCCCATTTTTCACATATTCAATATGATCGCCATGTTGCAAACAGAGGAATTGATCATTTTCATCTAGAATTTCAACCTTGATCCCTTGTTGGATTAAATCCACCATTAATGCTTGAGTTGATAGCTCCATATTATCAAAGGCACTCAATGCATAATAACGTTCTGTGGCGTGCGCTTTATACTGTTTTGCCCACGCTGCACCTAATTGGTGATAATCTGTTGCTTGCTGCATTTGTTGCACTAAACGTCCACAAATTGTGGTTTCTGGGGCTAACATTTGACGCTGTTTTGCCTTGATTACAGCAACGATCTCAGCTGGCGCATTTAACGCCACTGCCATTTTTTCAAGTTCTGCCAAAATAGCGCTGCCTTCTTGTTGGTAAGCTGTAATCGTTAATGGGTGTTCCATTGCAATATCTGCTAATCGTTGTTTACCTAGCTCAATTTCTGCTTGGTCTGCTGTGTTTTCTAGCCACACCATTAATAACACAAAGTAGTGTATAAACTCGGCGTCTTCTAAGGTAATGCCATATTCAGCAAATGGGTTCAGATCAAACAATCTAAATTCTAAGTAACGAATCCCTTTGGTGAGTAATTCCCGTACATGCTTTTTCGCACCACGGAAACGGATATTTGAATAGAATTCTTTTTCAGCGATCAGTTTCCCATTATTCACCCAGTGTTCTAAGGTATCTACGTAATCTTGTAAGCTCTCATACGACACCTTAATCTCGCTATGATTGACATAGCCATAATGACTAGAACGCAAACTCCGTACAAAATCGGTAGGTTGTGTTTGTCCACGATTAAAAAATGCCGGTTCTACACTTGGTGAAGCTGAAAACAGATAAACTAAAATCCATTGATAACGTAAGAAGTTTTTCCCTAGTTTTAAATAGAGATCATTACGAAAAGCAATTGGATCTTGGTAATTTGTTTGTAAGCTAAATACCTTCGCAATAAATTCATCAGCTAGTTGGAAATTATAGTGGATACCGCTGATCATCTGCTTATATTTGCCATAGCTTTCAACCAAGTGTTCACGATAAGCCACATCTTCACGATTATCTAATTGAGCGACTTTGATTTCACTTTCCGCTGGTAAAATCAAAGGCATACTAAACGGGGAGATATATTCATTTTCTGGTAATGCCCGTAATACCACTTCGTGAATCGCTGATAACCAACGATAGCTCTCTTTCACACTTTTTTGTGGCGGCGTAATTAACTCTAGCTGGCTTTCTGCAAAATCGGTTTGAATATAAGGATGATAAGAACGGTTACCAAACACCGCAGGGTGCGGTGTTGTTACAATTTTTCCATCGGCAGTAATACGTTGACTCTCTTTTTCAATCCCAAATACACCTTGTTGGAACAATAGTTCAAGATGATTTTGTTTAATCACTTGTTGAATATTCATAGTTTTTGCCTTTATTAAATTTATTTCAACCGGATATTAATAGGAGAAATTTGTTGATAAGGCAAATAGCTTTTTACTATAAGTTATATACATTGGCTATTATCTTTGCATCTCCTCCTCGTATCTCTTCATATAATGAAGAAGGGCAATCATCCAGCACTTGACTAGTATTTAGTACATTTTTGTAAGAGTAAATGCGTTAAGAATACGTAATTTTGATTAGCTAAAATAATAAATACTGATTAACCAAAATGTTTAATACAGGCTAACCAAAAATTACTGATGAAGCTTTTTCACCGAGAGGTTCCCCTATTCAGATTTGAAGAGGGGCTAGAGTAGATGCCAGAGATGCCGTAAAACGATAATTGCAATTTCGTTTCATCTTTGCTATATTTCGTTTCGAAGTTTAAAGGGGTGAAATCGAAATATAATGAATAAAAGAAACACCAAACAACGCCGTCATGCCATCTTAAAATGCCTAGAAGAACAAGGTGAAGTTACTGTAGAACAGTTAGTTACCCAATTTGAAACCTCAGAAGTTACGATTCGTAAGGATTTGTCCGCATTAGAACAAAATGGTTTATTACTTCGCCGTTATGGTGGAGCGATTTTAATTCCTACCGAAGTATTGGATGAGGAAGATAATGAAGCGCTTTCTCCACAAAAATTAGAAATTGCAAAACTCGCTGCGGCACAAATTCAAGATCATAATCGAATTATTATTGATACGGGTAGCACTACCTCTGCGTTAATCAGTCAATTAAATAAAAAGCAAGGATTGGTTGTGATGACTAATTCACTCACCGTCGCAGCAGAATTACGTCAATTAGAAAATGAACCAACTTTATTAATGACTGGTGGCACTTGGGATTCTTTTTCAGATTCATTTCAAGGTAAAGTTGCGGAACAAGTTTTACGTTCTTACGATTTTGATCAGCTATTTATTGGTGCAGATGGTATCGATTTACAACGTGGCACCACAACGTTTAATGAGTTAGTTGGTTTAAGCCGAGTGATGGCAGAGGTTTCGCGTGAAGTAATTGTGATGGTTGAATCACAAAAAATTGGTCGCAAAATGCCGAATTTAGAACTCACTTGGCAACAAATTCATTATTTGATTACAGATGATCGGATTGATCCTCACATTAAGCAACAAATTGAAAAACTGGGTGTGGAAGTATTAATTGCTTCTGCTGAATAATTAATTCTTTATTATATTAAAGAATATAATGCTTACTGAAAATATTATATTAAAGGGGATCACAATGGTAAAAGTCAAAACATACAATGAATTAAAAGAACTTATTTTAAGAACAATCGATGAAAAAGGTGAAGAGTGTGATCTCAATTTTATAGATGTTTCAAATATTAGAAATATGTCGAAATTATTTTATGACAGTAATTTCAATGGAGATATTTCAAAATGGAATGTTTCAAAAGTAACAAATATGAGCTATATGTTTTGCGGTAGTGTTTTTAATGGAGATATTTCAAACTGGGACGTATCAAAGGTTACAAATATGTTATATATGTTTGCTGGTAGCAAATTTAATAATGATATTTCAAAATGGAATATCTCAAATGTAAAAAATATGCGAAGTATGTTTCAAGGAAGCCCATTTAATGGTGATATTTCAAAATGGAATATCTCAAATGTAAAAAATATGAGATATATGCTATATCGAAGTAAATTTAAAGGTGATATATCAGATTGGGGATTGTCTTATGAGGATGTTTGTAAGCTATTTAATCTCAGTAGTGATAAAGAGTATATATCCAATTGGAGTGTTGAAAATACCTTCTATCCAGAAAATATTTTTTATAAAAATAATAAAGAAAAAAGTAAAAGAAATAAAATAACAAATATAAAACCAAAAACTACAAAAGATCTAATAGATATAATAGAAAGAGCTGTTCTTAATCTTGGTGATAATTGTGATCTAAACTTTATTGATGTTTCTGAGATTACAGATATGTCAGGATTATTTTCATGCTCTAAATTTAATGGCGATATTTCTAAATGGAATGTATCCAATGTAAAATATATGACATGGATGTTTTGTGGTAGTAGCTTTCAAGGCGATATATCAAAATGGGATGTTTCAAAAGTAGAAAATATGCATTCAATGTTTTTTAGTAGTGATTTTAATGGTGATATATCAAAATGGGATGTATCTAATGTAAAAGATATGTCATGTATGTTTGGGACTAGTTGCTTCAATCAGGATATTTCAAACTGGGATGTATCAAATGTAAAAACTATGCACTCAATGTTTTGGAATAGCCATTTTAAGGGTGATATTTCAAAATGGGATACATCAAACGCAAAAAATAGAGATAGTATATTTGATTAGAAACTAAAGGAAAAAATTATGTGTGGAATTGTTGGTGCAGTCGCACAACGTGATGTCGCTGAAATCTTAATTCAAGGTTTACATCGTTTAGAGTATCGTGGTTATGACTCTGCTGGTGTGGCAGTCGTTGATAGCCAACACAATTTACAACGTGTTCGCCGCGTTGGTAAGGTAAAAGCCTTAGATGAAGCGGTAGAAAAACAACCGCTAATCGGTGGTACAGGGATTGCACATACTCGTTGGGCAACCCACGGCGAACCATCAGAAACCAATGCACACCCACATATGTCAGGCGATATTGCTGTTGTGCATAATGGAATTATCGAAAACTATCAAGAATTGAAAGTGGAGTTACAACAACGCGGTTATCAATTTGTTTCTCAAACTGATACCGAAGTTATCGCCCATTTAGTACATTGGGAATTCCAATCTTGCCAAGATTTATTACGTGCCGTACAACAAGCAGTTAAACAATTAACTGGTGCGTATGGTATGGTGGTGATGCACTGTCAACAACCAGAACATTTAATTGCAGCACGTTCTGGTAGCCCGTTAGTGATTGGTTATGGCGTAGGTGAAAACTTTTTAGCCTCTGACCAACTTGCGTTATTAAGCGTTACTCGCCGTTTTAGTTTCTTAGAAGAAGGTGATGTTGCTGAAATTACCCGCCGTCAAGTTACGATTTATAACCGTCTTGGTGAACAAGTTGAACGCACAATTTCTGAATCTAACTTAGAACAAGATGCTGCGGATAAAGGACAATTCCGTCACTTTATGCAAAAAGAAATTTTTGAACAACCAACCGCAATTATCAATACATTAGAAGGACGTATCGCTCATGATAGTGTGATTGTGGAAAGTATTGGTAGCAAAGCAAAAAGCATTTTAGAAAATGTAAAACACGTGCAAATCGTAGCTTGTGGTACTTCTTATAATTCAGGTATGGTCGCACGTTATTGGTTTGAAGCTTTAGCTGGAGTAAGTTGTGATGTGGAAATTGCTTCTGAATTCCGTTATCGTAAATTTGTTACTCGTCCAAATAGCTTATTGCTCACGTTATCACAATCAGGCGAAACTGCTGATACATTAGCCGCTTTACGTTTAGCTAAAGAAAAAGGTTATATGGCAGCAATGACCATTTGTAATGTTGCTGGTTCATCTTTAGTGCGTGAATCTGATTTAGCCTTTATGACTCGTGCTGGTGTGGAAATTGGGGTTGCCTCAACCAAAGCCTTTACTACTCAATTAGTTTCTATGTTAATGCTTGTTGTGGCGATTGGTAAATTAAATGGCAGTATTTCAGCAGAAAAAGAACGTGAAATTGTTCACGCGTTAAATAGTATTCCAACTGATATTGAAAAAGCCCTTGTTTTCGATAAGCAAATTGAAAAATTAGCGGAAGACTTTGCTGAAAAACATAATGCGTTATTCTTAGGTCGTGGAGAATTTTATCCAATCGCAATGGAAGCAGCATTGAAATTAAAAGAGATTTCTTATATTCATGCTGAGGCTTATGCCGCAGGTGAATTAAAACATGGACCTCTTGCGTTAATTGATGCAGATATGCCTGTGATTGTAGTTGCACCAAATAATGAATTATTGGAAAAAGTAAAATCGAATATCGAGGAAGTACGCGCTCGTGGCGGTCAATTATATGTCTTTGCTGATGCGGAAGCGGGCTTTAAAGATAGCGATAATATGAAGATTATCACTATGCCGAAAGTGAATGCGTTAATCGCACCAATTTTCTACACGGTACCAATGCAATTATTGTCTTATTATGTGGCAATTATTAAGGGTACTGACGTTGACCAACCAAGAAACTTAGCGAAAGCGGTTACTGTAGAATAATTTAACATCTCCCTATCGCTCCTCTTTATATAATGAAGAGGAGCGATCATTCTGCACTTAACTAGTATTCAGTAGGTTTTAGCGAGAAAGAATAGTTCAAAAATAGCTAATCTTAATTGACTAAAATGATAATAAATATTGACTAATCAATAAAAGCTCACCAAAAATCGCTGACCTTACCAGTTCACAAAATGGTTCCTATCTTCAAGTTCGAAGATGAGCTAGAGGAGATGCGGAGGTGTCAGAGATGATTCATAATAATTTTTCCAAAATGGGGTGGGATAATTCTATATTGATTCACCTTGTATCAAGTTATCTCTTTACAAAATGCCCAACATCTCTTTCAAAGGTATAAGTAGATATGTTATCACTCGTCAGATAAAAATATATCCTATAATATATTAATAAATATATTTTTTTTAATGTATTGATTTTTATAATTTTTTATTGTAATAACCAAAAAGAAGTATGTTGTCTATCATTTATTTTTTTAACTATATAATTATTTTTTATCTTAATTAATAATAAAATATAGCTAAAAATTTAGCTTTCTTTAAATTCCCCCCCCCCCCCTCCCAAAAAAAGTATAAAAAATAATCTAAATGGAATTTAAGTTAATTTCT